>JBCDFZ010000013.1:0-100467 GCA_039177115.1 Myxococcota bacterium
GTCGTGCAGTACGAATCGAAGAAGGAACAGCGCCTCAACGTCGCGGGATGGACACTCATCGGCGCAGGGATCGCTTTTCCCGTGATCGCGACGTCCGTCTCCGCATCCAAGAATCTTGGGGAAGACTGCGACGTCGTTTCTTGCCCCGATGTCTCGATTTGGGTGACCGGCATGGTGTTGGGGCCAGCCATGATCGTGACTGGAACCGCGCTGCTGCTGAAGCGACGAGGGCTGCGAAAACATAGAGACAACGGAAGCGGTCTGATTATCGTGCCTGGGCTAGGGGGCGCGTCGATCGTGGGAAGTTTCTAGCTCTCGATATCCTGTGCCAACGTCGTGGAGAGGGACGGAGTGCTCTCCTCAACGGTCGCCAGGCACTTCATTCACGGCCACGAGCCCGTGCCGCCTCCACGCAACACCGGCCAACCAAGTCCGCGGCGCCGCACTCGGAGCCTGCCCGACCGCCTGAAACACCGCTCCCTCTCGGAGCCCGGAGCAAAACGGGTCGACCCAGGTACGCGATGGCTGCGCTTTCCCGAGCTTCTTCAGGTGCCTACGCCGATTGTTGAGCACGTAGGAGAGCGCGTGACGCACCTGCCTCGGCGTCCCGAGCTGCACGGCATGGTACCGATCGGTGAACACTCGCCCGCGAGGCCGCCCCATCGCCCGATTGATCCCCTTGCTGATGCGAATCGAAAGCCCCTGCATCCCTTTCGAAAGAGAGCGCCGATGCCGAGCTTCCACGATCATGTGCACGTGCCCGTGCTGCACCGACCAATGCAGCACCCGCATCGAAAACCGACCCTGGGCAGCGCCGATAGCCCTGAGAATCGCCCCATAAAGCCGCCCGGACCGAAGCCGAAGCCGCCTGTCGAGCCGCATCGTAACGTGCACCGGCACGCTGCTAGGCAACACGGGCCGCGTATCGTGAACGACCTTGTCACTCGACTTCGGCCGCCCAGCCCCCTCACGCCGCCCCCCGTGCCGCAGCGAATCGAGATGAAGCTGCGCCCCACGTCGCTTCCGACGCCGACGAGGCGGCGCTGCACCCGCGCAACCTGGGGACACGGCCCGATGCCTTCTCGGAGAAGGACGAGACATCTTTTTTGAATACCGCAGATACTGTTCTTGTCAAAAAGAAAACCCCGAAAAACGCAAGGGACTGAACCGGGGGGCCGGCGACCGGCGGCCCAGCGAACAGAGGCGCCGTTTCCAGTCGGCGAGCTAGCATCGGACGCTCTAGTCGGGAGCTTCGCCAACAGCATGAGGGCAAAGGGTTCGGCGCCGCACTGAACGACCCGGGTGGCCAACGCCGCCCTGAAACTCATGCACGAAGCGCTCGACCATCCATGGACGGTGGCGGAGCTGACCAAGCGCCCCGCACCCTCCCGCTCGGGCTTCTCAGCTCGCTTCACGGAGCTCCTTGGGGTCCCGCCCCGTCGCCTATCTCACCCGGTGGCGCATTGGTCTGGCGACGAACCTGCTCGAAGACCCGCGCCTGACCATCGTCGAGGATCGCGAACCGCGTGGGCTACGAATCCGAGTCTGCCTTTCACCACCCCGCCTTCGAGCGGGAGCTCCGGACCCCGCCGGCCGCCTGGCGAAAGCAGGCCACCGCCTGCCTCCCGCAAACCGTCGCGCGCGCGCATGGGCCTTCAGTTGATCGGAGTAGCGTTTGTGGGACGGTTGCCGACATGCCGGCATCCCCCTCCACGCTTCCAGAACTCCCCTACGACGACTGGGAAGACACCAAAGCGACGCTTCACCTGGTCACGCAGATGCTGGGCAAGGTCAAGCTCGCACATCACCCGAAGATGGCCCACTGGTGGCACATGACGCTCCACGTCACGCCGCGCGGGATCAGTACGCTGGCCATTCCGACGCTGCACGGGAGCTTCGAGATCGAGCTCGTCGTGAGCGACCTCAGCCTTCGCATCTCGACCAGTGAAGGCGCGGAGGAGCGGATTTCGCTTCAAGGCCAATCGGTCTCCACCATCTACGCAGACCTGATGCGCAAGCTCGAGGCCGTCGGCTACCCGACGACGATCCTCGGGAAGCCCTACGACATGCCGCACTCGACGATCCCGTTCGCGGAAGACGAGACCCATCACAGCTGGGACCACGACGCCATCGTCCGATGGTGGCGGATCATCCTCTTCATCGACGAGGCCTTCAAGACGTTCTCGGGTCGGTCGTTCCTGCGAACCTCGCCGGTGCACCTGTACTGGCACAGCTTCGACTACGTCGTCACGCGGTTCTCGGGAAGGGAAGCCCCGTCGATGGGAGAGGGCGGTCGGAGGTCGGACGTCGAGGCGTACTCGCACGAGGTCATCAGCTTCGGCTTCTGGCCCGGCGACCCCGAAACTCGGTTCCCCGCGTTCTACAGCTACACCGCGCCGGAGCCCGAAGGGATCGCCGACCGACCCCTTCGCCCGGCCGACGCGTTCTGGCAGGAGCTTCCTGGCTCACACCTCGCCATGCTTCGCTACGACGACGTCCGAACCCACGACGACCCGCGTGGAGCGCTGATGGCGTTCTTGGAAAGCGCCTACGAGGCCGGCGGCGCGATCGGGAAATGGGAGCGGTACCAAGAGCGCCAGACGGCTCCCTTCTGGGACGAGCTCGACCAGCGGTTCCCCCTCACCCGGGGTCGCGAGCGCCGCTGAAGGTCGAGCGGGCGAACTAGAAAGCACCTGATTCCGAGGGCCTCCGCCCCAAAACGCGAGGTCCGACGGGCTTCTTGGCACACAGGTTCCCGGGAGCCCCGGAGCCGTGCACGCGACGCTGCGGCATTACAGGTTGCCTGAAAAGACCTGCGGCCACTAGCCTCCACCTCGAACGCATGTCCCGAAAACGCTTCGATCAGATGCACTGCGGCGTCGCTCAAGCCCTTGAACAGGTGGGCGACTGGTGGTCGCTGCTCATCATTCGCGATGCCTTCTTCGGGGTGCGCCGATTCGCCGAGTTCGAGCGAAGCCTCGGGATCTCCAAAAACGTACTGACGGACCGCCTGCAGCGCCTGATCGACCACGGGGTCCTCGAACGTGAGCGACTCAACGAACCCGGTGTCCGGTACGAGTACGCGCTCACCGCCAAAGGGCGCGATCTCTGGGTCGTGCTCACAGCGCTCCGGCTCTGGTCGGACAAGTGGGTGTTCGGCGAGGGAAACGAACCGGTGGTCGCCCGAGATGCCGAGACCGGCCGACGAGTCAAGCGACTGCTCGCAGTCGACGAGGACGATCAACCGATTACGCCGCGCAACCTCGAGTGGGTGCTCGGCAGGGGAAAGGGAAGCTGATGGCAAACAAGGAGTGGAAACCGACCGCGTGCATCCTTTGCGAGTGCAACTGCGGAATCGAGGTTCAGCTCGGCGGCGATGACGGCCGACAGCTGCTCCGCTTTCGCGGCGACAAGCAGCATCCCACGTCCCAGGGCTACGCATGCGAGAAGCCCCATCGGCTCAACCTCTATCAGAACGGCCCCCACCGCTTGCTCCACCCGCAGCGCCGTCGTCCGGACGGCACATACGAGACGATTTCGTGGGAGACGGCGATCTCCGAGGTCGCCGAACGGCTTGCCAAGGTTCGCGACACCTGGGGCGGCGAAACCATCTTCTACTACGGCGGGGGCGGGCAGGGGAACCACCTCCCAGGAGCGTACGCAACGGCCACCCGACGCGTGCTCGGCTCCAGGTACAAGTCGAGTGCCCTCGCGCAGGAAAAGACGGGCGAGTTCTTCGTGTCTCATCGCATGGTGAAGATGCAGACTCGGGGCGACTTCGAGCACTGCGAGGTGGGGATGTTCCTCGGAAAGAACCCCTGGTTCTCGCACTCCATTCCGCGCGCGCGCGTGACGCTGAAGGAGTTCGCCAAAGATCCGGCCCGAACGATGATCGTGGTCGACCCGAGGGTGACCGAAACCGCCAAGATGGCCGACATCCATCTGCGGGTGAAGCCAGGCACGGATGCCTGGCTGCTCGCGGCCATGGTCGCAGTGATGATCGAGGAAGACCTCGTCGACCGCGCCTTCATCGACGAACTCGTCGACGGCTACGAGGCGGTGATCTCCACGTTCTCGAAGGTCGACATCGCTGAGTTCTGTGCGCGCTCAGGCATCGACGAAGCGACCGTCCGCGAGACCACTCGGATCATTGCGAAGGCGGGCTCGTTTGCGTGCTTCGAGGACCTCGGCGTCCAGATGAACCGCCACTCGACGCTGGTCAGCTATCTCCAACGGCTGCTGTGGATGCTGACGGGCAACGTCGGCAAGAAGGGCACTCACGCCACCATGGCCGGCCTGATCGATTTCGCCAACGGCAAGGTTAAGGGCAAGTCGCCGGTACGCGAGGCGCCGATCATCAACGGTCTCGTTCCGTGCAACGTCATCGCCGAAGAGATTCTGAGCGACCACGACAAGCGCTACCGCGCCATGATCGTGGAGTCGGCAAACCCAGCACATTCCCTCGCGGACAGCCAGCGAATGCGGGAGGCGCTCGCATCGCTCGACACCGTCGTCGTCATCGACGTCGCGATGAGCGAGACCGCCAAGATGGCAGACTACGTCCTGCCTGCGGCGTCGCAGTTCGAAAAAGCCGAGGCCACGTTCTTCAACTTCGAGTTCCCGGAGAACTACTTCCATCTGCGACACCGGCTCTTCGAGCCGCCCGAGGGACCGCTGCCGGAGGCGGAGATCCACGCGAGGCTCTGTGAGGCGCTCGGCGCGTTCGACGACGACGACCTCGCCCCGCTGCGAGAGGCCGCGGCGCAAGGCATGCCTCAGTACGGAGCCGCGGTGATGCAGCATCTCCTCGGAAGTCCGAAGCTCTCCGGAGTCGCTCCGGTCGTCCTCTACCGAACGCTCGGCCCGATGTTGCCTCCGGAGGTCCGAGAGGGGGCGGTTCTGTTCGGGCTCGCGTTTCGTGGCGTCAGCCGAGAGCCCGAGGCCATGGGGAACGCCGGCTTCGGGGGTCCGCCGCCCATGGCCGCCATGAAGCTGTTCCAAACGATCCTCGATAGCCCACACGGATTCGTGATGGCGAAGTCGGATTGGAACGACGTCCTCGAGCGGGTGAAGCGGGACCGTGTCCAGGTTGAGCTCCCGGACATGCTCGAAGAAGTGGGGACGCTCTCCGAACCGGAGGTCGAGAACCCGCGGTTCCCGTTCGTCCTCTCGGCGGGCGAACGCCGCTCGTTCACGGCCAACACCATCATCCGAAATCCGGACTGGCGAAAGAAAGACGCGGTCGGCGCCCTTCGGATGCACCCCGAGGACGCGAAAGACATCGGCGTTTCCACAACCGACCGGGTTAGGCTCACGACGGAGCGCGGGTCGCTGGTGATCCAGGTCGAAACTACCGACACGATGCATCGTGGGCACGTCTCCTTGCCGAACGGAATGGGGCTCGCCTTCCCGAAGGGCGGCGAGGAGGAGGTCTTTGGCGCGCCGGTCAACGAGCTCACCGACTCGGCTGCGCGAGATCGCTTCGCGGGCACTCCCTGGCACAAGTTCGTGCCAGCTCGCATCGAACCTGCGACCGCGTAGCGGGGGCGGCTACTCAAGCAGGTACTCTCGAAAACGGGAACGCGGAGCCAGGCGGACCTGGTGAGCTTGGTCCTGACTGGGCCTGCGGCGTTCGACGCGTGACCGGCAGCTCGTTGCCTCGATCCCGCGGTCCGCTGCCGCGGGCACTCGACCGAAGAGGCCGCTACTTAACGTTGACGACGATCGCCGTGATGTTGTCGCGGCCGCCACGAGAGTTGGCGATGTGAATGAAGCGCTGCGCTGCGCCGGAGGGTCCCATTTCGATCACGTCAGGAATCTCGGCGTCCTCGAGATAGCCGTGAAGGCCGTCTGAGCACAGCATGAAGCAGTCCGACGGCTGGACTTCGATGAAGCCCGTGTCGACCTGTACGTACTCGCGGCTCCCAACGGCGCGCGTGATCACGTTGCGATGCGGCGAACGTGCGGCCTCCGCCTCGGTGATGATTCCCTGCTTGAGCTGCCAGGCGACCAGCGTGTGGTCCTCCGTGAGAGGCGTCGCCCGCTGTCCGCGCACCAGGTAGATGCGGCTGTCGCCGACCTGCGCCGTGATGCCGTAGTTGCCGCACATCGCAAGCACGGAGACCGTGGTGCCCATGCCCTGCTGCTCCGGATCGTGCTGGGCCAGCCCGAACACCATGTAGGTGGCCGCCTGCACCGCGCTCTCCACCACGCGGATGGCCGCCCGAAGGGATGATTCGGAGGTGTCCCCGCCGGCCACGCGGTCGAGCGCTTCTTGGCCGCGCATGACCATCCCACGCACCGTGTCGACGGCTTCCTGACTCGCAATCTCGCCGGCGGCGTGTCCGCCCATGCCGTCCGCCACGACGTACAGCCCGAGAGTGTCGTCGACCATGAAGGCGTCTTCGTTGAGCTTTCGGCGCTGCCCGACGTCGGTCAGTCCCGCACTGTGATATTGCAAGTGGTCCTCGTGAAAGCAGTGGCGGCCGTAGACCGGCCTCGTGCCTTCAGGTTAGCCAAAAACGCAGGACGCCACCAAGAACACGGCGGAATTCAACGCTTCTCCGGGGCGCCGGCACTGACAAGGGGAAGCCGACTGCTAAGCTTGGCCGCCAAATGCGGCCCCACGAAGAAGCCACTGAGCGCGCGGAGCTCGACGACGCCTGGGCGTCGATCGTTGCCCGCCGGACCCGACTCGGAACCGACCGACGACTGGCAGAGCTGACGCTCGAGGTCGTGCGTGCACGCGGCAACGGTCCCGAGCACCTCGAGATTCTGCGCGACGTCGCCAAAGCCTGGACTGCAGACTGGGCGCTGGCACTGGCTGCCTCGGAGCTGCTCATCGAGCAGGCCGGCCGCCGCGGGATGGACGAACCACCCATCCGGGCCGACACCGCCGCCACGTGGGCGGCTTCCGCACTCGACGACGCGCTCGGCGCACTCTCGCCATCGGAGCGGGGCGAACCCGACGTCGCGGGTCGACTCCACGCAAGCCTCGCCAACGCGCTTAGGCTCTGCGGCCCGGGTCGAGACGAAGCGGCCCGAGACGCGTGGAACCGCGCGCTCGAACTCGACGAGTCTCGCGGTTCATGGTGGTACGACTCTGGAATCCTTCATAAATGGCGCGGGCGCTTCGACGACGGCCTTGCGGCGAGCGAGACGGCACTCGATCGAGGGGCCCCCCGCCGGCCGACGCTGTGGAACCTTGCGATTTGCGCGACCGCGCTCGGTCGAGGCGACGCCGCGGTCAGGGCATGGAACGAGATCGGGATTCCCGCTTCCGCGGATCCGAAGAGCGGCATGCCGTTTGTCGACGGGCTGCCTCCGCTCCTGTTGCGAGTGCTTTCCCGACCGTCTCCGGTCGACGGCACCACCGAGCTCGCGGAGGGCGTCGGGTTCGAACTCGTGTGGGTCGCCCCGCTGAGTCCATGCCATGGAGTCGTCCAGTCGCCCACGTTCCGCGATGCGCCGATCGACTACGGGGACCTCGTCCTTTGGGACGGCGCCCCGGTGGCCGAACACGGTCTCACGCCCG
Organism: Myxococcota bacterium; assembly: GCA_039177115.1. Taxonomy (GTDB): domain Bacteria; phylum Myxococcota_A; class Polyangia; order Polyangiales; family Houyiibacteriaceae; genus SG8-38. The sequence continues at coordinate 7,535 of JBCDFZ010000013.1, forward strand.
GTGAGCGCGTCCCCGTGTTTCCGCTGCTCGAGATTCTGAAGCGCGGCGACGAGTGGCGATGGCCGTTCGTGTCCCTCGAGAGGGAGCCGGGTGCCCTCGACGCGCTCCGAGAAACGCTTCCCGAAGGAGTGCGCCTCTTCGTTCAAGAGGAACGCCTCGAGCCGCACTGCGGCGACTGCGAGGCAGGCGTGCCGCACGAACACGACGCATCGGGCGACGCGGAGGCATCCGGCAGCAGCCGCGGTGTGCTCCGACGCGGGAAGGTGATCGTCGCTGCCGGGGCCGATCTCGAGGCGCTGCAGGCTCGGTGGGAACAGGGGCTAGGCGCGCAAAAGCTCGTCGCAGCGCTTCCCGGCCTCTATGAGGCGCTCCAACAGACGAAGCGCGCGGGGCAAGAACACCAAGCATGGCGCGGGATCGAGCGGACGGCCCTGAAGCGAAAAGAGCGTTCGTGAGCAACCAGGAACGCCTGCCGACCGAACAGTTCCGGTTTGACGACCTTCCCGAGCTCGACCCCACCACGCTTCACGAGCGCCGCCAGGTGGTGTTCCTCGTGCTCTCGGGTTTTTTCCTCGGCACGCTGGCGATGCTCAACATCCTCGGCATCACCCGTTTCTTGGATCTGAGTTTTCGACTCCCGTTCACCGAACTCACCGTCCCAATGCCGCTTGCAGTCGGCGTGCTCCCGTATCCGATCACTTTCCTCTGCACGGATTTCCTGTCGGAACTCTACGGGCGGCATCGCACCAACCAGGTCGTCTGGGTGGGGCTCGGCTTGAACCTGTGGGTCATGCTGATCCTTTGGGTGGGCGGTGCACTTCCGGGGTTCGAGCCCGCCGACGCTCCGGACGAAGGCGTGTTCTTCGACGTGCAGCGGCTGGCCTTTGGCGCCGTCACGGCGTCGATGATCGCCTACCTCACCGCTCAGTTCGTCGACGTCCAGCTGTTCCATTTTTGGAAGAACCTGACGGACGGGCGACACCTCTGGCTGCGCAACAACGGTTCCACGCTGGTCAGCCAGCTGGTCGACACGACCGCGGTCATCTTGATCACGCACTACCTGGCCAAGGCGCTTCCGGTCGATCCGGAACGCCCGCTTTGGTCGCAGCTGCTGACCTTCATCGTGGCCGGCTACACGTTCAAGCTGATCGTCGCATTGGTCGACACGGGGCCGTTCTACCTCGGCGCGCACCATCTCGGTCGCTACCTCCGGATCCATCCCGTGCACGGAACCAGGGAAGTCTAGGGGTACCGTGGGCCGGGTTCGCCGAAAACCGGACCGACGCCGCCGCGTGGCGCACACTGCCTCCATGGTCGCGCGTTCCGCCATCGGCCCATATCGGCTCGAGGAAACGCTCTTCAACTCGAAGGACATCGCGGTGTACCGAGGCGCTCGCGACGGGATCGAGGGCTTCACCAAAACGGTCGTCGTGTGGCGCATTGACGAGGCGTGCGAAGCGCCCGGTTCGATCATCGCGCGGGCACGATGCTGCGCGGCGCTCAGTCACTCGAACGTGGCCCAGGTCCTCGACGCAGGGACCGATGCCGGTGGCAGCTACGTGGTCACCGAATACGTCGAGGGAAAGAGCCTTCATGGTGTTGCGGCGGTTGTTGCCACGCCGTGGCCGGTGGTCCTCGAGTTGGGCGCCCAGGTGGCGAACGCCCTCGACCACGCTCATACGCGCCGAGACGGGGAAGGGCGACTCCTTCGTATCGTCCACGGGTCGGTGGGCGCGCATCGCATCCTCCTCAGCAGTTCAGGGGACGTGAAGCTCACGGGGTTTGGAACCCCCGGGCCCAACCACACGCCGGAACTCGACGCTTCGCAGGGGGATGGCGCAGCCCTCGCCGTGCGACCTCAGGACGGCAGACGGGACGTGAGGGACCTGGCGGCGACTCTAGAACCGCTGATGCCGGAAGACACCCCGGAAGCGGTTCTCGCGGCACTACGGGCAGCGCGCCGCGAGCTGCCGGAGGAGCGCCCGAGAGCCGCAGCGCTTCGCCACGCCTTCCGACGAATCCTTCACGACCATCGGGTGCGCGTGTCGTCAACGACGATCGCGCATCTCGTCGCCGAGGCCAACCAGAGCCAACCCGCTCCGGAGAAGACGGTCCCGGCCGCAGACTGGAGCGCGGAGCCGCAGCGCTCCCTGGAGGAGCTCGAACGCTACGCGCGCGCGATGAACCCGTTCGCCGACGTCGACCACGCGCTCGCGGTCTACGAGACGCTCGGCCGAAGGCTGGTGGAGGCACGCGCCGGAGGGCGTGGACTGCCCCTCGTCATCGCCGGTCTCGACCTCGCCGAGAGCCTCGGGCGCGACGGCCAGTCCGCGCGCCTCTGCGGGTTTCTGTCTGAGCTTTCAGCCCAAGCGGGGCGGCTCGTGGAAAGCCTCGAGTGGCGAGCTCGGGCGCGCTGGTCTGAGGCCAGCTAGGCGAGCCTACTGGGGTGCCTGGGCGTCGTCCGGCGCCTCTTCGACCGTGACCTCTTCGACAACGGCCTCGTCTGCGTCGGGCGCTTCGACAGCCTCAGCCTCGACGTCCGTATCGTCGGTCGCGGGAGCGGCCGCGTCTTGCGTCGAGCCCTCGTCGACGGGCGCCGCTCCGGCCTCTTGGGCGGCCTGCTGCTGCCGAACTGCGCGGTCGAGCGCCTGGTCTCCCGAGGAGGACAGGAACGCGAGCCACACCGACAGCGCCATGAAGAGGAACGCGGACCCAGCCGTGAGACGGGTCAGCAGGTTGCCCGCTCCCGCACCCCCGAAGATCTGCTGGCTCGTCCCTCCGCCGAAAGCCGACCCGAGGCCGCCGCCCTTTCCGGACTGGAGCAAGACGACGAGGATCAAGAACAGGCAAACGACGACATAGACGATAGAAACGAAGGTATACATGACTCTTAGCTCTCTGCGCGGCGCGTGCCGGCTTCGATGATCGGAATGAAGTTCTCTGCGGTCAGCGAGGCGCCCCCCACGAGGGCACCATCCACGTCGGGCTGCGCCAGCAGCTCGTCGGCGTTGGCGGGCTTCACGCTGCCACCATACAGAATTCGGAGCTGATCCGCCCAAGACTGACCCTTGAGCGAACCGAGGTGCGCGCGAATTGCCTGATGCACCTCCTGAGCGTCTTCGGCTTTGGCGGTCTTGCCGGTGCCGATGGCCCAAATGGGTTCGTAGGCAACGACGAGCGACGCCAAGACGACGGCGTCGTAGCCATCGGTGCCGGCTTCGACCTGACCCAGCACCACGTCGAGCGTCTTGCCGGCCTCACGCTGCTCGAGGGTTTCCCCGACGCACATGATGGGAACGAGGCCTTCACCGATGAGTGCCCCGACCTTCTTGCGCACGCCCTCGTCGGATTCGGCGAAGTACTGACGGCGCTCCGAGTGGCCGATGATGCAGTGGCTACAGCCGACGTCGGCTAGCAGGGTCGGGCTGAGCTCGCCGGTAAATGCGCCGGAAGCCTCCCAGTAGACGTTCTGCGCAGCGAGCCCAACCGCCGAACCGTGGATGGCCTCGTGCACGGCCGCGAGCGACGTCGCCACCGGAGACACGACCACCTCGCACGCCTCGGTCGGCCCGACGTGGGCGGCGATGGCGCCCGCGAGCTCCTTCGACTCGGCGACGGTCTTGTGGAGCTTCCAGTTTCCTGCGATGAGTGGCGTGCGTGAGGTCATGGCTTGAGCGCCTCCACACCCGGGAGCGCGCGGCCCTCTAGATACTCCAACGACGCCCCGCCGCCAGTGGACACGTGGTCGAAGCGATCGGCGAGACGGGCCTGCTTCACCGCCGCCACGCTGTCGCCGCCGCCCACTACGCTGAACCCGGGGCAGTCTGCGACCGAATGGGCCACGGAGAGGGTGCCCTCGGCGAATGCGGCGTTTTCGAAGAGCCCCATTGGCCCGTTCCAAAAAATGGCCTGAGCGCGCCGAAGGCGGTCGCGGTAGCGCTGCTCGGTGTCGGGCCCGATGTCGAGTGCCATGGCGTCCTTTGGGATCCCGTCGGTACCGGTGACGGTGGCGGTGGCGTCTTCCACCGAGTCGCCCACACGGACGTCGCTCGGAAGCATGAGGTCCACCCCCGCTTCTTCGGCTCCGGACATCAGGCTCCGCGCGAGCGCGAGCTTGTCCGATTCGCAGAGGCTCTTGCCGACGTCCGCGCCCTTGGCGGCGATGAACGTGTTGGCCATGGCGCCGCCAACGAGAAGCGCGTCGACCTTGGTGAGAAGCGCTTCCATCACGCCGATTTTGTCACTGACCTTGGCGCCGCCGAGAACCGCGACGTAGGGGCGCGGCGCATCGGCGCGGAGCTTGCTCAACACTTCGAGCTCACGCTGCATCAGGAATCCCGCGGCCCGGGCTTCGATCAAGCCCGGGAGGGCGCTCACGGAGGCATGCGCGCGGTGGGCCGCGCCGAACGCATCGTTCACGTAGGCGCCGCAGCCCGCGGCGAGTTCACCTGCGAAGTCGACGTCGTTTTCCTTTTCGCGAGGGTCGAAGCGAAGGTTCTCGAGAAGGGCTACCTGGCCGTCGCGGAGGTCTTGCACGACTTTTCGTGCGCCGTCTCCAACGCATTCGTCGGTGAGCCGAACCTCGCCGCCCTCGAGAAGCTCTGCCAACCGAATCGCGACGGGTTCGAGAGACAGCGCCGCGACGACCTTGCCTTTCGGGCGACCGAGATGGGATGCGAGAACGACCCGCGCGCCTTGCTCGAGCGCGTACCGAATGGTGGGGAGCGCGGCACGAATCCGCGTGTCGTCGGTGACGGTGCCGTCCGAGAGCGGCACGTTGAAGTCGACGCGAATGAACGTCGTGACGCCTTCGAGCGACAGGTCCTCGATCGATCGAACGGCTGCGGCCATCGGACTAGCTCGCGGAGACCAGTCGAGTGAGGTCGATCATTCGGTTCGAGAAACCCCACTCGTTGTCGTACCAGCTCTGCACCTCGACGAGGTCGCCACCGACCACCTGGGTTTGCGCGGCGTCGACGATCGATGAGTGGGGGTTGCCCATGAAGTCACTCGAAACGAGCGGCCGCTCCTCGAACTGAAGGACCCCGTGGAGCGGACCTTCGGCGGCCGCTTTGAGCGCCGCGTTGACCGCATCGCGGTCGGTTTGCTTCGACACGTGCGCGGTGAGGCAGGTGAGCGAGACGTTCGGCGTCGGAACCCGAATCGCGGTGCCGTCGAGCTTCCCCTTGAGCTCCGGGAGCACGAGGCCGATGGCCTTGGCAGCCCCGGTCGACGTGGGAATCATCGACACGGCGGCGGCGCGAGCGCGCCGCATGTCGGAGTGGGGCAGGTCGAGGATCCGCTGATCGTTCGTGTACGAGTGCACGGTGACCATGTGGCCCTTGATGATGCCGAAGCTGTCGTTGAGGACCTTCGCGAGGGGAGCGAGACAGTTGGTGGTGCAGGAGGCGCAGCTGATCACCCGATCGTTCGCAGCGTCGAACTGGTCGCTGTTGATGCCCACGCAAAACGTCCCATCGACGTCGCCCCGCGCGGGCGCGCTGATGATGACCCGCTCCGCACCTGCGTTCAGGTGCGCGGACGCGGCCTCCTGGGTCCGGAAGAGGCCGGTGCACTCGAGGACGACCTCGGCACCGAGGGACTTCCAGTCGAGCTTCGCCGGGTCGCGCTCGGCGCTGACCGGAATCCGGCGGTCGCCAATCCAAATGGCGCCCTCCTCGGCTTTGACCGGATGCGAGAAGTGCCCGTGCACCGAGTCCCACTCTAGGAGGTGCGCAAGCATCTCCGCGCTGGTGAGGTCGTTGATCCCCACCAATTCGAGGTCGTCACCGCGCTCCGCGATGATGCGGGCTACGCAGCGCCCGATACGTCCGAAACCATTGATTCCGACTTTCGTGGCCATGTCATCGACTCCTGATCGTCGGCGACGTCGCCTGTCGCGCCGCCCGGCGAGCGGCGAACGTAGCGTTGGGGTGCAACGCGGTCAAGGAGCCAAAGGCGCGAATGCGCTGCGCTTTTGAAGGAAACCGAGTGGACCCGCGAAGGGTTACTCGGCCGCTTCCTGCGCGTCCCGGAGTTCGGACGTGACGAGCTCGAGCACGGCGTTGGTGAACGCCACGACGTCGGAGCGGCTGTGGCCGCTGTTCCGAAGCTCGCGATAGACCGACTTGGCGATGATCCGAATTCCCCGGGCGTCGACCGCCTGGGCTTTCGGGCTCTGGTTCATGGTTGCCCCCATCTTGCCCAGAGCATGATGCAGAATGCGTGCCACCCGAAGAAAGCCGCAAAGCCCTGGCGTTTCGGGACTTCTTTACAGCGGTTTTTACAGGGCCGAGCGCTTGTTGCCACACCTTTCCGCCACAGTGTCATTCCGACGCACAGTGCGAAAGCCGTTGCGCGCTCACACCTGAAGCGCGAATCAGGCTACGCACGTAACCCTACGGGAACACTGGTTTTCGGCCCAACGGCCGACTTTCTCCACGGCTCGTCGGGCCGCCGATCCCGGCGCCAGGGACTTCGCGCGCAGCACGAGGGGCTTCCGACGGGTGCGCCCACGGCACAGCGTTCCGGCCGTTGCGGCGAAGCACGCTAGAGTCGGCCCGTGCATCGCACCTCCCGCGCTAAACGCCCACGCCGGGTGGGTCGGCTGCTCGCGCTGATCGCGGGCGCTGGCCTCGTGCTCGCGCTGGTTGGGGCTGGGCTCCTCGGGGTGGGACTCGAAGCGTCGAACCGGTCGACCAAGATCGCCGAGTGTCGGGTCCCGCTGACCTCGGAGCACACCTGTCGCGGGTTCGACGACAGTTGGACCGAGTGCCGCTGGGCTTTTCGCGCTCAGGGACAACCGACGCCGTCCCTGTGTCGTCGTTTCCTGTCGTCACCTCCGAGGGCAGGCTCCGGAGAAGGAGTGCGTGACTACGACGACGTGGACCGTTTCGTCGCGGTCTCGTGCACGCGATGGGGTCTCCCGGAAACCCGTTTCCGGTGCTTTGAAGGTGTCAGAACCGAGCATGAGGCCGTGAACCGCTACATGCTGGCCTTTGGCCGCGATTGCGAGGACGCGGTGATCCTTCGCGCGTGCAACTTGCCACTCGCGGAAGCGGAACGTCAATAAGCAAGCGGCGAGGTCTCAATCTCGGCATACGTAACTTGTGCGCTTCGCAAACAGTGCCCTCGTTGCGTGTTCGCGTCGCCGTCATGAACGCGACCAAGGAGTCGCGCGTCTGGCGGGGTCCGAGATCCGCCGCAGGCTACGCCATGACCGACGCGGTTGCGGACATTCGCGCCAATCGTCCAAGGTTTCCAATCGAACCCCAATGAGTCTGATGTATGGTTTCAAGCTCTGCATCGGTCTGCCGTTGACTACGACTCGAGAACCGAGCGAAGCTCAGCGAGTGCCGCCGTGTGAATGCGGCTCGCCCAAGACTTCGAGACACCGAGGTCGCGCGCCACCATGTCGAGGGTGCGCCCCTCGAAGTAGTAGCCGCGAAGGACGCGTCGCTGGCGCTCAGGGAGCGCTTGGAGGGCCTCGAGCAGCCGTCCGACTCCCTCCTGCGCGAGAAAGGTCTCTTCAGGGGAACGTACGGCGTACTTGCCTTGAAGCGGACCCGCAGTCGTCAGCCCGGCGCTCAGGCGGGCGAAGACCTGGTCGAGGGGCGTCGTCGCCGGTGCCGCCGTAGGCTCGCAGTCGGCTTCGAGCCGCACGCGTTCGTGGACCCGTCGCGGCAGGTAGGCCATCTTGCGAACGCCGTCGAGCATGGCGCCGCGCACGCGGTGATACGCAAACGTCTGGAACCGGACGCCACGCGACGCGTCGAAGCGTCTCTTCGCCTCGAGCAGCCCGCCGTAGCCGAACGCCATCAGGTCGTCGAGATCGCCTTGGAGCGAGAGTTCCCGGTGCAGACGGCCGGCGAGGGTCTCGACCATCTTTTGGTGTTTCGCAATGAAGGCGGCCCCTGCTTCCATCGAACCCTCCCGCTGAACGGGCTTTCTTTAGCCAGGTAGGTTAATGTAGTCAAGTAGAAGATATTTACATACATCAAGAATGGATGGTGCGCGGGCCCGGTTGCGCGGTATACGAAGCCGATGGCAGCCAGCTCGGGCCCCGGGATTGTGCGCGCAGGTCGACCGCGCCGCGGCGACTTCTCCGGCCTGCTGGCACGCGCCGAGCAGGACGAGAGTGCCCTCGACGGACTCCTCTTTGCGTACGAGACGATGCCTGAAGACGGGCGACTCGAGCTGGTGCGCGCCGTCGCCCAGGACCACGCCGCGCCGGGGACCTTCCTCGGCCTCCTGCTCACCGTGGAGCCGGCCCCGACGCTTCGACTCGAAATCGCCGCACTGGCCCGACGCTCCGGGGTTATCCCGCGCCGCGCGGCAATCCGGGGGGATCACCAAGAAGGGGAAGTGCAGCTGATACAGCCCGGGGTCGACGAAGCGGGCGAAGCCCTTCGATTCCTATGGAATCACAATGAAATTATGCATATCAGCCTTGAAACTAGAGCCAGCCTGAGATTCGGAGAGTTGAAGCCATGCGATCCGAGGCGAGCGGTCGACACGCTGACCCCGATGTTCTGGCGCTACCTTCGCCGCGGTTCTCGGCTGCCGGAAGGCGCTGCGCGTTTTGCCGGTTGGTTTAGCCTGCCAGCCGGCTAGTCCATGCCAAGTCGGGAGTCCGATCAGTGACCGTTCCCGAACAGGACGTCGTCCATCTTCGGGGTCTCCATGAGCGAGCCGTCACTGTCGTCGCGGCGCACCGTGAAGTAGTGGCGCGCTTCGGAGTCGCCGTCCTCGCGGGCGACGACCATCACGTTGTTGAGCCCGGGCTGGAGCGGAATCTCGGCGTCGAACTCGAGAACGTTCGGCGTGGTGCTGTTCTCGTTCGACTCGTAGTAGACCTTGCGACCGCCCGCGAAGATGTAGAGGTCTCGCACGCTCCTTGAGTCGCGTGCTTTGCCCTGGACTCGAAGGGTGTCGTCCTGGGTGACGAACGTGTTCAGCCCGACGATCTCGAGTTCGGGCGCTGCGGCTCTGGTCGCGAAGGCGATCGCGGGAGACTTCGTCGCCGGTCCCTTCGTCCGTGACACGTCCGACCCGCGAACCCATCCAGGTCGCCCGTCGCCGAGGTTCAACCGGACGTAATCGTTCGGGCCGCTCGCGGTCTCGAGCAGCTTGGCCGCCTCGGTGACGCGCCCGACGAGCTTTGCGTCGTCAGCCGGCGACTCTCGCACCTCGGTGCCCGCAGGCACGTCGACGACGCGCTTCGGGTTCACCTTACGCACCGAGACCGCGTCGTCCTTGACCGGGATGGAAAGCTTCTCCGTCGCGAAGACGCGAAGGTCGGTGTCGACGATCATGACCTCGAGCTTCGCTTCGTCTTCCTGGAAATCGGGAAGCACCTGGAACGTGAACGGAACGACCCACTCGGCCCCAGGTTCGAGGTCGCTGGTCTGGAACCGGCCGTTATTGAGCAATACGCCCCGCCCGCTTCGGTTCGAGAGGTTGGCCTGCACTTCGTAGGTTCGGCCGGGGCCGAGGTTCTTGACCGTCAGGTAGACGGTGACCTGCTCGCCTCGCTGCACGGCGCCGTCGCCGTTACCGCTCACGTCGTCCGCCACTTGAATGGCGTAGGCGAAACGGGGCTCGGGGAGGGCGCGAATCACGGTGCGAACTTCGACCGGGTCGGGTACGTGCCCGTGCGCCTCTTCAAACTCGATGGTCACACCGTCGGCACGGTCGGCGATGTCCCGCGGAACCCGGCAGACCCGCTGTTCGTCTTGCATGCGGCAGACGCCCAGGGTGGTGGTCCACGAGCGGGTTTCCCCGGGCATCAGCTTCCCGAACACGAGTTCCCGCCCTTCGAACAGGCGGTTGTCGCTGCGGGTCACCGCGCGGAGCTGGTAGAGCGGGTGCTTGCCCTCGTTGGTGACCTGCACCTCGAGGTCGAGCGGCGCGCCGGCTTCAGCGGGCCCGTCGCCCGCGCTGGTCTTGGCCGCGACCTTGACCTTACTCGCGCCGCGGTCAGGACCGACGCTCCAGTCGACGCCGAGCCTCTTGAGCTCGCGGGCGACCTTTTCGTCCTCCTGCTTTTGAATCCGCTCGATGACCGTCTGGGCAGAGCGGAGCATTTGGGGGCGACGGGACGACTTCGCGTTCGCAACGAGGTTGCGCGAGAATCGAATCAGGAAGTTCTCCTGGTCCTCGTTCTCTTCCTCGTTGGGCTCCGCCTCGAGCAGCCGCTGACGCAGCTCGCTGTTCAGGTAGTAGCCGAGAATGACCGACGGCCGCTGCGTGTCCGACGCACTCTCGTGCGTGAGATGCGAGGGCAGCTCGCTTTCGCGCATGAAGATCTGGTCGACCTTGAGGTCCATGTCCTCCTTGTCGACGGTCATCGGGCTGATCGCGATGTCGGGAACGATACCGACGCCCTGAATCGAAAGCTCGCCCGGGGTGAGGTACTGGGCGACCGTGAGTTTGAGCGCCGAGCCGTCCTGGAAGTTGTAGAGCACCTGGACGGAGCCCTTGCCGAAGCTCTGCTCGCCGATGATGAGCGCTCGGTCGTGGTTCTTGAGGGCGCCAGCGACGATCTCGCTTGCCGACGCGCTACCCCCGTTGATCAGCACGACCATCGGATAGCCGGGCTCGGTCCCTCCTTCGCGCGCAAACTTCTCTTCCCGCTGCTGAGGATCCTGCGACGAGGTGGTGACGATGGGGCCGCCGTCGAGGAAGGTGTCGGCCACCTGCACGGCCTGGTCGAGCAGCCCGCCCGGGTTTCCGCGGAGGTCGAGCACGAGGCCCTTCATCTTCTTCTTGCGCAGGTCCGAGAGGGAGCGTCGGAGGTCCTTTTCGGTGTTGCCCTGGAAGTTGTTGATCTTGATGTAGCCGACGCCGTCGCGAAGCATGCGATGCTCCACCGACTCGATGTGAATGACGGCGCGCGTCAGCTCGACGCGGCGCGGACTACTCCAGGCGCCGGCTTTCCCCTTACGCTGGGTGAACACGGTGACCTTGGAGCCGGGCGTACCCCGCAGTCGGTCGACGGCCTCTTGAAGGGGCATGTTGAGCGTGGACTCGTCGTTGATTTTGACGATGCGGTCGCCGCGCAGGAGGCCGGCCTTGAAAGCGGGCGTGCCGGGCATGGGTCGGATGACCGTCAGATGCCCGTCGCGGATTGAAATGACGATCCCGAGCCCACCGAACTCGCCGCGAGTGCTGGTCTGCATCTCTTCGAAGACCTTGGGCGTGAGAAGGACGGTGTGCGGGTCGAGCGTTCGCAGCATGCCGTTGACGGCGGCGTACTCGACGTCTCGAAGGTCGAGGTCCTCTTCGCCCTGAAGGTGCTCCTGCAGAAACGAGAACACTTCGCGGAATCGGCCCGCGAGCTCCCAGGGGCTCGATACGTCGGAGATGATGAACTCGTCTTCGTCGCTGTTGACCTGGACTTTCAGGGTCTCCGCGCCGTCTTCGTAGTGCACTAGAACCGGCGCGACGCTTCGCTGAATCGCGTTGAGGCCGGCCAGCATCATGCGCTGGTGGTCGACGCGGGTCGGATCGACGTAGTGCTCGTTCACCTCGAGGATCGCCCGGTTCATCACCGTAAGCTTGGTGAGGTCCCACGGGGTTTGCTCCCGGGCCGCGCGAGCGCGAGGCGAGGTGTCGATGTCGATTTGGAGGCCGTTTTCGCGCGGCCAGCCGAAGGAAATGGTGAACGCCGCGAGGACGACCACCAATCCAAGTAAGGGCTTCCAGAGTCTTCTCATAGAGTTCGCGAGCAGCAGGGGGAGGGGGAAGAGGGGATGCGAGTGTAGCCGTGTTATCCCACAGGGCCAACGTGGTCCTTGTCAACACCTAACCCGTGGGATCCCCGTGGTCTTCCGTACGAAGAACACACTTTTCGGTTGCGATTGGCTACCCGGGCTCTCTTTGGTCACTTCAGGGCAACCGCAAGGGGTGGGCTCCGTCCTGGTCGGCGCGAGCGGCCTGCGCGACCACTCGAGCGAATCCCGAGGCCACGGCGGAGGCGGGGCGGCGGCCCTCGATGCGCTCACGGCGTCGGGCGCGGGCGCGTGCCCATGTCGAATCTCGCGCCAACCCCCATCGGGTCGTATTGGGATACCCAAGCGCCGCCGACGTACCTTTCGACGGTCAGTCGACGAATTACGTTGCTGTCGCGGTAGAGCGTCTGTCCGACCTGCGCCCGCATCTGGCCTTCCGTCAGGGCGGCAACCCCCAGCGGAGCCCCGTAGAGCTGCAGCACCCCGGCGCGCTCTAAGACTTGCGTCTGCGTGAGGGTCCGAAGCCGAAACGTGTCGTCGATGGTCAGCATGAGCGTGCGCTGGTCGTCGTACCCATCGACGAGCGCAACGAGATGAAACGTGCCCTGACTCCCCTCCAGCCGGACTCGCACTTCCTTGCCCACCGCGTCGATGTCCACCGACTCGGCTTTGCCTTCAGCGACGCGTCGAAGCAGGGAGTCGACGGGCCCCGGGTCGGGCAGCAGGGGGTGCCGAAGGTAAGCAATCCGGCCAGGGTCGAGGATGAAGACCGGGAGGTGCCGCGCGAGAATCGAGTGCGCCCCGTCGAACTCGGTCGAGGGTTCGGTCCCAGCCACCAAGCGTGGCAGCCCCCTGCCTCGTGGGGGCACTGGGAAGAGAGACTGTCTCATCGTCATCGGCGAAACCTCGAGAGAGCTCCTGGTATTCCGGTCGGACCGCGGGCGCAGGCATGGGTGCCTACGCTCCGAATATTGCACTTCGGCAACCGTGAGGTTATCGACGAAGCGTGCCAAGCCGGATTTTGCGCCAACAAATCACGCGACCGGTGCTCGAGATTTGCCAAGAGCTCCGCAAGGCCGGCGAGCGCGCGTGGGTCGTCGGCGGCTGCGTCCGGGACACGCTCCTTGGCAGGCCGGCCAACGACTGGGACATCGCGACCTCGGCACTACCCGAAAAGGTGCAGAAGACGTTCGCACGCGTGATCCCGACGGGGATCGACCACGGCACCGTCACCGTGCTTTGGAAGGGGGGAACCTACGAGGTCACCACGCTCCGCGGCGAAGGCGCCTACACCGACGGTCGAAGACCGGACGATGTGGTCTTCGTTGACGACATCGACCGGGACCTCGCTCGGCGCGACTTCACGGTGAACGCGATCGCCTACGACCCGGTCGATGGGCACGTCGTCGACCCGTTCGGCGGGCTCGCGGACATGCGCGCCAAGCGGCTCCGCGCCGTCGGCAACCCGAGTGAGCGCTTCCAGGAGGACGGGCTCCGAATCCTGCGCGGCGCGCGCTTCGTCGCGACCCTCGATTTCGAGCTGGAACCCGACACGGAGGCCGCGTTTCGCGGTGCGCTCGACACGTTTCGGAAAGTGAGCCCCGAACGTGTCCGGGAGGAATGGCTCAAGGCCATGAAATCGAGGGCCCCGTCGCGCGCTTTCGAAGTGATGCGGCGCACGGGGATTCTCGAAGTCACGTACCCAGAGCTCCTCGAACAGGTGGGCTGCGAGCAGAACAAGTGGCACGCCTACGACGTCTGGAACCACACCATGCGCGTGCTCGACGAGTCGGAAGGCGGACCGATCGAGCGGGTGGCCGCGCTGCTTCACGACGTGGCCAAACCGCGCACTCGGGCCTACTCGGACAAGACGAGCGACTGGACCTTCTACAACCACGAGCGCGTCGGCGCCGACATGGCCGCGAACTGGCTTCGGACGTACAAATTCTCGAACGACGAGCGTGAAACCATCGTCGGGCTGATTCGTCATCATCTGATTTGCTACAGCTCGGACTGGTCTGATGCCGCGGTGAGGCGTTTCATCAAGCGTGTCGGGCCGGAGCACGTGGACGCACTGCTGCGCCTCGGTCACGCCGATGCGCTCGGCAAAGGTCGGAACGTGGACGACGAGCTCGCCGCGCTGGCGGAGCTTCGCACACGCATCGACGCCGAGGTTGAGCACGGCAGCGCCCTCAGTACGGGCGACCTCGCGATCAACGGCCACGACGTCATCCAGGCCCTCGACGGAGAGGGCGGGCCCATCGTGGGGCAGGTGCTCCGGGCCCTGCTGGATCGGGTGCTCGACGACCCTTCGCTCAACACGCGAGACAAGCTCCTCGCGCTGGTCGACGAGGTTCGCTAGCCGACCCGGTACGGCGGCGCGGTGCCGGCACCTTTTTTGGACCCGAGTGCCGCATTCGATAGCGTCCGGGGAGATGTCTCGCTGGGTCGCCGCTTCGCTCGTCGTCGTACTGCTCGCTCTTCCCACGGCCGTGTCGGCCAAGAAGACCGATCAGTACCAGCATCGGTACGACCAGGTGTGGCGGGCGGCAGTCCGTCTAATCCGCGTGGATCAGGGCTATCCGATCCGCGACCGGGACGAGAGCATCGGGTACCTGCTTTTCGACTACAAGGACGACGGCCGGAGCTATCCGGGAAGCGTCGAGGTGATTCGCGTGGAGGATCAGGGGAAGGACGCGGTCCGCGTCGCCATCCAGATCCCGGCGATGCCCGGCTACATCGAGCGCATGCTGCTCGACAAGCTCCAGAAGAAGCTCGTGAACGAGTACGGGGAGCCGGAACGTCCTACGCCGAAGCCGGACGAAGAACCCGCCGAAAACGAGTAGGGCGGAACGCCGACACTATGGCGGCGGGTTCTGCTCGGACTGCTCGAAGCAGAAGATCCGACCGCCAGGGAAACTGCAGGGAACGGTCCTTGCGGCCGTCCAACCGCTGAACTGCGTGGTGAGCCTTCCGACGTCGGAGCCACTCACGAAGTCGCTGCCGTCGCTCGTGAGGCCGAGACAGCCATTGTTGTTCTGGTTGGCCGCGACCGTTCCGTCCGGCTCGGTGTTGGTCCAGGTGAAGCAGCCCGCAGGGTCGGTCACCCGCGGCGGAGGGCAAGCCTCCCCGGTGGGAATCATGGTCTGCTCGTCGACGATGCCCGGGAACTGCCCGTTCTCGTCCATGTTGAAGTCGTTGGCGAGGGGGAGCTCTCCAATGGGCGGCACGGGCGTGACTAGGCGATCCCAGCTCGACGCGATGGGCCTGCCATCAAGCTGACGGTACGACAGCGTGGTCTTCTCGAAGCGCTTGATCGGGGACGTGCAGGAGTCCGACGTCCACGAGAACCAGTAGCCTCCGAGGCCCGCCTCTGCGGCGAGGTCGGCACAGGTTTGGTCGGCGCCACGCGGTCCCCCGAGATTCGCGAGGGAAGTCGAGCTGCTGACGAAGATCAGGGCAGCCGACTGACAGCCTCCTTCGACGCAGACTTCCATGGCACCGCACTGCGTGTCGCCGCACGGGCGGTTCGTCACGGGCCCGGCGAAACGCGCGTCCCCGTCCGGGATACAACCGCCCGTGCCGCCTTCGCCGCCGACGCCGCCAGCGCCGCCTTCACCGCCAACGCCACCTTCACCGCCAACGCCACCGACGCCGCCAACGCCACCGACGCCACCTTCACCGCCGACGCCGCCTTCACCGCCGACGCCGCCAGCGCCGCCTTCGCCACCGACGCCGCCGACGCCGCCTTGACCGCCGACACCGCCGACACCGCCGACGCCGCCTTCGCCACCGACGCCGCCTTGACCGCCGACGCCGCCTTCGCCGCCAACACCGCCTTCACCGCCAACGCCGCCGGTTCCACCGACGCCGCCGGTGCCGCCGCCGTCCACGCAGTGAACCTCGACGGTCCAGCCGCTCATGCAGTGCTGGAAGCCGTCATCGGACACGGTGATGGTGATGAACTGGGTGCCTTCCTCTTCGCAGGTGTACTGGGTGATGGGTGCGATCGGGTTCTCGAAGCTCCCGCCGGTCCCGGTCCAGAGGTACATGATCGGGTCGCCGTCGTGATCCTCCGCTTCCGCCTCGACGTCGATCTGGCTTCCGACGGAGGTCTGGAGCGGCGAGACGACCACCTTGGTGAGCTCGGCGCACACGTTGATCCAGGCCTCCACGCGAACCCCGCCGAGGTCGTTCTCGGTCTTACAGCGAAGCATGACGTGGACCTCGGTGGTCTCGCCCTCGCTGATGCTGAAGTTCCCGGAGCCCTCGCAGGTGACCGAGCCGTCTTCCGACTCGGCGGACATCGCAATCGTGTAGCCGTCCCCAGCTGGAATGCCGAAGACCTCGACGGAGGCGGTCGAGCCAGGGGCGCTCGTGTCGATGGACCCGTTCATGGGGTCCATGTCGCCGCCGGTGATCGTCCAGTCGACGCGGTCGATCGAGGATCCATCGAGCAGCACCAGGTTCACGCCGAGCGAGCCCGACGGCCCGTCGCTCGACGAACATCCGACTGCGGCCGCGGCGAACAGGACCACGGCCGAACACAGGCTGAAGCAACTACGAAGGGTGCTTGAGAACATCGGGCTTCCTTGTGGGGGAGTGGTGGCCGAACGGGCATGCTCGCCGCCACTCGGGGGAGGCCGACGATATCATAGGTCGCTTCGATTCCAGCCGGGTTTCTTGGTCGGGAAACCGATAGATGTGGGCACTTTGCGCACAATTTGTGCGCGCGCTTACAACTCCTGCGCCTTCCCCGTCATGGGAACGAAGCGGACCGGGATGACGTTGCGCGTGCGGAAGCCCCTGTCGGTCCGGGTCACGACTTCGAGGCGCTGGGCGCGCTCCCCGACGGGAATCACGAGCCGGCCGCCCACTTTCAGCTGCTCCCGGAGCGGCGCCGGGATCTCGGGCGGGGCCGCCGTCACCACGATGGCGTCGAACGGCGCCTCGGACGGCCAGCCGGCGTAACCGTCGCCTGCGCGCACGGTGATACGGGGCCCGTAGCCAAGCTCGGCGAGGATGCGCTTGGCGCGTCTGGCGAGCGGCTTCACGATCTCAATCGAATACACGCGGGCCCCCACGGCGGCGAGCACCGCCGCCTGATAGCCCGACCCCGTTCCCACCTCGAGGACCCGTGAACCCGGCCCGACGTCCGCGAGGGCCGTCATGAGCGCGACGATGTAGGGCTGGCTGATCGTTTGACGGTATCCGATCGGGAGCGGGCGATCCTGGTACGCGTTTGCCTGCTGGGCCTCCGGCACGAACGCGTGGCGCGGAACGGTGCGCATCGCTCGAAGGACGCGCGGGTCTTCGATTCCCCGAGCCTCGATTTGGGTGGTCACCATGCGGTCGCGGTCGGTCGCACGCTTTCCCTCATCGGCGAACCCCGTCACCGAGGCGAACACCAAAAGGGCGACTCCGAACAACGATGCCGACGAGGGCCGACGCATGAGGGCCGAGCTTACCGAGTTTCTACGGCGGTGTCGTTCGGCGAGGCGAGTGCTACAACGCGCGCACCATGGCAGCGAAAATCTTGGTCTACGGGTCGTACGGCTACAGTGGCGACCTGGTCGCTCGGTTCGCGAAGGAGGAAGGCGTCGAGGTCGTGCTGTCCGGCCGAAACCCGGAGCGCCTTCGGGCCCAGGCCGCCAAGTACGACCTGCCTTTCGTCGTCGCCGACCTCGACGACCCGGCCTCGATCCGATCGGCGCTCGAAGGCAAAGCCGTCGTCGTTCACTGCGCCGGACCGTTCGTGCGCACGTACAAAGCGATGGCGGCCGCCTGCCTCGCCACCCAAACCCACTACACGGACATCACAGGGGAGGCGACCGTCTTCGCTGCGCTCTGGACGCGCGACGAGCCAGCCAAAGCGGCCAGCGTCATGCTCCTCCCGGGCACGGGTTTCGACGTGGTTCCTTCCGACTGCCTCGCCGCGCACGTGAAGTCTCGAATGCCTGACGCGACGCACCTCACTCTCGCTTGGCGCGGCCGCGGAGGCGGCGTCTCTCACGGCACGGCGACGACGATGGCGGAGAACTTCGCGGCTGGAGGCATGGTCCGACGAAACGGAGAGCTCACCCCAGTTCCCACCGCGCACGCAACCCGTACGATCGACTTTGGCAACGGGAAACCCGCTCACTGCATGACGATCCCGTGGGGCGATGTGGTCACGGCGTACAAGAGCACGGAGATCCCGAACATCGAGGTGTACACCGAAGCGCCCGCCAACGCGGCGCGGATGCTGCGCCTCTCGAGGCCGCTCCTCCCGCTCCTCAACGCCGGGCCCGTGCAGCGCATGCTCAAGAAGCGCATCGACTCCGCCCCGGCCGGGCCGAGCGATGCCGCACGCGAGAAGGCCTACATGGAGCTCTGGGCCGAAGCGCGTGGACCGCGCGGCGCGGTGGTGTCGACAATGCGCACCCCTGAGGGATACACGCTCACCGCCAAGATGGCGCTGTCCATCGCCAAGAAGGCGAGCGAGGGCGACGCGAAGCCGGGCTTTCAGACGCCGTCGACGGCCTACGGAAAGGACCTCGTGCTCGAGCTCCCCGGGGTCGAACGAACCGACGCCTGAGGGGCGAGCAAAGCCTGAAATTCGCGGTTGCTCGGAACAACGGCGCCGCTATCCTTCGCCGCCCATGAGCCTGGTGGTCCAGAAATACGGTGGCACGAGCGTCGGTTCGCTCGACCGAATCCGCAGGGTCGCGGAGCGGGTCGCGGAGACATACCGCGAAGGTCACCAGGTGATCGTCGTCGTGAGCGCGATGGCGGGAGAAACCGACCGGCTCCTCGGCTTGGGGTGGGAACTCGCCGATCGCCCCGCCGCGCGCGAGATGGACGTGCTGGTGGCGAGCGGCGAGCAGGTGAGCGCGGCACTTCTCGCAATTCAGCTCAACCGAATCGGGGTTCCGGCTCGCTCGATGCTCGGGCATCAGGCCCGCATCTTGACTGACAGCGTCCACACGAAGGCCCGCATTCGGACCATCGACGGGAGCGGACTTCGCTCGACGCTCGAAACAGGGCAGGTGCTCGTCGTGGCTGGCTTCCAGGGGACCGACGCATACGGCAACATCACGACGCTTGGGCGCGGCGGCTCAGATACGTCCGCGGTCGCCGTAGCCGCCGCCGTCAACGCCGACGTGTGTGAGATCTGCACCGACGTCGACGGTGTCTACACGACCGACCCCGGCGTCTGCGAGAGCGCCAGGAAAATCGACATCATCAGCTACGAGGAGATGCTCGAGCTGTCCTCTTTGGGCGCTAAGGTCTTGCAGATCCGCTCGGTGGAGCTTGCCATGAAGCACGGCATGCGCTTGCACGTGCGCTCGAGTTTCTCCAAATCGGAGGGAACGATTGTGACCGACGAAGAACACCTGCTCGAAAAGGTCGTGGTGGCCGGGGTGGCCGCCGACAAAAAGACCGTGAAGCTCACGGTTCGGGCGCTTCCCGATCATCCTGGCGTGGTCGCAAGCGTGTTCGAACCGCTCGCGGAGGCGAACATCTCGGTCGACATGATCATCCAGAACGTGTCGAAGGCCGGGCATACGGACCTCACCTTCACGGTGAGCCGCGAGGACTCCGACCGTGCCGAAGAGGTCGCGAAGAAGCTCGTCGACGGCGTCGACGCCGAGGGAGTGATCCGGGACGACGACGTCGCGAAGGTGTCGATCGTCGGGGTCGGAATGCGAAACCACGCAGGTATCGCCGCGCGCATGTTTCGGCTGCTGGCCGACAACAGCATCAACATCCAGGCGATCAGCACGAGCGAGATCAAGACCAGCTGCCTCATCAAGGCAGAGCACGCGGATCAGGCGGTGGTGCTTCTCCACGAAGGCTTCGAACTGGGCGCCGACGAAGCCGCCAGCGGCAACGGCTGAGGCCTCTCGGCCGATACCTGCGGGTGGCCGACGCCCCGCGTGTCTCCGAGGTACAGGCCGGCGCTGCCGTAGCGCTCGCGCTCGCCTTCGTCTCTATTTCGACGGCACGTCCGCTGTCCATTCCTCAGCGACTGCTCCCCGGAGAGGCCCCGAACTCGACCGGGCCGCGACCTGAGATGGATCCGAGTCTGCCCGTCGATCTCAACTGTGCGTCGGTCGAAGCGCTGGAGGCTCTTCCAGGCATTGGGCCGGCGCTTGCCACTCGCATCGTGGACCATCGAACCGAGCACGGGCCGTTCGTCGACGTCGATCACCTGACGCGCGTCTCGGGGATTGGGGCCGGACGGCTCTCAGCGCTTCGGCCTTGGGTTTCTGCGAACGTCGAATCGGATGCCCACCCGAAACGCCGCGGTGAAGAAGAGCGCGTCGAGGAAGCTTCGGCCGTTCGTCGTGACCCAGAAGCCGCGTGCGGAGGCGCCCACGAGCCAGCGCGGGTTGATGAGAAAGTCCACGCCGAGGAGCGCATGCATGGCGAAGTCGCCCCGGGTGTTGCCTCGGAACGCGCTGATCACCGCGTCGACCCCGAAACCGAACACCGGCACGAACCGCACGATGTCGAGCAGGTACGTCGCCTCCGCGCCGATCATGCCGGTGCGCAGCCGGTCGTCGTCGAACAGCAGGTTGAACGTGCCGAGCCCGCGGATCTCCCAGGCGTCGTTGATGCCGTACCCGGCGGTGATCCCGAGATCGATGCCGTTGAGCGGAAGGGTCGAGGAGTTCGGGATCCCGGCCCAGCCGAGCTCGAGCCCTAAGGTGACTTGGTTTTCGTAGGCGGAGGCGGCGGCGGGCGCGGCCAACACGCCGAGCACT
This sequence comes from Myxococcota bacterium, assembly GCA_039177115.1. Taxonomy (GTDB): domain Bacteria; phylum Myxococcota_A; class Polyangia; order Polyangiales; family Houyiibacteriaceae; genus SG8-38. The sequence continues at coordinate 28,017 of JBCDFZ010000013.1, forward strand.
GCCAGACCCAAGCAAGCGAAAACCCTCACGAAAAGGCCTGTAGCACGGGCGTTGCAGCAGACGCGAGGCTACGTTGACTGGGCACGGCCCACGTGTATAGTCCCGACCCGATTTACCCGGATTTTCGGGTTCTTGGAGGAAACCTTGGCAAACGACTCAGCCGAGAACGAAAAGCAGACGCCACTCACCGCCGGACAGCGGCTTGCCGCCTCCCGTGCGGCCAAGTCGGCCCGAAAGGCGGCCGAGCGAGGACGGCAGGCCGAGATGGTCGAGGACAAGGCGCTGGCGCAGGCGGCGGTCGCCAAAGATTGGCTCTCCGACAACCTCAAGCCGCTCGGACTCGCCGCCGGCGGGGTTCTCGTCGTGGCCGCGATCGGCATCGGCTGGTCGACGTTCTCCGGAAAGAAGAACGCAGAGGCAGGCAGCCAGCTCGCGGCGGTGGTCGACTCGAACATCTACGACGACGCAGAGCTGGCGAGCGCGTACGCCGCGGTCGCCGACGATCACCCAGGAACAGTCGCCGCGACGTGGGCGCTCATCGGGGAAGGGCGCGCCCTTTACGGGGAAGGCAAGTACGCCGACGCCCGGGAGAAGTACCAGACGGCGCTCGAAGGCACCGACGACGAGGTGCTTCAGTGGGTCGCGCTCGAGGGCATCGCCTACACGTTCGAGGCCGAGCAGGCCTATGACGAAGCGCTGGCCGAGCTCGACGCCCTTCGCGACGTGAGCGGTCGGGTTGCTCCGATCGCGTCGTATCACCAAGGCCGGATCCTCATGGCCCAGGGCAAAGACGACGAAGCCAAGCTGAAGTTTCAGGCGGTGATGAGCGAACTCCGGCGACCCGGCGGACCGTCGCTGCCGTTTACGAGCGCACAGACTGAGGCGCGGCTCGCTCTGCTCGACCCGAGCCTCGCACCCAACGCTGGCCCGGACATGCGCGCGCTCGAAGAGCAGCTGAACGAGATGGTTCGGACGCAGCAGGGTCAAGCTACACCCTGAAGATGGTCTTTCGCGGCGCGCTACTGGCCCTGCTCGCCCTCTCGTTCGCGGGCTGTGGCAACGCGGGCAAAGCCACCAAAGCCGACACGTTTGGCTGGGTCCAAGACGGGGACGACTACGCGCCGCCTGGCGAAGGTGGGTTCGACGTCAGGTGGTCGAAGCAACTCACGGACCAGCAGGAGGCGCGATACATCCCGGTCGAGATGGCGTCGGCCGCGTTCGACCCCCCGCGACGGCGAGTCTACATCGGCACCTCCGACGGCAACTTCTTCGCTTTCCGGATCGATGGGCGGCGGCTGTGGCTCTACGACACCGAGGCCCAAATTGAATCGCAGCCCGTCGTCGATACCCGGAACGGAGAGATCTATCTGCCTGCGCTCGACGGAGACCTTCACGCGCTCGATGCCGACGGCAACGTTCGATGGATCGCCGAGCTTCCGGGGGCGCTCCGAAAGCGGCCCATCCTCACGGACGACGCGCTCTACGTCGTCGGCGAGAACGACATCATCACGGCGCTCGCCCGAAGCGACGGCTCGACGCTCTGGACCTACGAAAAGGAAATCGCCGAGGAGATCACCATCGGTGGGCACGCGGGAATGCTCCTGGCCAACGGCAAGCTCTACGCCGCGTTCACGGACGGCGCGGTGGCGGCCATCAACCCGCTCGACGGACGCTTGATCTGGGAGATCGAAACCGCCACCGACGTCCCCATACGCCAAGGCGATCTACCGAGGTTTCTCGACGTCGACACCACGCCGGTGCTCTTCGAGAACACGCTCTTCATCGCGTCGTTCACGGCGGGCCTCTACGCGCTCGACGCCGGGAGCGGAACGCTCGAATGGCGGGACGCCAAATTCACTGCCGTCACGGGCTTGGCGGTGGCCGGCCGCACGCTGATCGTCGCCTCAGCGCGGTCGGGGGTTTCGATGCTCGACCTGCGTTCGCGCGAAGTGCTCTGGGAGAAGGCACCGGAGAGAGGCGCGCCCACGCCGCCGGTCGTCACCGAGCGCGGAACGGTGCTGTACGGGGAAACCCAGGGTTCGCTCCTCGCGCTTGCGCTGTCGGATGGCCGCGAAGTGGCCCGCGCGGAGGGCGGGTTTGGTTTTTCAGCCATCCCGACGGTGTCGGGCGGCTACGGCGGCGCGCTCTCGAACGGCGGCCGCTTCTTGTTGCTTCAGGTCAACTGACCCCGCGTCAGTCGCCTCCGCCGGCAACCAGCGGATAGACGATTCCGGCGAGCGCTCCCCCAACGATGGGCGCGACCCAGAAGAGCCACAGCTGCTGAAGAGCCCAGCCCCCTGCAATCACGGCCGTCCCGGTGCTTCGAGCCGGGTTCACGGACAGGTTGTCGACGGGAATCCCAACCAGGTGGATCACGATGAGCGCCAGCCCAATGGCGATGGGCGCGATGCCCGCGGGTGCGCGCTTATCGGTGGCGCCCAGGATCACGAACAAGAAAATGAACGTCAGGACGATCTCCACGAGGAGAGCCGACATCATCGGGTAGCCTCCCGGCGAATGCTCCCCGAAGCCGTTCGAGGCGAAACCTCCGGCTTCGAACCCGGGCTGCCCCGAAGCGATTAGATACAGCACGCCGCCTGCGGCCATGGCACCGAGGACCTGGGCGATGACGTACGGCACGAGCTCGGACGCTGGAAACCGACGACCCAGCAGCAGGCCGATGGAGACGGCCGGGTTCACGTGACAGCCGGAGATGTGCCCAATCGCGTAGACCATCGTCAGCAGCGAGAGCCCAAACGCGATCGACACGCCGAGAAACCCGATACCCAGATCCGGAAAGCCGGCGGCGAGCACCGCGCTTCCGCAACCGCCAAACACCAGCCAGAACGTGCCGACGAATTCGGCTGCAACCTTGTTTCCTAACGTCATCCTGCCCTCCTACATCGTTCCCCGGAAACCGGAGGCGGGCCGATACTCGCACCGGCGCCGGTCGATGTACATGGGGTTGGGCGGCGTTCGCCCGGTCAGCGCTGGTACTTGATGAACCGGGTGTGGCGGCCCACTCGATCGTAAAGCCGCCGCGCCGTTTGGTTGTCGTCTTCGGTCAACCAGTACACTTGGTCGGCGCCGCGCGCATCGGCCTCCTCGTAGACTCCCTCGATCAACCTGCGGCCGGCTCCCGTGCCGCGCGCCAACTCGGCCACGAAGAGGTCCTCGAGGTAGCACCGGGGTGCGATCGCCCACGTCACGGGGTGGAACAAAAAATGAACGATTCCGAGCACCTTTCCGCTTTCATCGTTCGCCGCTACGAGGCCGTGCACGTCCCAATCCGGATCGAGCAGGCGGGTCCACGTCGTGTCGGTCACGGCGTCCGGGAGCGGTACGCCGTAGAAGGCGAGATAGCCCTGCCAGAGAGGCTCCCAGAGGGCGCGGTCGTTCGGGCGCAGTCGGCGGATGACGAGTGGCACGGCCGAATCATAGCGCTCACGCCGTCGCTTGACAGTGTCAAGTTCACCTCTAGACGCAGTCCATGCTTGTTCGAACGCTGGCTTGCTGCCTTGGGCTCATCATCACCTCGACCGGGAAGGCCCAGACCGAGCCGGAGGCGGAGATCGAGAATCAGACGGAAGTCGAAGTGGTCGACGTCGACGTCGAAGTCGAGGAGCCCGACGCGGAGCTCCACCCGATTTTCCGCTATCCGCTCCGGCTACGAATCCACGGCGGCGTGGGCTTCGCGAGCCGCGCGGCTCCAGGGAGCAAGATCTCCTTGGCGGTCGTCGGCGGCCTGCAGCTGATGCTGCCCGCAAACGAGAACCAGAGCTTCGGGGTCGGGGTCGCATACCTCCAAACCGACTCCCGCGCGGAGCGTCGCTACATCACGCCCGGGCTCTTCGTGGAGAACCGGATGTTTGGCTGGTTCTTGATGAGCCTCGGAGTCGGAGCGTACGTACCGCTGACGGAGCCTCGACCGACGCGGGTCGGGATCTCGACGAAGCTCGGATACTCGCCGACCCTCGAGCGCGTGATCAATCCCTTCGTGGTGCTTCGCTCCGACTGGATCTTCGACGACCGAATCGTCGGCTCCCTGACCGTCGACGCAGGGATGTCACTCCATTTCTGAGTGCAAGGGCCGGCCTGATAGCTCGAAACTGCGAGGCGTCGGGGTGGCCCAGAAGGTTCGCCCGGCCCCGTGCCGTCTTTGGGCGGCAAGTTGGAGTCGCTTCTCAGAACCCTTAGATTGGTTGAGGGGAGAACAGTGGGCCGAGCGACATCACTTGCCTGGGCAATACTCTGGATCGGGTGCTTCTTCGTACCGGAGCGAGGGCATGCGTCCGACGACGACGTCTACAAGAACCAGGTCGAGATGACGGCTGCGCTGTTCGCCGCCAAGCCCGAAACCTTCGGCGACGTGTGCCGAGGCCTGAAGGGGCAGCTGAAGCAGAACGACCAGATGTCCACGTGCCAGCGAGGGCTTTCGATTCTCGCGATCGCCTACGAGGGTGACTGGGTGAAGTGGGCGATGATCGCGTACCCCGTCTCCGAAAAAGACATCAGGGGCCTTCGCGACGAAGCGCGCGCCCGGTTTGGGGAGCCCGACTCCGCCAAGAACAAAGAGCTCACGTGGCGATTGCCCAGGGGAGTCGTCGCATCCGCTGGCTACGACGATGAGTTCTCGACCTTTGCGCTGGCGCGTGAGGTCCCGCAGTAGGCGGTCACGGAGTCGAGAACCCTCGAAACCCGAGGGCCAATGCACGCTCGTCCGAGGCGTGCTGGAGCGCAACCATGGCGCCGGACGGGTCGACGATGATGGCGGCGTCCGCACCGCCTGCCCCGCTCGACTCCGCGACGACCGTCGCGCCGAGCGAGCGAACGCGGGAAAGCGCCGCGTCGAGGTCCGCTACCTGGAGGTACGGAACCCAGGAAGACTTGGACGATTCATCCGACTCCCCACGGATCCCCGCGCGCGCCTGACCGTCCCGGCTCAGAACGAGGTAGGGCGCCGCGCCCGGCGACTCGATGAGGTCGATTCGGTAGCCAAAGACCGTCTGATAAAACCTTGCCGCGGCGTCGGGCGCCGTCACAGCCAGTTCGTTCCATAGCCACGCATGGTTCGAAGCCGCGGTGTCCGGGGGGTCGCCGCCGACGGCGCGCACCACCTGGAACACGGCCCCCTCTGGATCCGACAAAACAGCGATTCGCCCGAGGTCGGGAATGTCGAGGATGTTGAGGAGCTGGCGGGCTCCGGCGGACTTGGCCTTCGCCACCGCTTCGCCAACGTCGGGTACGGAGACACCGCCCAGCCACACCGGCACGGCGAGCGCCTGCCTGGCTCCGGTCGCGTCGACGATTCCGCCGACGTTCCGTCCGTTCGAGCGGGCGATGGTATACCGACCATCCCCGACGGTCTCGAACTCCCAGTCGAAGGCGTAGCCATAGAACGCCTTCGCGGATTCGGGTTCGGTGGTGATCAGGCTGTGGGTGACGAACTTGCCGGGGATCTCCGGAGAAGGGCCCTTGACGAGCCGCGGCACGTCGAGTCCGGAGGCCGGATCGCAGCCGAGGAGCAAGGGCAAGAGAGAAAACCACAGGTGCCAGCGGGCACGCCGAGCGGTCGGGTCAGCCATCGGGTGCGGAGCATACACGAAAGCCCGGTGGCGTCCCGCACAGGGGTGCCGAGACTCGATCGTGTGGTGCGTCAGGGCTGCTGCTCGAAGCCAGGCACCTCCTCGCCGTCCGGTCCGACCAGGTGGAATTCGACGCGCCGGTTCTTGGCGTACTCTTCGTCGGTCGTGGCGTCCGGGATGATCGGCTGCGTTTCGCCGAAGCCCTCCGCCTCCAAGCGGTCTGCGCTGACGCCGCCCTTGGTTTCGAGGTAGCGAACCACCGATTCGGCGCGGCGCTGCGACAGTCGCAGGTTGTAGGCGTCGGAGCCTCGCGAGTCGGTGTGGCCCTCGACGCGGATGAGCGCAATCTCCGGATGCGCGTTGAGGACCGCGGCCACGTTGTCGAGGAGCGGGAACGAACGCGACTGAATCTTCGCACTGTCGAACTCGAAGTAGATCTTCTCGAGAATCTCGATCTGGCCTTCCTCGATCGCCACGCGCTGCTCTTCCGGACAGCCTTGATTCTGTGGGGGCCCAGGCTCGTCCGGGCAGTTGTCGACGCGGTCCGGAACGCCGTCGCCATCGCGGTCGGTGTCGGGACAGCCGTTGTTCTCGGGCGGGCCAGGCTCGTCTGGGCACGCGTCCTCGAGGTCTGGGATGCCGTCGGCATCGTTGTCGAGATCGGGACAGCCGTCTTCGTCCTGGAAGCCATCGTAGTCCTCCGGGTCGTCCGGGCATGCGTCGAGCTCGTCGATGATGCCGTCACCGTCGCGATCCGACGGCGGCTCGTCGTCCTTCTCGGGCATGGTGTAACCGATCATCCCAATGAGCCGCCAATCGGGCGCACCGTAGCCCGTGGTGAGCCCGCCGGTGCCGGCGATACCGGTCGCGAAGCCCACCTTGGAGAGAAACTTGAAGCCGCCGAGAAGCTCGACCGGCGTTTCCTGGCTGCCGCCGAAGCCCGTGCCCGACTCTGCCGCGGTGCGACCGAAGGTCTCTGCGGTGAGCATGAACCGGTTCGCTTGCCCGAACAGAAGCTGCGCGCCTGCGCCGAACGTCAGCTGGCTCCCGACACCGAGCGATGGCACGTCGTCACGGAACCCGGTCTTGTAGCCGATGTTCAGCGGGATTCGGAGAATCTCTTTCACGTTGAAGGTTCCAAGCAGCTCGAACCAGCCGCCGATGTTCGGGCTTCGACTCGGCTCTCCGAGATAGTTCTGCCCGGAGTCGGCAGCCGAGGCGGTGTTGGTGGTCATGGTGGCCTGAGCGGCGATCTGAAAGATGTTCTCCGCCGTTCCGTAGAGCACCCCTCGCGCACCGACGTAGAGGTCTCCGAGCCCGCCGCCGTTCGGGATCAGCCCCTGCTGCCCAATGGAATCGAGGAAGTCGATGTCGTCTTGAGAGAGGTCGTCTTTGACCGAGAAATGGTAGGGGAGGTCCATGAAGATCACGAGGCGCTCCCAAAGGCCGAGACTCCAAGTGAGGTGCCCGGTGAGCTGCGCGTGTACGAGCTCGAGGCGCCGCTCGGGGTCGATGCCCGTAACCTTCAGCTCCAGCGGGTCGCGCGCGAAGTCGAAGTAGATCTGGACGCCAAACTTCAGGTGCCCCTGGCCGTCGGCGGTGCTCACCGCAAAGCCGTCGGTGGTCAGCTCGGAAGGACGAAACTGGTTCAGGTCGAACTGCTGCGCGCTAGCGCCCGAGGCCATCGCAAGCCCGCACAGAACCAAGAACGGGGCCAAGCGCCTCGCGCTTGCCCGGGTCCTCACACCTCGATCGTCCACAGCATCCTCCAGTCTCACCAAGGGCCGTTGGTACCATTTTTCGGTCGAAAAACAGAGACCTGCTGAACGTCTAGAAACGTCCGGCCCTGAAGTGTGAGATGGGGCACAGGCCAGCTCGGCGACCTGCTACAGTGCGTCCGTGCCCGACGTGCGCTCAATACTGGTCGCGCTACTGACAACCTTCGCGTTCGTCGCGTCGGCCGGATGCGGCGATCAGGGAGAGACGACGCTTCGCGACGCGCTTTCACGGGAGGGCGTGGACGTTGCCGCGCTGTTCGCGGAACCGACCGACGCAGAACTTGCAAGACTCCTTGCGTCGTGGGAGGCGGACAGACCGGTGCCCGAGAACGTCCGCGAGGAGGCGTCCCGCAGCCTCGACGGAGGCGACAAGCTGCGAGTTTTGTCGCACGACGTCCGAGGCGTGCGACACCACGGCGTCGTCGTCGAGCCTCCAGGGGACCACGCGCCGAACTCGCTGCCGGTCGTGATGAACCTGATCGGTTTCGGACAGGAAATGCGGCTCGAAGTCCCGAACGACGCCGCGGCCTACGACGGGGCCTACGTCACGGTTCTCCCGTCATTTCGAGGGCATGAACTCCGAGTCGGTGACGACGTGTGGGCTTCCGGAGGTGACCCCTACGACCAGTGCGACGGCGGCACCGACGACGCGCTCGCGTTTCTCGAGGCGGCGCTGATGACGACCCCAACCGCGGACGCCACGCGGCTCGCGGTCATCGGAGGGAGCCGCGGCGGGAACGTAGGCATGATGGTCGGCGTGCGCCGGGAAGACGTCGATGGCATCGCGAACGTCGCAGGACCCACCAACTACCTGCTCGAAGAGCTCCTCGACGTTCCGAATATGGTCCCGCTCTACGCCAACTACTTCGTGGCAGGTCTGCTCGAGGGCTCGGGGAACGTAGAACAAGCGCGCGAGCGAATGCTGTCGTGCTCGCCGCTCTATTTCGCGGATCGGCTTCCCCCGCTGCAATCTCATCACGGGACGGCCGACCGGAACGTCCCGTTCACACAGGCCGAAGCGCTCGACCAACGGATGCGCGCGCTCGGCCGCGCAGTACCATCGTACCAGCTCTTCGTCTACCAAGGCGCCAATCATGAGCTGAGCGACGAGCTGCAGGACATCGGCGTCCGCGTTGACGGTTTCGTCGGGTCGTTGTTTTGATCGCCTAGGCGCGTAGCCGATCGGCGATGGGCAGACGGCGAATGCGTTTCCCGGTGGCCTCGAAGATCGCATTGCACAGTGCCGGCGCCATCGGCGGGGTTGGCGGTTCCCCCACGCCGGCGGGTGGAGCCGTGCTCGGGACAATCGTGACGTCGATCGCCCGGGGCGCGTCGGCGATCCGGGCGACGCGATACGTGTCGAAGTTCGCTTGGTCGATGACTCCCTCGGTCGCGGTGAGCTGACCCAGGGCGCAGCTCAGCCCGTACACGGTGCCGCCCTCGCACTGGGCACGAACCGTGTCGGGGTTGACCACCGTGCCCGCGTCGATCGCGACCCACGCGTTGGGGATCGTCAGGTCGCCGGCTGCGCTCACTTCGACCTCGACGACCGTGGCTACGTACGACAGGAAGCTCCGGTGTGCCGCGATGCCAAGCCCACGACCCTCTGGGAGCGCTCGGCCCCAGTTGGCAGCGTCGGCGGCGACGCGAACCACGTTGGCGAGGCGGCCGGCATCGACCGGGTACACGTCGATCGGATCCCCGTAGTTCGTGTACTTCACGCCAAGCGCCGCAAGGTCGATGATTCGGGGAGGGCCGATGAGCTCGAGGAGCATGTCTTTCGGGTCCCGTCCTGCTGCGACCGCCAGCTCGTGGGCGAACGATTGGATGGCGAAGGCGTGATAGATGTTGGCGACCGCCCGAAGCCATCCGATGCGAACGTGGGCGGGTGCTTCGCCGTTTTCGAGTCGCATGTTCGGAATGTCGAACGGGTTGTCGACGAACCCCTGCGACAGCTCTCCTTCACCGCCGAGCGTCATGCCGTTCCTGAAGGTCGAACCGATGGGAGGGAAAACGGTCCGGTGCAGCCAAGCGGTCGCGCGCCCCTCCGCGTCGAGGCCGCCCTCGAGGTGCTGGGCGCTCACGGAGTGGACGTAGCCGTTGCGAAGGTCGTCCTCGCGCGTCCAGACCACTTTGACCGGAGCCCCCACCTCCTTGGAAAGGAGCGCCGCCTCGACCGAGTAGTCGGGCTTCGACTTTCGTCCGAACCCTCCGCCGAGCAGCGTCACGTGGATCGTCACGTCGGATTCGCTGATGCCGAGCGCGCCCGCGACTTCTCGGCGCGTCACCTGGGGCGTCTGCGTGGAGGACCAGAGCTCGGCTCCCTCGTTGGTGACGTGGGCCGTCGCGACCGGCGGCTCCATGGGCGCCTGGGCCAGATGGGGCACGTAGTACTCCGCGGTCAGCACCTTGTCGGCGCGACGGAGGGCCTCGTCCGCGTTGCCGGCTTCTCGAACCACGCGACCCTTCTTCCTGGCCGTCTTCATCAGCGCTTCGGCGTACGGCCCCGAGTCGTACGAGGCGTTGTCGCCTTCGTTCCACGTGACGTCTAGGGCGCGCCGGCCTTGAATCGCGGCCCAGGTCCCGTTGGCGACCACGGCAACCCCGCCAAGCGGTTTGAACGCGGCGGGCGGGTTCAACGCGGGCAGCTCGATCACGCGCTCGACCCCCGGAACGGCAAGCGCCGCAGCGGACTCCACGCGGGCGGGCCGGCCGAACAGCACCGGCGGGCGTGCGACTACGGCGACTTTCATGCCGTCGAGTTGGACGTCCATCCCGAACGTGCCCTGGCCGCTGACGATTTCGTGGACGTCGACGCCGGCAGTCGCCTTCCCGATGTATCTCCAGGTGGAAGGGTCTTTCAGCACGACGTCGTCAGGCGAGGGCGCTTCGAGCGAAGCGGCGGCCTCAGCCAGGTCCCCGTACCCGAGCACTCGTCCGCTCGCGCCGTGAGCCACCTCGTGAAGCCCGGCTTCGCACTCGGAGGCGGGAACCCCCCACTTGGCCGCTGCGGCGGACACGAGCATGGCGCGGGCGCTGGCCCCCGCCTCGCGAAGCCTCGAGAAATTGCGGCGAACGCTCCGAGACCCATCGGTATTTTGGCTCCCGTACTTCTCGTCGCCGTCGGCCTGTGCGACCACCACGCGCGACCAATCGGCATCGAGCTCATCGGCGATGATCTGCGCCATGCTGGTGCGAACCTGCTGCCCCATCTCCGACCGGTGACAGACCACGGTGACGGTGCCGTCCGGGGAGATGGCGACGAACACGTTGGGCTCGAACGCCGGACCCGAGGGCAGGGCTGGCGCGACCGCTTCGGGTGCCGCGGGGCGCGAGCTACGCAGGAACCAGATACCGAGCACGAGCCCCCCTGCAGCCCCGGTGCCGACGAGAAAGCGGCGGCGGCTGACGTTCTCGACGCCGCTCACGGGGTGCCACCACTCGTTGCTTTGATCGCCGCGCGAATCCGAACGTAGGCGCCGCAGCGGCAGATGTTGCCGTTCATCGACTGGTCGATCTGCTCGTCGGTCGGGTCCGGATGGGTCGCAAGCAACGACGCCGCCTGCATGATCTGGCCGGGCTGACAGTATCCGCACTGCGGCACGCCGGCCTCGATCCACGCCTCCTGAAGGGGGTGAGGCCCCTCTGCACCGAGCCCCTCGATCGTGAGGATCTCCGCGTCCCCTACGGAGGACACGGGGGTCACGCATGCGCGAACCGCAACGCCGTCGCGATGGATCGTGCACGCTCCGCAAAGCGCAGCGCCGCAGCCGAACTTCGTGCCCGTGAGCCCGAGTTCGTCTCGCAGGTACCAAAGAAGCGGCATGTTTGGGTCGCCGTCGAACTCGTGCGTCTTCCCGTTGACCTTGATGCGCATGGGATTCCCCTAGCGAACCACCCCACAATGGCAAACGGCCCGCATGGAGTCAGCTCGCCGTCCGAAGCCGTTCGGGACCTGGCCGGACCCACGCGACGCTTGCGTAGGCCAGCAGGCTCCCGATGCCGCCGAAGAGCGTGGCCTCGTAAAACCGCTCCTCGGCCGACCCGTACAGGACGAGGTAGGCGAACCAGACGAGCGCGCCGGCGATCATGGAGACCCACGCGGCTTCCGCGCTCGGCCGCTTGGTGTAGAGCGCCGCAGTGACGGGGACCAGGATGCACACGAACAGCGTGGCCCAGGAGTTGAGCATCAGCGCGTAGATGCTCTGCACGCGAAGGGCGAGCAGCAGCGAGACGGCTGCGACGACCAGCGTCACCCATCGCGTGACGCTCAAAATCTGAATGTCGCTCATCGTGGGGCGTGAGCGGTGAACCACGTTGTGCGAGATGAGCGCGGCGGCGGCGAGGAGGGCGCTGTCTGAAGAGCTCATGATCGCCGAGATGAGTGCCCCGATGAAGAGGCCGAGCAGCACGGGGTGAAGATACTCGGTGGCCAAGGCAGGAACGACCATCTCCGGGTCAGCCAGGTCGGGAACGAGGCTCCGACCCGCGATCCCGAGCAGCACCGGGATGCTGCCGACGAAGAGGTACAGTACGCCCGCGGTGATCGCGCTCGTCCGCGCGATCTCGGGAGTCCGACTGGCCAGCGCGCGCTGAATGAGGTCCTGACCGACGACCACGCCGAGACCGCCGAGGCACCAGCGGCCGAGATAGCCGGCCCACGACATGTCGCTCTGACCGCGAGGAAAGAACTCCCAGGCCTGTGACGGCGTCGCGATGCGGATCGCCTCCCAGCCGCCCGCGGCGCCCACGACGACCGGCGCAAGCACGACGAGACCCGCCACGACGACGATCACCTGATAGAAGTCGGTGTGAGTGACCGCCCAGAGCCCTCCGGCCCGGGTGTACGCCACCATGAACGCTGCGCCCGCAATCGTGCCGACGGTGGCGTCGATGCCGAGCATCGCCTCCGAGACATACCCGACGGCGATCATCTGGCTGCCGAGCCAGCCGACGTAGACCGGCAGCATCAGAAGAGACGCAAACACCTCTGACCCGCGACTGTAGTAGCGCCCGAAGACGTCGGTGACGGTCAGCAGCTCCATCTTGCGAAGGATGCCGACGTAGAAGAAGCCTGCGAGGATCAGGCCGACGCCCGCGGCGTAAGGGTCGGCGATCGCAGCCAGCACGCCACCCTCGTAGGCCGCGCCGGCGGAACCCATGCAGGTCCCGCCCCCGAACCACGTGGCGAAGAGCGTTGCGCAGCTGAGGTAGAAGGGGAGCTTTCGGTCGGCGACGAGGAAATCGCCGAGGCCGTGAATGCGGGACTTCGCGCGGTAGCCAATCCACAGCATCAGCAGCAGGTAGGCGACGAGCACGACGATGGCGGCGACTCTCCAGTCGGACACGTCAGAGCCTCGTCACGTCGAAGGCTTGATGGGCGTCATCAGAACCCAAACACACGGTCGGACGAAGACTCTCTTGGAGGGGATGAGCGACGGGCAGTGAATGCGGCTTCATGACGTCGGGCGCGCAGCTTTGTCCGTCGCGATCGAACGGTCCAGCCGGAGCGGGCCGCGGTCTCACCGCCTCGGCGGCGCCTGGGAGGGAAGCCCGATCAACATCTGCCTCGACAGCATTCGCTTCGTGAGGAAGTGACGCCGGCTCAGTGCAGGCGGCGCCCACGGCTCGCAACCGTCACGCGCTGCTCGTGAAAGCCGAGCGCAGGGTCGTATTCGCCGGTGTGCATCAGTGCGAGTGATGCGAAGGTCGTGCTCCGCGTATAGCGATAGCCGCAGTCGGCCAGAAGCGCCGTGGGGTCTTCGACGCCAAACAGAATCTGCTCACCGAGACCGTCGAGTTCTTCTTTTGCACCAGCGACGTTGAATCGGTCTGGCTCCTCGTTGGGATCCGTCGGTTTGTCGACGTTGAACAGGTCGAACACGACGCACGAGTCGTGGGCACTGAAAGCCGCAATCTTGCCCAACGTGTCGCGCACGCGGTCTTCGGGGAGGTAGTAGAGAACGCCCTCGAGGACGAAGCACGCGGGAACGGCCGGGTCGAAGCCCGCGTCGACGAGCCGCTCGATGAAGCAGTGTTCGTTGAAATCGCATTCGACGAACGTCGCGGCGTCGACCGGGTAGCCGTCGAGCGCCTTCAGCCCCGACCGCTTGGCCGCCTGACTCGCCGGGCGATCCACCTCGAAGAAGCGAACCCCTTCGTGCGCTAGCCGGGCCGCACGGGTGTCGAGGCCCGCGCCGAGCACGACCACCTGACGCGCGCCGCACTCGATGGCGCTCCGAATACAGTCGTCGATGTGGCGGGTTCGGAGCGAGATCCAGAGCTCACAGTCGGGAACGACGCCGTCGTACCATTCGCTCAACTGGAATCCGACATCGCCCGCAAGCCGACTCGCCCACGGGTCGTAGCAAATCGTCGTATCGGAGTTGGTCGCGCGCGCCCGGTACGCGGCCACCAGGAAGGCCGTCTTGCTGATTTCGTGTGTTTCCATCCTGGATGGGAAACCGCATCCCGGGAGACTTTATTCGCCGCCCGAACCCGGCTCAGTCGTATCGAAGCGTACCGTCTAGAACGAGCGGAGCGGTTGCGCGATTGGTGGCGCCGTCCACGGACTCCGGGTCGACGGGGGCTCCCTCGAAGGTGACCGTCTGCGCGACCAGATCCACCGCAACTCCCTCACAGGTGGGGTCGCACGACGCACCGTATGCGTAGCGCGATTCCGTCTGCGCTCCGCTGGGTTCCGAGAGAAATCTCAAGGCGATCAGCGATCCATCCACGTCGAAATCGACTTCGAGCACCTGCCTTCCGCCGGCGTCCCGGTTCCACGTGGCCACGGAGTCAACGTCCGTGTCGGGAGGGCCTGCGAACACGCGAGAAGCGCTAGGCTCGAAGGAGGTTCCGATCACGGCGGTGTCGTCGCCGCGGAGCAGGACTTCACCAAAACGGCCGGCGTCCGATCCATTGCACGCCAAAAGACAGCCGAAACCCGCCACCACCGATCGAACCCATGAAGTCATGGCCGGAGTGTGGACCTCGGAAGCGAGGGAAACCAATTCGGGGCGAAGACCGCCGCTACGCGCTTGGCCTCGGGTCTTGCGGCACACCTCGGAGCCGAGTCCGGGAGCGGACCGCAGGGCGCAGAGGCCTCTGCGACCGCCCCTTGGCACCTCAGCGTCGGTAGAACTTGCGAGCTGGCGGGACGTAGAAGCTCGCGACGAGGGGCTCGTGGTCGCTTGCGACCACACTGTTGAAGAGGCGCGGAAAATCCACGTTGACGTGCACGAAGTCGAGACGGGCTCCCCAGAGCAGTCGCCCGTTCACGAAGAAGTGATCGAGGACCTGAGAGTTCCCCTCGAAGATGAAGGAGTACTTGTTGTCGTCGAAGTTGCGACGAATCAGGTTGAAGAGCACCCGGTTCCACCCCGTACCGGGAAGGATCTCCTTGAGGTCGTTGGTGAACTCGAACGTGTTGAGGTCGCCTGTGACGATGACGTTCGCACGGCGGTCCTTGCGAAGGATGTATCGGGTGACCTCGTTCATGGCCAAGGACTGCGCCTCACGCGCTTCCTCTGCGGCTTGGACGAACGGCTGAGGCCCGCCGAACACCGGCGACGACCCGAACCGTGACGAGAAGTGATTGTTGAGAATCGTGATCTCCCGGCCGCGGTACTCGAAGACGGCCTCGAGGGGGTCTCGCGAGGTGACGAAGGCGTCCGGCACGCTGACCCCCCGGTCGGCCAGCACCTCGCGCGTCAGGCCGGTGAACTCGAGGAGCTCGACCCGGTGTGGGTTGTAGAGAAAGGCGTTTCGGATGTTGCCGAGCGAGATGCCACCGAAGGTGTCGGGGTCATCGCGATTGTCGTCGGTGGTTTCAACGAGCGGGTCGACCGTGAAGAACTCGTACACCGGTCCACCGGCGGCCGCGATGGCGTCGACGAGGGCTTGAAGCGTCTCGGTCGCGTCGAGCTCGCCGGAGCAGGGCGTGGGGTCGCTACCGCAGTCGCTGACGTCGCCGTTGTTGTCCTGTACCTCTTGCAGCGCGACGATGTCCGGCGAACGCATGTTCTCGACGATCTGTCGCGCGATCTCATCGCGCTGAAGGTCGTCGCCGGGGACCGCGCTCAGGTTCAACACGTTGTACGACGCCACCGTCAGTCGGATGCGCGAGCGCTTCTTGGTGGTCTCCTGATCGATGTTGCTCGGGTAGATCTCGAACGAGCCGAGCGCGTTGACTTCGAAGTTTCCGAAACTGTAGCCCACCGCGCCGGTCACGTCGCCGAGGGCGTCGCCGACCTTGATTTCGGGGTAGTCGGTGCTCCCAAAGAGCGTTCCGTCGAACTGGATTTGGATTCGCTCCGGGTTCTGGTCGCCACGATTGTCGGGGTCGGACTGAAGGCTGATCCCGCCTCGCGACGTACGAGCGTTCTCGGGAGCCACGTCGAAACCATCGTCCGCCAGAACGAACACCTCTGCGCTGAAGGTCCCGAACTGCCGAATGGCGGACACGGCCACCGGATTCGGAACCGTGACGAGCATCCCTTCGACGGACTCGTAGAAGTCGATGCCGTCCACGTCGGGGTTGAACGGATTGGCCGCGGCGTCTCCGGCCTCCTGCAGATTGACGGAGAGCTCAGACTCGCTGATCACCACCTCGTTCGGCGGAACCCTGCCACCTCGGCCGAGCACGACCGGCTCCGGGATTGAATCCACCACCACGCGATCGAGAATCGTCGGGAACGAGAACTGCGTGGTGGAGAGGTTGCCGGTGCCTGCGCCGCCGGCGATGCGCTCCGAGACCGTCCCTTCGAGGCGGAGCAGCTCGCCGACTACGGGAGGCGTGCGCGTATCGAACACGAACATCCCGTCGGAGGTGTCGTCGTCTCCGTCGCCGTCCGGGTCCTGAATGTAGTAGCTCTGAAAGCCGACGGCGGTGACCACCCCACAGGTCTGCACCTCTTGATCGACGAACGGGGACACGTGCGTCGCGCCCTGGATGTCATAGATGGGGATCACTCCGTCGCAGGGATCGGGCAGGGGTCCGTCCTGCGCCATGAGCGACGAAGTGCTCGCAAGGAGCCCTCCAAGAATGAATAGTTTAGTGACACTCGAGTGTCGCGCGCGTGCATGCATCATCGTTCCGATTCCCCTTCCGATCGGTGGCTGGAGGCCGGACGCTACGCGCACCGATTGACGGCTGGGTCAACGCAATGAAACGTTTTGGACGCGGGCATCCGAGTCGGAAGTATCGAACTTGCTGAGCCTGCGCGGGCGGTCTTATTGCCGGGCGACTCGCGGTCGCGAAGCCTTCCGCGGCAAGACGATGCTACGCTCGGTCATCGGGCCCATGGAAGCCTTGGTGTATCCGTACAACTTCGCGCGAGCCGACCGCGTGGAAGAGGGGAGCGTCGAAATCGAGTACGACCTCGATGAGGCGAGATGGCCGTGGCTCGCGCTCCCCCCGCGCCACCCCGTGCTGATCGAGAAGTATCAGTACTTCGGTGCGGTGACGGTCGCGCTCGCACAGAGCTTCGTGGAGCCGAGCACGTTCACGGCGCTCACTGCGTTCGATTGGGAGTGCCCGGAGGATCAGGACCCCGATCCCGCGACGCGCGGTGTCTTCGTGGACAGCTCGACGCCGGATCGTCCGTCATTCGAGATGATCCTGTGCAACTCGACGGGAGAACACGTCGCAACCGGGCGCGGATCCGGGTTCGTCTTTCGTGGGATGAATATCGACGCATGGAGGGCGCAGAGCAAGGAGCGGGTCCGAGACTCGCGCGCCGCCCGGCTCCTCTCCGAAGCGGACCCGGAGAGCGCCGGACTCGGGTCGGACGGAACGAGCTTCCTTTCACCCGCATACACCGAGAGGGGAATCGCAACGGCCGATGGACTCATCACGACGGACCGAGGGTTCCATCCGAATCATCCGTTTCACACTGGGAGCGGAGATCACGTCAATGCCGGACACCTCTTCGACTGCGCGCTCCAGTTCGCTCACCTGGTGACGCGGTCCGAGGAAGCCCTCGTATGCACCGGGGGTAGCGCCCGGTTCCGACAGTTCACCGAGCTCGACGTTCCTTTCGGGGTCCAGCAAGTGACCACCGGGGAGGGGGCCGGGGCTCGCACTGTCCGCATGACGTTCAGCCAGCTTGGAACTCCCACCGCCGAGCTCGAACTCAGGTTTGGGCGCTGATCGGCCGTCGAGCCGTCGTCCCGGCGAGAGGGGCCTCAGGCGGCTCCTGAAAGCGGTCGGGCGCTGGGCTCGGTGGCCACGAGCGCGTGTGGCAAGCTCCGTCTCGGGGTAGGGGTAAGCGGATGGGCAGCAGCACGCAGTTCTCGGATCCAGAGTCACGGGCATTCCTGCAAAAGCGGGTGGCCGCGTTCGGCGCGGTTGGTGCGTTGATCGGATCCATCGCGACGATCGGTCGACTGCTGATCGCGGGGGCGTTTGGCGGGCTCCCCGCGGAGTTTGGACGGATCGACTTCGTGTTCCAGCTGGTCGCTATCCTACCTGGACTCGCCATGTGGCTGATCTGCCGTCGGGGCGAGCTGCCGGCCAGAACCGTCATGGCGGTGGAGACCGTTGGGATTCTCGCGACCGCCGCGCTCTACGTCGCCATGGGGATGCACATTCCGACTGAGTTTGGGGCCGACACGATCACCGCCTTCGTCCTGGCGTTCGTCCTGCTCGCCCGTGCCGTCTACGTGCCGAGCACGGTTCGACATACGGTCATGCTCGGCTTGGCCATGGGGATCCCGCTAGTGATCGCGATGTACTTTCACTACCTCGACAGCAAGCTTCTGTACGACTGGCAGGAACTCGGCTGGGACGTGCCTGCGGAGCCAAAGAAGGTCATCGCCGGTGTGTCCGCGTCGGTCACGACGATGTGGTGGACGCTGACAGTCGGGCTCGCCGCGCTGGCGACGCGTGTGATTCATGGGCTCCGCCAGGAGGTCCGCGACATCAAGAGCCTCGGCCAGTACACGCTCGAGCGCAAACTCGGCGAAGGCGGGATGGGCGTGGTGTTCCAAGCCACGCACGGAATGCTGAAACGGCCCACAGCGATCAAACTCTTGCGGCCGGAGCAGGTGAGTCTGGATGCGCAGGCGCGGTTTCGGCGCGAAGTGCAGCTGATCGCCAAGCTCACGCATCCCCATACGGTTCGGATTCACGACTATGGCAAGACACCCGATGGTGTCTTCTATTACGCCATGGAGTTGCTCGAGGGGGCCACGGTGCGCGAGATCGTCGAGACCTGTGGACCGCAGCCCGCCGCGAGGGTCGTGCGCATCCTCCGGGACGCCGCGCTGGCGCTCAACGAGGCCCACTCGATCGACCTCATTCATCGGGACATTAAGCCGAGCAACATCATGCTCGCCAAGCAGGGCGGCGAGTACGACGTGACCAAGGTGCTCGACTTCGGGCTGGTCAAGAACACCGGGACCGAGGCCACGGACCGTACCGACGCCAACATCGTGATCGGCACGCCGCACTACCTGAGCCCGGAAGCGATCCAAGCCCCCGGCAAAGTGTGTGCGCAGAGCGACCTCTACGCCCTCGGCGCGGTGGGATACTACCTCTTGGCCGGCCGACACATTTTCGACGGAGACACGATCATGGAAGTCTGCCTTCATCACCTTCAGTCGACGCCTCCGGCGATCTCGGAGGTTCGCGGTGAGCCGATCCCCATGGAGCTCGAAACGCTCGTGATGGCCTGCCTCGAGAAGAACCCCGAGGACCGTCCTGCGTCGGGGCGCGCGTTGGCGAGAGCGCTCGACCGCGTGCCGATGTCGCGATGGACGCTCGAGGATGCAGAGCAATGGTGGGAGGAGCACGCCGGCCACCTCGCACAGCACCACGAACCCTTGCGTGGACACGACACCACCGTGGCCGTCGACCTGTCGGCCCCATAGGCGGAGACACACACGTGAGCGGGAAGTGGAGAGTTCCGTCACCGAGGCGCGCTGCCTTCGGAATCGTCCTCGCCGCCAGCCCGATGCTTTGGGTCTGCTCTTGTATCCCGATGCGGGTGACGGACTACGAGAACGACCGGACCCACGAGATGCGAGACAGCCTCCAAAACGGCCGCGCGGAGGATGCAGTCCGGCTGCTCGAGGACGACTACATGATCGTGCCCGACTTTCAACGCTTCGCGATCGCGGACGACATCCAGAAGAGGCACGCGAGTATCCGGGTGGCCTCGAAGAGGCCGATGACCCTGCGCCTCACCTCGGTGAAGCTCACGAACGCGAGCAGCGGCGCCACGATTGCGGGGGACACGTCGGAAACGATCACGACGCGCGTCCCCTGGGCCTATGAGTACTATCCCTACGACGACGTCCCTTATCGGCACTACGAAGACCGGGTGCTCGTTTTCAGGCACACGGACGAGAGGCTCGCTGCGTTCGGCAGCCCCGATCGCCTGCAGCTCGACGTCACCTACCGCATCGACGGAGACGACACCGAGCACACCGAGCAGTTCGACCTCGAGCTCGTCCGGAAGATCAGGTGGGTGACGGAGTAGGGCGAGGCGCGCCGGAGGGTGCAAAGAATTACGTATAGACGCTGCGCTGCGATTCCTCGACTGTCGATGATCCACAAGCCCGGACCAGAAAGGTGGTCACGATGGAAACGATCGAGAATGGCATCGACATCAGCAGCGCCCCCGAGCGCGTGTTCGAATACGTGTCGGACCCGAGCAACACACTCGACTACATGGTCAGCATGGTCGCCGTGCGCGGAATCGAAGGAAGCGGAGAGGGTCAGCGGTTCGAGTGGACCTACAAGATGCTGGGGGTGCCGCTCGACGGGAGCAGCGTCGTCACGCAGAGCGTGCCGAACCAGCTTCGCGCCATGAAGAGCCGCGGTGGCATCGAGAGCGAGTGGGCGCTCAAGATCGCGCCCACCGAAAACGGGTCACGCCTCGACATCCGCATCGACTATGAGATTCCGGTTCCGGTGCTGGGCAAGCTCGCTGAGCGGATGGTCGTTCGGCGCAACGAGCGAGAGCTCGCGCTGAGCCTCCAAAACATCAAGGACGCCTGCGAGAACTGACCGATACAAGCATGAGACCGGTGCGCCCTGAGGCGCAGCGGCTCAGAGAAGCGGTATCAAAATTGGTGAGCCCGCGCGGGCGGTAGCAACCGCTGCGTTTTGGGCGATCCCGGGACGCTTGGTGTCGACGGAAAGAACGCACCGGGGGATCGCGGTCGCTCAACGTCGATCGGGCTGACGCACCGGAGGGAGTAGGGCGCTCAGCCTTCGCACGAGCTCGGCCTGCGTTCGGCATCCCGTCTTACTACGGACGCGCGCCCAATGGGTTTTGACGGTGTTGAGGCTGACCTGCTGCTGGTCGCCGTGCTCCTTCAGGCTTCGTCCCGAGAGCAGGGACTCCGTGAGTGCGGCTTCGGCTCGCGTGAGGCCGAAGTGTGTCCGTAGCGCGTCGAACCATAGGTCTGGGTCCGGTCGAGGATGATGGAGCACGACGAGCGCGAGTGGCCCGTAAGTGCCCGGCGAGAGGTCTCGGCCGAGCCACGTGCGATCCGGCCGCAGCGGGGAGGCCACGACGACCAGCGGGCCATGAGATTCAGTTTCGCTGAGCACGATCGGCGCTGGGGGGTCGGAACCCCTTGATGAATCGCACATCGAGGCGAGCGAGGCGCGAAACCGGTCGTGGAGTCTCCGGTCGGCCAGGCCGAAGTAGCTTTTCGCATCGCGCAAACCGGCATGCTCCCTGAGCAGCGTCCGCGCGAGATCGTTGGCGAGCAGGATACGGCCTGCAGGGTCGAGGACGAGGACCCCCATGGTCACGAGCTCCATCAAACCGTCGAGCGTCCGCTCACGCAGCGAGAGCCGCTCCGAAATGAGGATCGCACGTTGAAAATGAGGAAGCAGCTTTCGCGCGAGCGCGATGTCACGCGCGGTAGCGTGGCCCTGCGACTGCGCTCGCTGAACGGTGAAAATCCCGAGTCGGTCGTCGTCGTTTTCGAGCGTTCCCGAGAGGTAGTACCGGAACCCGTGCGGCCCGAGGAAGTCTTGGTAGAACTCGGACCGCTCCATCGCGCTTTCATCGTGATGCTGGTAGTCGCACAGCACGTCCGCAGGCCTCGAGCGCAAGATGGGCCCAAAGCGCGGGCACACTTGATGGTAGTAGTCGGCGTAGCGCGTGCCGCCGTCTTCCGGGAGGTCGACGACGTGAAACGACTGCATCGTTCGAACAGGGCGCTTGGTATGGAGCTCGATAGTGCCTCCAACGCCTCCGAGAAGGGAGACGGTGCGCGTCAGCGCCTCGGACCACCGTTCTGAATCGAGCGACGCCCCGTAGAGCGCGTCGATCACCTGAACGAGCGATGACTCCGTCACGCTCGGACACTACCGCGGCGAGTGATGTCGCGCCTAGCCGTAATTTGCCTCGAGAATCGCGGCTCGCTGGGGTCGAGAGGCGGTTGCGGGGCCAAGTCATTCGTTTGGGTGACGCGCTGCACGTCTCACGGCGGTAAGGGTGCTCCGGGTACCCAAACGGAGGAGATACGAAGCGAATGAACCGACTCACCTTGAACGCCGTTTCACTGCTGGCCCTTGGTTTCGTCTTCGCGTGCAGCGGGTCCGACAACTCGAACCTCAACCTCCGAGGCAACGTCACCCTGGAAGGTGAGATCATCCAGGGGGTGACCATCCAAGTCGAGGACGACACTGGAGCGCAGTCCGAGACGATGACCGACGTTCGCGGTGCGTATGGATTCGAGGTCGAACCTGGTGAAAAGACAGTGAGTATCTTGGCGGGCATTCCGGGGAACGCCCAGTGTTCGCCGGGCACCGAACAGGACGTGACCGTGCCCGCCGAGGGCTTCGTCGACGCGGACTTTGCCTGTGAGACCCCCGGCGGCGGTGGTGGCGGCATGGGCGGTATGGGCGGCGGTATGGGGGGTGCCGGAGGCATGGGGGGTGCCAACGGCGGCGACGGGGCGTTCGCGGGCTGCGTGGAGCGCGAGCCCGGAGACATCGCGTGCGCCTGCAGTCCGTTTTCCCTCAACTGCAGCGGGAACACCAAGTGCAACCCCAACTTTCTGTTCGACTTGGAGACGGGCGAGATTACGGAGCTTCCCGCGCTCGACGGAAGCAACCCGGATCAGATTCCGGCAACCTCCTGCATTTTCGAGGACCTGAAGTTCGTCCAAGAGGGAGAGGAGTGCATGCTCTTCAACGCCGGCAGCCTGCGGCGCGACGATTGCGACGAGGGGCTTCATTGCGAGGACTTGTCGTTCGTTCCCGAACTCCCGGACCTCCGGTGCGTTCCACTTTGTCTCTCGGTGTTCGACGACCCGGGGGATTGCGATGGGGGACGCCTCTGCATCTCCTTTGGGCTATCGAACCCCGGTCTCGGCGGGTTCGGACGCTGCCTCTGACGCAGGTTCGCCGCGTCCACGGCGTTGACATTCCTGGGATCCGCCTCGGGTCCGTCATGGGTTGGGGTCCGCCTCAGGTCGAGCACCGCGAAGAACCGAACGTTGCTCGAGCTTCCTCCTTACTCCGGCATCCCGCCGAGGTGACTCACGGTGAGGGCTGGTACACACTCTGAGCGGCGTGAGCAGTACGAGTCGTCCCATCCACCGGCGCGTGTTTCTGCGGGGCGCAGGTGCGATTGGCCTGAGCGCATCCTTTTCGAGGTGCGGCGGCTCGCGCAGAGCGTCCACGGACTTCGAGGGGCGCGTAGCGATCGTTGGCGCGGGCGCGGCGGGAATGTCGGCGGGTCACATGCTGGCTCAGCGCGGCGTCGATTTTCAGATTCTCGAAGCGGCGTCCACCTACGGCGGCCGCATCAAGCGAGCCACGGACTTCGTCGATTTTCCGATCCCGCTTGGAGCCGAGTGGCTCCACGAACCCGAGCGCGAGCTGACGCGCATCGTCGACGACCCCGGAATCGAAGTCACCACGGAAATGCGCGCGTACCGAAACAACGATTCATACGGGTTCTACGACGGCGAGCTTTCGCTCTCGAACTTGGGTCGATACGACGACTTGAAGTTCGTGGGCGGGACGTGGCTCGATTTCTACGAGACCTACCTTCTTCCCAGCGTGGCCTCGCGCATGCGGTTCGACACGGAGATTGTCGAGGTCGACTACTCCGGCGCCGACATCGTGTTGACCGACACCAACGGCGCAAGCCTCTCGGCCGACCGCGTCATCGTGACCGTACCGCTGACCGTGCTCCAAAAGAACCGGATTCGCTTCACTCCGGAGCTCCCAAGCGCCAAACGCGAAGCCATCACCAACGCTTTCGGCTGGGGCGGCATGAAGGTGTTCGTCGAGTTCAGCGAGGCGTTTTATCCAACGCTCTTGGAGCTCGACGGACGCAACTCGCTGCTCGGTCAGCATTTGTATTTCGATGCCTCCTATGGGCAGCGAAGCGACCGGAACGTCCTCGCTCTCTTCAGCGTTGGAACGGCAGCGGAGCCCTACCAGATGCGCACCGAAGACGCGCTCGCCAGCTTCATCCTCGATGAACTCGACCCGATCTTCGACGGCGCGCCGACGCGAAGCTACGTGCAGCACGTCGCCCAAGACTGGAGCGCCGAACCCTTCATCGAGCTGGCCTACCTGTTCGACGGCTCGAACCCGTCCATTCCGACCGCCCTCTGGGAACCCGTCGACGGGCGGGTGTACTTCGCGGGCGAAGCGTATACGCGCCACGGGGACTGGGGAGCGGTGGACGACGCGGCCCGCGCCGCGCGGGACGCGGTCGCGGAGCTTCTCCGTCGCGGGTGAGCGCCGCGCGAGTCGCCGTCAGGGCCGAGCTCTGCGTGGCACCATGAGAGTTCTCTGTGAGTGGCGAGCTCTCACGACCGTACGGTATCCCCGGAATCGACGTCGGTGGTCCCAGGTCAGCGTACCCGTGCGAGGCCACGAAAATCAGACGCCGCGCCCGCGGTCAGGACGACTTCAGCGGTCCCGTCCGGGTCGATCCTCGTCAGACGCGCGTCGTCGAACTGGGCCTGGGTGTAGAGCTGCACGTAGGTTTCGCCGTCGAGCGTCAAATTGGCCCAGTTTCCAATCGCGGTCCGGGGGACGTCGACCTCGGTCGTTGCCCCGGTTTCCAGATCCACGACGGCCGTCCGGTACTGAGTTGAGGCGTAGATGAGGTCGAGCCGATCTGGGTCGGGCTGGGGATCGCTCGCACCGAGGTAGTGCACGACCAGACTGCGCCCGTCGTCGATCGCGAAGGCACCCCCGATCACCGTGGCACCCGCTGCGGCCAGCAGATCGAGCTGGTAGTCCGGGTCGAACGACGACTCCCCAGGAAGTACGCGGAGCACGCAGGACCCAGTTGGGAGGTCGGTTTCTGAATCCAAGAAACTGAGCCCGACGGTGTAGATGCCTCCCGCGGGCCCGAGGAACGGGTAGCCGCCGCTGAACGGGCACCTCGCGTCGAAAATCGGCGCGTCGAAGGATGGCGGGGCGTCGCCGAGCGGAAACGAAGACAGGGCGACCTCCAAAACAGCTCTCGGCTCGAGATAGCTGACCCAGCTCCAGTTGAACCACATGCGGTCGCCGCGCTGAACGCCCTCGTAGGCAACCACCGTCACCGGGAGGCCTTCGAGAGACTGGAAAGCCGACGGGAAAGGAGTCACGTCAACGATCACCATTTCCTCGGGATCGAAACGAACGACCTGTTGGCTCACTGTGTCGACGATGTAGGGTCGCCCAGATGCGTCCCACTGCGGAGCATCGGCACCCTGTACACCGACACGAAGCATGGAAAACCGGCCTGCCTCCTCGAGCTGGAGATCCTCGGTCACGGCGAACTTCGTCACGGTCACATCTTCGTTGTTCACGAGGTAGAGGAAGCCCGCGTTCGCACTGATCGCGGCGTCGGCGAACTCGAAGGCGGTCGACGGGTCGAGCTCCGTGCCGGGTCGAAGCTCGTCGAGGAGGTGGAGCAAGAACGTTCGCCCCGTAGGCGTCACCAAGCCGGTGAGAACCGCGACAGCGCTGGTCTCGGTGGGCTCCGGCTCTGGATCCTGGACCCCGTTCGAACCCTCTGTGCCTCCGCACGCTCCCGCCATGAGCATCGTAGCTAGCGCCAGCGTCCGCAGCCAAAGGCCGTTCGAACGCACGCACGGTCGCGCCCCACGGTACTTTAGGGCTGCGGAGGCGCCGCCTCGTTGACTGGTTCCCGTGACGCGCATCTTCGCGGTCTAGCCAAAGCGAACTCGCGGTCAATCCGCGGGGCGCGACAATGCCCTCCCGCTCGCTCGTCTTGCGCTGGGGGCGTCTGACCCGCGTTGGCTGTTGGGTCGAGAGCTTCGTGATATGCCTGCGTGAATGGCTCAGAGTTCGACCCAAGCTTCCTCGCGCCCTGCTTGGGCCGCCCGCCCCGGCGCCGTCTCGATGGTGCTGGTCCTCGCATGCTGGCCCTCCCAGCTCGTCGCGTGCAGCGGCGACGGAACGGAGAGTCTCAGAGACCCCAACCGCATGCCATTCGCTCTCCAGGAGGGGCCCACCACGGTCACCAATTACGACGGGGGCGCGCAGGGGAAGTGCGGGCTCACCGGCAGTGAGGTCCAGGGGCGCTATCCCGGCTACACCATGGCCGCGATTCCAGGAGCCTTCTTCAGCGACATCTCGCCTTCGAACGGCACCGTCTCTTGCTCCCCCGAGTCGGGGATCGTCGTCGACGACCAGGGCGACCCGCTTTGCTACAAGCTGACGGGCCAGGACGGAAGCGAGGTCCTGGTGGTCGTGGCGGACGTATGCGGCGGGGGCTGCTCGCAGAACGTGGCAGATTGCGGAAACCCCGACGCGCAGCCTGAGCCCACGTGCTCGACGATTGCATCGTGCCTCGACTGCACGGACTTCGCCACGCAGTTCGAGGACCGGTGGCGCTGCCCGCCGGCCATGGAGTGCTTGACGCAGACCCAAGGCACCGAGTGGCCCGACTTCATGGGCCCGATCCTCGCCGCGACCATGGGTCTCAATCAGGGAACCGAGGGGTGCGAGGTATCGGAATTCATCCCGAGCGGCCTCTTCCCAAACGCCAACGTCGACTGGTGCTCGGGCGACAACGCGCACTTCGACATCTGGAACGACACATCCTCGCTCACCAACCCGAGCCCGACGGTGGTCAAGTACGAGCGGATGGACTGCCCGGACCCTGCCGATGGTACCTAGGCGCCCTCACGGGCGCAGGCAGCAACGACCGGGGCCACCGACGCTCTCAGTCGCGCTTGGCAAGCGATCCCTGTGGTTCGTTCCGTTCGCCCTCCTGCTGATGGTCGGCTCGGGGCGGAGCACGGCAGACGACGCCTGGGTCCCGGAGGCCGAGCGCGCCACCATTGACGAGGGCATGAAGGCGCGCGAGCCCGTGAGCGAACGCGAGCAGGCGGTCGCGATGGATCCGGGTTCGGCGGGCGGGTGTTCCAAGCGAGGCCGCCGGGCTGGAGATACTTCGCCTCCGTCGCCTCGGGTATCCGACGAAGGGATGCCCGCGGACCGGGCGTCGGAGGGTACGTCGGCGCCCTGAAGGAGGTCGGTGCCGGACCGGCCGACGGGCCGGAAACAGGTCTCGTGGAAACGCGTGTGGACGAAATCGCCTCGGCGAGTCGTCAATCGAAGGCGGGCGCCGTGACCCGCGTCGAGGGCTCACGCCAAACTTCGACCGCGGTACGCCGCGGCGCACTGAACCCTTGGCCCTGTGTTACTTTTGAGGTGTGCGACGCGACGACGATTCGACGGAAGATCGACAAGCCCCTGGGCTTGCGATGCAGGAGAGGAACCGCTCGCCGCTCGCACTCCGCCGAGGCCTCTCACAGCGCTCGAGAGCCGCCGCACTCGTTTGTTTTCTTGCCGCGCTCGGCTGCTCTGAAGAGGCTGCCACGAACGAGCTCGACGCCGGCTCGCTTTCACTCGAACTGTCGGTCGAAGGCGGCTTCGAAATCGACGAAGTGCGCTGGACAGTCCGCGGTGGCGACATGGACCCGATGAGCGGCACGGTCGATACCAGCGCGCCGGGCTCCACGGCGTCGGTCGAGGTCTTCGGACTGCCCGAGGCTGACTACTACGAGATCGACTTGGACGCGACCTCGACGGACGGCCAGCTCAGCTGTACGGGGTCGACACCATTCGGCGTCGTGGCAGGGCAGGTGACCGAGGCACACGTCATGCTCGACTGCCAGACCCCGCGCACGCTCGGAGGCGTTCGGGCCAACGGCGAGCTCAACGTATGCCCTTACCTGACCAAGGTGACGGTCTCGCCGCTCGAGACCTCCGTGGGAGAGGGAATCGACCTCGTCGCGACGGCCGAAGACGAGGAAGGCGACCCCATCGCATTCGAATGGACCGCCATCCACGGCTCGATCGCCAACCGCGACGCACCCAGCACCACCTACTTCTGCAACGACTCGGGCGCGGACACCGTCACCGCGACGGTCACGGACGATGACGGCGAGTTCTGCACCGCGACTTGGAGCGTACCCGTCAACTGCACCGAACCTCCGGAGCCGGTTCTCGGCGAAACCGAGGACCGAACGAGGCGTTTCACCATCCGCGAACTCTCGGACTGCAATCAGATCCGCGAGTACCCCTACGCGCGCAATCTGTTCTGCCCGGCGACCTTCACCGCGGTCCAAACCGTGCTCGCCAGCGTGGCCGCAAGCCTCGGCGAAGAGGGTCCGAGCGCGGGCTACTTCTACTACTACCAGACGCTGGCCGACCCCCGCGCTCCGCCCGGCGACGAATCCCAAACCACGGTGGCCTGCCTCCAGACCGAGGCGCCGTGGGGCAGTGCAGAGGTCGAAGGGGCCGGCACCCCGCTCTGCGAACTGGTCGCGTACGTCACGAGTCTCGGCCCGCGGCCGGGCACGAGCCCCGACGACCGCGCCAACCCGGTGCCCACGACGCTCCGCGCGTTCCCTCAGTACTTCACCGGCCTTTACCCGCCGGCCACCTCGGCACTGCTCGACGAGTTTCGCGTTGGAGGCACGTACGGCCCCCTCATCACGAATCTCGGCGCGCTGACCTTCGACGGGTTCGTGAATGCCTACCCAGAGTACGCGCCCGACGCGCTCTACGCTCCCGGCGACTGGGCGGCCGACCCGCAGTACTTCGGCATCAGCGGCGGAGGCGGTGGCGGCTGGGGCGGTGAGCTCGGCCTCGCGCTCGAAAGCGGCGACACGACGCTGGTCTCGTTCGGGGGCGGAGGGGGCGGCGGCATGACGTCACAGCTTCTCGACGGCGTGCTTCGGACGGCGAGCACGGCCCTCGGCGGAGGCGGTGGCGGCGGCATGCAGCTCTCCGACGGGTACACCAACAACAACGTCTCCTACAACGGGCTCGGCCTCGGGGGCGGAACCAGCGACGACAGGCCCTTCGTGCAGTACTCGTACAACGACTACGCCGACGCGCCCCGCGACCCGCTCCCCGTCCACGTCTACAACCCGGCGGTCATCACCGACTACCAGGAGCAGATGACCAACGCGGTGAGCCAGCTCATCGACGATCTCGCCAACGGCGAACGCGTCGTACTGCAGGGTGGCGGCGGCATGGGGGCGGGCGCCGAGTACCTGGACGATCAAGGCGAAGAGTACGTCCCGCACGCGCTCTCGACCCAAGCCGGCTTCTCATTCCGCTACGAGTTCGGGGAGGGCGACACCGAACTCGAAGACGACTCCGACGACGACGACAACGACCTCTACGCCCAGATCGGCAGCTTCTACCAGCAGGCCAACGAGGAGGCGCTCGCAGAATGCGACAACGACTACTCGAA
The DNA here is from genome assembly GCA_039177115.1 of Myxococcota bacterium. Taxonomy (GTDB): domain Bacteria; phylum Myxococcota_A; class Polyangia; order Polyangiales; family Houyiibacteriaceae; genus SG8-38. The sequence goes on from JBCDFZ010000013.1 coordinate 57,102, forward strand.
CTACGCGTGCATCTGCCCGATCCAGCAGGCCATCGTCGTCTCCCTCACCGCTAACTTCCTCGATACCGAGGGCGGCGGGGCCGTCATGGTTCCCGCGTGGCTCGGCCAGCAGCACTGCCCGAGCACCAACGACGAAGAGAACGCCCTCAACCAGCCCGTCGACGGCCTGACGAACTACCAGCAGCTGATGCTCGACAGCCTCCCTGAAAGCACGGGCGACGCGGAGCGCGACCTGGTGCAGCAGTTCTTCGAGAGCCTCAACCTCTGACTCGTGTAACTCTCTCGGACTAGCCCCAAGGCGCCGACCCGCGCGTGGGTCGAATCGTGCGGCTGCGGTTCACGGAGTGTGGCCCGAACTTCACAGCCGACGCCCTCAGCCTGCCGTTCCTGTCGGAAACAAGCTCGGCACGCGCCTTGCTGAACCTCTCCTGACGGAGGGTCGAATGACAAGACACATGATCTCTCTAGGAGCCGCGGCGATTCTGGTCGCCGGCAGCATCGCTCATCAGGCTTCGGCGCAGACGAACGGTGCGCCCGACTTGAGTGTCAGCCGCGTCTTTCTGGGCACCGCCACCACCCGAGAAGAACTTCAGCTCGAATACGAATCGATTCGCGTCGGGCCGCCTGCCGGCGGCCTGGTCGTGTCCACCATCGGCATCCTCGGCGGTGTCGCGCTCAGCTTCGCCGGAGCGTTTCGGGATTTCTGCCTGTGCGACGATCCCCTGAGCGGAACCGCGAAGGGCATGATCGCCGGTGGCACGGTGATCTCGATGGTCAGCTTTGGCGGATTCGTCGCGAGCGGCGTCTTCCTCGCCACAAGAGCCAAGCGTCGGCGCGCCATCCGAGCGCGACTCCGCGACGGCGCACTCGTTTGGTAGCCTCGGGCCCGCCCTCGCTCTTACACGCGGCGTTCATGCTCAGCGCGGCCGTCGCCGTCGAAAACGCTGCTTTGCACAGACGGGGAATAAGGCCTCCGGGATGTTGTTACCGCCGCAACGACGCGTTTCCAGCGTCCCCAACCCAGAGGAATCGACCCATGAACCTAAGCAGAGTTTCCCCGACGCTCATGGCCTCCGCAATCGCGGTGGCGATTGCAGCCGGCGGTTTGGCGACCGACGTCGCCAAGGCCGACGGCGAAGACAACGTCGAGCAGCCCCAGACCACGCCCTCGCTCGCCAACATTCCCGATCCCCCGGACTGCGTAATTCCAGCGGACCCCCTTCATCAGCCGCCGGGCATGGCGTGTTGGAAGGAGTGGCAGGCGTACATCCGCTACCTTCAGGACAACCCCGACATCGGCGCGTTTTGCGACGCCGTGTTCGATAGCGAGCTGGTGTGCTGGCTGATCGATGATCGCGACATCGACGTCACGATGGACTTCCCTGCCGGAGTCGGCTCCATCGAGGTGTACCAAGACGGAGAGCTCTACGACGTCGTGTCGAGCGACTGCGTCGGCGATGAGTGCATCGTATCACTGAACCCCGGATTCTGGGGCATGTCCCTCACCAGCTACCTCGTGCTGCCATACGGGACCACCTTCGTGATCCGACCCGAAGTAGACGAAAAGTACTACTTCTTCGACCTGCACCAGATCCCGTCCCTCAAAGAGGTTCCGAGCACGGGATTCAACATCATCCCGATCCTCTCGCATCCGAGCAGCAAGGAACTCAACACCGACGAACAGCTCTCCATGAGTTTCAAGCGATTCAGCTGGCCCTAAGACAACACACAGTCAGCAATGAACCCAGGTCGACGGATGCAACGCCAGTGCGGTGCATCCGTCGCTTGCGTTTTGGCGCTAGATGAGAAACGTTGCCACGCTTGCGGTGGCCTACACGAGAGACATCCCGAAACGGAGCCGGCGTGAACGAGGAACGCGGCGGAAGCGAAACCTTGATCTGGGAAGGAGGGCGCTCCGGAAGATTGGGGTAGGAGGCGCGGGCTTCGCGCTCGGTTTGGCAGGGTTCTACGCGCTTCACGCCTGGGGCGTGACGCTTCGGGGCTTGTTCGTCGCGCTGCTCGCGCTTCCTGGCGCCTACGCGCTCGTCGGGACGCTCGAGCTCGCCACCGGGTCGCCGTTCCGCGACCTCTCTCAGCGCTGGGATGAGCTTCGCGGATGGCAGCGCGGTGCGCTGGGTACGTTCGTGGTCGTGATCGCCCTCTTGATCCTCGGCGGCATCATGATCCTCACGGACGTCCTCCCGAGAATGCTCTCCGGTTAGCGCCCTGGCTTGCGCCAGGCCCCCACTCCATCGCAAGCGGAGCCGCGCGGCTTCCATTCACTGGGCGTGGTCTGAGCGGCGCTGCAGCTCGAGTACGACTCGATTCGCGTCGGACCGCCCGCCGGCGGCGTTGTGGTCTCCACCATCGGGTTCGTCGGAGGCATCACGCTGAGCTTCGCGGGCATGCTTCGCGACTTCTGCTGGTGCGACGACTCGCGGAGTCGCGCGGGCAGGAGCATGGTCGTCGGTGGCGCCGTGATCTCGGTCGTCAGCTTTGCGGGTCTCGTCGCCAGCGGCGTCCTCCTCGGCACCCGAGCCAAGCGCCGCCGCGCCATCCGCGTGCAGCTGCGCGACGGAGCGCTCGTTTGGTAGCGCCCGCCGCTAGATCCGAGACGTCGTGATCTCGATGTCGGCGTGCTTCCACGCGTCCTCGAAGCGCGCGTGCACCGCGTCGGCCTCCTTGGCCTTGCCCTGTTTGCGAAGGCTCTGCTCGAGTCCCATGAGGGACCATCCGTTGTTGGGGAAACGCGCGAGGTCGTCGCGGAACACCTTCTCGGCCGCGGCGGGTCTCCCAGCGTCGAGCAGGACGGCGCCGAGGTTGTGCCGCACGGGGTAGAACCAGTCTGGGGGCTCTCCGTAGATGAGCGCGTCTTCGATCGCGATGGCTTGGCGGAGGAGGGCGGCGGCTTTTTTCCGGCGACCCTCCGCGGCTTCGACCTCGGCCGAAAGCACGAGTGACGCGATCTCCGCGAGCGAGGACGTTGGGTTGAGCCCCCAGATGCGAAGCTCCTCGAGCTTCGGGTTCGATGCAATCTCCTGCACGCGTGCGAGTTCCTTTCGGGCGGCCGCGAGCCTGCCCGTGCGCGCCAGCGCGACGCCTCGCGCGTAGTGCCACACCGCCGTCGGGTAGAGGAGGTCCGGGTCCGGGGCGGGCTCCGCGAGAACCTCATCCCACTTCCCGAACCGAACGAGCGCGTAATACGGGATGGACGCGAAGTGTTGGAGCATCGTCATGCTTGGCTCGCGCATCAACGATCGGTTCACGTGTTTCGCCGTGTGGCGGGCCGCCGAAATGGCGTCGGCGCTCCGGCCTTCCATCGTGGTCGTGGCCCACAGAAAGTGGTGGTTGTGCGGCATGTAGGCCACCGGGTAGATTCCCTGAGCGCGGCACTGCGTCACGTAGTCGTCGTCGGCTTCGATGGCGAGCTCGTTGGCGAGGGAACCGTCGTGATAGCGCCCGACGCGAATGTAGATGTGCGACGGCATGTGCACGAGATGCCCTGCGCCCGGCACTTTTCGACCAAGGTTGTCCGCGGCCTGCACGCCGCGCTCGGGGTGCTCCTGCTCGACCGCGTGAATGTAGAAGTGATTGGCGCCCGGATGGTTCGAGTCGCGCGCCAACACTGAATCGAGCGTCGCAAAGACCTCCCGCGTCAGCGGCTTCGGCTCTCCCTCTTCGTCCCAGTAGGCCCACGGCATCGTATCCATCATCGCCTCGGCAAACAGGGTCTGAACCTGGAGGTCGTCCGGAAAGCGCTTGGCAACCTTTCGCATGGCGTCCGCGTAGGCCTGGTCGAGTGGGGCGCGGTCAGAAGGGGGCGTCGCCGCGTAGCGAAGCTTCAGCGCGTCGATCAAGGCTCGCTCTTTGTCACTTGCGCCGTCCGTCCGCGCGGCGGCCTGCTGCACCGTTTCGTACGCCTTCGTCTCCCGCTCAGGCGTGGGAACCGGGTCGTTGATGTTGGGCCCGAGCACCAGCGCGGCTCCCCACAAACACATCGCGCATCCGTCGTCGAGTCGCGCCGCCTCCCGAAACGAGCGTTCCGCTTCGAGATGGTTGAACCCGTAGCTCAGCGTCATCCCTTGATCGAAGTAGCGCTGCGCGAGCTCCGAGTCGGTCGTCACCTTCCAGTGCAGATCCCCCATGCCGTCGAGAAGGGGCGCGGTCCGCTCCGTAGCGTCCTCGGTCGACGCGGCTTGGGAGGGGCGCACGTCGGCTTCGCCCTCCTGCTTTTCTTTCGTGCACCCGGCCAGCGCGATGAGGAGAACCATCGCGCCGAAGACGAACGACTGCCGTAGGACGCGCCGTTGACGCGCGCGAAGGCGGCCGATATCGCGTGGCCGTCCGTTCATCAAAACCTCCCGCGGTGAGAACGCCGCGAAGCCGGGCTACTTCGAGGAGGCGCCGCCGCAGCTGCCCTCGCTGCATTTGCCTTCGCCGCAGCTCCCCTCGGCACAAGACCCCTCGGCGGCCGCATCGGCGCCGTGCTCCGCACCTGTACTCGCCTCGGTGGCCGAGGGCCCTGAATCACTGCTACAGGCTGCGTTCACGCTCAGCGCGGCCGTCGCCATCGCCACAAGGGTTCGCTTTAGTGCCGAATTCATAGGTCTCTTGCCTTTCCCCCGCAGCAGGTCCGAGCGGGACGCCTTGTCGTGTATCTTGCCCGCGATGAAACGGCCTGCAAGCCTCGTCCTCAGCGAAACCGCGAAAATCGGGCGGCTGCGGGTGGGGGTTTGGCTCATCGACCCCGCAGGCGCGGGTCAACCTACCTGCCATCACGGCCGTCGCGGCCCGGTTCGTCGTCGCCAAAGGAACCCCCCTGGTCTGTGTGCGCCGGCGTCCCATCGCTACGCGGGGGCCGGCTCGCGTGGCCTTGGCTTTCGGCCAGGCCACTTCGTGGACCGTGCCGCCTCCTCCGAACACACTGCATCCACGGTGCTCGATCGGTTGGTGCAGAATTGGGTGTATGGAGGCTTCTTGGCAGCCTTTGTCCTGCTCGGACTGACTCCGGTCCTTGCGACAGACTGGTCACCAGCGCTCACGCTCGTCTACCTCTGGTCGCCGCTCTACATGATTCACCAGTATGAAGAGCACGACGACGATCGGTTCCGTCGCTTCTTCAATGCACACCTAGGCAACGGGAAGGAACTCCTCACCCCGCTCGCGGTGTTCGTGATCAACGTACCGGGGGTGTGGGGCATCAATGCGGTTTCCTTCGCGCTCGCCGCCACGATCGACCTGGGCTACGGACTGATCGCGGTCTACCTCGCGGTGGTCAACGCCCTGGTCCACGTCGCGCAAGGCGTGCGGATGCGTCGCTACAATCCAGGCCTCATCACGGCCATCGTCTTGTTCGTCCCATTCGGCGCGCTGAGTTTCCTCGCCGTGAACCGCGCGGGGGGCGCCCCGGGATGGGCGCACGCGCTGGGCCTCGGGCTCGCGGTCGCTATCCATGCGGCGATCGTGCTCCACGTGGTACGACGCGCTGCACGGTTACGCGGCGCCTAGGAACCCACCCTCCCCGTGCTGTGTTTGCCAAGGGCAAGCCACGCGACGAGCAAGACCGCAAGCTCGCACCCGCCGCAGACCCAGAACAGAACGGAGAAGTCATGTGTCGCGACGTAGAGCGCGCCCGACACCGACATGCCGACCGTTCCGCCCAAGAGTTGAGCCGTCATGCTGACACCACCGGCCTGGCCGCCTTTGTCGATGGGCGCTGCACTCATCACGGCACGCCTCGGCGGAACATAGACGAAAGGAAGGCTCGCTCCCCAAAGGACAGCCGGCGGAGCCAAGAATCCTAGCTTCCTGCCGACGACGGCGAGTGCAAGCCCGCAAAACGCGGAGCCCTGCAGCGCTAGACCGAACAACGTGGGTCGACGGGCCCCGTGCCTATCCGCAAGCCGTCCCGCAAGGATCGAGGATATGGGACTGAGCGCGATCGAGATGGTGATAGCCAGCCCGGCCGAAAGGGGAGACAGGTGCAGGACATCTTGAGCATACAGCGCGCCGAAGATGATGAAGGTGATCTTGCTGGCCTCCGCAACGAAGATCACGAGGTTACCCACCGCAAACGCCTCCCTACGAAAGAGCTCGAGATGAATCAACGGTTGAGGTGCGCGGAGCTCGATCCGAACGAAGGCGCACAGCGCCAAGACGCCCAAGACGAACAGCGAAACGGTGGGAGCCGATGACCAACCCCACACCGCGCCTTGCATCGTGGCGAGAACGATCGACGTGATGCCAACCACGAAGCTCATCAGCCCAGGCGCGTCGAACTGTCGACCCTGAGATGGAGACGACGGGCTTTGCCACACCAGAAGCATCGCGGCCGCGACCAGCAGCGCCAGCGGGGGGTTCACCCAGAAGATCCATCGCCAGGAGACCGATTGCGTGAGCACGCCACCGACGAGCGGCCCGAGCGCCATCGAAACACCACCCACTGCGGTTTGAACTCCAAAGGCCATCCCTCGCTGATGCTCCGGAAATACTCGTGTGATGATGGCCACACAGCCCGGAAAAATCACGGCAGCCCCGATTCCCTGTACGACTCGAAAGCCGACCAGCCACGCACCGTCACGCGCGAACCCGCATGCGAGCGAGGCCAAGGCGAAGAGGACCACGCCCGCGAAAAAGGTCCGTTTGATCGAGAACAGGTCGTAGAGCTTGCCGCCGAGCGCTGAGAGACTCGCGAACACGAGAAGGTATGCGTTCACGACCCAGTGGGAGCCGGTCTGCGACAGCGATAGGTCCCTTCGGATCGTAGGCAGGGCGACTCCAATGATCGTCTCATCGAGCATGATGAGGGCAAGCACCCCCGCCATGGCCGATAGGATCCACCATCTCTCCGTTTCCCGCCTCACTACCGGAGAACCGTACGGGACCTGCGGTCACGCCGCCAAGTGACCGAACGAGCCGACACCCGCGCAAGAGCCCGAGCGAAGGAGTTTCTCGACGACTGCGGACGCTGAGGACGTATGGTAGACAGCGTACGAGGCGGTCTGTCGAGTCCGGCTCAACGACACCGCTCCGCAACCACATTGTCGTGGTACGCTGCGCCGGTGAACGAGCGATTCGGAGCAGGGCGCAGGTTCGCGCTTGCCGTGGCGTTGACGTTGGCTGGCTGCGGAGGCTCGACCGACGACAGCGGCACGGGCGGCGCTGGAGCGACCGGGGGCGCGGGTGGCGTTGGAGCAGCCGGTGGCACGGGCGGCGTTGGAGCAACCGGTGGCACGACTGGCGTAGGGGGAGTTGGCGGAACGGGTGGGACGGTGGAGTTGGAGCCGACGGCATTCTACCGCGTTGCCCCGGTCGGCGTTTTCGCCGTGCCACTCGACGGCGCGAGCGACGCCGTTGCCTTGTCGCCGCCATTGGTGGCCGGCGGAGAGGTTACAGCGTTCGTCGTGAGTCCAGACGGAAGTCGCGTGGTGTACCGAGCTGACCAGGACGTGGACGACGTGTTCGAGCTGTACGCAAGCAATCTCGACGGGACCGGCAACGTCAAGCTCAACGGGCCGCTGGTGGCAAACGGAGACCTCGTTGCCGGCTTCGTGGTGAGCCCCGACGGAAGTCGCGTGGTCTACCAGGCCGACCAGGATGCGGACGACGTGTTCGAGCTGTACGCAAGCAATCTCGACGGGACCGGCAACGTCAAGCTCAACGCGCCGCTAGTGGCAAACGGAAACGTCTTGAGCAACTTCGCGGTGAGTCCAGACGGAAGTCGCGTCGTGTACCGGGCCGACCAGGACGCGGACGCCGTGTTCGAGCTCTACGCAAGCAATCTCGACGGGACGGGCAACGTCAAGCTCAACGCGCCGCTGGTAGCAAACGGTGACGTGGCGACCGGTTTCGCGGTGAGCCCAGACGGAAGTCGCGTGGTCTACCAGGCCGACCAGGACGCGGACGCAGTGCTCGAGCTGTACGCAAGCAATCTCGATGGGACCGGCAACGTCAAGCTCAACGCGCCGCTGGTGGTAGGCGGTGACGTGGCAAACGGCTTCGTGATCAGCCCAGACGGAAGTCGCGTGGTCTACCGGGCCGACCAGGACGCGGACGACGTACTCGAGCTGTACGCAACCAATCTCGACGGGACCGGCAACATCAAGCTCAGCGGGCCGCTGGTGGCAGACAGAGACGTCGTCGACGGCTTCGCGGTGAGCCCAGACGGAAGTCGCGTAGTCTATCAGGAAGCGGACGACGTGTTCGAGCTATACGCAAGCAATCTCGACGGGACCGGCAACGTCAAGCTCAACGCGCCGCTGGTGGTAGGCGGTGACGTCTTTGCCGGCTTCGCGGTGAGCCCAGACGGAAGTCGCGTGGTCTACCAGGCCGACCAGGACGCTGACGACGTGTTCGAGCTGTACGCAAGCAATCTCGACGGGAGCGGCAACGTCAAACTCAACGCGCCGCTGGTGGCAGGCGGAGGCGTCTCTAGCGGCTTCGCGGTCAGCCCAGACGGAAGTCGCGTGGTCTACCGGGCCGACCAAGACGCGGACGACGTATCCGAGCTATACGCAAGCAATCTCGACGGGACCGGCAACGTCAAACTCAACGCGCCGCTGGTGGCAGGCGGAGGCGTCTTTGCCCGCTTCGAGTTGAGCCCAGACGGAAGTCGCGTGGTCTACCGGGCCGACCAGGACGCGGACGACGTGTTCGAGCTGTACGCAAGCAGTCTCGACGGGACCGGCAACGTCAAGCTCAGCGCGCCGCTCCCGGTCGGCCTCGACGTGGGACTATCCTTCGTCGTGCGCCTAGTGGAGTAGGGCCTTCCGATCAGAGATTCGCTCCTACAACCCATGAAGCAGAGCGAAGATCAGTGCCGAGCCGGCCAAAACTGCCGTGGCCCGGTTGCGCGTCTCGTCATGACAGGGTTTCCTTGTTCTTGCGCACCAAAACCCAAGGAGCCGCCCCGCCACACGCCCAGTAGAAGGAACCATTGAGTCGATGCGGACAGCACACAGAACCGGTTTGAGGATTCGTGGTCACCGAGGTCACCCGGAGGTTCGACATGCGCTCGTCCGCTACGCTAGGTGGTTGAGGAAGATGTACGACTTCCCGATTCGGGTGCCGGCATACCTTCTGCCCGGAGAGCATGTAGTGACCATGCATGGCGAGTTCGCATGGGCCTCTTTCTTCGCGCCTTGGTCGAGGGATGTCGAGCCCTATATTCGAATCGCAACGGGTGACTACCCCCAGCGGGAGTCGGAGTGCGGACGGGACGATGCACTCGCGAGTTTCATCCACTCGATGTCCCACGAAGTAGTCCACTACCAGCAGTGGGTGAAAACAGGTCGAATCTGGGAACGAGGCGTCGAGAAACAGGCCGACAAGATACTCGAGCTCTACGCGCAGACCGTAGACCGTCCGTAGCGGAGAGCTCGGGCGAAACCGGACATTACTGCTTAGCTCTTACAACCCAATTTCGCAGAAGATATATTATGTAAACTTTTGTTTTTCTGCGTACCTTCCGAGCATGGTCTGGCCTCCCGCCCGTCTCGGCGCGGGACCTTCGGACGCTGGCCTTGCGACCGGCGGAAGGGGTCGCGCTAACGGCTACCAAGGCACGAGCACCGCGGCCATCAGCCCAACAAGGACCAGCGTAGTCGCGATGTACAGGGCACCGAAACACCGATATCGTCGCAGCAAGACTTGTACGACGGGATCGTCGGATCCCTGAGGGCCCGCCCACAAGAATCGCTGCTGGTCCATCCATCCCGAGTGGTCGAACGACTCCCAGCGATCCTGGCTCTTGAGTGCCTTCGTAAGCCGCCGGTAGTTGAGCGTCCAAGCGAAAGCGACCGCAATCATGAACGCGAAGGCTGCGAGCACCCCGTAGGCGATGACTTCTTTGAGGTCAGCCACCTCGAGAGCACTGCCACGTCGTCGGCCCAGGGACAACCTTGGAAGTCGTCTGACGCGCGACGCACTCGACACGCATGCGATTGCGAACTGCCCCCCACACCTAAATGTACCGGGCGTAGAAGCCGTCTAGTCCCGTCGGAAACAGCCGTACGAGTATGTCGACCGTTTTGGAGTCGGTCCCTACGAGAAGGCGCTTCTTCTTTTTTGCCATGCCCTTGATGATCTTCTCGGCCGCATCCTCTGGCGACATCTCTTGGATCGCTCTGACAACGCGCTGACCCGTGACCTCGGCATCCGGCGAGATCACAGCGGTGTTGATGATGTTTGTGTTCACCCCTCCGGGATAGACGCAACAGACGTTGATGTTTGTGTTTCTCAACGAAGCGCGCAGCGAATCGGTGAAGCCGCGAACCGCAAACTTGGAAGAACAGTATGAACTGAAGTTGGCGAACCCAATCAATCCATCGGCGCTGCACACGTTGACCAACCAGGCCTCAGGGCGCCCTCTGAGGTACGGCAGGAACTCTTTGCAGCCGTACAGCACACCCCAGAAATTGACATCCATCGTTCTTTCGTAGTCCTCGTAACTCCCCTGCTCGATCGAGTGCAGATGAATGATGCCAGCGTTGTTGATCACGATGTCGACCTGGCCGTGATCGTCGACGACCCTTTTCACGAAGTCCTGGTAGGCCTGCCGGTCGCTAACGTCCAACCTGTACGTGGTCACATCGCTGGAGCTCGACAGAGTGGAAAGCGTTTGGTCGAGTGCATTCTGGTCGACGTCGACCAGCGCTAGCCTCGCGCCACAGCGATGCAGTTGTTGAGCGAGCGCTCTCCCAATTCCGTTCCCAGCACCCGTGATGACGGCCACCTTCTCAGCAAACCGCTCAAAGAGCTTCGTCTTGTTCTTCATGGGCCGCACCTTGCCAAACCCGGACCTCCGATTCCACCACGCCGACTTTTGTTTTTCTGGGCGACCTGGCAGTCTCCACGGCATGACACTTCGCCGTTCGGCGATGGGCTCCTGGTTTGCCCTCTCGGGGCTTTGGGGGCTCCTGTGTTTGGGCGCTGCGGGGTGTTCGGAAGGTCAGGAAGCCGAGACGTCGCTCGTGGCGGCCGGCGGTGACGGCGCAACCTCCGCAGTCGGCGGGCGTGGCGGCAACGGCGGACACGCGGGTGCTGGCGGCGTCGTCGCCGAAGCGCCTTTTTGCACGACGAGCGCGAACGCTTCCGCGATCGAGCGCTTCGAGATCGAAACCTCCCCGAGTAACCCGCCCGTTGAAGGCGCTCAGGGCGTCGCCGAACTCACCTTCAACTGTCAGTTCGAGGGCGCCGACGGGAATCCCGCAAATGGATGCGAACCCGAGACGATCGACCTGATCCTCGCGCTCGGCGACGACGACGACCTGGCCGACGAAGAGGAGGCACTCGCAACGTGTCTCAGCAACTGCCTCGGGGAGTACGCCGGTGAGGTTTCTCAGCGCTGCCTTGACTGCTTCGCCATCCAAACGGCATGTGAGTCGAGGTTCTGCCTGGCGATCTGCCAAACGGATCAGAACTACGTCTGCGGCGAGTGCATCGACGAGTTCGGCTGCCTCGTCGCGTTTCAAGCATGCTCGGGGCTCCCGCCCGTGTCCGCGCGGAACCTGAGGACGCGGGAAGAACCGGACCGGTTCTAGATGCCGCTGGGATGTAGGCTTCCTGGCCACCGGTTTCCGCGCCGCGGTCGGTGTGCGCCCTATTCGGCTGAGATTGCGCTGGCCATCCACTTGGGGAAGCGACGCCAAAAACGGCTCTGCATCCAGGTCCACGCGCCCGACCAACCTGTGCGAATTAGGCTGTCCACCTGCAACCGCACTCGAGTGTGCTCGGAATCCACTGCCGTCGTCCAGAACTGCAGGCGCGTGGGTCGAATCCATCGTGGACTGAGCGCGAAGCTTCCGTAGAAGTACTTCAGGTCCCGGTATTCCATCGGCCTGACCTCCGTGATCACACCAGCAAAGTCCAAGAACGGCCCGTAGTGCCAGTTGAGGACGCCCACGTGAAAGCCCGCCGGGACCGTCTCGTCTGGGGAAACGAACTCGACCCGGTATGGCCAGACCTGACCCTCGGTGAACGTCGCAGGGTCGTTGAGCCATCGCCAGCACGAGGCGAGCGGCCGTTCGATCTCGAACACCGATTCATGCACGTGTGGCTCCATCCAGGCGGGGGCCTCGTGCGGCACGGCTCCCGGGTGGAACCTAGTGTCGACGGTCAGCACCTGATCGTCGCGTATGGGCGTCAAAGGCGTTGTCATCGGTGTAGCCTGCGCCGATCTTGGCTCCCTCGCTTGTCGAATGACGGGTCCGGTTGCCCGACGAGGCAGCCAAGGATCCAGGGGTACGTCGTGGTGACGTAGTAGCCGTATTGCCCGTCGACCGTCATGCCGTTGCAGCGATCGAGGTCTCCCTGCCCGGTGAACTCGTAGTCATCGATATACGTGCCGTCGGGCTTGCCACCAGGCCCGCGCGGCGGCGACGGCCTCGGCTTCGTCTTGAGGGCGTAGCCTGACCGCGCGCGCCGGACCGCACCGTTCTTGTCGCGAAACATCGTTCCGTAAATCGGAAAACCATCCGCAGCGAACCCGATCACCGGGGAAGGCCCTTTCGTGTTTCTGTCGAGGAACAGCGCGTTCGGATTCGAATGGTAGTGGTAGCGGCCGTCTGGCTGAGCGTGCGCGTTGTGAAGGTCGACCCCGAAATGGTCATCGTACGCCGGCGGATCGATCAACCACGTGTCTCTCGTGTCGCGGCAGCCCGCGAGCACGTTACCGTTCTCGTCTGCTCTTGGTGCGTCAGGCCGGTAGCAACCCGCCGATAGAAGGTCTACCGGGGTTCCGTTCAGCAGGACCGCGTCGTAGCTTCTCTGTGTCAGCTTTCGCGGTGAGCCCGCGTGTTTCGGGTTGCGTGGAAGCCGAAACCTCGCGGGCAACTCTCGCACCGGGTTTGCGAATCGCGCCGTGACTCCGTTGAAATCGTGGTTCGGGATCCCGTTGGAGGTCATCACGCATGCCTCGCCGGCGGCTTCGACCACCACCTTCGCCCTCAGCCTCTTCTGTCGCTGAATGTCTTCCACCGAACTCGAGTAAACGCCGACGTAGTCGGCGCAGTCGGCCGATCGCTTGGTCAGGATCTTGTTGGTCATGTCCTGCGGATCGGCCCCGGCCGGTCCCGTTCCGAGCAAGACGACCAGTAGCGCGAAGCAGGCAGCGAGACGTTTCGTGGTGCAGCTCGCTCGCACCGTTCGAACGAACTTTCGGCTCACTCCGTACTCCAGTACCAAACGTTCACGTCGCGAGCGTGCGCCCAGTCCACGTTGATGTTGCTCGCTTGGGCCATCACCGGAAGTCGATCAGGATCTTTCCGCGCTTCCCTCGGCCCTGCTGGCGCGCGAACGCGTCCTCGGCCTTCTCCGAGAGGTGGATGCTGTCGATGGCCTCGCGAAAGGCGCCTTCGGACATGAGCTCGCTCAAACGCTGCATTCGCTTTGGGTCGGTGTCGCTCTCGAAGAGGAACCCCCATTTGCGCCGCGAGAACAGCGCGCGGAGGAAGCCCGCAACGTCTTGCTGAGGCATCGTCGAGATGTAGGTGCCCTTCGGACTCAAGAAACCGAGCGCCCGCGCGAACGACAGCGACGGCGCCGTGTCGAACACGACGTCGAACTGGTGGGAAGCGTCGGGAAGCTCCTGCCGGTCGTACGCGTACGCCTCGACGGCCCCGTGCTCGCGCGCCAAGTCGAGCTGGGAAGAGTGACAGACCGCAGCCACTCGGGCGCCGACATGCGTCGCGAGCTGGACGGCCGTGATCCCCACGCTTCCGGTGGCGCCGGTCACGAGCACGCTCTGCCCCGAGCGTAGCTTGGCGATGCGCTCGAGCGCCGTGATCGTGGTCAATGCACCCCCAACCAACGACGCCGCGCCTTCGAGCGAGAACCCATCGGGCACCTGCGCCATTCTCTCCTCCGACAGCGCCACGTACTCCGCATGAAACCAAGGTCCCTTGAAGATGTTGGTGTACCCGAACACGCGATCCCCCGGTTTGATACGCGCGCCGCCGCTCTCCGCCACGCCCGCCATCTCAATTCCCGACAGGATCGGGTTCCGTTTGGCCGCCTTCGCAATCGCCTTGTTGCGCTCACCGCGGGACGTTTCGAGGTCGAAGTTGTTGAGTGCGGCGTAGTGCACGCGCACGAGAACCTCACCCGCCTCGGGTCGCGGATCGGGGAGCTCGATGTGCCGCAGAGTCGGCGGACCTTTCCCGGACGCCGGCGGAACGAAGGTGATGCCCTTCATCGGGCACCCCACACCGCTGCCGCCAAACCGAGGTTGAGCGCGGCCATCAACGCGTCGACTACGAAGATGAACAGCATGGGGCCACGCAGCACGTCCCAGTACGTTTCGCCGATACGTCCTCCGCGCCGTGCGACCGGCACGTTGATGAGGAACTGCGTGGTGTGCGCCACCCCGAACGCGACGAGAAGCACGGCGCGCTCCCCTGGAAGTTGAAACAGGCTCGGCACCGCGAGCAGCATTGCGGAGAGCAGCGAAAACGCCAAGTTCATGCCCCCGAGAAACGGAAGCGCGGCGACCATCGTGGAAAAGATGGGCGACGAGCGAGCGGTTCTCGGAACGAGCAGCTTCGCGGCCGTCTCACGCTTCAGTCCGAAGTACCAAAAGGCCGAACCAAACCAGAGCACATTGAGTGCGAGCGTGGCCTTCCACATCAGGTCGGGCATCGGGACCTCATTCGCATCAGGGTGGGCACTGTGGCACGATTTTCGGAACCCGCGAAGCTCGAGCCAAGGCGTCGCGCCGCCGCCCTTCCCCGACTACGCTTCATGGATGCGCACCCTCTGCCCACTGACACTGTGCCTGGTACTCGCTGCGTGCGACAGCGGGTCGCCCAGTGAAGCCACCCCATTGGGGCCGCCATGCTCGCCCGAGGCGACTCACGATGGACGCGCACTCTACGATCAGGTCTACCGCGCGGATGCGCTCACGGAGACCCCGCGAGGCAAGCCCATCGTGCCGAAGAAAGTAGTTGGCGCGAAACTCTACCTGACGCCCACCAAGAGTGCGTCGGCTCCCTACCTCCTCCATGCCGCGCGCTGCTACGCCAAGTCGAAGAGCGCGCAGCCCACCTCCGGACTCGATCCGCTACGCGCGTCGTGGCCGATCAAGACTCGGATGTCACAGGCCGGTGGCTCGTGGGTGCTATCGATCGAAGGAGCGGACTCCGCGGCTGCACAGGAAATTCTCGGCCAGTCGAGGGCGCTCGCCGCACGCAATGACGCCGAGCGTGCGCGTTGAGCGACAACCGCGCTCCGGCTTTGCCGCGCGCGGCGAACGGTGCAGGCCCTGGGCGAGCCTACGCGCGAACATGTCTCAGAGCCGCGGTGGGACCTGTGTGCAGTCAGGCAGATCGGTCTGCCAAAGCCGCTCGATGCAGGTATCGACGCACGACTGAATGCACGCGGTGCCCTCCCCGCAGAAATCGATGCAAAACGATTCGACACTGACGACCGACTCGGACGTGTCGAGGCTCTCTACGCCCTCGTCACCGCACGCGGAGAGGAGAGCGATCAGGGCCATCGGGATGACGCGCTTCATGGGACCTCCTTTTTCAGGACGAGCAGGAAAACGGAAACCTGCTCGAAACACTCCAGATATGGGGCTTTCGTCGTCTCTTTGGAACCCTCGACCGGGGAAAACGGGCCAAAAAATGAGTTCAGCGAGGTCGGCGGGCTCGATGGAGAGCCGCCGCGGCCGTGGACACGCTTGAACCGCGCGCGGGTCCGCCTAAGCCTCGACCATGGAAGACTCCCGCGACCGACACCGCCACGGGCTCGACTTCCTCTTCTACCTGGGGTTCGCCGTACTCTCGGACAGCGACGGGCTCTTCGTCTTCGTGCTTCTTCACGTCCCGCTGTTTGCGGTGCTCATGTGGCTGGTCTCCCATTCGCAGCCCCGCGTTCGCGAACGCGCACCTGGACCTCGCGCACCTCACGTTGACAGCCGGCCCCTTCGCAGGCCGCCCCTAGAAGATACAGCCCACGCCGGGTTCTAACGAAAGCGTGGCGGTCTCGCCGCTCTCAGCGACGCATGCGCAGGTGAACTCTCCCGAGGGTTCACACGACACGACCGGGTCCACCGGGAAACCGGGGCCCGCGATGTTGACGCCGATGCAGCCGTCACACCCGTCGCCCGAGCCGCCACCCATCGCACCCGTCCCTCCCGTGGCGCCTGCGCCGCCGGTCCCGCCACCGGTGCCACCGGTGCCGTTGTCCTCGTTTCCGCACCCCGCGAGCGCGAGTGCCACCACGCAGATGACCGTGAAGAAGAGACGCATGGCTCGCATCGTACCCCAGTCCGCCAGTGCAATTCCATGAAGAACCCGGGCGAAACACGGATGTTACGGGCCGGCGCAACCCGTTCGCGCGGCCCGGCCTGAACAGTCGTTCCTAACCCCTTCGCGTCTCGCGCCCGACACTGTGGTTCTGGGGGGCGCACATGGGAAAGGGTCGCGTTTGGGTTCTTGGGGTGTCGCTGTTGTGGGGCTGTCATACCTCCCCTCCCGCGAACCATTCCGAGGCCCCGATGCGCGAGGCGCCCGCTCCCGTCGTGGTCGAACCCGAGACCGTGCTCGACGCTTCGAGGCGCGTGCTCGACAACGAGTCGGTGCGACCCCTGGGCGAGGACTCCGTCAGCATCGTCCGACGGCTCGACCCGAAGAATCTCGGTCGACCCGCTCACGAGATCGCAGACGACATCATGGACACCGTGTTTTACACGGCCTCGACGCTTTACGACGAGGTCGGCGAAGAGCTCGATGGGATCTCGCAGTCCTTCGCATTCAACGGCAACGTGATCGCCACCATCAAGCTGACGCGCGGTAGCTTCGCTGGACTCGACTACGAACAGCGCATGGTCGAAGTCGGAACGCTCGAGAGCGCCGCTTGGGAGGCCGTCGCTGAACAAGCCCTCACCGAAGAGGAAGCCAGGACGCGCAGGGACGACGCCGAGCGCGCGGCCTACGCCGACATGCTGAGCGCCCTACCCCGGAACGCCGTGCTCATCGACAAGCGCTACAGGCCGTAAGCCTAGTCGAACCGACTCGCCGCCACGTCGAGAGGACCCTCATCCAGCCGGTGCCAAGCCGTCGTGACACGACTCGACAGATCGACCGCGCAGTGGGGGTCCGTCGCACTGGCGCCCTCCGCCGAAATCGGGAGCGGCTCTTGCCACAGCCCGCCGGCATAGCGACTCGCCCAAACCCGCGCCTGCCCGTCGACCGTCTGCCGCCACAGCGCCATCGCGTTTCCGAGCGGACCGGTGCAGAGATACGGAACGGCAGCGCTCCCCGTGTCGTCTTCCTCAATCCGCTCCGGAGTGCTCCAATCTCCGCCCGCGCTGTAGCGGCTCGCGAACAAGCTGAGCACCCCTTCTTCTTGCTGCACCCAAACGGCAAAGCCATCTCCTGAGGAGTCGAGATCCACCTCGACGTCGAACGCAGTACCGTCCAGCGCCTCGATCGCCTCGGCAGTGCGCCAGCCCCCTGAGTAGCGATTCGCCCAAATGTCGCCGCGCACCCCGTCTAGCTGGCTCCACACCGCAACCGCACGCCCCTGCGAATCCGCAACGATTCGCGGTGGGCTGACGGAATCGGGTTCTTCGTCTTCGATCATCTCGGGTTCGCCCCAAACCCCGCTCTGGAACCGGCTCGCCCAGACGTTTTCGCGGACTCCGTCTGACTGAAGCCACACCGCAAACCCGTCTCCCGACGGACTGAGCGAAACGTCGACCGAGTCGGCGAATCCGTCATTACTCTCGACGAGGCGTCGCGTCTCCCAGATGCCTCCTACGAATCGACTCGACCAAATGTTGGTCTGGTCGCCGTCGTTCTGGGGCCACAACACCACTCCGTCGCCGTCCGGCGCCAGCGCGAGTGCAGGGAAGAATACGTTGCCCGTGTTGTCGGTCTCGATCAGCACGGGACTCGCCCAGACGCCCGCCTCGAACCGAGAGCCCCACAAACTGAACTGGGCGCCATCCCACTGGGCCCAGACCGCGACCCCGTCACCGTCTTCGCCGAGCGCCACGCGAACGCCGATTGCATCGCCCTGATCGTCGGTTTCGATCAGCTGCGCGGTACCCCAAGCGCCGTCTTCGAACCGATTCGCCCAAACGTTGGTGCGCGTGCCGTCCCCTTGGGACCAAACCGCCACGCCGTTCCCGGCCGCGTCGACCGCCACACGAACGTTGGTAGTCGCTCCGTTTTCGTCGGTTTCAATCAGTTCGGGGGCGTCCCATGCACCGTCACGAATCGTGAAGGTCCACGACACCTCCTCGCTGATGTCGCAACCCTCGCAGTCGAGGACCCCGGCCATCACGTCTGCGTCGTAGGTTTCGAGAAGCGCGAACGGAACCTCTGGCGACCGTGTTGCGCGTGCACCCTCGACGGCAATCGGCGCAACGACGGGTAGCCCGCTCTCCGACACGAGCGAGAACGTATCCTCCGTCACCGACGTAGGGTCGATGCATGAGCTGAGTTCGAAAGCGACCGCCGCGTCCGGATCCACGTCCACTGCGGCGTCGTCGGGCTCAATCGACTCCACGAACTCTCCCGTGTAGATCCCGCCCGCACACTGGGCACCGTGATCACCCGCCGTGCCGCCACTCCCGGCGACGCCAGCCGTGCCGCCCTCGCCGCCACTGCCAGCGGCTCCGCCCGATCCCCCGGTCGATCCCCCACCGCCGGAACATCCGAGTATGACGGCGGTCCAAATCACCAACGCGAGCGGGGCCGCCGTGATCCCTCGAACACACCGACGAGGAAGAGCCATGCCTTCGGTATGTCGATTTGGGCTGGCCCTGTCAAAAAGCGAGGGCCGCGGCTGCTAGGTACGCTCGACGGTCTCGAGGTCCTCGCTTCGGTCCACCTGGAGATCGAGCTTGTCGAAGGTGGCGCTCTCGGGCAGGCGAACGTCCCACTTTCGGATCGCATCGATGCGGGCGAGGCCGTGGTGCACATCGGCGGAGAGTACGTGGCCGCCGAGCGTCCGGTCGTCGCTGATGAAGTGCCAGTGGTAGCCCGACACGGCCATCGTGCCGACGTACGCCGGTGAGCGAAACCCGACGAGGGTTCCAGGCACATTCTCGTGCGTCCACGTGCTCTGCGTCTCGGCCACCTCGAGAATGTCGGGATAGGGCTTCTCTTGTGCGTTGACGGACCGGAGCTCGAGCCGAGGAATCACGCCGTCGATCCGAACCGCGTGAAAGATGTTGGGATTGTCGATGCGGCGGTCGAGCTCCGCTTCGAGTTCACCCATCGTCATCGCGCGGTCGATCGACCATTGCGCGTCGACGGCGAACTTCGTCACCATCGCGTATGGGGTGGTCTCGCTCATGGGCGGGACCCGCACCGTGCCGTCCCCGCGAACCTGGTAGACGGTCCCGTCGAGCACGATCATCTCGCCGTCGAGCCGATCGAACGTCCCGAGGCCGAAGTCGCCGTGCTGACGCACTTCGGAAAGCGTCGCCACGCCGTCGTAGTCGCCGGCAAGTAGCGCATCGATGATCGACACCTGAAAGAGCGCGTCGGACGCACCGCCCCAGGGTTTGCCGCCCCCGCAGCTCGCCGAGAGCAGACAAAGCGAGACGAGGCTCAGGGACCGTGGGCCCATGCTGGCTCAACACGACGGAGCGCAACGTATTCCTCACGCCGCCGACGGTTTCTGGGTTGGAGAACGGCACAGTGTGCCGTGGACTCACGTGGACGGACGCCTGACGTCCTGAATCCACAGCGTTTTCGGCCGGCACGTTTCTCGCAAAAACGTGAGCCCATGAAACGCTTCGCGCTGACCTGTGTCGCACTTGCCGCGTCGTTCGCGTCGACCGTGAACGCCGACCGGCTGCCCCCAGCGGACATCGACCTGAGCCTCCAGTCGATCGACTACGCGCCCGCCGACGCCCGCACCACGAGCCACCCCGGCCGTGACGTACGCCTCACCATAGGCCTCGCGGCGGTCGAGGGGGCCGCGTTCACCGTGGTGGGCCTCGGCATGACCGCCGCCGCCATCAAGGACGGCAAGTGCCGGGACGCGGGGGACCTGAGCGACATCTGTATCGGGCCCGCCCTCCTCGCCTTCGGCCTCCCGTCGCTCGCCGTCGGTGCGTTCTCGATCGCCACGCTTTCGATCGCCGTCGGCGAGAGGCGTCGACGACTCGACTCCAACGTCGACCTCAGGCGCTCGAACCGTTTCAACCGGATGGCGATCGCGTACGACTCCGTACTGACGACTTTCACAGGCACGGTCATCGGGTTCGCCATTGCGACGCCCATCTCAGAGGGGGACAAGGTCGGAAAGGCGGACAGAGGCGTGATTGCTGGTTTCACGATGTGGATGGGCCTTCACCTCTGGTCCCTAGGTACGAGCGCGCGGGCACTCCGCGGTCGCAGGCGTAACGGAAGCGGTCCCCGGTTCAACGGGGCCGGCTTGACCTGGTAGCGCCGTTACTCGGGCTCGATTTCGGTCGAGACCGGCGCGTCGCTCTCGAACAGGAGCTCGTTCGTCGCGTATACGGCGACCCCCAGGAGTACGACCCACAAGAGCACCCTGCCCCACGCGGGACGATATCGCTGTTCCTCACCTGTCGACACACGTCACCCGGTTGTCCAATGAGCAGAGCTTCGTGGAACGCGAAGGCGGTGTCAACGGACCGGCGGCCAGAGGGCGGCCGTTCGACCGATGCGTTCGTCGAGGAGATCGAGTACGCGATCCCAGGACAGCGGAAGTTCGGTCACGGGGAGTTCGAGACGATGAAGCTGGGTTTCCCCGAGGGATCCGCCGGCGACGCGCACCGCCTCACGATGAAGCGGCGAGCGCACGAACGATTCGAGCGAGGCCTCGTCGACCCAGCTGGTGACGGTCCAAACCTGCCGCCCGAACACCTCTCGTCGGATCGCACCGCCGAGGTAGCCCGGCTGTTCGTCGAGGCTGGAGAACACGGCCTGCGTGTAGCGGTCGAACGCGCGTCGGCCGCCGGGCTTGAGGCGAGCGTACGTCAGCGAGACGACCACATGCGGAGGGTCTCCGTGGCCTGGTGAACGCTCGACGAGCCGAGCGGCGCGAAAGGGGGTTCCGACGGTCCAGCCAGTGATCCAGGAGACGAGAGCGAAGAGCATGGGGGTGCGCCTTTCAGCACCCACTCTTCGGTCTAGCTTGACACTGTCAAGCGCACTTCCTGCCATGCTCCAGCCATTGCTCGAATGCACACGTCGAGTCACCCTCGCCCAACCATGACTCACACGACGACTCGGAAAATGGTGCTCCTGGTGGTGTTTGCGCTCGGGGCGACCGCCTGCAGCAAGAGCGGCGACACACCGACGCAGGTGGCGGATAAGTTCTACGACGCGCTCGCCACGGGGGATCTCGAGACCGTGCGCAAGGAGTCGACGCCCGAAACGGCCACGCTCATCGAGACCCTCGTCTCAAAGAACGGACAGGACGCGTTCCAAGTCCCGGAAGGGCGAACGGCGGACGGCGAAACCATCAGCGGCGACCAGGCCGTCGTGCGCTACCGGAACGCAGATGGCTCGGAGGCCGCGGTGCCGCTGGTCAAGCTCGGAGGAGCCTGGAAGGTGGACTTCCACACCGTCATCAAGGCAGCCTCACAGGGCAACGCGGGGATCCCGGACCCGATCTCGGAGTAGCAGGCGCATGCGCGCGCGACACCGCGACCCCTAGTCCTGCGGCGCGAACACGAACGGGAACGTAAAGCGCATGCTGCTGCCGCGTCGCCGACTAGGGAAACGCAGCGTGCCAACCACACGCGCAACGCAGCGTTCGACCGATTTGCTGCCCGTCGTGTTCTCGACGACCTGGACACCGTGGACGGTGCCGGCACGAACGACCGCAAAACGCACGGACACCTTACCCTCGAGTTGGGGCTCGCTTCGCAGCGCGGATTCGTAGCAGCGATTGATCTTCGGGAGGTCCCGCTTGATCTTGCTGCGAACCACGAAAGCGTCGAGATTTCCGTGCGATCCCGTTCCCGCGTGCGCAACGGTTGCACCGCCGATCCCCAAAACGAGGGCGACAGCCACCCCACATGTCGCACCGAAAAACGCGCGCATCCTCGATGGAATACGATCATGGGTCGCGTGTTCGCAAAAAACTCGCAGGGTCTCGCCACGGAAAAACCCCGCCACCGCGGAAGACCCATGTTAGAACTAAACAGATATGCCGCTCAGCGCCCGTAGGAACGGTTGGCTTCGAAACACGAAGCGAAATCTCCGAAACACGACGAACTCCGTCGTCGCCAAGGGCTTTTTTCGGACCGTCTCTCGTATCGGCCGAATGCACCCCCTCGCAAGGCCCTCGCGCCACGGCGTCGAAGTGATCCGAAACGTGGAGTATCAGCGCACCGGCAACGCCAAGCACCGCCTCGACATCTATCGCCCGGTCGACCGACAGGGCCCGCTACCCATCGTGATGTACGTCCACGGTGGCGCCTTCCACCTGCTCTCGAAGGACACCCACTGGCTCATGGGGCTCGCGTTCGCGCGGGCCGGCTACCTGGTCTTCAACGTCGACTACCGGCTCGCCCCGCAGGACCCGTTCCCAGCGGCAGTCGCCGACACGTGCGCCGCCCTCGAGTGGATCTCGGAGCATGGCGAGGCTTACGGCGGAGACCTCAGCCGGATCGTCTTCGCGGGCGAGTCCGCCGGGGGCAATCTCGCGACCGCCCTCGCGATTTGCTGCACCTACGAGCGTCCGGAGCCCTTCGCGCAGCGCGCCTACGCCACAGGGCTCGTCCCGGTTGCGGTGGCCCCCGCGTGCGCGCCGCTGCAGGTCACCAACCCGGGTCGCCTCAGCCGTCGACGAAAGCTGCCGCGCTGGATTCGCGGTGTGCTCAGCGGGATGCGCGACTCCTACCTGCTCGGACTCGACAACCCGAAGCCAGGCGAACTCGAGCTCGCCGACCCGCTCCGCGTCTTCGAGCGCCGCGCCGCCCCTGACCGACCCCTTCCGGGCTTCTTCGTGCCCATCGGGACCAAAGACCCGCTCCTCGACGACACGCGTCGTCTCGAGCGCGCGCTTCGCGCCATGGGCGTCGAGTGCGAGGCACGCTACTACGAGGGCGAGCTCCACGCGTTCCACGCACTCGTTTGGCGCAAGCAGGCGCGCCGCTGCTGGCGCGAGCAGCTCGCGTTCATCGACCGGGCCATGCGGCAACCCGTCGCGCCGTACCAGCCGCAAGAACTCGTCGCCACCGCGTAGGGCCCCCTCGTGGGTACGCGCCTGGCTTACGCGTCGACGCGCGTTTCGTCCGGTGCGGGAAGTGCCGCGCTCGGCTGCTTGAACGTCCGCCGGCGCGCAACGCTGAACTCGCCGCTGAAGTGCGCCATCATCGCGCCCCACGTTCCGATGCCGTAGTCGGGTTCGCGACCTTCGCTGAGCGCGATGATCTGACGGTAGAACCACGCGACCTCGGCCTGCCCGTTGAGCGTCCGCATCGATCGAATCGGGCTCAGGGGTCCGAAAACGCCGGGCCCGAGGCTCCGGTCCTTTTCGGGAGCGGGAAGCTCGCTGAGCGTCCCAGAGAACAGCTGGTTCGGCAGATCCGGCGCGACGCAGAACGGCCGCCCGAGCCCGACCACGTCGATCTCGCCGGACTCGACCACGCTGCGCATGAGCGAGGCCGTCCTAAATCCGCCGGTCACCATCAGGGGGACGTCTTTGGCGGCTTCTCGGATGTTGCGGGCGTAGTCCAGGAAGTAGGCCTCGCGCCGGCGCGTGCTCTCGGCCTTCTTCTCCTCGCCGAGGCGACCGAAAAGCGCCATCTGTTCGTAGGTTCCGCCCGAAATCTCGAGGAGATCGAGGCCCTCGTCGCAAAGCCAGCGGGCCACCTGAGCCGATTCCTCGTTGGTGAACCCGCCCTTCTGAAAATCGGACGAGTTGAGCTTTGCGCCGATCGGAAAGTCGGAGCCCACGGCATCTCGCATGGCGCGGTAGCACTCGAGCAGAAAGCGAGCGCGGTTCTCGAGCGAGCCGCCCCACTCGTCCGTTCGGCGGTTGGTGTATGGCGAGAGAAACTGGCTCGACAGGTAGCCGTGCGCCGAGTGGAGCTGCACCCCGGTGAAGCCGCTGTCCTTCGCGGTTTTGGCGACGCGCCCGAAGCGACGGATCACGTCGCGAATCTCGCCTGGCTCGAGCGCCCGAGGAGCCGCCATGAGCCCGAGCATCCCCTTCATCTTCACCGACGAGGCCGACACCGGATGATTGCTCGACATCCGCGTGCACTGCCGACCGGGATGGTTGATCTGCATCCACAGATGGTTGCCGCCGCGCGTGCCTGCCGCCGCCATTCGCTTCAAGCCCTCGAGGCCCCCGTTGTCGTCGACGACCACGTTCCCGGGACGTTCGAGGAAGCGACGGTCCACCATGACGTTCCCCGTCACGAGCAGACCAGCTCCCCCGTCGGACCACCGACCGTAGAGCGTCGTGAGTCGCTCCCCGGCGGTGTCGTTTTCGTCCGCAAGGCCTTCGGTCATCGCCGCTTTGCAGAGGCGGTTCGAGAGCGTGGCACCGCAGCGAAGCGGTAGCGGGTTGGCCAGGGGGTCCATCGTTACTCCTATTCAGTTTCGTTCGTTCCCACCGAGCAGGACTTTCATCAGCGGGGTCCCGTCGACTTTGGCGTCTTTCACGAGGGCGTCCAGCAGCTGCTTCCCGATTTGAGCGAGGTCTAGCAGCTCCCGAATCCGTTCGCGCTGAAAGTCCGCCCGAGCTTTCGTCTCGGCGTCTTCGGCCTTGTCGCCAACGTACTGCAGCGCGTCACGCATCGCGTCGATGGCGTCGAGAATCTCGATGCGCTCCCTCTCGTTGAACACGCGAGAGATCATCTTCCAAAAATTGCCCTCGGCCTCGAAGTGGTCGCGTCGCTCCCCCTGAAGCCATACCTTTTTCACCACGCCCCACCGAATGAGCTCGGTCAACGTCATCGAGACCGCGCCGCTGCTCAGGCGAAGACGCGCCTGGAGCTCGGGCGCGCTGAGCGGCGCCTCCGAAAGGTAGAGGATCGCCCAGAGGCGCCCCATGTTTCGCTTGAACCCCCAAAACTCGATCAGGCGCCCGATCGCGTCGCTCACGAGGACTTCACTTTCCCAGAGCTCCACCTCGGCGTCCGCCATCGCTCGGGCGTACCGCGAACCCTCACGCTTGACCAGCCGCCAACCCGAGTCACAGTTGCGCCCGATGGAACGACCTACCCTCCAGGCCATGCTCGACGCGGCAAACGGAATCGAGCGAGAAGGTGACCAGTACACCGTCAGCGAGGGGCATCGGGTGTCCCTCTACGTCGGCGAGCCCGGACAGGGCATGGAGGTCGCCGAAGTGGTCAGCGTGAAACTCACCGACGCGTTCTGCGAGCTGACTTCAGGCGAACATCGCGCGACCTATTTCGTGGAGTACAGCAGCCTACACGGCCTGTCGGTCCGGGCTCCGTCCGGAGGAAGCGGCCGCCGCGCGGGCTTCAGCTGACCCGCAAGTCTCGTGTCCGGCGCGGGGATATGCCCTAGAGTGTAAGCCGGGGGGAACGACTGTGGCTGCGCGAATTTTGGTCTGCGACGACGAGCCGGGGCTTCGAGAGATGCTCGAGATCCTGCTTCGACGGGAGGGCCACGAGGTCGACTCGGTCGACGGTGTGCACGCCGCGCGCGAGCAGCTCGGAAGCGCCGATCCGTACGACGCGGTCATCACCGACTTGGCGATGCCCGACGGTAGCGGAATGGAGGTGCTCGACGCGGTGCGGGCGCGCGCATCGGACACGCAGATCCTGATGATCACGGCGTACGCGACCACCGAGCAAGCCGTCGAAGCGATGCGCAAGGGCGCGTACGACTACGTGCAGAAGCCGTTCAAGAATCACGAGCTTCTCGCAACGCTCGAAAAGGCGCTCGAGAAACGCGCCATCGTCGTCGAGAACGAAACCCTGCGCCAAGAGGTGAAGTCGCGCTGGACCGAGGGCCAGCTCATCGGCAAGAGCGCCACCATGGAACGCCTCCGCGACATGGTGAAGCGCGTCGCCGACTCGACCACGAGCGTCTTGATCACCGGCGAGAGCGGCACCGGCAAAGAGATGGTGGCGCGCGCACTTCATTTTCAAAGCTCGCGGGCCGAGCAACCCTTCGTCGTACTCAACTGCGGCGCCGTCCCGGAGAACCTGATCGAGAGCGAGCTCTTCGGTCACGTGAAGGGCGCGTTCACGGGGGCGACGGCCACCAAAGAGGGGCTCTTCCGCGCGGCGGACAGGGGCACGCTCTTCCTCGATGAGGTGGGAGAACTGCCCCCTGCCCTTCAGGTGAAGCTGCTTCGAGTGCTCCAAGACCGAACGGTGCGCCCGGTCGGCGGAAGCAGCGAGGTCGAGGTCGACGTTCGCGTGCTGGCGGCGACGAACCGCGACGTCGAGGCCGAGGTCGAAGCGGGGACCTTTCGGGAAGACTTGTTTTACCGGTTGAACGTGATTCGAATCGCGGTGCCGCCGCTCCGCGACCGACCGGAGGACATCCCGGTGCTGGCCGAGTATCTGCTTCGCAAACACGCGGCCCTTCAGGGGCGCAGGCTCGAGCTGTCTGTGGAAGCGAAACGCTGGCTCGCCCAGCAGCCTTTTCAGGGCAACGTCCGAGAGCTCGAAAACACCATCGAACGAGGCGTGACGCTCGCAGCCGGCGCGACGATCACACGTGAGGACCTCGGCGACAGCCATCCGTCGAAGCGAAGAGTCGCGCTCTCCCAGATCCCGGAAGGCCGGTTCGAGCTCGACGAATACCTGACGCAGGTCGAAAAAGAGCTCTTGTTCCGCGCGCTCGACCAGGCAGGGGGCGTCCGAAAAAAGGCGGCCGAGCTGCTCGGCATGAGCTTTCGGCAGTTCCGGTACCGGCTCGCCAAGCACCTCCCGAGTGAGGTGGGCGATGCCGCAACCGATTGATATACTGCCCAAATGGCTTCTTTCGCGACACGCGTCCGAGCAGGCTTCACGACGATAGAACTCCTCATGGGAGTCGTCATCGTCGGAATCATCGCGACGCTCGCGATCCCCTCGTTCAAGGGGTACGTCTACCGCGCACGCGTGAACGAAGCGGTCGGGATGCTCAACGAGATCAAATCCCGGCAGGAGACCTACCGCGCGAAATACGGGCAATACGCGGCAGTGAGCGGCACCGGAGAGTGGACCACCGCCACGTTCAACCCGGCCACGATCCCGGGGAAGGACGCGGTGCCATGGCCCACGACGGCCGAGTGGGAGGCGCTCGGCGTGACGCCGCCCGGCCCCGTTCGGTTTCAGTACGCCACGATAGCGGGCGGCCCACAGGACGCTCCACCGGCGAGCAGCAACATGCTCGAAGGCGATTTTTGGTTCGCGGCGCAGGCCCGAGGTGACCTCGATGGGGACGGGGATGAGGTCACGTTCGAGGTCTATTCTCAGTCCTCGCGCATGTACAACAGCGCCGCCGGACGAGGGGGTTACGAATGAAGCGACAGCAAGGTTTCACGGTTACCGAGCTGATGATCACCGTAGTGATCCTCGGCGTGCTCGCCACCTTGGCCATCCCGAGTTTCACCGGCTACATCTACAAGGCCCGCGTGACGGAAGCGACCACGTTCCTCGGCGAGATCAAGCAGCGTCAGGAGTCTTACCGCGACGAGTTCGGCCGGTACGCGGACGTGAGCAGCTCGCTCACCGACTTCAACCCGTCGACGATCCCGGGGATCGATCCGGTGGCCTGGGAGACGACGGCGGAATGGACGCAGCTCGGGGCCGCCCCAGACGGGCCCACCCGCTTCAGCTACGCGACCGTCGCCGGACGGCCCGGCGTCGACACGCCGCCCTCGGGAACGAACCTCGATCCGGAGGACCACTGGTTCGTCGCTCGAGCGCGCGGGGACCTCGATGAGGACAACACGACGTTCGACCTCGAGATCTACTCGCAGGCGAACCACATTTATAACAGTGCCAGCGGACAAGGCGGCTGGGAGTGACATTTTTGGTCACCCACAGGTGACGAAAACTGTCCTCGAGCGACCCTTTCCGGCAGGGTTAAGCGGAAAAAAGCGAACGATTCCAGGGCGCGTCACGATGCGATGTGTCCGGCACGCACGTTGCATTGGTTTGGGGGACCAGATTATGCGGGCGAGCTGCCCGGGGGAAAGGAAACGAAGGAAATGAACAAGCTACTCTCGAAGAAAGAGGGTTTCACCCTCATCGAGCTGATGATCGTCGTCGCCATCATCGGCATTCTCGCCGCGATCGCGATTCCGGCGTTCGTCAACTACGTGAAGCGTTCGAAGACCTCGGAAGCCGGCGCGAACCTCAAGTCGATGTTCCAGGGCGCCGCCGCGTACTACGAGCAGGAGAACTGGGACCGAGGCGTCGTGCCAGCCGGTTCGA
Source organism: Myxococcota bacterium (assembly GCA_039177115.1). Classification (GTDB taxonomy): domain Bacteria; phylum Myxococcota_A; class Polyangia; order Polyangiales; family Houyiibacteriaceae; genus SG8-38. The sequence goes on from JBCDFZ010000013.1 coordinate 85,450, forward strand.
CCGCCGCCGCCTCCACCCACTGCACGGTCAGCACCGCGGCTCAGGAAGGCGCCCCGAGTGACGTCAAGCGCGTCATCGAGTGGCAGTCCGAGACCAACGCTGCAGAGTACACCGCGCTCAACTTCGCGCCGGCCGATCCGATCTACTACGACTACAACGTCACCGAGCAGGACAACACCGGGGACTGCGGGCACGACCCGAACGAGAACGACGTCTACACGTTCACGGCGAACGGCAACCTCGACAACGACGCCATCGAGTCGACCTTCCAGCTCGCCGCGGGCTCGAACCCGGACAACGCGCTCTTCCGCGCCCCGGGTATCTTCTCCGATAACGCGCTCGAGTAATCGACTCGCTTCAAACGAACCAGGCAGAAGCCGCGGCAGTCGTCGCGGCTTTCGCCGTTTAAGGGGGGTCGCCGCGGTTTTGCGCCTATAGTTTTTGAGATGCGAAAGGTCGTCGCAGGCGTGTTGCTGGTGTCGTGTTTAGCGGGCATCTGGGCTCTTCGAACCCGCGCCGTCGAGCAGTACTTCGAGACGCAGCGCTACGAGGACATCTACTATCTACCTCCCCCCGCGTGGCTCGAGGTGATGAGCCTCGGCCATCGTCGCGCGCTCGCCGACCTGATTTGGCTTAGGGCGCTCATTTACTTCGGCGACGAGTTCGCCAACCGAGGCGCGGTCAAACACGTCTTCAACTACGGCGATTCGATGCTGGCCTTAGACCCCGACTTCGAGCGCGTGTACCGCTGGGTTGGCGTCGCTGGCGTCTACACACCCGAGGGGAGTCCCATCGAGTTCCTCGAACGGTCGATTCAGGTGCTCCGCGACGGGGTCGACCGTTTCCCGGGCAACGGTGAGCTGGCCTGGGATGCCGGGGCGACCATCGCCTACGAGATGCTCCCGCGGCTTCCGAAAGACTACCCGGAACGCGAAGCGCTTCGCCTCGAGGCCAACGAACACATGATGAGCGCCGCGCGGCTCGGGGCGGGCCCGCCGTGGCTCGTGCTCAACAACGCGAGCACGCTCGGAAAGCTCGGCGAGTCGGAACGAGAGCAGCGACACCTCGAGGAGATGTACGCAGTCGTCACGGACCCTGACGTGAAGGCCCAGATCGAGATCCGGCTCTCGCGGCTTCGGGACGCGGCCTATGCCGAGGCCTTCAAGAACGCCAACACCGAGTTCGAAGAGCGGCGACTCGCGGAGTTCCCGTACATGCCTTCGACGCTTTACTACTTGGTCTCCGAGCCCGTCGAGAGCGGCACGGGACTCGATGCAGACTGAAAATTCGTTGCGCGGCTCGGGTGCGGCCCGCAGAGTCAGCGAAGCGTGGCACGAAGTCGCCCGAGATTGAGCCTCCTCGAGGCGGCGCTCCTCCTCTGCATCGTCGGAATCGTCCTCGCGGTCTTCATCCCGACATTCGCGCGCCGCGTTCGCACCAACAAGGTTCTCGAAGCGTCCGAAGTGCTTCAGGAGCTCAGCCAGCGAACCGCGAGCTACTACGCTGCCGACTGGAACGCCGACCGACGGCACTGCCTCCCGCCCTCCGCGGGGCCGACCCCCAAGGTGCCTACGGTCGAAGCCGAGGAGGTGGATTTCTTCTCGCCCGAAGCGCTCGGTCACACCACTTGGGAAGCCCTCGACTTTCAGCCGGAGCGCCCGGTCCGCTACAGCTACCGATTCACCCCGAGTGAGTCGGGGTGCGACCTCGGCGCCGAGAGCCGTGTCGTCTGGTCAGCCGAAGGTGACCTCGACGGCGACGGCGTGCGGTCGGTCTTCGAGCGCCACGCGACGCCGATGCCCGACGGCACCCTCCAGACAAACGGTACGCTCCGAGTCCACCGGCGCGTCGAGTAGCCGGGCGGCGGCTACGCCGCGTTCACTTTCGTGGACTCGATGAGAGGGTCGCTTCCGCCGCGACGAGTGCCGTCACCACCTCGCTCGACGCCCGCCGAAGGCCGGTCGCCTCCTCGTCAATGAAGCGGTCCGGGTGAAGGTTTCGAACGAGCCGGCGAAGCGCGCGGCGTGCGTCGCCGGCAGTGGCCTCCTCCGGAAGGTCGAGCAGCGCTTGCGGCGACGCGCTCGCGCGCACCTGGCGCCGCTTGCGGAGCATGAGCGGATAGTCGCCTCCCCGCGGCGAAGCCGCGCCGACGAGCTTGAGCGCGCAGAGGAATCGATACCCAGCAACACCGCACCCGGGCAGCCCGATCACGTCCTCCGCGCCCACCCCGCGGCGAAGCCAGAAGACCACCGCCCGCTCGTCGGGACGCAGCGAGAAACTGTTTACTAGCGCCTCCCCGGACGACGTCAGTCGATACACGTCGCGACCGAGTTCTCGACGAACGGAGTCGACGTCGAGCGCCCTGAGGGCCGACCGAACGAGTCGCATGCCGAGAACCGAACCGTGAATCGGCTCGTGCAGGAGTCGAAAGGCCTCATGAGGATGTTCGACGAAACGAAGCGTCAGGTCGCCCACGGCGGCACGTCGGAGGAGCGCTTCAATCACGTCTTCGGGGTCAGACCACTCGTGCCCAGCGACACCGCCTCCCACGACGCGCCCCCGGTCGAACCTCACCGGGCAGGGCCGTCCGTCTGCACGCACGTCGAGCGTGCCTGACGCTTCCGCCCGACCGAGTCCGATCAAGACTCGCGCAACGGTGGTCGCGCCCATGAGCACACGCATGCCCCACGAATACGCGAACCAAATGCCTCTGCCTAGTTTTTAGCGCAGCGCTGCGTACCGCGGGTCGCCCGGCCGAAGCGCCAAGGCGTTTCGGATTTGTGCGAACCGTGCCGACACGGACGTGGGCGCGACCCCGTAGCGTCGCGCCACCTCTGCCTGCGTACACCCTTCACGTCGTTCGACGACGCCGATGGCGTACTCGAGCGCGGCCGCCAGAACCTCGGGCTTCGTGACGCGAAGCTCGCAGCGGTCTTGCATGTCGTCCAAAAGCTGACGCGCTCGTTCGATCTCCGAGCGCGAGAAGCCCGCCTCGCGCATTTTGGCCTGCATCGTCTCGACCACCAGGTCGGTTTGCGGGCGGCGCACTTTGGCTTTGGCCGCAGGGGCATCTGTCGCGCCCCGCTCGATCCAGTCGATCAAGACGCGATGGTCCGGATTGCAGGGGCCCTTCTCGATGGCGAGCTCTGCGAGGCGCTTCGCCTCGTCGAGGCACCCGAGGCGCGCGAGACAGTGCGCCAACGAACCGATGATTTCGTCGTGCTCTGGTTCGAGTTCGAACGCCCGCCGAAGGTGACGTTCCGCCGTCTGCGGGTCGCCGAGCGCGACGTCGATGAGGTGACCGAGATTGTGGTGGTACCAAGGAGTGGTAGGCGCCAGCCGCGACGCCTCGCGGTAGGAACGTACCGCGACGCGGTAGTTTCCGAGAAGCGCATGACAAAGCCCCATGAGCGCGTGGAGCACGTCGTCGTCGCCACAGTGCGTGAGCACACGACGGAGCTGCAGCGCGGCCTTCCACGGGTCGCGTTCGAGGTTGATCTCGGCCAAGTGCCTGTACGCAAACAGGGAGGCATCACTGCCCTCTTCGGCCTTCGCCGCAAGCTTCGTGAGAAGGGACTCAGCGCGCTTCGAAGATGTTTCGAGTGCCTGCTCGGCCTCGATCCATAGCTCCTCGATGACGTCCGCCCCTCGATCCATCTGCATTCGTATACCTGTTCGTTTTTTTGAACGCAAGACGAGGTCGTGCACGACGATCGGAATACGAACACGATCGAACGCGTGTCCAGATCCCCAAACGGTGTCGATGAAAGACGCGTTCCGCACGTCCGCGCGCGATGTAGCGTCGCGTGCCGAGCTTGGGGTATGCTTCCGTAAGCTTGACCCTCACGAACCAAGGCGATAGCTCCAAGCCATGGCTGAAGAGTCCGAAGAAGATGCACTCGAAACCGAGGAAGAAGAGGCGGAGCGCGAGCGACGCTGGTCCGAGGGCGTCCTCCGCGATACGTTCCGAAAAGCCGTCGAGAAGGGAATCGAAGCCGGCGTTGGAACGCTACGAAGCGCAGACAGCGTCGTTCGTGGCGTAACGCAAGACGGACGGCTTCCAAAAGAGGTGATCGGCTACGTCTTCGCGCAGGTCGACGAGACAAAACACGCCATGGTTCGAGGCGTTGCCAACGAAGTCCGTGACTTCCTCGAAGCCACCGATATCGCAGGGGAGTTCTACCGTGCGCTCACCTCGCTTTCCTTCGAAGTCAAGACCGAAATCCGCTTCATCCCGAACGAGGCGGGCGGCGTCCGGCCCCAGGTCCGCGCGCGCGCAGTCAAAGGACGGCGCGGCGAAAAGAAGAGCAAGGGCGAGAACGCGGACGACGCGGGTGAGACCTGAACACGATGTCAACGCCCGGCAAAGTCTTTCTGGTCGGGGCGGGACCAGGTGACCCGGAGCTGATCACGGCGCGTGGCCTCAGACGACTTCGTGAGGCGAACCTCGTCCTCTACGATGCGCTCGTGCACCCGGACCAGCTCGCGCATGCGCGCGAAGACGCCGAGCTCGTGTTCGTCGGAAAGCGCGCGGGCCGAGTGAGCGAGCGGCAGGCCGCGATCCAAACCCGCATGCTGGAGGCGGCCCGAGAGGGCCGCGTCGTGGTGCGCCTGAAGGGCGGAGATCCCTACCTGTTCGGACGCGGCTCCGAAGAAGCGGAGTTTCTCGCCGAGCACGGCATCCCGTTCGAAGTGGTTCCGGGGGTGCCTTCGCCGTTGGCCGCGACCGCGTACGCCGGGCTTTCGCTGACGCACCGGCGACTCGCTTCGAGCGTGGCCTACATCACCGCCACCGAATCGGTTGAAAAGGACCGGACCGACCACGACTGGTCGAAGCTTGCCACGGCGACGCAAACCCTGGTCATTTTCATGGGTATGCGGAAACTCGAGTCCTTGATGAAGCTCCTCGTCGAAAACGGCCGTCCCGCAACGACGCCGGCGGCCGTAGTGCAATGGGCTTCTCTGCCGCGCCAAAAAACGGTGGTCGGTACCGTCGGGACCATCCACGAGCTCGCATCGGCCGAAGACATGGGGCTCCCCGCCCTCACGATTGTGGGCGACGTCGTTGAGCTTCGTGCGTCGTTGCGCTGGTTCGACACCAAGCCGCTGTTCGGCAAGCGCGTTCTGATTACACGCGCCGTTTCGCAAGCCGGCTCTCTGGCTCAGTTGCTCCGCGACGAAGGGGCGCAGCCAGTCGTCGCGCCCACCATTCGACTCGCACCGCCCACCGACCCTGGGCCGCTCCGGGACGCCGTGACCCACCTCGACTGCTACGACTGGCTGCTCCTCACCAGCGCCAACGCCGTCGATTCGGTGTTCGCAGCGTTGAGCCGTGAGGGGCTCGACGCCCGCGCCCTTCGAGATGCCAAGGTGTGCGCCATCGGCGAGAAGACCGCCGCCGCGTTGACTTCAAACGGGGTCGTTCCCGACGTCGTGCCGGCGGACGCACGCGCGGAGGGCATCCTCGCTGCACTCGGCTCGAAGCTCGCGCCCGGGACACGCGTACTCTTGCCGCGAGCCGAGGTCGCTCGCGAGCTGGTTCCGGACACCCTGCGCAACGAGGGCTGTACGGTCGACGTGGTCACGGCGTATCGCACCCTTCCCGTGGACCCCGCCGGGGCCGCCCGAATCGCCGCCCTCGCCGATCCCGCCGAGATCGACGCCGTGCTGTTTACCTCTTCGTCGACGGTCGAAAACCTCGTCGAGGTGTTGGGTCGGCATGCTGACGCGTCCCTCGGCGCGCTCGACCTCTTCTCGATTGGGCCGGTCACCACGAAAACCGCCCGAGCCAAAGGGCTCAAGATCGCAGCCACCGCCGAAAAAGCCACCATTGAGGCCCTGGTCGCGACCCTCCGCGCGTACTATGCCCCGGGGGATGGCGATGCGTAGAGCAGGCCGCGCTGTACGATGGGCTGCAGCACTCAGTTTCGTGGCGGCTTGCAGCAGCTCGACGAACGAGCCCGTGACGGTGACCCTCGACGAGCTACCGTGCGAGGAAATTACGGAGACCGGCAGCTGGGTCACTGCCCCGCTTCCGCCCCTTGCAACCGGCGAATGCGCCTGGTTCCTTTTCGAAGACAACACTACGTACATCTTCGAGCACCCGCTCGGCCGCGTTCCGGATGGCCTCGCGAACAGCCTGATCGCCTTCGACGACGACGGCGTCAACTCCACGCCCCCGAGCGGCGACGTCTTCCTGTTCGTCGGGGCCGACGAGAGCACGATCACCGTCCGCAATGGGCAAAACCAGACGTTCTTCCTGCGTTTGGTGGCCAACTGAGCCCCTAGCGGAGTGGGCCCGCGAGCCTTAGGATTCCCGAGACGGGAGGGGCCCAGAGGCTGGGCCGACGCGAAGAACGCGCTAAAATGAAGATATGGCCGAGAGATTCGACAACGACGCGGGCACGATTACCCGGGTCAAGCCCGAAAAGAAGCTCAAGCGGCCACGGCTCTACCGGGTGCTCCTCCACAACGACGACTACACGACGCGAGAATTCGTAGTTCAGGTGCTTCATCAGGTGTTCCATCTCGACGAACAGAGCGCGATCCGCATCATGCTCCACGTCCACCACAACGGCGTCGGAGTGGCCGGCGTATTCACGCGAGAAGTCGCCGAAACCAAGATCGAGCGCGTCGAGGCGATGGCGCGCGAACACGAGTTCCCGCTACGCCTGACGATGGAGCCCGAGGAGGAAGACGCCTAACCATGGCCGGTCCAGTTATCGCGAAAGAGCTGCAAGAGACCCTACGCAAGGCCTTCGACCGCGCAGGCCTGATGCGCCACGAGTACGTCACGCTCGAGCACCTCTTGTTGGCACTCACCGAGGATCCCAAGGCCACCGACGCGCTCAAGGCCTGCGGCGCCGACGTGCGGCGCCTCAAGCGACGACTCGAGGAGTTCGTCCAAGAGCGCCTCTCTCGGGTGCCCGAAAACGTGGACGTGGAGCCGCGTCAAACTCTGGCCGTCGAGCGGGTGCTTCAGCGTGCAGCCATCCACGCCATTTCGTCGGAGATGAAAACCATCGACGGCGGCAACGTGCTCGTTCAGCTCCTTAAGGAGGACGAGTCGTTCGCGGCGTTTCTACTCCAAGAGGAGGGCGTCTCGTCTCTGGACCTCAAGCGCTACATCGCGCACGGAGTCGGGACCGACATCGTTCCGGGCGACGCGTCCGAGGGCTACACCGACGCCGACATCGACGAAGACGGCGAAGAGGGCATGGCAGGCCGCGACCCGCTCGACATGTTCGCTACCGACCTCGTGGCCGAGGCCGCCGAGGGCCGGATCGACCCGCTGATCGGACGGCAGGCCGAGCTCGAACGGACGGTACAGGTGCTCTGCCGCCGCCGTAAGAACAACCCGATCTATGTCGGCGAACCTGGCGTCGGCAAGACCGCTATCGCCGAGGGACTCGCGAGGCGCGTCTACGAAGGCGAAGTCCCCGAGGTCCTCGAGGACGCGCAGATCTACTCGCTCGACATGGGCGCCCTGCTCGCGGGCACCAAGTTCCGAGGGCAGTTCGAAGAGCGCCTCAAGGCCGTCATGAAGCGCCTTCAGGAGCTCGATAACGCCATCCTGTTCATCGACGAGATCCACACTATCGTCGGGGCCGGCGCCACCACGGGAAGCTCCATGGACGCGTCCAACATCCTCAAGCCGGCGCTCGCCTCCGGGAAGCTTCGATGTCTCGGCTCGACCACGTACGCCGACTTCAAGCACCTCGACCGAGACCGCGCCCTCGCCCGCCGCTTCCAGAAGATCGAAGTCACGGAGCCGACGCTCGAGGACACGGTCGAAATCCTCAAGGGCCTCCGACAGTACTACGAAGAGCACCACGACGTGAAGTACGACGACGACGCGATCGAGGCCGCGGCCACGCTGGCCGACAAGCACATCGTCGACCGTCACCTTCCGGACAAGGCGATCGACGTCATCGACGAGGCCGGCTCTCTCGAGCGCATGCGGCCAGCCGACCAGCGCACCCATCGCATCACCACCACCGAAATCGAAAAGGTGGTCAGCAAGATGGCGCGGGTCCCCGTCGAATCGGTGAGTGCCAAGGAGCGCGACCAGCTGAAAGAGCTGGGGCCAGAGCTTCACAAGGTCATCTACGGACAGGACGAAGCCATCGACAAGGTGGTCTCCGCCATTACGCTTGCTCGCGCAGGTCTCCGAGCCGACAACAAGCCGATCGGCTCCTTCCTCTTCGCGGGCCCGACAGGCGTCGGCAAGACCGAACTCGCGCGGCAGCTGGCTCGCGTCATGGGCGTCGAACTCCTTCGCTTCGACATGAGCGAATACAGCGAGCGTCATTCGATCTCACGGCTCATCGGGGCCCCGCCTGGCTACGTTGGCTTCGACCAGGGCGGCCTCCTGACCGACGCCGTCCGGAAGCACCCGCATGCGGTCGTGATTCTCGACGAAATCGAGAAGGCCCATCACGAGCTCTTCAACATCCTGCTTCAGGTGATGGACCACGCGAAGCTCACCGACAACAACGGCCGCGAAGCCGACTTCCGCAACATCGTGCTCGTCATGACCACGAACGCGGGCGCATTCGAAGCCAGTGAGAAAGTCGTCGGGTTCCTGTCGGGCAGCGACCCGAAGGACTTCGCCTCCGGCCGTACCAAGGCAGCCCTCGAGCGAATCTTCACGCCGGAGTTCCGCAACCGGCTCGACGCGGTAGTGTACTTCAGCGGCCTTCGTCGCGAGGTCATCCGAAAGGTCGTCGACAAAGAGGTCGGACTGCTCAGCGAGATGCTTCAGGAGAAGCAGATCCACATCGAGCTCACCGACGCCGCGCGCGACTGGCTGGCAGAGCACGGGTACGACCCTCAGATGGGCGCCCGCCCAATGGCTCGGCTCATCGAGCAGAAGCTCAAGAAGCCGCTGTCGCAAGCGATGGTGTTCGGGACCCTGGCGGAGGGCGGCACTGCGAAGGTCGACGTCGAGGACGGAGACCTCGAAGTGCGCTTCGAAAACGCACCGCGCCCGGTGGTGGAAGCCTAACTCTCGCGCCCCTCGCGCCGCATTGCGCTAGGCTAGCGAGGAAGGTCGAATGCCGGTCTACCTGCTTGGCAAGGAACTCGAGTTTCCACCTCCGGAGGACGCAAACGAGGAAGGCATCGTCGCCGTCGGAGGCGATGTGGCGCCCGAGCGTCTGCTGGTCTCGTATCGCGAAGGGATCTTTCCATGGCCAGCTAAAGGCTACCCTCTGCTTTGGTTCTCACCCGACCCAAGATTCGCGTTGGTCCCCGAATCCGCTCACGTCTCGCGTTCGCTCCGGAAAGTGGTCCGACGAAACGAGATTCGGGTGACCGCGGACCTTGCGTTCGCGCGCGTGATTGCGGCGTGTGCCGAAGCGCCGCGCCCCTACCAGCAGGGCACCTGGATCACGCGCGAGCTCCGGGATGGGTATCTCGGCCTGCATGAGCTCGGCTATGCACACAGCATAGAGGCTTGGCGCGGAACCGAACTCATCGGCGGCCTCTACGGCGTCGCGCTCGGGCGAACGTTCGCAGGAGAGTCGATGTTCGCAACGGAGCCTGACGCTTCGAAGGTGGCGTTCACGACCCTGCTCGGTCACCTGGCCATGTGGGGGTTCACGGTCGTCGACTGCCAGGTCCACACCGATCACCTCGCTCGGTTTGGCGCCACCATGTGGCCGAGGGAGCGCTTTCTTCGCGCCTGGCGAGCCGGGAGCCACGAGCCGAGCCTGATCGCCCCGTGGGAATTGACGCTGAGTCCCGCCGAAGCTCTTGCACGCCTGCGCCCGGAGATGTGACTCTGACGGTCGGATGGACATGACGAAACGCAACGGGCGGCTCCCGACGGCGTACTGGTTCGGGTTCCTCGCGTTGACCGCGTTCGCACCGGCGCCGGCCGTGGCCCAAGGGTCTCCGGGGGAAGCCACCGAAGCCCCGTCGACCGAAGACACCGGCGAGAGCCCGCCGACGGACGGCGCCCCACCCACTGACGGAGCCTCGCCCGTCGCTGAAACTGACGAGGCCACGGGAGGAACCGGTGGCGCCGAGGGACCCGAGGCTTCATCCGACGCGGAGCGGATCGTCCGGATCCGACGCGGAATCAAGCTCGACAAACAAAAGCTCCGCGACGTACGGAGCGAGCTTCGCAAGCGGGAAGCCTGGTTCGAACGACTTGCCGCCGGGATGGCGGAAGTCGAAGCTAAAATCTCGGACAAGCGCGAGCTTCTCCAGGCGCTCGGCCCGGACGACGCGGAAGACGCGGAGGCGCTCAAGGCTCGGATCAAGGAGCTCCAGGAAGACTACGAGCTCTTCAACCGACAGACCGACCTCGCCCTGACCGGCGAACGAAAGACCAAGCTTCAGATCGACGCCCTTGCGGCGAAGATCAAGACCGACGAGCGATCTCTCGCGGAGCTGACCGGGCAAGCGCCGAAGCGCACTCGGAGGGCTGCGCCCGCGGTGCCCTCCGCGGCGCCGCCACGCGCCGACGGAACGGGCACGCCGCTTCCGCCGGGCATCCCGCAGGCTGCCCTCGCGACAGAGAACGAAGCGCCGCCAGCGGCGGCTCCAGTCGCCGAAGCCGAGTCGTCACCAGCCGTCACAGCCGCACAGCTCCGCGCCCAGCAGCTCCTCAACGAGAAGCGTGCCGAACTCGAACACGCGCGCTTCGAGGTGCAGAACTACGTCGAACGAAAGCGTGCGCTCGAAACGCAAATCGAGCTCGAATACGCGCTCGCGGCAACCGAGCAAGACGAGGTCGAGAACCTGAAGAAGGCCCGTGTCGTCTGGGAAGAAAGGCGCGAAGCCGCGAAAGACGCCGGAAACGAAGAGCGGATACAGCGCGGGGATCGCGCGATCACGGCGATCAACGACTACCTCGAAGGGGCCGAGGGTGATGTGCTCGCGAGAGCCAAGTACCGTGAGTCGCTACAGGAGCGCCTCGGACACAGCGAGGAGGAAGGACTCCGGGTCAACGCGGTCGTCGACGAAGCACGCGACGCAGTTCGGAAGGCGCAGCGGGGACTCATCTGGCTGAAGAGCCCGTTGCATCCGGAGAACATCCTCCACTGGGCCAAACTGCGCGGCCCTCGAATCCTGCTGGTCATCGTCATGATGGGCTTGCTGCTGTTCCTCTTGCAGGTCAGCGCGCGTGGACTCGCCCGGACCTTCATTCGGAGGCGACGCGGGTCGAGGTCGGGTGGGACTGGTCGCGCAGACACCCTCGCCTTCTCGTTCAGCAGCTTCGCCCGTGTATTGATCATCGTCATTGGCGCGCTGCTCATCCTTCAGGAAGCCGGTCTAGACATTCGTACGGTGCTCGGCGGCGCGGCGATCCTGGGCGTCGCCTTCGCGTTCGGTGCCCAAGACCTGATGCGAGACTACTTCTCGGGCTTTCTAATCCTGCTCGAGGATCAATACCAGCTGGGGGATCTCATCACGATCAATGGCATCACCGGCACCGTCGAGTCTGTGAATATGCGCGTGACCGTCCTCCGAGACCTCGAGGGACGTGTCCACTTCGTGCCCAACGGCGAGATCAAGGCCGTCACCAACCGCACCTACGCGTGGGGGCGACCCGTCTTCGAGATCCCGGTCGGATACAGCGAAGACGTCGATCGCGTGATGGCGGTCCTCCTCGAACTCGCGCACGAGCTGATGGAAGACCCGGACTGGAAGCCCTTCGTCAGCGGGGAGCCCGACATGCTCGGCGTCGACAAGTTCACCGACCGTGGGATCGTCATCAAGTTCATGATCCGCACGCAGCCCGACAAGCTCTTTCCAGTCCGTCGCGAGATGCTCCGACGGATCAGCAAGCGCTTCAACGAGCTCGGTATCGAGATCACGGTCCCGCAGCGCATCATCAAGAACGGGGAGCTCCCCCCTCAATCGTGAGCGTCAGCAGAGCACTAGGGCCGCGCGGTCCATGACCGGGACATGATGCGCGATGATGCGTCGATCGGGGCCCACGAAGTCGCGCTCTCTCAACGCAGGGTCCTCGTTGGCAGCGGAGACCACGTCGATGGCCCGCTGCTGGCCATGGGTCCCGATCCACGCGAAGCGGTTCCCGGTATCACGCTGCCACTCGAAGAGCGCCTTGGCCTCGTGGTTCTCGCGGCCCGGATAGTAGAACAGCTCGTCGAACACGAGGACCGTGCCGGACGTCAGCCGGGGGGTTAGCGCTTCGAGTACGAAACGAGTCGAGTCGTACACGTCGCAGTCGATGTGAACCAGGTCGACCGGCTGGTTCGGATGCGCGCTGAGGAACGGTTCGAGGGTGTCTTCGAACCGGCCCTCGACGAGCTCGGCGTTCGGGGGAAGGTCCGTGGGCGCGGGCTGGGCGAACGCACCCTTATAGACGCCGTACTCCGGGATCCAATCTGTGGGCAACCCTCGAAACCAGTCGAACGTATGAACCTTCCCGGACTGGCGCGCCTCGCACATGACCTTGGTCGTGCTCCCCGTCCCCGTCCCGAACTCGAGCCAAAGGCCCTCGGGCCGGTCTCGTACGAAGCCCCTTTGGCAGACGTACGCGAGCGGCGGGCGGTCGAGCTTCAGCCTTCGGAGGTCGGCTTCGGCGCGTCGAATGAAGGAAGAGAGTGACATCTCCCTTGGGTAACCGGTTTCGCGAGGCGGTATTCCCAATGCCGCCCACCAAACGCTAGCGCGGTGTCCGAAAGATGATGGTCCCGAGATCGGGGCCGAGGAGCGCGATGGGAAAGACTCCGTACACCTCGGGGTCACCCTGGAGGAGCACTTCGTCGGTGTACCCACTCGGGGAGGCCGCCAGGACTTTCGCCCGGGTTTCGGCGTCTGGTATCAGTGTGTCGATCTGAGGCGGGGTGTCCCAGTGGAATACGCGGTCTCCTTTGTAGAGGTAGACCCACGGCGGGTCGCCGCCTGCCTGTTCGACGCGGAGCTGGCGGCTCAGCCGCTGCGCCAGTCGCCACAGGGGAATCCCCACGACCACGGCTCCCACCACCTTTCCGTCTCGGATGGACGGCGCGGCGAACAGGATGGACCACGAGGAGGGCGCGTTGGGGTCCTCGGCGTAGAACTCGCCGAGACCGGTCGCCGAGCTGCCCTCGAGGGCCTTGCGAACCACCTCGAAGCGCTCGCCGTAGTCTTGTCCCTTCATGCGGTCGGGCTCGCGGTCCCTCGCGATCACGACCCCGGTCGCATCCAGGGCCGCCATGAACGACATGGGAGACGCAACGAATTCCTCAATGCCTTTCTTCGGTTGCTGAAGAATCTTCAACGCGGCGCGCATTTGTTTCTCGCGCTTCACCGGGTCTGCCACGCCGAAACCTGGGGCGAGCTTGGCGGCGGCCTTCACGACGCCAGCCTGATGGTTCTCGAGGTCCTGCTGAACGAGAGCCTCGACGCGAGGGTGGTCCACCGCCCGGACCTGCTCCTCGGCTCGCTTGATCGCCGCCCGGTCCTGGCAGCCGCCCATCGAAAGCGCCAGCAGCACCCCAACCCCCCACTTCATACTCTCAGTCTATCGGCTTCCTCCGCTGTCGACGAATCCGCAGCCACGGCCCGGTTAGAGCTTGATACCGAACGCACCGAGGAGGGCCTTGTCGCGCCACCGATCGGGAAGGCGGCGGAGGAACTCCGCCGGAGCCCGTGCTCCGTCGCCCGACGAACCTAGCCAGTCCGCTAGCGGGTTGGAAGTCGAAAGCGCGCTTCGCGCGTCAGCCGCCCGAGCAGAACTCTTCGTAGTCGATGTACTCGGTGATCGTCGGCTTGTCCCCGCACACCGGGCAGTCTTTGTTTCGACGGAGCTTGAACGTCCGAAAGGTCATGTTGGTGGAGTCGTACTGCAGTAGCCGTCCAATCAGCGGCTCGCCGTAGCCGAGCACGATCTTGGCAGCCTCGGTAGCCTGGAGCGTCCCGATGGCGCCAGGAAGAACACCGAGCACCCCCGCCTCCGCGCAAGACGGTGCAAGATGGGGCGGCGGCGGCTCCGGATAGAGGCAGCGGTAGCACGGGCCCTTGGGCGACGAGAACGTCGTCACCTGGCCGTCGAAGCGGAAGATCGACCCGTGCACGACGGGGATGTTCTTCCACACCGCCGCGTCGTTCACGAGGTAGCGCGTGGCGAAGTTGTCGAGCCCGTCGACGATGACGTCCCAGTCCATGTCGAAGATGCGGTCGACGTTTTCGCTGGTGAGTCGCTCGTTGAACGTGATGACGTTCACGTCCGGGTTGAGGTTCTTGATGGTTTGCGCGGCGCTTTCCACCTTCGATACGCCGACGCGATCGAGGCCGTGGAGCACCTGCCGCTGGAGGTTCGACTCGTCGACGACGTCCGCGTCGATGATGCCGATCGTTCCGACGCCCGCTGCAGCCAGATAGAGCGCCGCCGGGGAGCCGAGGCCGCCTGCCCCGAGCAACAGCACCCTCCCTTGGAGGAGCTTCGCCTGCCCGGCCTCACCGACCTCGGGAAGAAGAAGGTGTCGGGAGTAGCGGTTGAGCTGTGCGTCGGTAAAGGCGAACGGCTGCTCCGTGGGGTACCCCTGATCCTTCCACTGGTTGTAGCCTGGGTTGGCAGACTCGACGTTGGTGTACCCGAGCTCCTGAAGCGCTTTCGCGGCGAACGCGGACCGGATGCCGCCCGCACACATCGTGACGATTTTCGCGTCTTTGTCGGGAAGCCGCGATGCGGCCTGCATCTCGAGAAATCCGCGCGGCAGATGGAGCGCGCCCGGCACGTGTCCCTGGCGCCACTCGTCCTTCTCGCGCACGTCGAGCAGGACCAGGTCTTCGCCCGATTGAAGGCGGTCGTTGAGGTCCTCGAGAGAGACCTGCCGAATGGCAGCCTTCGTCTCTTGGAGCAGGTCCGCGTAAGTCTTGGCCATGTCCGGCAATATGTAACTTTGCCGGGATTCGTCAAGGCTCCCGCGGTGTTAGCTCATATCCACCGGTTTTCACATCGGTTTTGTCGGGTATTCCTTTCGAAGCCCTTCGAGGGCTAGGCGGCCGTCCGCACGACGCCCTGGTCCTGCGCATAGGTCCGGAGCGCCCGGCGAA
>JBCDFZ010000014.1:0-97814 GCA_039177115.1 Myxococcota bacterium
ACGCGCGGCGGCGCTCCTCGCGCGAGAGCCGCTGAAACCCATGGTAGGCGGTCTTCACGTATCGGTGGCGGTCCATCTTGAGGACGTTGCCGAGCTTGCGGTCGATCAGAAGACCCCGCACCGGGAAATCAGTGCGATAGCTCATCTCGAGCAGCGCTTCAGGATATCCCCGCTCGACGAGCTTTTGGACGGTGACCTCGATGCTCAGCCGATCCATCTCGGACTGCCGATAGATCGCCAAGGTGTAGTCCATGTCGAACCCGACGACCTGGATCTGGTCGAGGCGCAGGTTCCGGTTACAGTAGACGCGGCGCCCCGCGGGCGGAGGGAATGCGCCCCCCGTGTGGGAGTCGAACTCCGGCGCCGGGAAACGCTCCTGCAAGGAAGCGCTCAGCCGTTCGCGGGATAGACGCTAACGCGCTTGCCGTTGCGACCGCGTCGCTCGAACTTCACGACGCCGTCGACCTTCGCCCAAAGCGTGTAGTCCTTACCTACGCCCACGTTCTCGCCGGGATGGAACGACTGGCCCACCTGGCGTACGAGGATGCTGCCGGCGGGGACGGTCTGACCGCCGAAGACCTTCACACCACGATACTGAGGCTTGGAATCGCGTCCGTTGCGGGACGAGCCCTGACCTTTTTTATGTGCCATGGCCTTGCCTTACCCTTCCACGCTCGCGATGCGCAACTCGGTGTACGGCTGCCGATGCCCGCGACGGCGTCGGTAGCCCTTGCGACGCTTCTTCTTGAAGACGATCACCTTCTTGGCGAGGTCCTGACCCGTGATCTCGGCGACGACCTTCGCGCCGCCCACGTGGGGCTTGCCAACCGCGACTTTGTCGCCGCCCACCATCAACACCTCGTCGAACTCTACCTGGGAACCCACGTCCCCCGGGAGCTTCTCGACGCGAATCGTGTCGCCCTCGGCAACCCGATACTGTTTTCCGCCTGTTTGAATGACCGCGTACATGCTGAACTCGTCGTCCCTGGGCTTCAGGGGCCGCGTAGTCTAGGGGCTTCGGGGTTCCCTGCAAGGTAAAACCGAGGGGCAGGCACCCGGTACCCAAGAGGCGGTACAATAGACTGTTTTCATTGGAAGATCAGGTCGAATGAGCCACTCGCCGGAGCCGGTGTTCCAAGACGAGCGCCGCGGCCACGAGCCCGTACTCGGCCGCCTGCAGGAGGGGCGAGGGCTCCCAGACCCCGTCGGTAAGCCAGCGGTCGAGCGGCAGGTACGCGACCAGCGCGGCGGCACTCCAGACCAAGCCCGCGAAACGCCCCGAGACCACCTCGAGGGGCAGGAGCCAGGCCAGGTACCAGGGGTGAACCTGGGGCGAGAGCAGCAGGGTCGCCCAGAGGACGATTCGCGCGGCCGACAGGGTGGGCACGCGTCGAATGGCGAGCCCGAGGCAGAGCGCAAACACGGCCCCGACACAGATCGCACGCGCAAGCGTGGTGGCCGTTTCCTCAGGCGCTACGAGGCCGAACCCCCAGTCGACGACGGCGAAGAGGCTCTCGTTCCCTCGCCAGCGCTCGGCAAACTGAAGCGGCCCGGAAGCGGCGTCTTGCGCAGGCCGGAAGACCACCATCGGCCAAAGAAACGCCGCGGAACCCACGAGCACGGCGACGAGCGCCCGCGGTCGACGGACGAAGAGAGGGACGAAGACCAAGCCAACCACTTTGAGTCCGACGGCCAGAACGGTGGCTACGACGGCTCGACCCACTTTCTGATGGGCCAGCCCCCAGGCGCACGCCAAGAGTGCGAGGCCGACCAGCACGTCCAGGTGCCCGTCGAGAGCCGTAGCGGAAAGCAGGAGCGGGTTGAGCGCGATCGCCAGGGGTGCGCGGGGGTCATCGGAAAGACGCGCAACCGAGAGCGTGGTCGCGACGTGGCCGCCGAGCGCGAGAAGCTTGATGGGCACGACCCCATCGCCGAGGAAGCTCGCGAGGACGAACAGCGCCTGCGCCAGCGGTGGATAGATGCTGGCGAGGGGCTTGTTGTTGATTCCGTGCCACACCGGGTCGCGCAAAGGCTTGAGCGTCGGATGGTCCGGCGGAACGAGGTACGGGTTGAAGCCTTCGCGCCAAAGGCGTCCCTCCCACGCAAACCGAAACACGTCGTCCGAGAGGACCGGGGGCGCAAACACCAACGAAAGGCCCACGACGATGAGCGCGAGGATCGCCAGACGCAGCGCAAGCCGTGGATCGAAGGCGCGGGGCGCGAGGAGCAGCATCGCAAGGTAAGGAACGAAGGAAGCCGCAATGGCGAAGGTGATCGCGGAAGGCGCAGCCCCGCGATATGCGAGCAAGGAAACGCCGATTGTCGTCGCCACGAGGGCAGCCCACGCGGTCAACGCGAAACCCCGTCGCGACTGCGCTTCGTTCGTCGAACGGGAGGTCATTGGATGACGAAGCGTACGACGCGGGTTCGTTCTCCTGGGAGCACCGTGAGCCGATACTGTCCGGCAATGCGACGACCGACGGCAACGGACACCGTGACGTCGGTCGGGCCACCGCCGCTGATGCACTCGCCCCAATAGTGCACTTCGACTTCGTAGATGCCCTCGAGAGGCCGCTTTCCGACCCAGCGAATGTTCTCGATTCGCGGATTCGGAAGGTCGGGTGAGCAGTCTCCACGGCCGACGTGGTCGAGACGCGCGCCGTCCGGCGTCGACGGCCGCTGGAAGCTGACGGTATCGCCGAGCGGACCGGTGACGTAAAGATCGATGTCCGACCCGGTGTCCCATCCGGCCGTCACCTGCATCAGCCCCGGGCCGTATCCGCAGTCATCGTCGATGACGCCG
Organism: Myxococcota bacterium; assembly: GCA_039177115.1. Taxonomy (GTDB): domain Bacteria; phylum Myxococcota_A; class Polyangia; order Polyangiales; family Houyiibacteriaceae; genus SG8-38. Next base: position 2,804 of record JBCDFZ010000014.1, read on the forward strand.
TTGCAGTCGTCGTCGAGGGCGTTGCAGGTTTCTTCGCGCGGATTGTCACAGTCGAGCGGGATCGGTTCGACGCGCGCCCCGGGCACGATCGAGACGAGGACTGGGGGCTCGACTGTCTCTGGAATCGCTTCGCCCCCTTCCGTGACGGTTTCCGCGTCGCCGACCGGACCTTCCGCGTCCCGTCCAGCGCAACCCATGCAGACGCAGAGGCTCAGGATCCCAATGGTTCGCGTCATCTGGGAGGCACTATAGCGGAGCTGCGCGTACAATGCCTTGCGATGCGCGAACACCTGGAAGAAGCACGGGTCACGCTCGACCGGCTCGTCGGTCCGGTCGAGGTGGCACTCGTCCTCGGCTCGGGGCTGGGCGATTTTGCAGAGACGCTCGAAGGTCGCCAAACGGTCCCCTACGTCGAGGTTCCGCATATGCCGCTCTCCGCGGTTGCGGGTCACGCGGGAAACTTGGTGGTCGGCCTGAGTGGAGGGAAGCGTGTCGCTGCGATGCAGGGCCGCTTTCATCTCTACGAGGGCTACACCGTCCAAGAGGTCGTGTTCGGCGTTCGGCTGCTCTCGAGCATCGGCGCGAAGACACTCGTGGTGACCAACGCGGCAGGAGCAATCTCCGACGACCTGGCTCCTGGGGACCTGATGGCCATCGTCGATCAGCTAAACCTCACCGGGCACAGCCTCACCGGCCGGCCCGAGACGAACCAGACTCGATTCGTCGACATGACGGAGGCCTTCTCGACCGATCTGATCGCGGTGGCTGACGCGGCGGCGAAAAACACCGGCGTCACGCTCCGCCGCGGCGTCTACGCAGGGCTCCTCGGGCCCGCCTACGAAACCCCCGCTGAGGTGCGGATGCTGCGCGCACTCGGCGCCGACGCGGTGGGTATGAGTACCGTACTCGAGGTGATTGCGGCGAGGCAGCTCGGGATGCGCGTGCTCGGCATGTCCTGCATCTCGAACCTCGGTGCTGGAATGGGCACCGAGCCGCCGAGCCACGAAGAAGTCACGGCGACCGCCGCACGCGTGCGACCGCAGTTCGAGGCGCTGCTGAAGGGAGTGCTTGCGGCACTATGACCAACGCCAACACTTGGGAGCGGCTTCGTCAGGCCGCCTTCGACGTTCGGGCCGAGGCGTACGCGCCCTACTCGAACTTCTCCGTCGGAGCGGCTCTCCTTTCGCGCGACGGTCGTACGTTCGTCGGGTGCAACGTCGAGAACGCGAGCTACGGCGCGTCCATCTGCGCGGAGCGCGGCGCCCTCACGTCGGCCGTTGCAGCGGGCGCGCGCGAGTTCGCGGCACTCGTCGTGGCCACCGGCGCGCGACAGGCGACGCCTCCCTGTGGGATTTGCCGACAGGCACTGCTCGAGTTCGCACCCAACCTCGTCATTCGAAGCTACGTCGAAGACGGGGGGTACGAGGAGTACGTGCTCCGCGACCTGCTGCCGCACGCATTTGATCGAAGCCAGCTCGAGTGAGCGGGACTACGGAGCGCCGCCGATTTGGCGGAGCTTGGCCTGCACGTCCGGTCGATCGATCGCGTCGGGCGGTGAGAGCTCGAGGTAGCGCCCGTAGTTGACGACCGCCTCTCGCTTGTTTCGCTGAGCGTAGTAGACGTCGCCGCGGAGCCTGTAGGCGTCGGCAAGCCAGGCCGGCCGGTCGGGGAGCGCGTCGCCGAGCTCCGACGCCGTCTGGAGAGAGGCGAGCGCGTCGTCGCGCTTCCCCTGGTCGAGCTGAAGCCGCCCAAGCCGGTACCACCAGTAGCCTTCGTCGGGCTTGAGCTCGAGCGCCCTTTGGAACGCCGCGATCGCCTGGTTGGTCTGACCGAGCTGGTAGTGCGCCTCGCCAATCGCCGCCCACGCCTCGACGCGGTCGGGGTTGAGTTCGATCGCCTTTTGAAGGTCGGCCAGCGCGTCACGGACCTGCCCTGCACGGATCTGAATCCTCGCCCGAAGCCAGTACGCGTCTCCGAGGGTCGGATCGAGCTTGAGCGTCTGGTTGAGCTCGCGGAGCGCGGTCGTCCATTCACCCGAATCGAGCGCCGCCCACGCCACGTACAGACGATATTGCCCGTTCTGCGGTTCGAGGCGCATGGCCTGCAGGAAGTGCTGTCGCGCCGACACGATGTCGCCCCGCTCGAGGTCGACCCGTCCGAGGTAGTGTTCGGCCTCCGCCGAGTAGGGGTGGGCTTCGAGCACCGCTCGGAGCACCTTGTCGGCATCGCCCAGCTTGCCGGTCATCGCGAGGACGGCGCCGAGGCGGGACTGAAGGGCCATGTCCTCCGGGTTCTTCGCGATCGCTGCGCGGTAGCTTGCCGCCGCGCCCTCGAGGTCGCCGTTCGCTTCGGCGAGACGCCCCTTCTCGAGCGCAAGGCCTGGGTACTGCGCGTCGAGCGCCTCGACCTGAGCAAGCGCAGCCGAAGCCTCGTCGAGTGCGTTCTTGCGTCGATAGGCCACCGCCAACCCGAACTGCGCGGACGAATCACGGGGTTCGAGGGTGAGCGCCTCGGTGTACTCCGCGATCGCCTCGTCGATGCGGTTGCGTTCGAGCTCGGCATCGCCGAGCAAGCGGCGAACCTCAGCGTTGATCTCGACCTTTTGCTGCGCCTCCACCAACACGGCGACGGCTTCGGCCGGGCGCTTGGTGCCCTTGTAGTGCTGCGCAAGCGCCATGTATCCGCGGAAACCCTCGGGCTCGAGCTCGATCGCGTTCCGCAGATGCCGCACGGCTTCCTGACTGTCGCCAAGCGCGTCTGCGACCTTCCCCTGCCAGATCTCGACGTCGGCGTTGATGGGCTTCTCGCTTTCGAGGTCGGCAAGCAGCGCCTTGGCGTCCTGGGCCCTGTCCATCGCGACGAGCGCCTCCGCCGCCCCGAGCTTCGCCTCGACGAGAACCCTGGGCTGCCCGGTGGGATGGCGCTCGGCCCCCGGCGGGATGTCGGCGCCGATCACGGTCTGGAACCGAGCCAGCGCATCGGAGTAGCCGCCCTCGAGCAGCACGAGTCGCGCCGCCCCGAGCGCTGCCCACGAATTGCTCGCATCGAGCTCGACCGCTTTCTCGTACATCTCGCGGGCCGCCCCGAGACGTCCGCGCTGTTCCTCGATGCGGGCTACGGTGGCCAGCGCTGCGGAGCGATCTGTCCTCGACACGGACGACGTTTTTCCGTCCGGCCCGGGCTCGAGGCCCGCCGGCATCTGGAGGAGCTTGTAGGCACCGTCGGGATCGCCGTTGACCATCATGGCCTCCGCAACGGCGACCCTTGCAGCCGCGTGATCCGGGCTCAGCGCATGGGTGGCCTTCGCGGCCTCGAGAGCACCTTCGGGGTTGCCCGAGAGGCGATGCGCGCGAGACAGACCCCACTGCGATCGAGCGCTCCCGTCCTTTTGGACAGCCTTCGTGAACGCGTCAATCGCCTTCTTCGACTGCTTCGTGGAAAGCGCAATCTCGCCCGCCACGAGATCCACGTAGGGATCGGTGCTGTCCTCGGACTGCGCTTCGGTAATCTCGCTCGCCGCGAGGTTTGGATCGCCCTGACGCAGGGCGTTTGCCGCTAGCGCGACGTGAATCCCGGGCGCGTCGTCGCCGCGTCGCTGCAGGAGCAGCCGGAGCTCATCGGAGCGCGCCGCGCTCTCTGCCTCGCTTCCGTATCGAACTTGAAAGTACGCCTCGTGGAGCAGGCTGCGCGCGGCGAGCATCCGATTGAGTCGCGCGTCGGCTCGGGCCTGTTCGAACTGAGTGAGGCTGCGCGAGGTCGCCGCGTAGGTATCCACGCTGGCGCCAGCCTCGGCGTTCTGGATCGCCTGGGTGACCTGGACGACGTCGCCTGACGCCGGAAGGAACGGTTCGATGAGGTGAACCCCGAAGAGCCCGTACTGCGTATTGCCGAGATAGAACCCACCGCCGAGCACCAGGGCGACCGCCGCCGCGCCCGCGAGCGCTTTCATCAGCCATGGCGGACGCTTCTTGCTGAGCGTCGCGCGGATGTCGACCTTCCGCTTTCGTTTCGCGGGTGCGGCCGCCGGCGCAGCGTCACCGCCAGGATGGGGCATGTGATGAACGTCTTCGCCATCGATGGACGGAAGCTCGGAGAACTCGAGCTCGTCCGACTCGGGAAGATCGAGCTCCGCGGAGTCGCGGCTGACCCGTTCATGGGTCGGCGCGGATCCAGGAGTCGGCGGCGGACTCGGCGGCGCGTCCGGCGAAGGCATCGGGGGCACGGCGCCGAGAGGCGGCGGGGCGGGCGGGGCCTGCCGATTGACCCCCGGATCGACCTCCATGTCGAGCGTCAGATCCTCGCCGTCCGGCAGGTCGAGCTCGATGGGGCCTCCTTCGTGCGCGCTTTCTGGGTCGACCATCGGTGGATCGGAAAAATCGTCGCGCGGAACCGGTAGGTCAGACTGCCCGAGCGGCGTCGGCAGCGCAGATTCCAGGGAAATCGGCGCCGGAAGCTCCGCATCGGTCAGGGCCATCGGAAGGTCGATCTCTTCGGCGAAGGCGCCCGCCGGCGCGCTGCTCGCGCGTTTCGGTGCGGGAAGATCCAGCTCACCCCCGGCGCCCGAGGAGGGCAGCGGGGCGGGAAGATCGATACTGCCCTGATCGATGCCGCGCTGGGAGGCCTCGAGCGGGGCCGGAAGGTCTACGCTCTGCTCCATCGGCGCCGGCAAGTCCATGTCGGCGAACGGATCGAAACCACTCGGCTGCGGCCCGGAGTCGGCTTTCGGCGCGGGAAGGTCTACCGCGGTGGGGAGGTCTTCAAACGGATCGAGGTCCAACGCGCCGGCACCTCCTTTGGGTGCGGGAAGATCGGCGACGTCGGGTGGCGCGATGGGGGCAGGAAGGTCGACCTCGTCAAACGCCGCAGCGCTTTCCTCCTTCGAGGCTTCGCCCGGTGGGGCGGCGGGCGGAGGCAAGCCGGGGCCCAACCCCACCTGCGTCATCTTTCGCTTCTTGGGCGGCCTCGGAGCCGCTGAACTCCTCGACTCGGTGGTGCCGTCGGCTCGGACCACGAAGCTATCGCCGCACTGCGGGCATCGCATCTTGAGTCCGTCCGCAGGCACACGGTGCTCGTCGACATCGTAAGCCGAGCTGCATGACGGGCATTGAACCTTAATCATGTCGCTTTGATCTTCCCCCGGGGATCAAGAGTAACACGCCTGATGCATGACTCATAAACCCTCGTAGTGCGATTCCGATCGCAGCGGAACGACCGCGTCTATGAAAGTGTTTGTCCTACCTTGACGCCTTAGGAGCTCGAAGACTACCTTCGCGACAACGTGAAGCGAACCGTTCAGATCGAAATCGCCGGCGCCCGCTATCGAATGTCGTCGGACGCAGACGAAGACTACCTTCAACGCCTGGCCGACATCGTGAACGATCGCGTCGCCGCGCTCGGTCCGAAGGCCGCACGGGCCGCAACACCTGCCCAGTTGTTGGCCGTGGTCGCGCTGAGTCTCGCCGAGGACCTCGAGGTGTCCGAACGGCGCCGCACCAGCCTCGAGGACAAAACCCGCAAAGTCGTTGGCGCCGCGATCCGTCGCATCGATGAACGGCTTCAGGCCGACGCCGAGCTCGCGCAACAGATCGAACAGCCGTGAGCGTGCCGCCGCAGCGCGGCGACGACGTCCGGATCAGAATCGAGGTGAAGCGCGCGCTTCGAAAACGCATGCGCGCAGTGCGCGGCGCGCTCCCGGCGACGGCCTGTGAAACTCGCTCCTCCGAAATCGCGAGCCAGGTGATGGGACTCGACGCGTTCGATCGCGCCTCCGTCGTGCTCGCCTTCGCATCCATTCGACGCGAGGTGCGAACGGGGTCTCTCATCGAAGCCGCGTGGTCGGCGTCGAAGCGCATCGCCCTACCACGGGTGAAGGAAGAAGGTCTCGTCTTGCACGAAGTCGGGCCCGAAACGGAGCTGACGGAGGGCGCGTTTGGTGTTCCCGAGCCCCCTGAGGAAGCACCCGAAGTTCCTCCTGAAGCCGTGGACTTTGCGCTGGTCCCTGCGCTCGCGGTCGACCCGACCGGCCACCGAATTGGCTACGGCGGAGGCTACTACGACAGGCTGTTGCCCCTGCTCACTCGAGCAAAAACGTGCGCCGTCGCGTTCGACTTCCAGCTGATCGCCGAGGTGCCGCTACTCGCCAACGACGTGCCAGTCGATCTGGTCGTCACCGACACGCGCGTGATCGAAGTGGACTGAGTGGTATAGGACCGCGGTGGTCGCCGACGCCGCTCAGCGCAAGCTCGACAACCTCCCGGCGTCTCCCGGGGTATACGTATTTCGCGGTGCCGAGGGGAAGGTGCTGTACGTCGGCAAAGCGCGGAGCCTGCGAAGCCGCGTACGAAGCTACTTCCAGCCCGGGTCGAGTGACGTTCGCGCGTTCGTCAGCCGTCTCGAACGCGAGCTCGTGGATATCGAGACGTTCGTCACGCATACCGACAAGGAGGCGGCGCTCCTCGAAAACCAGCTCATCAAATCACACCAGCCGAAGTACAACGTCAAACTTCGGGACGACAAAGAGTACCTGTCACTACGGCTGGACCAGAAGCGCGCCTGGCCGCGGCTCGAAGTGGTTCGAAGGCCGAAGCCTGATGGTGCGCAGTACTTCGGGCCGTACCACTCGGCGACCGCGGCGCGACAAACCCTGCGGCTCGTAAACCGCTACTTCCAGCTCCGGACGTGCACAGACACCGAGTTTCGACTGCGGTCTCGGCCGTGTCTCCAGCATCAGATCAAGCGGTGTCCTGGGCCCTGCGTGCTCGACGTCGACGCGGATGAATACCAGGCGCAGGTGGCCAACGTCGCACGGTTCCTCGACGGTCGGCACGACGAGCTCGTGGTCGATCTGAACGACCGCATGAGCAAGGCGTCGGAAGGGCTCGAGTACGAACGGGCGGCGGTTTATCGGGATCAGCTTCGCGCCGTCGATCGAGCCCAGCAAGAACAGCGGGTCGCCGGGGTGCAGAAGTCGGACCAAGACGTGATCGGGTTTCACCGGCAAGGGGACCAGGTCGAGATCGCGGTGCTGAGCCTCCGCGGGGGGCGGCTCTTCGGTGTTCGTACCTTTCCGCTCCGTCGCGTTGCGGTACCAAACGATGAGATGCTCGGTGGGTTTCTGCAGCAGCACTACGAGGAGCGGCCGTCGCTCCCGGACGAGATCTTGGTGCCGGTACAGATCGAGATGAGCGAAGCGCTCGAAGAACTGCTGAGCGAGAAACAAGCGCGGCGTGCCCGCATCGCGCAACCCAAGCGCGGGGCGAAGGTGAAGCTGCTCGACCTGGCGCGAGAAAACGCCGAGCATGCCTTCCAGGAAAAGGAGCGAGCGCGAGAAGACGTGGAAGCCCGCCTCGAGGAAATCCAGCGGCAGCTGAGACTCCCTATCCCGCCTCGGCAAATCGAGTGCGTCGATGTGTCTCACACCGGAGGAGAGGAAACGGTGTCGGTCTTCGTGGCGCTCGAAGACGGAGAACCCGCGCGCGATCGCTACCGGAGTTTTCGCGTGAAGCAGGTTCGTGGAGGCGACGACTACGGTGCGATGTACGAAGTCCTCGTCCGGCGGCTGCGCCGCGGTAAAAACGAAGAAGAGGGATGGACCCTCCCCGACCTGTTGGTCGTGGACGGAGGCAAGGGCCAGCTCGGCGTTCTGGAGCGAGCGCGAGAAGACGTCGGCGCGAAGGGGCTCGCGCTGGCGTCCATTGCTAAGCCTCGGGTGACGGCCTCGGGACAGGAGGAAGGAGACCGCATCTTCGTTCCAGGGCAGAAGAACCCGATCCCGGTGCGTGGGAGCTCCGCGCTGTCGATTCTGCTTCTTGCTCGCGACGAGGCACACCGCGCGTCCAACGAGCTTCGCAAGAAGGTCGGTCGAAAGCGTCGACTGCGGAGCGAACTCGATGGCGTGCCAGGCATCGGGCCCAAGACTCGGGGCAAGCTACTCCGGAACCTCGGCTCGCTCCGAGACGTGCTTGCCGCAACGGAAGACCAGCTCGTGAGCGCGGGCGCCACCCGAAAGCAGGCCAAGGCAATCAAGCGAACGCTCGGGGAGACCCCAATCGATACGACCCCCACACAGGAAACGAGCGTTGAGGAGCGGGGCGACGACACCCAGTCGGCGGAAGACACGGCAATCGACAATGCGTTCCAGCCCGACTGACGGCTGGTCAGTATTCTCACGGCGCTCTTTGGGCCGCGTTAGTCGCCCGTGTAGATGCAGCCGGACGTGCACGTCTCGTTGACCACGACCTTGCTGAGCAGCGGTAGCTTCGGAGCCAGGCGGTCCCAAATCCATTTGGCGATGTTCTCGCTAGTGGGATTCTCGAGCCCTTCGATCTCGTTCAAGTAGTTGTGATCGAGCTGCTCGTGGAGCGGGGCGAACGCTTTTCCGATCTCCGCGAAGTCTTGGACCCAGGCCAGCTCTGGGTGGAGGTCGCCGGAGATGTGCACCTGCACGTGATAGGAATGTCCGTGCAGCCGCTTGCACTTGTGGCCGTCGGGAACGTTCGGAAGCATGTGCGCGGCCTCGAACGTGAACTTTTTCCAGATCTCCATGGGGGTCGGGGAGAGTAGCACGCGCCGACCCGGAGCGAAGCGAGGCCTCGGAAACGTCGCCTAGACCGCGGCCGGCAGCGACACCGCAAACGAAGCGCCCCCGTCACTCGGGTTCTCGGCTTGGATGGAGCCACCGAGACGCTCGACGATCGTGTGACAAACAGCCAATCCGAGCCCGGTCCCCTGCCCCGGCGGCTTCGTCGTGACGAACGGGTCGAACACCTGTTCGAAGATCGATTGGTCGATTCCGGGACCGTCGTCCGTGACGACGAGCTCAACGCCCGCCCCGTTGGCTCGGGCCGATACCTGAATGGTTCCTTGGCCGCCGAGAGCATCCGCCGCGTTAAACAAGAGGTTCAGCAACAGCTGCCGGAGGCGCTCGTGATCGCCGCGCACGCGCGGGAGCGAATCCGCAACGTCGAGGGCGAGATCGATGTCGCGGAAGCGTGACTGGCGGTCGACGAGCTTGACCGTGTCTTGCACCACTTCCGGTAGGCTCGCCGAGCTCTCGATGCGATCCGAATCCTCGGGGTCGTGCCGCGAAAAATCGAGCAGGTCCCGGATCGTGTGATGAATTCGCTCGGTCTCGCGCTGGATCCTATCGATGAACTCACGCTCTTCGGCGGCGTCGAGGTCGCCCGCGCGAATCAAATCGAGCATGCCGCGTATCGCTGCTAGCGGATTTCCGATTTCGTGGGCTACGCCCGCCGACAGTCTTCCGACTGCAGCCAGCCTCGCGCTTCGCAGCAAGCTATCCTGCGCGGCAGTGAGCTCGGCAGTGGTTCGCTCGAGCTCTTCGAGTCGTTCCTGAAGCGCGGCACGATCGGCGCGAAGCTGAGATGCCATGTCGTTGAATGCGCTTGCGAGTCGCGCGACCTCGGCGGCGCCTCGCACCGGCACGCGCGCTCGAAGATTGCCAGAGCTCATACTCTCCGATGCGCGTTGAAGTGCGTCGATCGGACGTACGAGGAAATACGTGACGAGCACGTACGACAAAAGAAGCACCACGAGCCCGGTCAGGCCGAGATAGAAGACGAACAGCGTTCGTCGCGCTGCGTCGCCTTGGGGGGCAACCGGCGCCCATACGCGCACTTCGGTTCCCGAAGGGGTCGAGGCGCGCCCATGTGCGTCACCCTCGGTCGAACCCCAGCGCCGCGTTCCGTCGGAAGAAACGACCTCGAGCCCCTCGACGCGACCGGTGCGCACCAGGTCAGCGACCTGCGCCGAAACCACGCCGTCGCGAGCCTCCGAAAGCGCAATCGCCTCCGCAAGGCCCTCGGCGACGAGCGCCTGCTCCTCGAGCCGCTCGGTTTCGTCCAGTCGAGCCGTGACTAGGCTCAGGAGCACGAACGCGGCCCCAAAGGCTACGATGAGCGCGAGCATGAGCTGGCTTCGAAGCCCCAAACCAAACGGCCGCTCCATACAGACAGTCTACCGCTTCTAGTTCTTGACCCGCCACGCGGGCCAGGGCATGGGGAAATCATGATGCGGGGCGCCCGTTTTGGGGTGATCGTCGGTTCGATCTTGCTCGTTTCGACGATGACCACGTCGGTAAGCGCGGATCGTGATGGCGACGGGCTCTACGGGCGCTGGGACCGGGGCCTGACCCTCGCCCTCGGCGCGGGGCCGGGCATCACCTGGGTGTCCGGCGACCGGGACGTGTCCGTCGTCGGAGAGGCCCGCCTCCTGGTGGCCGACGTCGCAGGCTTGGCGGTCGCGGGAAGATGGGGTCCGGACTCGGGGCAGTACCTTTTCGTAGGCGTGGACGTGCGGCCGCTCTTTCCGGCGCTGTTCTTCTTGTACAAGCAAACCTGGAACCCCTTCGCAGACCTGCTGCTGCAGTCGATCTATCTCGAGGTGGGCGGCGCGTTTCTACTCGATGGAGACGAAAGCGCGGGACTGGGTGTCGGCTTCGGGCTTGGCATCCCGGTGTATCGACCGAAGAAGACACTGCGCGGCCTCTGGTTTCGCATCGGGGCGCGCTACATCGACGCCAAAGCGACCAACCGAAACACGCCCGACGCAGGAGACCGGTCTGAATGGACGCTCTTCACTACGTTCGTCGTGCGTCTCGGGTTCAAGACGAACATCGGCCGGTGGGAGCCGCCTCGATACCGGCACCGTTAGTTTGGCGGCGAGACCGATCCTCGCTACAACCGCGATGTGAGACGCACGAAGATCGTCTGCACGTTGGGTCCGGCGAGCGGAACGAAAGAACGGGTCGTCGAGCTCGTTGCCGCGGGCATGAACTGTGCGCGACTGAACTTCAGTCACGGCGATCACGAAACGCATCTCGCCACCGCGAAACTCGTCCGCGAGGCCTCGGCAGCGGCACGGCGCCCCATGGCGATCCTTGCCGACCTCCAGGGCCCTAAGATGCGGCTCGGCCGTTTCGCCAGCGGGCCGATCGAGCTTGCACGCGGGGATCGTTTCGCGCTCACCACGGACGACATCGAGGGCAACCAAGATATCGTGTCGGTGAGCTACGCATCGCTGCCGACCGACGTCGCCCCCGGTGACTTCGTCGCGCTCGACGACGGCCTGATTCGACTTCGCGTAGATTCGGTCGACGGCAACACGGTGCACACCGTCGTGGAGGTCGGTGGACCGCTCTCCAACCACAAAGGGTTGAACCTGCCGGGCGTGGACGTGAGTGCGCCAGCCGTCGGCGAAAAAGACAAGGCGGATCTCGCGTTCGCGATTTCGGAGCTCGGCGCCGACTACGTGGCTCTTTCCTTCGTGCGCTCGGCGAACGACGTGCGCGAGGCCAAGTCGCTCGCCGGCCGGATCCCGGTCATTGCGAAGATCGAGCGACCGGAAGCCCTGTCGTGCCTCGAGGACATCGTGGACGCCGCCGACGGGATCATGGTGGCCCGGGGCGATCTCGGGGTCGAGCTCGGCGCCGAGCGCGTGCCGCTGGTTCAGAAGCGCATCATTCGCGAGGCTAACGCTCGAGGCAAACTGGTCATCACGGCTACCCAGATGCTCGACTCGATGATCCGAAACCCGAGACCCACCCGCGCGGAGGCAGCCGACGTTGCCAATGCAGTCATGGACGGGAGCGACGCCCTCATGCTGAGCGGGGAGACCGCGGCGGGTCGATATCCGATCGAAGCGCTCCAGATGATGGGCGCGATCATCGACGACGTGGAGAGCGACTACGTCGAAGATTTCTCGCGCGAGTTTCACGATCTGCGAGACATGGGTGACGAAGAATGGCCGTTTGCCAACGGCGCGGCGCGCGCGGCGGCCGTGCTCACCACCAACCTTCCTCTGAAGGCGGTGGTGGTGTTCACTCAGGACGGACGCTCGGCTCGGCTCCTATCCGAGCACAGGCCGCGTGCGCCGATCGTCGCAGTGACCAGCAAGGTGTCCGTGGCTCGTCAGCTCGCGCTCGAGTGGGGCGTCGTTCCGCGCGTCGAGGTTCCACCGGAATCGCTCGACGAAACCCTCCGAATCGCAACGTCACTCCTCGTTCGGGAGAACCTCTGCGAAAGGGGGCAGGCTTTCGCCATGGTACTCGGCTGGCCGACCTCCGGACGGACCAACACCGTCAAGCTTCACCGTCTCTAGCTTCAAACCCCGGCTTGCACTAGATCGCGCGCATGGAGGACTTGCCCCAACAGATCGGCCGATACCCCGTCGAGCGATTGCTCGGCTCCGGGTCGATGGGACACGTGTACCTGGCCCACGATCTGGACCTCGATCGGCCGGTCGCGCTCAAGACGCTGCGGGACGTGGACCTCGACGACGAGACGCGGGCCGTGTTCATCAGCCGGTTTCAAAACGAAGCCCGCGCGGCCGCACGGCTCCAACACCCTAACATCGTTCAGATTTTCGACGCCGGAGACGACCCCAAGTACGGGCCCTACCTGGTTTTCGAGTACGTCGAAGGCCCCACCCTCAAGCAGCGGCTTCGCAAGGACGGCCCACTTGGGCAGGAACGGCTTCTGACGGTCTCTCAACAGATCGCCGATGCACTCTCCACCGCGCACATGGCGGGCGTGATCCACCGTGACCTCAAGCCGGAGAACCTGCTGGTCACGGCCAACGGTCAGGTGAAGCTCGCCGACTTCGGGATAGCACGCGTTCCGAACGCCGATCTCACCAAGGAAGGTCAGTTTCTAGGCACGCCGTGCTACTCCGCGCCCGAGACGCTTCGCAAAGGCGAATACGACGAGAAGACGGACCTCTTCTCGTTCGGCGCGGTCCTCTACGAGGCGGCTTGCGGTGAGCGCGCCTTCCCCGGCGGGGAGGCGATGATCGTCGCAAACAACGTGATGAATCACGACCCGGTTCCGCCGAGTGAGGCGAATCGCGGTGCTTCGCTCCCCGCGGCGGTCGACGAAGTGATCATGCGGTCGCTCTCGAAAGAAGCCTCCGAGCGTTTTCCGAGCGCACGCGCACTGGTGAGCGCACTGCGCGACGCGTACGACGGCAAACGCCCGGCAGGGGGACCACAGCGAAAGAGATGGTGGGCCGTCGCGCTCGTCGTCGGCGCCGTCTTGGCGACTTGGGCGCTGGTGCAGCCGGAGGAACGCGCGCTGATGGAGGAACCGGACGACGCCGCAGAGTTCCCAGCCGAACCTGAGGCCGCAGAAGTCGCCCCTACCATCGATGAGCCCGAGCCCGAGGAGGAAGAGGCCGCCGCGGCCGGTGAACCCGAACGCGAACTCTCGCCACACGAGCTCGAAGAGGCTGCCAAAGACGAGCTCGCGCGCGCGAGGACCGCCATCGCCGAGGGCAATGCGGCGGAAGCGAAAGCGGCGCTCGACCTGGCGGCTGAGTACGACCCCAACAACCCCGATGTTGCCATCCTTCGGGCAGAAGCGGACGCCCTCGCGCCGGAGCCGGCGGAACCCGCCGACCTCTAGAGCTCACTCGTCGGCTTTGTTGCGGACGGGCTTCCATTGGCAGGACTGCCCGCCGCCGGAAGCAGGGTTGCACTTATACATGTACGTGAGCGTTCGGCCGCATCCGCTCACACGCTTTTCCATGGGCTTATTCTCGATGAACTCGATGCTGCCTTCATCGCACGCGAGATCGGTCGAAGCAGCGCTCATGATTTGCTGCGTGGCCGCGTTCTCATGACCGCAACCTACCGCAAGGCTTGCGAAGAGGCCGAGCGTCGCAACGAGACCGACATGCTTGGACATAGGCTTCAACCCCCCGGGTGCTCGATACGACGCGAACAGACGCGCTCGTTATAACTTGATGCCGAGCGCGAGCAAATCGTTTTCGGCCTGGGGAGCCCACCCCTTGTTCGCCTTCGGACTTGCAGGAGAAGGATGCAGCACCGTGCCGACGGGAGGCGCGTCGGGTCCGAGTGCTTCCTTGGCGCGCTTGGTCGCCCACACGCCAATCCCAATCACGTGCGTCGGCGAAAGCGCTTCGATGGCGGCTGCCAGCGCGCGGTCGCACGGCTTCATCAGGCGTTCTCTCTCAACGGAGGTGAGCTTGTCGGGCGTTCGGTTCTTGCCCGACTCTTCGAGGAACACGAGCGGGCAGTAGTTCACCACGAAGAACCTCGCGAAGAATCGCTCTGGCGTATCGAACCGGTCGCGCGCCCAGCCCCATACACGCGATCCGCTCACCTCGGAGCGTGCGCACTCGAAACCGAGCACCGGCCGCTTCGGGTGCTGACGTCGAGGTGTTTTCACCTTCGCTTCGATCCCCATCCAATCCCGAACGAACCCGACGTCACCGAAGGGAACACCGGTTTGCGCCATGCCGAAGGGCCCCGGGTTCATTCCGACCAACACGGCTTCTTTTGAACCGCCGCCGAACCGTTCGAGGTACGCTTCGTGCGGCGCGCGCGCGTAGTCGAGTGGGTTGTAGACGTGACTGACCGGGGACGCGAACTCGAGCTTGCCGACCGCGCGGCTCAACGCCCGAGAGATCCTGACGAGTTCAGACATGGAGTCAGCAGAGGTAGCGTTCGCCACCGTCACAAAGAATCGTGACCACGCGCTGCCCCGCCGGCATGTTGCGCGCCAAGTCGAGCGCCGCATGCACGTTGGCGCCAGCGGACGGCCCGAGAAGGAGCCCTTCCTCACGCGCGAGTCGCTTCGTCATTCGTTCGGCGGCGAGGTCGGTCACCGTGATCACATCGTCTACGAGCGTGGTGTCGAGCACGTCGGGAACGAACCCGGCGCCGAGGCCCTGGATCCCGTGGAGGCCGGGCTTACCGCCGCTGAGGACCGCGCTGGCTCGGGGTTCCACGGCCACGATCCGAATGTCCGGGTTCCGCTTCTTGAAGACTCGTCCAACGCCCGTGAGCGTGCCGCCGGTACCCACCCCCGCCACAAACGCGTGCACTTCGCCTCCGGTCACTGTCCAGATCTCCTCGGCGGTGGTTTCCTCGTGCACGGCCGGGTTGGCAGGGTTCTCGAACTGTCCGCACATCAATGAGCCGGGTGTGGTTCGCAGCACGTGCTCGGCTCGCTCTACGGCTCCGGCCATCCCATCGTCTGCGCCTGTCAGAATCACCTCGGCACCGTACGACTTCAAGATGTGTCGGCGTGCCGCGCTCATGTCTTCCGGCATCACGATGACGCAGCGGTACCCGCGCACCGCGCAGATCATGGCGAGGCTGATCCCGGTGTTGCCGCTCGTCGCTTCGACAATCGTGGCGCCCGACGCAAGCGAGCCGTCTTTTTCGGCGGCGAGGATCATCGAGAGGGCGGGACGGTCCTTGACGGAGCCGCCAACGTTGTGCGACTCGAGCTTGCCGCACACCTCGGCTCCATCCGGTGAGCTGAGGTTCTTCAGGCGTACCAAAGGCGTGCGGCCAATCAGGTCGAGTGCCCCGTCGTAGATTGCGTCCGTCATGTGACGGCTAGCATACCAGGGAAGCCCTGGATGTCATCACGCGACCTCCGGCTCAGCCGTCCGCGTCGCTAGGCGCTTTGCCGGATTCGTGGTTGTCGTATGCCTGAACGATCTCTTGCACGAGCGGATGGCGAACCACGTCGGCGTGCGAGAAGTAGACGAAGTCGATGCCGCGAATCTTGCGAAGCACGCGCTCTGCGTGACGAAGGCCGCTCCGTGAGCCACCCGGTAAGTCGATCTGGGTGACGTCTCCGGTAATCACCGCCTTCGCGTCGAAGCCAAGCCTCGTGAGGAACATCTTCATTTGCTCGGGCGTGGTGTTCTGCGCCTCGTCGAGGATCACGAAGCAGTTGTTGAGGGTCCGCCCCCGCATGAACGCGAGCGGCGCCACCTCGATGGTTCCGCGTTCGACCAACGCGGTAATGCGGCCGGGCTCCATCATGTCGTGGAGCGCATCGTGGAGGGGGCGCAGGTAGGGGTTGATCTTCTCGGCGAGGTCCCCCGGCAGAAAGCCGAGCCGCTCGCCGGCTTCGACCGCCGGCCGCGTGAGGATGATGCGCTTGACTTGGCGCTCCTGGAGCGCGCGAATCGCCATGGCCATGGCTAGGTAGGTTTTGCCGGTTCCCGCAGGCCCCACGCCGAACACGATGTCGTGCGTGCGAATGGCATGAACGTAGTTTTGCTGGGTGACACCCTTTGGCGAGACGACGCGGCGGCTCGAGGTCGTGAGCACGACGTCGTCGAAGAGCGTGCGGAGCCGAAGCTGTGGGTTCGCGCGGAGGGTCCGCGCGGCGCGCGCCATCTCCAGTTGGCTCAGGTCACGTTCTTGGAGTGCATCGATCAGTTCGTGGAGCACGCGCTCGACCATCTCGACGTCACGGTTGGGCCCGTGGATGTGAATCGTCGACCCGCGAAGCCCCATCGAGACCCCGAGCTCGCTTTCGAGCGCGCGAAGATTGGAGCCACCTGGCCCGCTCAGCTTGAGCAGGAGGTCGGGATCCGAGACTTCGATGTCGGCGGCTACATCGGCCTCACTACGACCGGGGCGCGCGGAGGATTGCATCAAGGGTCGGAGTCTACACCCTGTTCCGGAGGGAGGCGAGCGGAGGCGTCACCGCCAGACCAGCGAGCCGCCGCCTCGCTCGAGCGCGGTTTCGAGCCGTTCGTGCGAAGCCAAGATCAGCGCTCGTGTGGTGTCTCCGTCAAGCGGATACGAAGCGAGTCCGACGGCCAGATCGAGAAACGCAAGTTCGTCCGGCTCGCGCTCTCGCTGTGCGGCGAGCTCCTCGATGAGCCTTCGAACCACTTCGACGACCGCACGGGCGCTCTTCCCATCGAAGCCGACGACGAAGGTGTCGTCATCCCAGCGGCCGCGCACGTCTTCGCGCCGAAAGCGCCCGGCGATCAGTCTGCCGAGGTGCGTCCTTAGCCGTCGCGCGCGAACATGATCGAGACCATCGAGGCCCACCGTCTTGATGAGGCCGATCGAGTAGGTGCGCCCCTGACGCTGCGCCGACGATAGGCCGCTTTCGAGCGCGGCCACGGCCGCGGGACGCAAGAAGAGCCCGGTTTGGCTGCATCGAAGCTGCTGCCGCCGCATGCGCGCGACTCGTTCGGCCTCGCGGTGGAGCTCGACCAGCCAGCCTCCGTCGCGGTTCAGGCGCTCGGCGATCACGGGGCTGTCGACGAGCGGTGAGTCGTCGAAGCAGAGCAACGCACTGTCTTCGTCCCAGGTGGACATCTGGATGATGGACGGCACCTGAGGCGCCGTCACCGTCGAGCCGATCAGGACGACGTCGGGGCACTGAACGTCGAGCTCACGGAGGAGCTCGTCCAGGCTGAAGTAAAGGAAGCAGGAGATGCCGGCTTCTTCGATCTGACGTGCGGCATCCGAGTCGCGAAGCACGGCGACCTTCGGCTGTGGCGCCCTCGCTCGCTCGACCGCCGTGTGGACTGCGTGATGCAGGCGAACCAGTTCGATGGGATGTGGCAGAAAGATGTCGACGCCGAGCTGAGCGCCGAGCGCGCGCGTGTGGGGGTCATCGTCGACCGAGAGCAGGATCACCGGGGTGTCGGTACAGCCGTGGAGACTGCGAAACATGCGAAGGAAGCGCGGGAGCGCCTCGCGGTCTTCGAGCGGCCAGCCGACCAATACGGCCGTCGGCGGATTGCGCCCGGCGATCTTGAGGCCTTCCTCCACGGTCCCCACGGGGCGGAGGTGCACGAGCACCTCATCGAACGCCGAGCGAAGGTAGGCGATCATCGCGGGATCGTCTTCGAGCACGAGCAGCGTAGGGACGAAATCCTTCGGCACTGCGCGATGAAGGAAGAACGACGCGGCCGGCGTGACGGAGGGCGGCGCGGCCGCCGTGGGCTTTAGGGAACCCGGGGAGAGCCCGACTGCGGCGGCAGCGTGCGTTCGCACGTCGTCGATGGACTCGAACATCGCCGACCAGTCGAGTCGGCCCGACTTCTGAAGCGCACGGAGCTCCGACTCGATGCGCTGGGCCGCCGCGGAGATCTCCGAAAAGCCGTGACTCTCTGCCGTCCCGTGAAGGCTATGGGCCTGCCGAAGGGCCTCGGCGACTAGGCTCGGCCGCTCGGCTTGGGCGTGGACGCGCCGGATCGCCCCAGTGAGATTCTCCGCCGCGACTGGGAGCAGCGTGGTGTACGACTCCTCACGATCGACGGCGGGAGGCTGATCCAGGTCTTCCGGATAGACGAGCTCCTCGACCGCCTCCTCGTCGCCGCTTGGTTTTCGCTCGGCCGGTGTGAGACTGATCGGCGCCGAGATCGCGGCCGCGGCTTCCCGAGCGAACCGATCGACGGCGACGGGCTTGTGAAAGACCTTGAGGACGTCGAGGTCGTCGGTGAGGTGCCGGAAGGTGGCCAAGTCTCGATAGAATGCCGAAACGAAGATGATCGGCGTGTGGTAGCCCGCGCGACGCAGGTCTTCGATCCACGCGATGCCGTTGGCGTCCGGGAGCAGCCCATCGACCACGATCAACGCCGGCTCTTCTTCTTCGATGAGAGCCAGAGCGATGCTGCCCTTCGTCGCATGCAATACGCGAAGGCCGAACGCTTCGAGCGCAGGTGTGACGCTCGAGCGGAACTGAGCATCGTCGTCGAGAAGGAGAACGGTCTGGGGCACGCGAGCCCAATATTGCATCGTTTGAGCGCCTCACAAAGCCCGGATCCGGACTCTCTAGGAGGCCTCTCGGATCCCCTTGCCGTTCTCCGCGAGGTAGGCCTTCGCGACCGGGTGGTCTCCACATGCGTCGACGACCGTCCGAAGGTATTGGATCCCTTGCTCGCGGTCGCCCGTCTCGAGTTCGATGACCCCGAGCAGCGCCCGCGCGTCGTGGTGACCCGGCTCGAGCTGGAGCACTAGCGTGAGCTCTTCGCGCGCACCGTGAAAGTTGCCGCGCATCCGGAGGAGTCGCGCGAGCTCCAAGCGAATGTCGTGGAAGTGCGGGCAGAGGCGGAGCGCACGCCCGAACTCATGCATGGCGTCTTCGGGACGCTCGAGTTCTAGGTAGGCGCGGGCCAGCGTACGATGCTGGTTGGCCAGCTTGCCCCTCCGATAGACGTCGTTCGAAGAGTCGGCTTGACGCTGAGCCCGTCGCACGGAGCGTACGCCCGAACCGTACTCGCCAAGCTCGTTGCAGGTCACCGTGAGGTTGAGCGCAGCTTCGAGGTATCCCGCGTTCTGCTCGAGCGCTTGCTCGAAGCACCATCGGGCGTCGGGAAGGCGCCCGGCCAAGTGATAGATGACCCCGAGGCGATTCAGCACGTCGGGATAGCGAAGCCCTTCCTCGACGAGCTTCTCATAGTAGGGCTGCGCGAGCGTGTACTCGGCGCGCGCGTAGTGTTCGTTTGCCACGTCGAGGTGTTGGCGGGCGGAAGGGCGCATCGATTCCAAGGTATCGGCCCAGTGGATCGCACGCCAAAAAACCGCGGGGTCAGCCCTCGGCCAGCTTTCCGAGGATGCCCCGGGCCTGGGTGGCCTCGCGCGTGTCCGGGAACCGTTGGACTAGCTCGTTCAGCGCTTGCTGTGCCGACTCGGGCTCGTCGAGCTTCAGGTACACCTCGCCGAGCAACAGCAGAGCCTGCGGTTCGGAGCTGCTACCGGGGTAGCTGGCGAGCAAACCGCGAAGCCGAGAGACCACACCGCGATAAGCGTCGCGACGGAGGTAGAACCGCGCCACGTAGAGCTCGTGCTCGGCGAGGAGCCCCATGCACTTCGCCATGAGCTCCTCCGCTTCGGGGACGCGCGGGTCGTCCGGGTAGTCTACGACAAACCGTCGCAGCTGAATCAACGCGTCTCTCGCCGCGCTCTGATCGCGCTCTGACTTGGGGGGCGTCATGAACCAACCGCCCGGGATCTGCTTGTAGTACGCCTCTGCGATCCGAAAGCGGGCGTACGGGATCTCTTTGTGAGACGGGCGGATTCGGACGAACTGACGGAACGTCTGGATCGACTCCGGGTACTTCTCAGCCTTGAACTGGCAGTCGCCGATGCGGAGCTCCGACAGCGCCGCGAAACGGCTGTAGGGGAACTCACGGCGGATCTCCCGGAAGAGAGGTTCGGCCGCCAGGCAGTCCCCTCGGCGGAAATCGAGCAGGGCCCGCTCGTACGCAGTGCGCGCGTCGTCGCTGACTCGCAAAGAGCCACCCTTGTTCTTGGACTTGGTCGCGGCGCCGCCGCACGCGAGAGCCGCGCCGAGACAGATGACCGTGAACAGCTGAAGCACCCGGTTGGGCATCGGCGAGAGCCTAGGCGCTACCGATGTGGTTGTCGATCACGAGCCCAGGGTCGATCCCGAGACTGCCAAGCGCGGACTGCCAGCGGGTTTCGAGCGGCGTTTGGAACACCAGGTCGTAGTCGAGGTCGACGGGAATCCAAGACCCCTCGCGCATCTCGCCCTCGAGCTGCCCGGCGCCCCACCCCGCATAGCCGAGCACCATAGCGCAGGTGTGGGGGCCGTCCCCACGTGCGATGCGTTGCAGGAGTTCGAGCGACGCGCTGCATGCGATGCGTTCGCCGACGGCAATGGTTCGGCCGGAGTCGGGCTTCGGGACGCCGAGCGCGTCGTAGAGGATCCACCCGGTTTCCGGAGAGACCGGGCCACCGAGCAGAACCGGAGTATCGACGCGGGTCGCGTCCGTGGGTTCGAGCCCGACCTCGTCGAACACGTCGCGCATGTCTAGGTCAGTCGTCCGATTTACAACAAACCCGAAGGATCCGTCCTTGCCGTGATCCACGAGCAACACAAGCGTATGATTGAAGAAAGGACACCGCATTGACGGTGAAGCGACGAGGAACCCAGGTGCCAATGACGCGGCCACAAATCGAGATTGCCACCAATCGCAATCGCTCGCGAGCCCAAAGTGGAGGCGCGTCCAGGTGAACGCGATTCGTTCGATTTCTCGTTCCGGTGCGTTTGTGACACTTTCGGCCGGGACGCTCGCGGCGTACGAAGTGAACCGACTCTGGGTGCCCGACGACGAACGTGAACCGCTCGCAGACCGCTACTGCGGGTTCCTCGTGGACCGGCTCCTCGAGGTCTTCGGCACCGACCTGACGGTGAAAGGAACGACGTCGTTCCCAACCGGTGCGCTCGTGGTCGCGAACCATCAAAGCGCAATGGACATTGCGGTGATGCTGTCGGTTTTTCGTCCCGTGATGGTGAGCCGACACGACGTCGCCGACTGGCCGCTGCTCGGAAGGATGGCGAGGCGCGGAGCGACGATCTTCGTCAACCGCGAAGACCAACACAGCGGGGCGGCGGCAGTACGCTCCATTCGCCGCCGGGTCCGCGAAGGCCGCACGGTCGTCGCCTTCCCCGAGGGCGGCACGTTCCCGGAAGACACCGTGCATGCGTTTCAACCCGGGGCGTTTGCGGCGGTGCGCCCGCTCGAGGCGCCGACCATTCCCGTAGGGATGGCGTACTCGCCGTCGGTTCCGTACGGGCGCGAATCGTTCGCTCAACACCTGGGCAAGATGGCGGCCCGCCGTCAAACGCGAATCGCGCTTCACGTCGGGGAGCCTCTCGATGGGTCGCGCGACGCTCGGGAGACGGCCGAGGCGGCGCGCGCGGAAGTCCAGCGTCTGGTGCTCGATGCACGGAGAGAGCTCGATGGCTGACGGGGATTTTCCGGAGCGCTATCGGCATCGCTGGCAGGCCACGAAGCTCTATGGAGAGCTCGCCGACCGCTATGCGGACCAATACCTCCGCACCGATCCCGTGGCAGACGCTCTCGTGGACTGGCTGAGAGCAGGGCCGAAGGAACACGCCGAGCAGTTTGAACGCGCTCTTCGGCTCGGCGTCGCTTCCGTACCCGCTGCGTGCCCGGAACTTCAGGCGTTCTTCGAGCGCATCGAGTCGATCCCACCATGGGTGGACTTCGCCCAGATTGAGCGCGGCGCCTTTGCGTATCAGCGATTTGGCTTGGTGGGAATGATCATCTTGAGCGCCTGGTCGCTGTTGAACGGATACCACTCGAGCGCGGCGGTCAAACCGTTAGCGATGACGGGTCAGCTCACGCACAACCCGCAGCGGCGCCTCGCCGAGACGGCACGCTTCGTCAGTGAGGCGACGCAGCGACAGGGCCTGCGACGCGGACAGCCCGGGCACGAGATCACGGTTCGCGTACGGCTGATTCATGCGTACGTTCGCCGAAGCTGTCTCGAAAACCCCGAATGGCGAACCGACGCGTGGGGACTGCCGATCAATCAAGCGGACATGTTCGGCACGCTGCTCGAATTCTCTCTCTTGGTGATGGACGGGGTGCGGCGACTCGGTTTCGACCTCACCGACGACGAGGTCGAAGCGATCCTCGCTCTCTGGCGATACTGCGGTCACCTGAGCGGGGTCGACCCTTGGCTGCTTTCACACTTCGAGAGTGAAGAAGCGACGCGGCGGATTGCCGATCTGATCCACCTCGTGCAGCCTGGCCCCGACGACGACTCTCAGGCACTCGTGGACGCGCTCCTCCTAGTGCCTGGGAGGAACGTCTCCGGCGAGTCGCCGAGTGCGCTCGCACGATTCATCACGCGCTTCCATCACGGACTGGCCCGCGCGTTCAATGGTCCGGAGATCTCGGACAACTTCGGCCTGCCGGACGACTTTTGGCAATACGCCGAGTACCCAACCCGCGCGATCGTACGACCCATGGAAGCCATTCGCCGCCGGATCCCGGGCGCCAGCCGGATCGCTTCCCACCTCGGAAACGAGGCCGTCCGACGGGATCTGCGTCGAGTTCTCCGCGGGAACGACCCGGACTTCCGCAGCTGAAGAGGCGCCTGCGAGCTTTTGGCGGCGAAGCATGCTTCTTCGCTACGATCGGGATCCGCGCGCCGCACTCTAGGCGGCCGAGGACCACCGATGGATCAACCACAAGGTCAATTGGACGCTCTCGCGCGATCGCAAGACACGGAGTTCTGGTCCGTGTTGCCGAGCGCGCTCTGGGACGTGGACTTCACCGGCGTGCTCGAATGGATCGAAGCCCAGGGCTGCCACGACGCCGCCGAGTTTAAGAAGCTCGTGCGAAACGAGCCGTCCGCACTCACAGAGTCTCTCGCACGAACTCGGGTTCTCCGCGCGAGCGGGGGCGCCGTGGCGTTGGTCGGCGCCTCGAGCGAAGAAGAGGCCGTGCGTCGTATGCCCGAGCTCTTGACCGAAGAGTCGAAGGCCGACTTCCTGAGGGTGCTTCTCTCCGCGTTCCGAAACGAAAGAGACGTCATGCTCGAAACGGCGATCACGACGTGCGCGCTCGAGCCTCGCGACCTGCGCGTTCATTGGCGATTCATCCCAGACGAGACGGGAAGGTTTACTCGTGCCATCGTGTACGCGGTAGACATGACGGCGGAGCGGGAGCTTCAGCAGCGTCTCCTGCTCTCCGAGAGGATGTCGGCGATCGGAACGCTCACCGCGAGTACGATCCACGAGATCAAGAACCCGCTGACGTTCGTCTGGAACCACCTTCGCGTCCTGTCTTCCGAAGAGACGGGGCTCCCGGACGACGCGCGAGGCGTCGCGCGCGAGGCGTACGAGGGCGCGGACCGAATTCGCCTGATTTCTAAGGAGATCACCGAGCTCTCGCACGCTGGCGACCTGCCGGACACCGAGGTCGCCAACCTCAAGAAGGTGCTCGATCGGGCGATTCGGATGTCGGGCCCCGAGACCCAGCACCGCGCATCGATCGTGCGAGAGTACGAAGACGGCGAGCTCCTGACCTTTGGGTCGAGTACCCGAGTGGGACAGGTGTTTCTGAACCTGATCGTGAACGCGGCCCAAGCCATCGAGCCTGGTGACCGGACACGAAACGCGATCACGGTTCGTGCGCGCACGACCGATGCCGACCGGCTCTGCGTCGAAGTTCAGGACACGGGGCCAGGGATCCCAGCACAGCTTCTTCGGCGGGTCTTCGACCCGTTCGTCACCACGAAACCGGCAGGCAGGGGGACCGGGCTCGGGCTATCGATCTGCAGACGCATCGTGCACTCACTCGGGGGCACGATCGACATCCAAAGTCACCCTGGTCAGGGAACCGTGGTTCGAGTGGTGCTTCGGCGCGCGATCGAAGCGCCGATACCTCTGTCGGCACCGCCTCCGTCGATCAGCGCGACGCGACGAGCGATCGGTCGAAGTCTCGACATCCTGGTGGTCGACGACGAGCCCGTCATCGCACGGCTGATCCAGAAGGCCTTGGTCGATCATCGCGTCACCATTGCGCACGACGGACGGGACGCGGTTGCCCTGATGGGAACCGAGCACTTCGATGTGATTCTGTGCGACCTCATCATGCCCGAGATGACGGGCATGGACGTGTACCGAGCGGCGCTACAGCGCACGACGCCGGTCCACGAGCGAATCGTCTTCATGACGGGTGGCGCGTTTACACAGCGCGCTCAGGACTTCCTTCGAAGAGTGCCAAACCTACGAATTGAAAAACCTTTTGAGCTTGCCCACCTAGAGCGCACGATCCTCGAGGCCGCCGACGCCGCAGCGCCGACCCCGGAGCGCGAATCGATCCACCCGTGAGCGGGTGACTGAGCGGCTCGCAAAAGGGGCTCACCCCTCTAAAGTGCGCCCCGTGATTGTCGTTGGGTTGGATTGTGCGGCGCCATCGCTGGTGTTCGATCGGTACCGCGACGCGATGCCCAACGTGTCGGCGCTCATGCACGCCGGCATGTGGGGCGAGCTTCGAAGCTCGGAGCCTCCGATCACGGTGCCGGCATGGACCTGCATGCTGAGCGGACGCGACCCTGGCGAGCTCGGGCTCTACGGCTTTCGAAATCGGGTCGAGGGAGGAACCAAGCTTAGACTTGCCACCGGACGAGACGTTCGAGTGAAGCGCGTCTGGGACTGGCTTGGCGAACACGGACATCGGGTCGCGCCGCTTTTCATTCCACTGACGACGCCACCCACCCCCGTTCGCGGCGACTTGATCTCCGGCTTCCTCTCGACCCCCGACGCACCATGGACGTTCCCGCCCTCGCTCGCCGCAGAGCTCGAGGCCCAGTTCGGGACGTATCAGGCCGACGTCGAAGACTTCCGAACCGACGATCTCGACCGCGTGTACCGGGATATCGAGGCCATGACGCGACAGCACTTCGCGATGGCGGCCTACGTGTGGGCAACCCGAGAACCGAGCTTCATGATGCTCGTCGAAATCGGAGTCGACCGGTTCCACCACGCGTTCTGGCACCATGTGGACCCATCGCACCCAGACCACGACCCGACGAGCGAGTGGACGTCGATCGGACGGCGCTACTATGCGCTGCTCGACGAGGAAATCGGCAAGCTGCGATCGCTCGCAGGAGATGATGTTCCGATGATGGTCGTCAGCGACCACGGCGCCAGAGCGATGCGCGGCGGCTTCTGCGTGAACGAGTGGCTGATCGAAACCGGGCGCCTCGTAATGCGAGACGCTCCCGCAGAACCCGGGGCACTTCGGCACGACATGGTGGACTGGTCCCAAACGACGGCATGGGCCGAAGGCGGATACTACGCGCGCCTGTTTCTCAACGTGAAGGGCCGAGAACCGAACGGCACCCTTTCCCGCGCGGACGCCGCACGCGTCAAACGAACCCTGATCGAAGAGCTGTCTCGCCTCATCGACGACACGGGTCGCGCGATCCCCGTCGAAGTCCACGATCCTCGAACCCGCTATCGGGCCAGTCGCGGGTTTCCGCCCGACCTGATGGTCTACTTCGACGGTCTCTCTCTCCGGGCGATCGGATCCGTGGGGCACGGTCAACGGGTGATCCGACGAAACGACACCGGACCGGACACCTGCAACCACGACTGGCAGGGGGTTTTCGTCTTCGCCGGGCCCGGCGTCCCTCGACGAGGCCGTATCGAGGGGGCGCAGATCTACGACGTGACACCCACGATCCTGAGTCGGTTCGGCGTCGAGCGGCCGCCGGAGATTCTTGGACGGGACTGGACCGACGACCGCGACTAGACTCCGGGCGTGTCTGCCAACGCCCTGGTGCTCGGGCTCGACGGACTCGACCTCGGTTTGGTGGAAGAGTTCGGACAAGCACGACTTCCGCACCTGCACCAAGTGATGCATGCCGGTGCCTACGCTGCTCTCGAGTCGGTTCAACCTCCGGCCACCCTGCCGAATTGGACTACGTTTCTCACGGGCCTCGACCCCGGAAGGCACGGCGTGTTCGACTTCACTACGCGTCGCGGCTACCAGATACGGTTCACCGCGGGGACGGCACGCGAAGCGGCAACGGTGTTTCGGCGCTTGGACCGCATGGGCTTGCGGTGCGCCTGCCTCAGCTTCCCCGCGACTTGGCCCCCTGAGCGGCTCGAGCGCGGAATCTTCGTGAGCGGGTGGGACGCGCCGGTTGCGTTCGAGGCCGATCGGTCTTTCGTATGGCCGCCGTCCCTCTACGACGAAACCGTCTCCGAATTCGGCGTGCCTTCGTTCGACGACGTCGACGAGTTCGCAGCCGACGCCGAGGGCTGGGTCGATAGTCTCCCGAGTGCGCTCGTATCCCGCGTGGAGAAGAAGACCGACTGGGGGCGGTGGCTTCTTCGGCGAGAGAACTGGGACGTGTTCGCGATGTACTTTGGGGAAACCGACACCGCCTCGCACTACCTTTGGGCTCACCACGATCCGGACTCCCCCCGGCGGCCGGCGCGCGTCTCCGCCGAGCAGCGAGCGGGACTCCTGCGTGTCTACGAAGCGATCGACGAAGCGGTGGGCTCGCTCGTGAAAGCCGCGGGGCCCGACACGGAGGTCACGCTACTGAGCGACCACGGCTCGGGCGGTTCGTCCGACAAGGTCCTCTACTTGAACCGACTGCTCGCGTCTCAGGGTCTCCTTCGTTTCAAGCCTGGTGCTTCCGGGGGAGGCTCCCGGCTCAAAGAGATCGCCCTTCGCCGCTTCCCGCCTCGCCTGCGAGAGAGGGTATTTCGCTTTCGAAACGCTTGGCTGCCTTCGAGACTCGAGTCTCAGGTCCGGTTTGGCGCGATCGACATGACGAACACCGTCGCCTTCAGCGACGAGCTCAACTATTTCCCAGGGGTCCACCTCAACGTGCGTGGACGTGAACCCGCGGGCACGGTGCCCGCCGAGCTCGTCGCGCAAACCAAGGAACACGTCCGCGCCGCCCTCCTCGACGTCACCGACCCCTGGACCGGCCGCCCAGTCGTCCGCGACGTCATTCCGAGAGAAGCCCTGTTCGAAGGGCCGTACCTGAACCGCGCGCCCGATCTGCTTCTCGAGCTCGCTCTCGACGACGGCTACACCTACAACCTGATGCCGAGCGGGGACGGCTCGCGGCTGTCCTCTCCGTGGCGAAGGCTCCGTGAAGAAGAAAAAATCGGCAAGAAGGGGCGGAGTCTTCCGGGAAGTCACCGCGCGCACGGCTTCATGGCCATGAGCGGCCCCCGTGTGGCCCGGACCGGTCGGATCGATGCCCACATCGCGGACGTGACCGCCACGCTGCTCGCACGTCTCGACGTGTCGGTGCCGTCTTCGTTCGCGGGTCGGGTGCTTTGGGAGGCCCTCGGGGAGTCGGGGACGCCGCGCACGCTGCCAGACGCTGCGCGAGAGTCCGCTTCCGCGGGGAACCGCGCCTCGGTCGAAAGTCGGCTCCGCGCACTCGGATACATCGAATGACCGTGCTTCACGTGGGCTGCCTGCCCTTCCCGACTCACCAGGGGACCCAGGGAGCGATCGCGGCCATGATGGAGGCTTCGACCGAACTCTCCATCGACGCGCACCTGCTGACCTACGCCGGCCGCGCCCACGAGACGGCGATGCGGTACCCGATCCACCGCCTCGGCAACTGGCCTCGGGTCGAGTCGCTCCGGTCCGGCCCCTCGCTCGGCAAGCTGGCACTCGACGTCCGGATGGTCAGGCGCATCCGAACGGTTTGCCGCGAGATCGGACCTCGGGCGATCGTCGCTCATCACATCGAAGCGGCCCTCGCAGCGATCGCCGCGAGGGTGAGGCCCGTGTACTACGTGGCGCACACGGCGCTCGCCCTCGAGCTGCCCGTCTACTTTCCTGCTGTCGCGGAGCGACCGACGTCGACCGCCGGCCTGGTGCTCGAGCGAGTCGTTCGTCGACACGCAGCGGGTGTGGCCGCGATCGCACCGCTTCTTGCGAGAACGCTGGGTCCCGACTTCCACTACCTTCCCGTTCCGTGGCCGCACGACAAAGGCGCTGAGCCCCGCTCGCCGGCTCGGCGAAACCTCGGAGTGCCCGAATACGCACCGGTGGCGCTCTACGCCGGTAATCTGGATCGCTACCAGGGTTGGGAAGACCTGATCGCCGCCCTCGAGGTCCTGCGGGAGGCTCACCCGAACGCGCGTCTTCTCGTGGCCACCGAGTCGGCGCCGACGCCGCTCATCGAGCGTGCCCGCACGGCCGGCCTCGTCGACGCCCTTCGTTTGACTCGCCTCGACAGCGACGCGATGCGCGCCCGCGTGCACGGGGCAGCGGACTTCGCTTGGGTCCCTAGGAGGACGCCGGGCGGCCTTCCCATCAAGATGCTCGACGCGTTCGCGCGCGGACTCCCCGTGGTCGCGCCCCGTCGCGCGACCGCAGGACTCTCCGTCGACCACGCGTGCATCGTGGTCCCCGACGACGATCCGAGCGCCCTCGCCGCCGGGGCGCATCGCCTGCTTTCCGCTGAGAATCTCGCCGGCGAGTACGCGCGTGCGGCGCGACGCTACCTCGCTTCCGAACACGGGCCGGAAGCGTTTGGGGTGGCGATGCAGGCGCTCACGCGATCGGTTGGGGCCAAGCCAGGGCGGCCGCCTTCACGAGACGCGGCGGTGCGCCGAGCGCCTTGAACTCAGCCAGCGTGCACCAGCGGTAGGCGTCGTGCTCGTCCGACAGCGCCACCTCGCCCTCCGTGAACCGGCCGACGTACACCAGCACGACCATGGGCTCGCCGTTTCGAGACGCGGCGTAGGCATCGATGGGTTGCACCCCCACGTCGACCGTGAGCCCACTCTCTTCCGCGAGCTCGCGCTGCGCGGCCGCGCGTGGGTCTTCCCCCGCGCGAACTCTCCCGGAGATCGCCTCCCACAAACCCGGCGCCGCCTCCGCGCACGAAGAGCGCTGCATCGCGAGGAGGCGATCTCCTCGAAAAACCAAGACGGTCACGGCGACCCACTGTTGCGCTTCGTCAGTCACTGCCTGCAGTCGGTGTCAACATATAGGAGAACGCAACCTTTTTTTGGATCCGCGCAGAGACACCCAAGTACCCTTTTCGTTCCAGCACGCACTCTGAAACTCGGTATGGTGGCGCACTACGACGAATTGGTTTCGTACCCTGAAAAACAGGGTGAATCTGTGGCTTCGAGGCTCCTACTCGGCGGCGAGCTCGACGTCGAGGTCCCGTCGCTTGCGGAGCTGACGGCGGCTACGACGGCGCTCGCGATCGGCGCGAAGAGGAAGGTCTTGCTGCCTCTGGCAACGGCCCCGATCGAGTACGCGATCGTGCGTCGAGGCGCATCGGCACTGGTCAGCTGTTACGGGACGGCGAGCGCTCCCGTCGTCTACCAGCTCGATCGCGCGATCCCCCTTCGACGGCTGCTCGACACCTGTGCGCAGACGATGCTCGACGCGGCGCGGCATGAGCTCGACCCGACGGCGCGGCAGATCGCCATTCGCGTGGCGGAGCGCGCGCTGGCGACGAAGATCGCGCCCGACCCCGAGGCGCCTGTCGCAGCCGTCAATCAGCGAGGCGGTGAGCTCGACTCTCCGAGCTCCGACGTTCCACTCGCCTTCGGATACGAAGCCGCGGTCTACCCATCGTCCTCGACCTCCCAAGGCCGTTCGAGCCGAGCCGATGTCCATGCGCTGCTGTTCGAGGGGCATCTCTGGGCGTTCGTCCGAGGTCGGCGCCTGTCGCTGGCACGGGGTCCGATCATGCTGGCGGCGCACCGTATGGTGGTTGCGGTGCGTACGCTGGTCGACGCCTGGGACAACACCCGCCCGACCCACGTTCGTCTCCGCGCGGGTGCGTTTCAGATCGCGATGCGCAAGTCGTCGCACCAGCTCGTCAGCGTAGAGCTCTCCTCGGAGGGGGACGGCGACCTGACCGCAACGTCGCTTACCATCGGCGAGGCGGCGCTCCCCATTCTCAAACTGGCAAGCGACCTCCTGCGGAGCCTCGTGGCCGCCGACCGGGGACAGAGCAAGAATCTTCGGGTTCGGGCGCTCCGGCAGGAGGTACGGGCTCTCCGACGCGAGATCCGCGCGCGGCGCAGCGCCGACAGCTTCGTGAACCTCGACCCCGATCGACTTCGTATTCAGAACCAGGCGCAGGCCTCGCCCGAGGCGAAGGACACGCGCCTTCCGTCCCTTCAGTTCGACGAACGCTGGCGTATCTGTCTCGAAGGCCTCGACGCTAACTCCGTCTTCATGTGCGGTGACCGGCTGGTCATCGCGACACAGACACACGTGGTGGCGGTCGCGAGGGACGACGGGGAGATCCTCTGGGCGCGCCCCGGGCAGGCCTCGACGACGCTGATGGCCGGGTCCGTGCTGATCCGGCTCGGAGGCGACGGCGAGGTCGAACTCTGCAACGTCGAAGACGGAGAAGCCTACGCCTCGGCGCACATCACGCCCCGGATCGGCGGTCCGCCGACAGGGCTCATGGCGGGCGGCGGCACGATCCCGCCGGTCGCCATCGTCACCGAAGGAAGCCATCGCCTGGTTGCCATCGACGTTCGGACCGGAGAGCCGAGGTGGCGCTTCGCCTCTCGAACCGGCGGTGAGTTCCGTATGACCAAGGTCGGCCGCGTGCTGCTGGTCACCTGCGGCGAGGAGGCGATTCACGCCATCGACATCGCCACCGGCGAGGACGTGTGGCGCTTCGCCGAGCGAGGCAGCTTTCAGTTCAAGCCGCTCGTCCATGGAGAAACGGTCGTTGCGGCGGCAACCCGAGGGCGGCGGGAAGGATCGCTCTACGCGATCGACCTCTACAGCGGTCGGCCCCGGTGGCAGCGTCAGCTCGGCGGGCCTCCAACCTCCGATCCGGCTGCCGCTGCCCAAACCGTCCTGGTCTCCACGGCAGGCGAAGAAGCGACCCTCTTCGCCTACGACCTCGAGTCGGGCGAACCCCGGTGGCGCTCGAAGGATCCGGGCCTCGGAATCGGTGGCGCCGGCCTCACCATCGACGACTCTTGGATCGTCAACGCACCCTTCGGGCAGCTGAGCGCGTTCGACGTGAAGGACGGCGGCGTGCGCTGGTCGACGAACCTTGCGGACGCTCTGGCGGACGAGATCCCGCGACGGCTCGAGCCGGTGCTGCGCGGCGGGGCCCTCTTCGTGCCGGCATCGTCGGTTCACGTCGTCCGGCCGACGGACGGATCCAAGCTCTCGGTGAGCCTGCCCTGCGATCTCGTCCCCGACCTGATGCGCGTGGACGAGCGGGGCTGGGTCTACGTGGCCGAGGAGAGCGGCTACGTCGCGGGCTACGCGCCCAAACCCATGCTGACACTCATCCGCGGCGGCAGTCGCTGACCAAGACCAGCGTCGGAGACGAGGGCCCGGGCAGCACGGCCTATCCCTTCGTTGCTACTCGAAGGGAATGCAGTTGAACTGCAGCGACCATCCGGCGAGAACCGGCGTCGTGAGGCTGTCGGAGGACGCGAGCATCTTCGCGCGGATCCTCAGCAGCGGCGAGTAGTTGAGCTTGCCGCCGCCAACGAGCGCCGGACCGAGGTCGATCGTTTCGGACGCGGTGTCGTCCGGAATCACGATCGAGAGCGGGATCTGGTTCTCGAAGTCCTCGGGCGTGTTGCCGGTCCAGATCTCGAACTCGATCTTGGTATCCGACGGGGTCGAACCCGACCAGTTGAGGACGCCCCAGTCGGGCACCTCGAAGCCGTCGGGCGGCATCTCGCAGACGAGGTCAGCCTCGTAGGAGACTTCGTAGAAGCCGGTGCCGAACTCGAGACCGCCTGGCGGAACCATGACGCGAACCGGAATCCGGTTCAGCTCGATGCTGCCGTCAGCCACCGACACGAGGTCGAAATCGAAGACCTGGGCGGTGCCACTCGGCAGGACGAAGTCGTTGCCGACGCGGAACTCGAACTCGAGCTGGCTGTCGGCAAGACACCCAAGACAGCTCTGTCCATCCGCGCTCGTCCCGAGGCAGTTGTTGATGCCCGTGGTCGGGCACTGCGTGGCCACCACGGCGCCCACGAAGTTGCTCTCGTCGACCCCGGGAGTGGCCGGGTTGTCCTCCGGAATGACCGTGACGTCGCGGCGCGTGTCACCGACCAGCGAGCGGACCGCGTCGAGCACGGCCGTCGAAAGACCGGTCCCATCACCCTGAATGTCCTGCCGGTAGGGCTGCCCGAACTGATCCAACGAATCGGTGGCGACCGCGAGCGCATCGACGTCTGCCGATGCGGCGGCCAGGTCACCGTGACCCGGGCTCAGGATCTGAACCACCTTCACGGCGCGCGAAAGAAGCGCGGTCTCGACGTCGGTCCACGGGATCGGGACCTCGGCGGTCGCCCAGCTCGGGTCGGAGGCGGTGGTCTGAACGCGGATCTGGAACGGCCCGCGGTTGTCGTTCACGCTGGCGCCTGGCTTGATCGAGGAATCATTGGCGACGAACCAGTCGCCGTCGGACATCGGCGAGACATTGAAGCGACCCCAGTAGTCCCCGCCACCAGGGCCAAAGTCGCAAGCCACCTGGGTTAGCGTCGGCGCATCCACGAGCGCGAGCTTTGTCCTCGGATAGAAGGTCCCTTCAGAGGAGATCGACACGCTCGGGACGGAGCTGCTCAGCGAGAATCGAATCCAGCCGTCACGACCATCCCCCCAGCACTTGGTGCCAGTGCAGGTGCCGCAAGGGCTCGGCGGGAACGACGTGTTGATGTTGTCGCCGTGAAGCGCGTTGGTCCCGAGGGCCGTCATCGAGAGGTTCGACAGGTCGCCCCAATCGTACGCGGTGGCCGGACTGCCCGAGTAGATCATGCCTGGATTCTGACGCGCAGGCGGGATGAGCGTCGAGAAGCCGACGCCGCCGAGCGGAGCTGGGCCATAGGTCGAGCTCGCGGGACGCGGGCCGTTGTGCATCTCGTCGTCCGTGAAGAGGATGATGATGGGAAGCGCGGTGGGCCGGAAACAGGCGTAGCCCCATCGCCCGTCCGGACAGCCCGCCCGGTTCGGAACCCAAGGACCAAGCCCCTGGCCCGTAATCACGGAGTAGAGCGCCTGCGTGAGCGCCTCGGGGTCATCTCGGTTCCAGCGCGTCGTCAACGCGGACACCGCGTCGAGCAGGTGTTGGAGATTGTTGGTGACGTCGAGATGGTGGTGGTACGGCGCGTAGCCGAAGGCGTGGCCGTACGGGTGCACTGGATACTCGTTGAACTGACCGAGGCCCATCCACACGTCTTCGACCACGCACTGCAGCGCGCCAACCAGGCCCGTGTCGTTCCCTGCAGGGCATTCCACGGGATCGATGAACGTGCCCTCGGTCAAGTCCGTGATGAGCTGAACCTGCTCGCCAACCATCGAACCCGTAGCGTCCATCAAGAAGTAGGCGTCTGCGGTTCGAATCTTGCCGTCGACGTTGATCTGGGCGCCGAGGGTGATCTCGTTCCCGACGTCGTAGTAGACGGTTTGGTAGATGCCGTCGTCGCTCGGGTCCGCGTCACAGGGGGCCCGCCATCCCGGTCCCGGACACTCATCCGCTTCGTCGGGAACGAAGTCCCCGTCGCTGTCCACGATCGACGAGCTGCCGCCGAGCAATCGCATGCCCCCGTTCGAAGACGAGAAGGCGACGTTCGAGGAGTTTTCGATCGTCAGGTCGTCCTGCGTCGGGAAATCGTACGCACGGGCGCAGGTCGGGTCACCCGTGGGGCACTCGGCCGGAAGCGTGCTTCCGGAGCCGCCCGGACCTGCCGGCTGACACCGGGGGTCGGTCGGGTCGTAGTCGTCCTCGTCCGGGTCGCAGACGTCGTCGTCGTCGTCGTCCTTCTGCACCAGGTAGGCCTCGAAGTCGTTCGAGCCTCCGGTGTCAACGCACGCACTGATCCCGATGACCATCAGGAACAGCAGCCAGGGGGTAAGGTCGCGGGCGTTCATCGTCATACTCCTCATTCGTCAGCGCCGGCCTGGCAGGCGGGGGGTCCGCCGTCGCGTGGGGCCGCACATACTTGGTTCAC
Source organism: Myxococcota bacterium (assembly GCA_039177115.1). GTDB lineage: Bacteria > Myxococcota_A > Polyangia > Polyangiales > Houyiibacteriaceae > SG8-38. The sequence goes on from JBCDFZ010000014.1 coordinate 36,850, forward strand.
GGGACAGTCGTCGAACGAGTCGCAGCTGCCACCCTTCTTGACGCACTCCTTTCGGCCATCGGGCCAGAGCTCGGCGCACTCGAAGCTCGCATCCGCGCAGTCGGAATCGGACTGGCAGAGGCCGTACTGGCCGCACTCGGTCTGCGTCCCCACGTTCGAGGCTTCGCAAACCGGGGTGCTTCCGCCGCAGTCGGAGTTCTTGCAGGCCGGCGGCTCAAAGGTGAAGAAACCGACGCACTCGGTACGACCGTCGCCGTCGACGTCCTGACAACTCGGCGCGACGCCCACGCAGTCGAGTTCGCTGTCGCAGGACACGTGGATTCGAAGGCAGGCCAACGATGTGTTGGTCAGCGGGTCGCACGTGTAGTTGACGGGGCAATCGTCCGAAAGCCGGCACGGCAGCCGTCGGTCGACGCAGGTTCCTCGCTCGCAGGAGAAGCCATTTACGCAGTCGAAGTCTTCGTTGCAGCCCGGCGTGACCTTGACGCAGCGTTTTCCTTCGAGCGGAACTTGCAGGCACGCGTAGTCGTCGTTGGGACTCGTGCAGTCATCGTCGTCCTGGCACTCGCCGCCGAAATTCTCCGTGCACCGATTGATCGGTTCGCCTGTCAGGGTGGTGCACATTGACGGAACACAGTCGTAGCCAACGAAGCAGTCTCCATCGCTGTCGCAGGGAAAATCTCGCGGACACTCCGCGCAAAGAAGGCTCGTGTTGCACCCCGCGGCGCCGCCGGTCCCGCCCGTGCCGCCGGTCCCGCCCGTGCCGCCGGTCCCGCCCGTGCCGCCGGTCCCGCTCGTGCCGCCGGTGCCCGCGTCGCCGCCCTGGCCCGCCGTGCCTGCAGCGCCCGTTCCGCCGACGCCGGCCGTCCCGCCGGTGCCGCCGGTTGCGCTGACGTTGCCGGTCCCTCCGATTCCTCCGGTTCCGAAGACCGGCGGGGGACGGATCCCCTCGTCGTCAGAGCAACCCCCCAAGACCAGCAGACAGAACGCTGCGAACGAGAACGCACGATAAGCCATTGTTTTCCTCATTCCAATAATGACGAAAACTTCTGTCACCATCAAAGGCATCCTGATGGTATTTTCACAAAATTGAAGTTTAGGTGAGCGCCTTTACAGTACCCATTCGTAGAGAGTCGCCGAAGCAAGGCGTGCTCAACCCCAAAGGGTTGAATTTCCTCGAACAATCCGTTCGGAAATTCTGACCGGTCCCGAAAGCGCAAGGGTGTCGGACCGGCTCCCGCAGCGCCTCGTTCGCCCCCCTCACGGGCCAGCTGGCAAGTCCAATCGGGAGATTTCATCGGCGCACTCCTCAGAGAGTCGTGCCGGCCTGGCAGGCGGGGGCTCCCCCGGTGCGGGGGGAGGCACACACCTGGCGTGCCGGGCAGTCGGTGATGTGTGAACAGAGCCCCCCGCTCGGTACACACTCTTTGCGTCCGTCGGGCCAAAGCTCGACGCAAGAGAACCCCTCCACGCAGTCGTCATCGTCGAGGCACAGGCCGTAGAGCCCGCAGACCGTCTGACTTCCGACCTGCGACACCTCGCAGACGGGCGCCTCGGACGCGCAGTCGGTGTTCACGCACGCTGGGATGCTGGGCTGGTTCGGATCCGAGTTGCCTGCGCACTCCGTGCTTCCGTCGCCGTCGATGTCGACGCAGCGCGGGGCGATGCCGGCGCAGTCGAGCTCGCCATCACAGGACACGTGAACGCGTTGGCAGAAGCTTGACGTAGCGGCGCCCTCGGCCTCGCACACGTGATTCATCGGACAGTGCTCATCGCGTACGCACGGAACGCGTCGATCGAAACAGGATCCATCCTCGCAAGAGAACCCGGGCACGCAGTCGAAGTCGGTGTCACACCCGGGCGTGGTTTTCACGCAGCGCAAACCCTCGGTGCCCAGGTCGATGCACTGCCGCCCCTCCGCGCAGTCCTCATCACTGCGGCAGAACGACGAGGTCGCAAGTCTGCACACTTTGATCGGCTCGCCCTCATTGGTGCTGCAGCCCGACTCGATGCACGCTTGGCCGAGAGAACACTCCGCGTCGCTCTCGCACTGCTCTGCGTCGGCAGGACAGGCGGTGCACAACGAGAAGTTGAACTGGCAGGCGGGCTCGTAGGGTTCGCCGCCCTGACCCGCGAAGCCGTTGCCGGCGCCGGATCCACCGGTAGCGCCGCTACCGGCGATTCCACGCGGCGCTCCGGCCCCGTCGCCACACGCGGCGCACAGAAAGAGAACGGTCATCGGTAAAGCAAGCCAACGATTGATCATGATGAAGGGTCCCCTCGGGACTTAAAAACTTCCGAAAAATCATGGGCCTAGCAACGGATCCAGCCCTCGCGGCTTCGAAAAATGGGGTTCCCGTGATCGGCGTCACAAGTCGCGCAGACACGCCCCCACCGCTTCCGACAAGAACGCATGTGTCGGTTCGGTGTGCTCGACGCGTAGCGAACGCGATCGAAAACCCGTAGGGCACACTGCGTCTCACATGTCGAAGATCGCCCTCCTCGCTTTGTGCCTTTGCGCGACGGCCTGCGCCGGAACTAGCGTCGCACCGGACGTCGTTCGCGAATCTTACGCACCGATCCCGGCCGGGATTGAAACTCCGAGCTCCGCCGACACGTCGATCGGAACCCTCCGCTTCTTCGACGGTCTGCCGGACGCGGCCACCGTCGATGCGGTGTACGACTACCTCGACTTCTCGCGCGCCGTTCGGACCTACCTGCAGGCGATGCCGGCGGCGTCGATGATGGCGCTCCGCGAGGGCCTTTACGCGGCAGGACTCCTTCCCAACTACACCGTGTTCGTCTCGAAGTCGCTCGTGGATGCCCGTTCGCGCTTCCTGACGCTCGACACCGAGACCGTTTACGCCACGGCATGGATCAGCTTGAAGGGCGGGCCGATCGTCGTGGAGACGCCTCCTCGCACCGTCGGCGTCTTCGTCGACACCTGGCAGCGTCATCTGGCAGACACGGGATACCCCGGACCCGACCGAGGGCGCGGGGGCAGGTACGTCATCGTCCCTCCCGGATACGCCGGCTACGTGCCCGAGAGTCAGTTCGCCGTTCGATCGCGAACCTTTGGGGTGTGGATGCTGCTCCAAGGGTTTCTCGTCGACGGAAGCACTCGGCAGGCGGTCGACAACTTCGAGTCAGAGCTGAGGATCTATCCCCTCAAGGAGTCGGAGCGGCCGCCGCCAAATCAGTTCGTCGACATGTCAGCGCTTCCGATCAACACGATTGCGCCAAACGACGCGTCGTACTTCGAGTCGGTTCATCGGTTGCTGCAGGAGGAACCACGGGAAAGCCAGGACCCGGAGCTCCTCGGCCTGCTCGCGTCGATCGGGATCGAGAAGGACAGGAAGTTCGAGCCGACGCCTGCCCTGAAAGCCACGCTCGCCGAGGCAGCGTCCGTGGGTGACGTGACGGTGCGGGCGCTTCTCTTCGGAGACCGGAACCCGGCGCCTAGGGTTCGTGAGGGAAGCCGTTGGCGTGTGGACGCCATGCCGGAGAGCGACGATTTCGTGCGTGCCGGCGCGCGCGACCTCGACGCGCGCCCCGCCTATCGGTACTACGCCACCGCACACACGCCCAGGGTCGCGGACTCGATCCTCGGTCGCCGGTACGAGTCCGCGGCGGTGTTTGCCGACGACCAGGGTCGCCCCCTCGACGGAGGCCGAAGCTACACCCTGACGCTGCCGGCCGAGGTTCCGGCGAGCACGTTCTGGTCGGTCGTCGCCTACGACAACCAAACCCGATCGATGGTCCAGACGAACCAGCGCTTCCCGAGCGCGGGAACCGCGCAAACGTCGCTCCCCGATCGCGACCCACCGGCGCAGAACGAAGACGGATCCACCACGCTCTATTTCGGTCCGAAGCCGCCGCCGAAGGGGCGGCAGGGTCGCTTGAGGCGAGGCCAGTCTCGTACGGCGAACTGGATCCAAACCGCCCCAGGTCGAGGGTGGAACGCGGTGCTCCGCTTATACGGTGCCGAGGATGCGTGGACGGATCGCTCATGGGTCCCCGGGGAAATCATCCGCGCCGACGACTCGGTCTCGCCCGCCCCATCGCCCAAGCGAAAGCCGCGCATGCAAACGCCGCTTCCTGCCCACTTCCTGGAACGCGCGTCGATCCCGTCTCGGCTCGGCACGCTTCGGGAAGACCTCGGGGTCCCGACGGCCGAGACGATTCAACGGGTTTACGCGAACCTCGATCGGGCGCGCGCGGTCGATGCGTTTCTGACGACGATCCACGGCGTGTCCATGACCTCCATCGAGCAGGGACTCGCCACGGTGGGCATTCGGGACGCGGACACGATCGGCATCTTCGAACGGTATGTCGACGCCGAGGCGCTCCTCCTCACCGCGAGCGGGGACACGGTGGAAGCGTGGACCTGGCTGGACCTCTCCGCAGGCGCGATGGTCATCACGAACCCACCTGGCACCGACGGGAGCGTGGGCGACTTTTCGTTCGCGAGCGTCACCGATCTCGGTCCGAACGGCCCCGACGGAGGTGAGGGGGGGCTCTTCCTCATCACGCCGCCGAACTACGAGGGCCAGGTGTCCGAGCGGTACTTCTCGTCGGCTTCGCCCACCGTTGGCAACCTGCTTCGTTGGCGTTCACGCTCGCCGGCGCCCGAACCGACGCTCGAAGTTCAGCGTCTCGAACAAACCGTCGAGGTCTACCCCTACGACTTCGACTTCGATGAAGACTTCGACTTCGACGCGCCCATCGCAGAGGAGGCGGATCTCGAGGAAGAGCCGGCGGAAGAATCCGGAACCAACACCTTCGTCCCGCTCACGGGTCGCCCCCTGAGCACCATCCACCCGAACGACGCCCGCTACTATCCGGTGCTCGACCGATGGATTCAGCGCGAACCCGCAGCACCGCACAGTGTGGAGGTCCTCGGTTTGCTGCGCGCAGTCGGCATCGAACGCGGGCGTACCTTCGACCCAACGAAGGAGGAGAAGGCCATCCAAGACGACGCGGCCGCGATCGCGAACGCCACGGCGCGCGCGCTCGCGTTCCGGTCACGTACGGTCGCGGCGTACCGCTTGGGCAGCCCGGGATGGTACTCCGCCTTCGTCGGCACGAGCTCGCGGTTCCTCCGAAACGGAGCCCGAATCCTCGACGCGCGAACCGCGTACTACTACCTCGACACGCGGATCGGCCCTTCCATCACGAAGGACGAAATTGGCGCAGGGACCAAAACGGTTCTCTGCGCGACGGACGAAACCGGCCGTTACCTGGACGGTGAGCGCGCCTATACGCTCACGCTGCCTGTGGACGTGCCTGCGCAGAACGGCTGGTCGGTGGTCGTCTACGACCCGCAGACGCGGTCGATGCTCCGCGCACCCGGGAACGCGACCCCGACGCTTTCGAGCCGGACTCGGGCGATCCGGCAGAACCCCGATGGAAGCACCACGCTCTACTTCGGCCCGGAGGCGCCTGCCGGCTGGGAGGACAACTGGATCGAGACGGTTCCCGGTAAAGGATGGTTCGTGGCGCTGCGATTGAACGGACCGCTGAAACCGTGGTTCGACAGGACCTGGCAGCCTGGTACGCTGCAGCCGCTGCCCTGAACCGAGTTGCAGGGGCCAGCTGACAACTTTCGCCGCCAAAATCGGGTTCTCGGGCAGAGTTAAAACACATTTATTTCATGTATTTACAGAAAAGCACCACAAACGCGCCAAAAACCGCTTGCCGAGTTGTCGGGCGGATTGTAAAAGAATGTCAGCGGTTGTCGCGACAGGTCGTGGCACCGGGAGGCTCTTCATCATGAAGCATTTGCTTGTCAGTCTAGCACTCGTACTTGGCGTCATGTTCGTCACCCCCACGCCCACCGCGCACGCGTGGAGCTGGAGCTCGCTCTTCAGCTGGGGCAAGAAGAAGGCCAACAACAAGGCCAAGAAGTGGGAGTCCTACAAAAAGGGCAACGGGGGCGGTCGGAGCGTTCCTGAGCTCGATCCAAGTGTCGCGGGTAGCTCGCTCGTCCTTCTGGTCGGCGGCGTGGCGTACGTCATGTCGCGCCGGCGCGAAGACGAAGACCTCGTCTAAGCCGGTCTCCCCGGTCTCCCCGGTCTTCAAGGACGCGTTAGTTGCCTGAGTCGCAGGCTCACCCTCCGGTCTACGCGCGGTGGTTCCTGCGACCCTTCGCCGCAGTGATTTTGCTGATCGTCGAATATCTGACGATCAGCTTTTTCTTTGATGCTTCCTCCCTGTTCGCACGCGCCGACGAATGGGCCGCGCTCGGGGCTGCAGGCATGCTCGGGCCGATTGCCATCGCGTTCGCAACCGCGCTGTGGCTGCTAGGGGGCTCGCAGCTCCGCGGAATCGTCCGGCGTTCTGCGCAGGTTGAAGAGGCCCCGTGGTTTCCCGCGCTGCTCGTACACCTCGTGTGCTTCGCGGCGCTCTTCGGAATGAGCGGGCAGCTCTTCGGCGGTGCCCTCCCGGACGGATCGGTGGGGCTTTGGGTGGCCCTCTGGATCGGCTGCGCGGCCGCAACGTTCGTCAGCTGGCTGCCGGTCGCCGTTGGGCGGCTGCGCGTCACCGCAATGCTTCGCGAGCTGTCGGTTCCCATCCTTCTCGCGATCGCACTCGGCCTCCTGGCGTGGGGTGCGGGCATCGTCACGCTCGAGCTCTGGGGGCCGCTGAGCACGGTGACGCTGAACGCAGTCGCCGCCCTGCTCGAGGTGTTCGTCACCCCGATCGTGTACGATCCGACGGTAGCGGCCGTGGGAACCGAGGACTTTTGGGTGACGGTCGCGCCGGTATGCTCGGGCTACGAGGGCATTGGCTTGGTCATCGCGTTCCTCACGGCCTATCTGGTCGTGTTTCGCGAGCGCTTTCGCTTCCCGCACGTTCTCGCGCTGGTGCCGATCGCGATCGTGGGCGTATGGACGCTCAACGTGGTTCGGATCGTCGCCCTGATCATGGTGGGTGACCTCTGGTCTCCGGAAATCGCGATCGGAAGCTTCCACTCGAAAGCCGGATGGGTGTTCTTCTGTGCCGTCGCTCTCGGCACGGTGTGGGTCAGCGAGCACGTGCGGTGGTTCGCCCGCGACCCGAAGGCACCGAAGGTGCGCGCCATCAATCCAAGCGCGCCCTTTCTCCTACCTCTGCTCTGCGTCGTAGCCACCGCACTCGTGACCGGACTGGTAGCCGAAGACTTCGACTACCTGTACCCAGTGCGCGTCGGAGTCGCCATCACCGCGCTGGCCTGGTTTCGTCGCGACTACGTCGCCGGGCTACGCGAGCACCTGCGAGGCAGGCCGATCTTGTCTTGGCAGGCGATCGCGATCGGAGTCGTCGTCTACGGGGTGTGGATCCTGTTCTGGGGACTCGGGCATTCGGGCGTGGACGCCCCACCTCCGGCACTCGGCGAGCTCTCGGGCGCTGCCGCGTTCATCTGGATTGCGGCGCGGGTGGTTGGCTCGACCGTCACCGTGCCCATCATCGAGGAGCTCGCGTTCCGAGGCTTCCTGCTTCGCCGCCTGATCGCGCGCGATTTCACGAAGGTTCCGTATGAAACGTTTCGCGCATCGGCGGTGATTCTGTCTTCGCTCGCCTTCGCTGCGGCAGACCAGCAGTGGGTCGCAGGTTTCGTCGCGGGCGTCGCCTACGCGTTCGCCCAAGGGCGCCGCGGGCTCATCACGGATGCGATCATCGCCCATGCGGTCACCAACGCCCTCGTCGCAGCGCATGTTTTGCTCCTCGGGCACTGGTCGCTCTGGTAAGGCGAGTCCCGGGTTTTTGGGGGCGATCTGGACCTTCAGTCGAGCCTCCGTCGCGTGCGCTTGATCGGAACCCCAGGTCCGCGGTATGGCGCTATCTAAGCTCGGGCCGAACGCCTGATGACGGAGAGCTCAACGCAAAAACGAAAACCCGCGTCTTCTCGCGAAGCATGGGACGGTGACCCCCCGCAAAGAACGGCGGCGAGGGAGCGTCTGCTTGAAGTTGCGGCTCGATGCGTCGCGCGCGACGGCATCAATGGAACCGGGATTGCACACGTCGCTCTCGAGGCAGGCGTGAGTCGTCCCACGGTCTATCGCTACTTCAAAGACCGCGAGGAGCTGATTCGCTCGGTGCTGCTTCAAGCTGGGCTTCGGCTCGCGAACGACATTCGCGAACACATGAAGACCTTCGACGACCCGGGCGAGAGCGCGGTCGAAGCCATGGTGTACTCCCTCAGAGGGATCCGCGAGAATCCGGTGCTCCGTCAGGTGTGGAGCCCGCCCGTTTTCGATGCGCTGGTTCTCCGCGGGTTCACACAGCCGGCATCCATCGCGTTTACGCGTGTGGCCTTCGGTGATTTGATCGAAGCCGCTGAGTGGGACGAAAACGAAACCACCGAGGTCATGGAGTACATGCTTCGGCTGATCATGTCGCTCCTCGCCTCTCCCGAACCGGAGCGAAGCGACCAAGAGCTTCGTGATTTTCTTCGACGTCGCTTCGTCCCGGCTCTCGGCCTCGAAGCGGGTTGAATCGAGCGCGCGCCCGGCGCGTCGAAACCCCAAGCGGTGGTCGCCGAGACCACCCTGTAGTAAGGGGGATGCACGATGAGTCGCTGGAAACTGTGTTTGATCTCGATCTTCGCGATCGGCCTCGCCTTCGTACCGGGTGCCGCTTCGCCGTCGACCGCCGCGGCCGAGAAGGCCACCACGATCCGGATCGCGTCACTCGCACCGCCCGGGTCGTCTTTCGTCAAGGTGCTGAAGGCGTGGAGCCGCACGCTCGAGAAGGAAACCGAAGGCCGAGTCGACCTGAGAGTATTCTCTGGGGGTGGCGACGGCGACGACCGCGACCTCATCCGCAAGATCAAGGGCGGCAAGCTGGACGCTGCAGGTGTGGCCACGACGGGTCTCAGCCTCATCGCGCCCGAAGTCCAGGTGCTTACCGCACCCGGTCTGCTGACCAGCGACGCCGAGCTCGATCGCGTGCGGACGAAGCTCGACGCGCGTTTCCAGAAAATGATCGAGCAAGGAGGCTTCAAGCTCCTCACCTGGGGCGATGGAGGCAAGAACCGCGTCTTCTCGAGCGAGGAGTTCACGAGCCCGGCAGACCTCGCAAACAGGCCGGGATGGGCGGGGAAGGACAACCCCGTCGTCGATTCGTTCGTGACGGCGATCGGCGCGACCCCGAAGAAGCTCGCTGCGGGCGACGTGTTCGACGGCCTCGGCAGCGGAAAGCTCTCGGTGGTGCCAGCCTCTGCGATGAGTGCGGTCGCATTCCAGTGGTACACGCGGCTCAAGGCGATGACCTCCACCAACTTCAACATCATCGTCGGTGGCTCCGTCATCAGCAAAGCCAAGTTCGACAGCCTGAGCGCGGCCGACCAGCAGACATTGCTCGACACCGCGAAGCGTGCGGCCACGAAGCTCGACCAGATCGTGAAGCGCGACGACGATCGGGCCTTCGAAACGCTGAAGGGGCGCGGCCTTCGCGTGGTCGACACCGCACCCCACGAAGCGGCGTGGAGCGCAGCCGCCAAAAAGGCCCGCGATCAGCTCGTGCAGAAGGGAGTGTTCAGCAAGTCGCTTCTCAAGGCAGTCGAGGACGCCGCGAAGTAGGTTCAAATGCAAGGAGAGGAACTCATGAGCGAGGTTCATCCCGCGGTCGTCGCAAGCGAGCGATCGGCAGAGTACGCCATGGCGAAGGACAAAGAGTCGTGGCTCGGGCTGTTCGCGGACGACGCCTATTTGGCCGACCCGGTCGGCAAGTCGATGCTCGATCCCGAGGGAAACGGCCATGAGGGCAAGGACGCCATCGAGCGCTTTTGGGACAACGTGATTGCGCGAGCCAATCTCACGCTCGTGGCCTCGCAGCGGATCGCCTGCGACGACACGTGCGTCGCCGTGCTCCAGGCCACCAACGACCTCGGCGGCGGGGTCAAAACCGTGGTCGACATGGTTGGCCTCTACCAAGTGGGCGAAGACGGAAAACTCCGCTCGCTGAAGGTCTACTGGGATTTCGACAAGCTGTTGAAACAGCTGAAGTCGCTCGGCCTCGGTTAGGAACGCGATGCTCAGCTGGTACCAATCCACCGATCCTCTCGTGACCGCCTTCTGGGCCTCGCTCGGTTTCGCGGGGCTCTGCTGGCTGCTCTCCGTCCTCACCCGCGAGTACTCCTGGGTAGACCGCCTCTGGTCGATCACGCCCGTGCTGTATTCGGTTCACTTTGCGGCGTACGCCGGGTTCGAGGACACGCGGCTCAACCTCATGGCCGGGCTGGTGACGGTGTGGGGCGTGCGACTCACGTACAACTACGCGCGCAAGGGCGGCTACGCGCCGGGAGGCGAAGACTACCGCTGGGAAGAGATCCAGGAGCGGATCGGGCCCCTGTGGTTCCAGCTCCTCAACGCCACCTTCATTGCGCCGATCCAGAACGTCCTTCTGATGCTGATCACGGTCCCCTCGTACGCGGCGCTTCAGCACCTCGGAACGCCCCTCGGGCCGCTCGACTACGTCGCGGCGGTCGCGTTTGCCGCCCTTTTCCTCGGGGAGACGGTGGCGGATGAGCAGCAGTGGAAGTTCCAAACGGCGAAGTACGCCGCCAAGGCCGAGGGACGGACGCCCGAGGCCGACTTCCTGACGGACGGGCTCTTCCGCTACTCCCGACACCCCAACTTCTTCTGCGAGCAGGGCATGTGGTGGGTGTACTACCTCTTCTCGGTGGCGGCGGGTGCGGGCGCGCTGAACTGGACGGTTTCCGGCGCCGTGCTGCTCACGCTCCTGTTTCAGGCTTCTACCACGCTCACCGAACGGATCTCGCTTCGGAAGTACCCGGCGTACGCGGACTACCAGAGGACGACCAGCCGACTCTTCCCCTGGCCGCCTCGCGCGAAGCAGCCCGCCACTTGAACAGCAAACGCCTGTTCAGCTGAGAAAAACGTGGAGATCTCGTCACTTGCAGGCGCTGCGGGCGAGGTGCGACCCCGTCCTACCCGAGCCCCCCAGCCACAGGGTGCAAAACCGTCCGACGCCGGCGCTCGAGGCGTGACAAATCGTCGCTCAATTCGTTGCATACCCGACAAAACACGGGTAAACGTTGTCGCGCGCGCTAGGCCGACCGTGGAAATTGTGTCAAGCTGTCGCGCGCCGGGGTCTTACGAAAGAGGAGAACAAGGGATGACTAAGTTTACGAAATTGAGTTTGATTGCGCTGCTTGCCGGCACGCTTGCGATCGTCGGTTGCGGCGATGACAGCGACAACGGCGGCGGCTCCGGCGGCACGGCGGGCTCCGGCGGCACGGCGGGCTCGGGCGGCTCGGGTGGCTCGGGTGGCGACGGCGGCTCCGGCGGCATGGGCGGCATGGGCGGCGGCACATGCGAGACCACGTGCGGCGAGGGGAACGAATTCCCGGACGGCTCGCCGGTCGGGACAGGCGACGTCGATTGCGAAGTGATGGGCATTCCGATTCCGCTCACGCTCGACATCACTGCGCTGACCGACGACTTCGTCACTTTCGTCGTGGCCGTGCAGAACGTGATTCCGGCTGACGTCGCGAACCTCATCCTCGCGCTGGCCGACAGCGCCGACATCACCAACGCGCAGGCATTCATTGACGCCGACGACGCCGAGCCCGATCTCATCGAAGTCGGCCTCGAGATGACACCCTGCCTTGTGTGCTTCTTCATGAACACGGAGGCGATCACCACCTTCGATCCGGCTGAGGTCGAGCTCGTCGTCGAAGGCGACTCGGTGACCTTCACCCTCGAAGAGGTGACCATCGCCATCAACGCAGCCGGCCTTCCGCTCGTGCTGAGCACCGGCGGCGACGACCCGGCCTGCTCGTTCGTCGACGACCCGCCCTCGGTCACGGTGGACGCTTTGATCCAGTAAACGACCCTTCGGTCAACACGCCAATGGGCCCCGTCGCGATGCGGCGGGGCTCGTTGCGTTTAAGGGCCTGAGAATCTGATAGACGCGGGCCCTCTAGCGAATGCGCCGGTGGCGGAGGCTCGGCACCGCGCGCCGGACGCTTGCGACTCGCGCTGGGTCCACCGGGGCAACCGCCACGCCGAGGCCCTCCCCGCACTGCGCGGTCACGGTGCCCCAGGGGTCGACGATCATCGCATGCCCGTAGGACCAGCGTTTTCCGTAGTGGTGGCCGGTTTGCGCGGCGGCGAGCACGTAGCACTGCTGCTCCACGGCCCGAGCGCGAAGGAGAACGTGCCAGTGGTCTTTCCCGGTGGTGAGCGTGAATGCGGCCGGCACGGCCAGCGCAATGGCCCCCTGGTCGACCAGCTCTCGGTAGAGCTCCGGGAAGCGAAGGTCGTAGCAGACGCTCAGGCCGAGCGTACCGAACGGCGCCTCGGCCACGCGGGCCTCTTCTCCCGGCTCGACGGTCTCCGACTCGAGCAGCTTGGTGCCGTCCGGAAGGTCGACGTCGAACAGATGAATCTTGCGGTAGACCTCCGCGATGCTGCCGTCCGCGCGCATGTAGACACAGGCGTTGCGCACCTTGGCCGGCGAGTGTCCCCGCTCCCAGAAGCCGCCGTAGACGACGTCGGTACCCGCCTCTCGGGCGATGTCCCGGCACGCTGCGAGGATGGGCCCGTCGGCGTCTCCTTCGAGCGGCTCGGCGATGTCGAGCTTGCCCGCCTCGGGGCCGAGGTACGCAAAGCACTCGGGAACCACCACCACCTGGGCACCGCGTGCGGCCGCCTCGCGCACGAGCGCGCGCACGGTCGCCATGTTGGCCTCGACGTCCGCCGTCGAGGTCATCTGGATCACACCGGCGAGAACTGAGTCCGACTCACTCAATGCGAGAATCTTCGCATCGACACGTTCATCAGCAAGCCGAGGCCGAGCATCGTCGAGAGGAGGCTCGAGCCCCCGTACGAAAAGAGAGGAAGCGTCATGCCGACGACGGGAAGGAGCCCGGACACCATGCCGAGGTTCACGACGGTCTGCCAGAACAGCATGGCGCCGACGCCCACCGCCAACACGGCGCCGAATCGATCTTTGGCCTGAGAGGCGATCCGAAGGGCCCAGAGAACGAGGAACAAATAGAGGCTCACGAGCAGGACGGCGCCGAGAAACCCGTGCTCTTCGGCCCACACCGGGAACGGGAAGTCGGTGTGCTGGTCGGGGAGGAACCGGAATCGGGTCTGGGTGCCCTGCGTAAAGCCCTTTCCGGCCCACCCGCCGCTTCCGATGGCAACGAGCGACTGATGCGCGTGCCAGCCCGAGTCGAGCAGGTCGGCCTGGGTGCCGCCGAGGCGATCCCAAAACGCCGTGATTCGCTCTTTCTGGTAGTCCTTCAACAGGTAGAACCACGTCACCGGGGCAGCGACCAAAAACGACGCCCCGAGCGTGACCATCGAACGCGGTTTGAGGTCGGTGAGCATCATGACGCTCGCGAAAATGAAGGCGAGGATCATCGCGGTGCCGAGATCGGGCTGGAGCAGCACGAGCCCCATCGGAAGGGCCAAGATGAGCCCCGGAATGATCAGGTCGGCCAGGGTGCGCCCGCCGACCTTCGTGTCGTGATGAAGGTACTTGGCGAGCGCAATGATGAGCCCGATCTTCATGAGCTCGCTCGGCTGCAGCGAAAACCCGCCGAGCGCGATCCAGCGGGTGGACCCGCGAACGCTCCGCCCGAGAACGAACACCAGCACCAAAGCGAGAATGCAGACCGCGTAGATCGCCCAGCCGTAGCGTTCGAACTGCCGATAGTCGATCGCGACGACGACACTGGCGGCCCCAAACCCGAGTACCAGCCAATAGATCTGCTGCACGTAAGCGTCCGACGTGGTCCCGCCTTCGGTAGCGCTGTAGAGGTTGAGCACTCCGAAGAGCGCAATGGTCGACACGGCGATGAAGAGGGGCCAATCGAACTCGTCGCGAATGGTTCTTCCGATGGCCATGGTTAGTTCGTGTCCTCTGGACTCGGTTCGCGGAGGTACTCCCCGATGACGCGCGTGGCGATCGGTGCCGCGCTGGCCCCGCCCGAGCCACCGTGTTCCACCAAGACCGCGAACGCCACCTGGGGATCGTCGGCGGGGGCGAAGCCGGCAAACCAGCCGTGGGAGCGATCGAGATACCAGGCGCTCGACGACTCCTCCGAACGGCTCTTGCGACTCACGACCTGAGCCGTCCCTGTCTTTCCAGCAGCGAGGGGGCCCTCGACGCGTGCTTTGTGCGCCGTCCCCAAGTCGTCGTTGACGACGTCTCTGAGGGCCCGCCGGACCATCTCGAGGTGCTCGGGGGCGACGCCGACCTCGCGCCGAAGCTGCGGCTGAAACGTTTCCGACAGCGAGCCGTCTGGGGCGCGAACGTTGTTCACCACCTGAGGAAGATAGAGGCCTCCGCCGTTGGCGATCGCGGCGTAGGCCATGGCGAGCTGGAGGACCGTGACCCGCGTGTTCCCCTGCCCGATTGCCGTGTTGAGCGTGTAGCCCGGACGAAACGCGCCGTAGTGCTCTTTGTACCAGTCGCGCGTGGCGAGGAAGCCCTCCGCCTCGCCCCGGACGCCGATCCCCGATCGCTCGGAGAACCCGAACGCCTGGGCAAACCGGTTGATGCGCTCGAGTCCGACTTCTTCGGCAAGCTCCCAAAAGTACACGTTGCACGACTGCACCAGCGAATCGTAGAGGTCCACCCATTCGTGTCGGTGGTTGCAGCGAAACTTCTGACGCCCGATCTTGATGGATCCCATGCACTCGACGCGCTGCATGGGATCCACCACGGAGTCCTCGAGCGAAGCGATGGCGGTGATCACCTTGAACGTGGAACCGGGGAAGTAGGTCTCATACAGGGTCTTGTCGATGAGGGGGCGGAACGGATCGCTCGTCAGCTCCTCGTAGCGCTTGGTGCTGAGGCCGCTGCTCATCTCGTTTGGGTCGTAGACCGGCTTCGAGTAGAGCGCGAGAATGGCGCCGGTATGAACGTCGACGACCACCGCAGCGCCGGAGGGGTACGGCGCGAACGCCCGATCGAGCGCCTCCATCAAGCGCATGTCGATCGTCAGCTGAATGTCGTGACCCGGAAGCGGCGTTTTCAGCATGTCGACCTCGAGGGACTGCGGATGGGTCCCTTCGAGCGCACGGCCTCGTGCGTCGACCACCACGCGCCGAAACCCGCGCGCCCCGCGAAGCAGGTCTTCGTATCGACGCTCGAGGCCGCTTCGACCGATCCGGTCTCCAGCACGATAGGTGCCCGGAGTGTCGGCGTTCGCAAGGTCGCGATCGTTGACTTCGTTCAGGTAGCCGATGAGGTGGCCGCCGAGCGTTCCGTACGAGTAGTCGCGAAGCGGAACGGTGACGATGTCGAGCGCCGGGAGCTCGGACGAATGGGTTTCGAGCGCGGCCAGCTGGGGTCGCGTGATGTCCCGGAAGAGCTCGATCTGGTGGGTTTGGCGCGCGGCTGGGATGGAATCGAGCCGCTCCTGTAGCAAGCGTTTATCTCTCGCGCTGAGCCCCATGAGCGATGCGATGCGATCGACGTCGCCCGGCAGGTCGAGCAGGCGCGGCGTGGCGTAGACGTCGTAGGACGGACGGTTGGAGGCGATCACCCGCCCCTTGGCATCGCGGATCACGCCTCGGGTCGCGGGCAGCTCGAGGGTTTTGGTGATGTTGTCCTGGGCGATCCCCGACCATCGATCGCGCTGCGCGAGCTGCACTTGAGCGATGCGAACCAGGATCGCGCCGAACACCACAATCACGAAGAGCGACATCCAGCGGTAGCGCTTCCGGAACTCGCCCACCTCGCGGCGCTGGGAGAGCGTAATCACGTCACCGACCTCGCCGTCGCTGGATCGAGGCGCCGCACGAGCGCAAACATGAACGGAGCGATCAGGGCCGTGGCCAGCGATGAGGCGAGGAGCGCGGCCACCATCGCGCCCGTGCTCCAGGTCATCCCAGCCGGGCCCGTCGACCGGATGACTTCGACCACTCCACCCACGACGAGGGTGAGCCCGAACGTGAGACCCATTTCGAAGACGACACCCCGAAACGACATCAGGTAGCCGACCAGCCGTGCCCCGAGGTAGCCCACTACGAACGAGAACGTGTAGATCCCTAGCGGATTGCCGGTGAAGAGGTCGTACAGGTACCCGAGTGCGAAGGCGGTGGCCGCTCCGCGAACCACCCGGACGCCCGTGGCCGTGCCGAGAGCAAAGACCATCGGGAGCTCGACGTAGGGTGCAAACGGGTATGGGGCGAGAGCCCGCGCGAACACCGACTGGACCAGAAGCAGTCCAAAGGCGGTTAGAACGAGCAAGGCGCTTCGGCGAAATCCCACCATCACACGCCTACCGCACGTCCGCGTTCTTGGGGCCCGAGGTCAACACGAGCACCTCGTCAAGGCGAGTGAAGTCGACCGCCGGGGCGACTTCTCCCTCTTGATGAAGACCGAATTCCTGATCGCCAATCTTACTGACGTAACCGATTAGAATCGAGGCAGGGAACTTCTTGCCGAGGCCCGACGTATAGACCGCGTCGCCGACCTCCACTTCATCGTCAGCCCGGTCGAACTGAATGCGCGCGCGATAGCGGCTTCGGTTCCCCATGCCCTCGAGCCGACCGCGGGCCTGCTGATCGCCAATGACGACATCCACGTGGCTCTCCGGGTCGATCGTGAGGAGCACGTCAGCAAAGCGACCGGACACGTTGCGAATCTGTCCTACGAGACCCTCGTTCGACACGACGGGCATGCCTGGCTGCACGCCCGCACGCTCTCCCTGATCGATGGCGAGCCGCACCACGCGAAACGAAGGCGAAATGTCCTTCGCGATCACGCGACCGGTGACGGTCTCGGTCTCGAGGCCTCCGCGGAGGCCGAGGAGCGCCTCGAGCTCGTGGGTGCGGAGCGCTTCGGCGCGTAGAACCCGGATTTCCTGCTTGAGCCGGTCGTTTTCCGCACGAAGGTGGTCGTTGTCGCGCTTGACGTCCACGAGGTAGACGTAGTCTTCGATGAGGCTAGTCGCCGCATCGGCCGCCCAGGAGGCCGGATACTGAATCGGCCCGCTCACGCGGATGATCCCCCGATCGAGCCTCGACAGATCGGACGGGTCTCGGAGGTGCGCGCGGACGAAGAGGAGCGGGATGACCAGCAAGGCGATGACGATCGCAACGTCTCGAAATGTCTGGAAGTAGTTCATCGCCGCGCCTCGTCGCTATGCGATCGTCACCTCGCGCAACAGATCCAGGTGGTCGAGCGCCTTCCCCGACCCAAGGACGACCGCGGAGACCGGGTCGTCGGAAACCATCACGGGAAGGCCGGTCTCTTCACGAAGGAGCGCATCGAGATTCCGGAGAAGCGCCCCTCCCCCGGTCAGCACGATCCCTTTGTCGACGATGTCGGCAGAGAGCTCGGGAGGTGTCCGTTCGAGCGCCATCATGACGGCCTCCGTGATGGCGTTGATCGGTTCGGTGAGCGCGTCGCGGATCTCGTCCGCGTTGACGATGACGGTTTTGGGTACACCGGCGACCATGTCTCGGCCCTTGACCTCGAGCGTGGCCGCTTCGCCATCGGGATGGGCGTTGCCGACACTGCACTTAACCCGTTCCGCCGATTGCTCTCCGATGAGCAGATTGTACTTTCGCTTGAGGTACGCGATGATCGCGTCGTCCATCTTGTCGCCGCCTACTCTCACGGACTGAGAATAGACGATGCCGGCGAGCGAGATGACCGCCACCTCGGTCGTCCCTCCACCGATGTCGACCACCATGTTGCCGCTTGGCTCGGTGATGGGCAGGCCCGCGCCGATCGCAGCAGCCATCGGCTCCTCGATCAGGAACACCTCACGTGCACCCGCGCCCTCGGCGCTCTCTTTGACAGCGCGCTTCTCGACCTCCGTGATCCCGAACGGGACGCAGATGATGATGCGCGGGTTGACGAAGGTGCGTCGGTTGTCATGGGCACGCGCGATGAAGTACCGGAGCATCGCCTCGGTGATGTCGAAGTCGGCGATGACGCCGTCCCGGAGGGGACGCACCGCTCGAATCGAGCTCGGGGTTCGGCCGAGCATTTCTTTGGCTTCCTTGCCCACGGCGAGCACGCGTTTGCCACCGCGCGGATCGGCCTGAACCGCCACCACCGAGGGCTCGCACGAGACGATGCCGCGGCCCTTCACGTAGATGAGGGTGGTCGCGGTCCCGAGGTCGATCGCGAGGTCGTTGGAGAAGAGGCCGTAAAACCAATCGGAAATCATGGGACGCCGCTGGACCCGAGAAGAGAATTCCCCACCATTTCCAAGGGCTTCCGGTTCCAGGCGGGTAGGATGTAACAGCTCCTTTTGGGCGTTTCAAGGCTGGCACGAGACGAGCCGACGGTCCTTCCCGACGGGCCCTCGGGCGCCGCCGGCGAGGGCCGGATTTGGGGCTGGCCCATCGTTTTGAGTAACCTTTAGGGGTCCTGAACAAACGGGGGCTATTTGACGCACGGAACGCAACCTACTGAAGCACAGCGGCGAGGGGCCGAGGCCGCCGAACTCGTCGCCCGAGCGAAGGCCGGAGACCGCCGCGCCTTCGACGAGCTGGTCCGCAAGTATCGCGATCGCGTGTACTCGCTCGCGCTCACGCTCACCGGGCAGGCGAGCGACGCGGACGACATCACGCAAGATGCGTTTCTCAAGGCGTACTACAAGCTTCCCGAGTTTGAAGGCCGCAGCGAGTTCTTCACGTGGATCTATCGCATCACGCTGCATCGTGCCCTGAACGCGAAGCGCGACCGCAAGAGAAGGCGCACCGTGCCTCTCGACGACCCGCGACTGCTCGCGGCCGTGGCGGTCGACGCGCACGGCGATCCGGAGCGGGCCTTTCAGCTCCGCCAGCGCTACC
This sequence comes from Myxococcota bacterium, assembly GCA_039177115.1. GTDB lineage: Bacteria > Myxococcota_A > Polyangia > Polyangiales > Houyiibacteriaceae > SG8-38. Next base: position 55,629 of record JBCDFZ010000014.1, read on the forward strand.
GAACGCTCCTCGAGGCGTTTGACCAGCTCTCGTCACTTCTGCAAACCACCGTCGTCTTGACGACGCTCCAAGGTCTCAGCCACAAAGAGGCCGCGGTGGTGCTCGGGACGACCGAAGGCACGATCGCTTGGCGAATCCACGAAGCCCGGAAGAAGATGCAGATCTATCTGGACGGGGTGGAACCTGCGACGCGCGCGGCGCGACTTCGACGCCGGCCGCTCTCCGACAGCGCGGCCTTCCGGCTCGAACGCGCGCTGCTGCAGATTGTCCCAGCGCGGCCTTCGGTCAGCGCTCGCTGATCGGCACGTAGTGGCGCTCGCCCTCGCCGAGGTATACTTGACGCGGCCGGGCGATCTTTTGCTCGGGGTCGGTGAGCATCTCTTCCCACTGCGCGAGCCATCCTGGGGTTCGGCCGATCGCGAAGAGTACCGGAAATAGGTCCACCGGGAGCCCCATCGACTCGTAGATGAGCCCGGAGTAGAAATCGACGTTGGGGTAGAGCTTTCGTTCCACGAAGTAGGGGTCCTCGAGGGCGATGCGCTCGAGCTCGACGGCGATGTCGATCAGCGGGTTCTTTCCCATCTCCTCGAACACGTCATAGGCGAGCTTCTTGATGACCTTGGCGCGCGGGTCGTAGTTCTTGTAGACGCGGTGACCGAAGCCCATGAGCCGCTCGTCACCGCTTTTGGCACGCTCGATGAACGCGGGGATGGCCTCAACGGAACCGATCTCGGTGAGCATGCGGACCACGGCTTCGTTGGCGCCGCCGTGGAGCGGGCCGTAGAGCGCTGCGCAGGCCGCCGAAAGCGCGCTGTAGGGGTCGACGTGAGACGACCCGACCGCACGCATGGCGCTCGCCGAACAGTTCTGCTCGTGATCGGCGTGGAGGATCAGCAGGACGTCGAGCGCGCGCTCGATGACGGGGTTCGGGGTGTACTTCAGCTCGGTCATCTTGAAGAGCATGTTCAAGAAGTTGCCGGGATAGCTGAGGTCGTTGTCGGGATACACGTACTTGAGTCCGCGGCGATGCCGATACGCGTACGCAGCGATGGTCGGCATCTTGGCGATGATTCGGTGCATTTGGAGGCGGCGGCTGGCCGGGTTCGAAAGGTCTTTCGCATCCGGGTAGAACGTGGAGAGCGCGGCGACGGTTCCACAGATGATCCCCATGGGGTGAGCGTCGTAGCGGAACGAGTCGATGAACTCGCGGATGTTCTCGTGGACGAGCGTGTGGTGCGTGATGTCGTGCACGAACGGGTCGAGCTCGACCTCGGTGGGAAGCTCGCCGCTCAGGAGCAGGTAGGCCACTTCGAGAAACGACCCGTGCTCGGCGAGCTCTTCGATCGGGTAGCCCCGATATCGAAGAATGCCTTTGTCGCCGTCGATGAACGTGATCCGGCTGGTGGTCGACGCAGTGTTCTTGTAGGCGGGATCGTACGACATCATGCCGAAGTCGTCGTCCGAGACCTTGATCTGTCGGAGGTCCATCGCGCGGATGGTGCCGTGAGTGATGGGAAGCTCGTAAGTTTCCCCGGTGCGGTTGTCCTTGATCGTCAGGCTGTCCTTCGACATGTGTGGTAGTGAGGTTCCGTGCTCGCTCACACCATTGTCAAGTATGAGGACAGCGACCCTCGGGCCTACCTCATATTCCTCCACGGGATCCTCGGAACACGCGCGAACTGGCGGGGGATCGCAAGGAAGTTCGTCGAGACGCGACCCGAGTGGGGTGCGATCTTGGTCGACCTCCGTGAGCACGGTGACTCCCTCGGGCTGGCCCCTCCCCACACGCTCGAGGCGACTGCTCGTGACGTCGTCGGGCTCGAACGAGAGCTCCAGTTGCCCGTGCACGGGGTCCTCGGCCACAGCTTCGGCGGAAAGGTTGCGCTTCGCTGGCTCTCCCTTCGTTCGGGCGCGGCGCAGTGCTGGCTGATCGACTCGTCACCCGGCGCGAAGGCGCTCGACGAAGGCGGGAGCATCACGGGAGACGTGTTGGCCATCCTCGAGGGGATCGCACCGACTTGGCCGTCGCGCGATGCCTTCGTCGACGCGGTCGTCTCTGCGGGGCAGTCGAAACCCATTGGGCAGTGGCTCGCGATGAACCTCAAACGCAATGCGGACGGCACTCGCGCGTTCGGACCCGACCTCGACGCGGTGCGTGCGTTGATTTCCGACTACGCGCGGACAGATCTCTGGCCAATCGTTGAATCACCACCGGAGGGCTCCTCGATGGAAATCGTGATCGGTGGACGCTCGCCGATGCTTTCAGCAGAGGACCGGGCGCGTGCGGAAGCGATCGCCGAAGACAATCCGCGCGTTCAAGTCCACGTGGTCGAAGACGCCAACCATTGGGTCCATGTCGACGCGCCGGGCGCCATGGTGGCGCTCTTGACTTCTGGGGTCCCCGAACAACCCTAGCGGAAGCATGGCTATCTTCGTCACGGGGGCGACGGGTTTCATCGGTTCGTACGTGACGGACTGGCTGCTTCGGAACACCGACCACGAGCTTGCGCTGCTCGTGAGGGCGCCCGACTACGACGCCGGAGTCGAGCGACTTTGGCACGCGCTTCAGCTTCACATGCCGGCCGACGAATTTCACCGGGCGCTCGAGCGGATCTGCTTCATCCGCGGTGACCTCAGCGAGCCCGACCTCGGTATTCAAGAGCACGACTACGACTGGCTGATCTCGAACGCGGAGTCGGTGCTCCACGTCGCTGCGGCGCTCAACTTTCGGTCGGAGCGCGCGTGCGCCAACCACAACCTTCGGGGGACGCTATCGACGATCAAGCTCGCGAGGGCCATCCAAGAAGACCACCCCCTTCGCCGGTTCAGCTTGGTGTCGACGGTGGCGGTCGCAGGTTCACGCCCAGGCGATACGGTGCGGGAAAGCGATCCCCTCGACTGGTCGGTCACGGACTTCAATCCCTACACGCGCACCAAGAAGTTCTGCGAGCACATGGTGCGCGAGCTGCTGCCCGACGTACCGTGCCTCTACCTGCGCCCGAGCAGCGTGATCGGTGACTCGCGTTTCCCCGACACGACTCAGTTCGACATGGTGCGTGCGTTCTGCGCGCTGACCGATCTTCCGGTGCTCCCTCTCTCGGGCGACACGCGAGTCGACATCGTCAACAGCGACTGGGTCGGGCCGTCAATCGCCGAGCTGCACGTGAGGGAAGATCTCTCGTACGATACGTATCACTTGAGTGCAGGAATCGAATCGCGATCGATCGGCGAAATTTCCGAGGCGGTCGCGGCAGCGCTCGGCAAACGCGTACCTCGCTTCGCCGAAAAGCTTCGACTGCCTTTTCAGCACGCCATGAGTGCACTTGCCAGCCTGCCGAAGCAGAACTCAGCGCAGCGCCTCGCCGCTCTGTTGAGCGTCTTCGTTCCGTACGTAGCGGCCGACATCGTTTACGACAACACTCACGCCATCGCCGACCTCGGAACGACGCCCACCCCATTCACGCGATATGGCGCGGACGTATATCAGTACGCGAAATCCGTGAACTTCGAGTTCCCGTTCCGGCCGCTCCCGCAAGACCTCGATCTTTCAAACGTTCCTCCGAGTCCGGTTCGGACCATGGCGTGATGCTCGAGTGCGCCAAAACGTCGGATCTTTCCTTGGTCGCGCGCCGGTGGTAATTGAGCGCGAGATGGGATTGAAGAACACCGTCGACTGGGTGCGCAACGAGTGGGGCATCTTTCGCAAGGGGAGCGAAATGGGTGCGGGCGAGCGCGTACGCTGGGTTCGCCAATGGGTCCCGTTCGGAATGCGTACCGTTGGATGGACCGCACTGTCTCTCACCGCGGGTCCGCTGACGAAGGGCCGCGTATCGACGTGGGCGGCAACGCAGTGGAGTCGATCGAGCGCAAAAGGGCTCAACATTGCGGTCGAGGTCGACGGTCTCGACCACATTCCCGAAGGCGCGGTCGTCTACGCGAGCAATCACGAGAGCCTGGTGGACATCCTCGTCCTCGGCGCCTGCCTCCCGGGCGACTTCAAGTGGGCCGCCAAGCGCTCGGTCATGAACATTCCCTTCCTCGGCTGGCACCTTCGGCTCGCGGGTCACGTTCCGGTCGACCGCAACAAAGGCAAAGACGCGGCGCAGGCGGTCGTCGAAGCGTTCACGAGCGTACTTGACGAAGACAAGCCGCTGCTCGTCTTCCCCGAGGGAACGAGGACCGAGGACGGCAAGCTTCGCCCCTTCAAGAACGGTGCCTTTCAGGCCGCGGTAGACGCCGACTGCCCGATCCTCCCGATTGCACTCACCGGCACGTACTCCCTGATGTCACGCGACTCGGTCGACACCGGAAGCTCGCGCGACCCGAATCTCAATCGCGTGGTGACGGTGCGCATCGGGGCGCCGATTTACCCAATTGCCGAGCTGAGCACCGACGACCGCGTTGCCGATCTGCGCGACCGGACCCGAGAGGCGATCATCCGTCTCAAAGCGAATAAGACGCCTATTCCGGCCGCCGCCGAATCAGTGCAGCTGTCTTGAAGCGGATCACCTCTGCGCCGTCCTGATTGACCAGCTTCAACAGGCTACGGACGATGCCTACCTCGGGACGACTCTTCGAGGCGCGCGCCTCGATGATCTCTGCGTGAAGCGTGAGCCGATCGCCCGCGCACGCAGGCGTGGTGAAGCGGACGTCGTCCCAGCCGAGTCCGATTTCGGTGGCCACTGGATCTTGATTGATTTGGTGCCCGAGCCGGATGGCGATGGCGACCGTGTGAATCGCCGAGGTAAAGAGCTTTCCCACAGGTGTGGTCGCCGCAAACGCCTCGTCGGTGTGGAATGGAAGTGGGTCCCACTTCTCGCAGAATGTGACGATTTCGGATGGTTCGAGCAGGTACGCTTCGTCCGACGTCGCGCCCTCGCCCACTTCGATGTCCTCGAAGTACCTCACGTGTACCGATCGACGATTTGGCCGAGGCCAGGAACCGCAGCTTCCACGTTCTTGCGCGCGGAGCCGCGGAGCTTGCCGTACGTGCCTTTGACCGAACCATGGCTCGAGCCGTCTGCCCGGGCATCGGTCACGACGAGGAGCGCTTCGGCCACTTCGGACGAGTGCGAGCGAAAGTAGTCGCTGGCGCTTTGGCCGGCAGCCGCCGCCTGCTCTTGAAAGGGTGTGAGCGCGTTGGCGAACTCCGGTAGCAGCGTTTGAACGACGTTTCGCACGAAGCCAGGCTTCACACCTTGAACCAACTTGTAGCCGGCCTTCACGGCGACGCCGCCCAGGCCCTTCTGCTTACCCACCTCGTTCTCGACGAGGCGACAAACGTCTTCGATGATGGCGCTTCGCTTCGCGTCGTCGCTGAGTACGTCGTTCAGATTCATCCAGCCTTCCTTTTCTTTCCTGCTTGGCTCGCAGTCGACGACTCGGCAACGCTGACTTCGATCGCCTCGCAAACCGCGTCCACGGTCGACTGGTGTTCGCTCACGACGAAGAGGTACTCCTTGTTGCGCAGGTGACTCACGCGCCCAACCTTTTCGCCGTCGGGGCTGTAGATCCCAATCTGCGCCCCGACGTAGCGCTTGAAGTCGACCCCGACGACCCCCACTCGGCCCCGGCGCTCGAGAATGCCCACCACGTCATCTCGGTCGAGGTATCCCTCGTTGTTGAACGAAACCAGCAGATGCGGTGCGCGAACCGCGTCTGTTGCCTCCTCGAACGCCTCTCGAATCCGCGGCTTCGAGTTGAACGGGCTCTTGTACGCCTTGCACTGCACGCGCTTGTTCGCGACGCCGTAGGTGTCCGGGGCATCCCATCGAACGAGAGTTTCCCACACGTGGTAGTTGCCCATGTAGCTGTGCTGATTGTACGGGGGATCGAGGTATGCGACGTCTGCATCGACCTCGGCGGCGGCTTCACGCGCGTCCAGCTGAAGAGCTCGCCCGGGGCCTGAAACGATGGCGGGCAGCCGAAGCGTGAGGTCCTTGTGCGCGCGCGGCGCCCATTTCTTGAGGTATGCCATCTGCACGCCCGTCGTAGAATCAACGCGGTCGGCTGCTTCCATCAACGAGACGAGAGCGATGGCCTCGAGCTCTGGGTGAAGATCGAGCCGAGCGATTTCTTCCCGAATCGCATCGACCCGGGCGCCGTTCTGCGGCTGGAAGTATCGCGCGTCTTCGCAAAACGCGCGGGTGAAGTACCCGGCCTTCGGAGGAAGCGCACCGAGCCGCTCGAGCAGCGCCCCAGCTTCGTCTGCCCAGCGATCCGCGTCGGCCTGTACGTAGCAGCGTGCAAGCGTCGAGGCGTAAGCGAGGTGATCGTTGGCGGTCACGTATCGCCCGGACTGCTTGAGCGCATGGGCCACACGCGACGTGCCCGAGAACAGATCGAGCACCGTTCTAGACTCCGGAAACGCCGACACTGCCCTCACGATGTGAGGCACGAGTACGCGTTTCGAGCCAATGTACTTGATCATGAAGTCTGGGCAGTCATCGCCTGCACGATGGCGTCCCGGAGCGTAGCAGCTTCGTAGGGCTTTTGGACAAAACCGAGGGCGCCCATGCTTCGAAGCTCTCGCTCGAGGGCGCCGTCCCAGTAGCCGGATACGAACACGACCGGCGCCTGCGGGTCGACCGCCTTGAGCTCTTTGAAGGCCTGGTCGCCGGTCATCCCCGGCATGTTGAGATCCATCAACACGAGATCGGGCCGCGGCTGTGTCTCATTGTAGATCCGGAGCGCCTCTTTTCCGCTTCGCGCGAAGATCACTCGGTGCCCGCTTTGCCGCACCACACGCCCCGCACTTCGGCGAACGACATCTTCGTCGTCGACGAGCAGGATCAGAAGCTGGGTTTGCGGGACTGGAATCGCGGGGAGGCTCGGCTCGGTGGGGGCAGCCCGGTAGCTCGAGAGCGGGAACACCAGTTGAAACGTGCTGCCCTTCCGCGGCGCGCTGTGAAGGGTGATGTGCCCGTTGTGGCCCTTGGCGATCTCGTAAACCGCGGCGAGGCCGAGGCCTGCACCCACCTGATCGCCCTTCGTGGTGAAAAACGGGTCGAACGCGCGCTCTCGCGTCTCGCGATTCATGCCGATACCGGTATCCGACACGGTGATGAGCGCGTGCTCGACGAGGGGATTGAGCGGCGCACGCTCGAGGTCTCGCTTGTCCGCCTTCTTCGCTGTGATCGAGAGCTTTCCCCCGTTGGGCATCGCGTCGCGCGCATTGATCAAGAGGTTCATCAGCAGCTGATGAAGCTGGCCTCGATCGCCGATGATGGTAAGGCCGCGGTCGATCTTGGCTTCGACCTGCACGCCGCGATGAAACGTGTGCCGAGCCAGCTGCACCACGTGCCTGCAGAGCTCGGACAGGTCGACCTCGGAGTGGCTTCGCTGCACCTCGCGCGCGAAGCCGAGAAGCCGGCTGGTCATCTCGGTGGCGGCCGCGGCGGCGGCCCGAATGTCTTGAAAAGCCTCACGGACGTTGGGGTCGTTGACCTTGGTTTCCGGAGGCAGCTCGTTCAGGAAATCGATGCTCGACCGCACGGCGCCAAGAAGGTTGTTGAAGTCGTGCGCCACCCCGGTCCCGAGGCGACCGATGGCCTCGAGCTTCCGTCGGTGCGCAACCTGCTCTTCCATCGGGTCGTGGTGGGCGAACAGGAGAAGGCAGCTGCCGATCTGAATGCGGTCGCCGTACGCCAGTACTTGGCGCGTGATCGCGAGCCCGTTCACCTGGGTTCCGTTGCGGCTGCCGAGGTCCTCGACGACGTAGGTTCCCTGCTGGTGCTGGAAGATTCGCGCGTGCATGCGCGAGGCGAGTGAGTCGTCCAGCTTCACGTCGGCTTCGACGCCGCGGCCGAGCGTGAGCTCCCCGTCGATTGCGTACTTGTCTCCGGCGAGCTTGCCCGCCAGCACGACGATGCGCGCCTGCTCTTCCTTCTTGGAGAGGCCCTTCAGCGCGAATACATGCCGCCGCGTGACTTCGGTGGTTTCTTCCCTCGACATCCTTTGACGTGTTCCCGCGCCCACTAGATCCTAGCGGGTCCCGGGACCAGGCGGTGTAGCCCCAGAGGGTGACCGGGGCCAGGGCTTCCGGGTGTGACCTTGCCGTCAACGTCGCTTCGGGCATAATGGCCGGTCAACCGTGTCTCACGGGACCCCCAACCTCCGAAATCCTTGATCTTTCGCCGCTCATCCGTTGCGATTTCGTTGCTCGCGTTGGTGCTCCAAGTATCAAGCGCGGCGCATCTCTGGCTCATCGATCACGTTCGATGCCTCGAGCACGGTGAGCTGATTCACGGTTCCGCGCACCGAGCCGAGGGTCTCCCGCGCACGCTGACGGAGGCGGAGGCTTTCCTCCCGAGCCGCGGTTCGAGGGGCAGCCACAACTGTGAGCACTGTTCGGTTGCGGCCGAGCGAAAAGACGCCGTAGCGCTCGACTCTCCGTCCGAGGTTGCTGACGCACCGCGACTGGCGTTCGTCACGACGACCCCCGTCGCGATCGGCGACGCACAGCCGGGACCGCTCCGCTTCCGGATCGCGCCAAAAAACTCCCCCCCAGCCTGAGCTCACCGCAGGGACCCGCTTCGTGACGAAGTCACGAAGCTTCCGCGTGCACCGGCGTAGACCGCCTCGAGTGTGCCGGCACATGGCGTGTAGACCGCGCAATCGCTCGTCCGAGGGACGCGCAGAGTGAGTTCATGAGATCGATCGCAACGAGACGGACACCATGGCTTTGGTGGGTCGGCTTCGGCCTGATCCTCACGGCACCGGTGCGAGCGCAGGACGAGCCCCCGGCTCCACAGGCGCCGCGCTCGGACGACGCCGAAGCGGTCGATTCGCCCGCCAACCCACCGGCCAACGACGACTCCCCGGCAAACGCTCCGGAGGACGTCGTCGATGCGCCGACGGACGGGGAGGTCATCGACGCGCCGCCAGCCGACGCGCCGCCAGCTGCGGAGGGGAGCCCCGCAGACGACTCCTCGGATCCGGAAACGCTCCACCCGCCTCACCTCCTCACGTCGCCGCCGCCCGAGTATCCCGAGGGCCGCGAAGAGGAAGGGGTTCACCCGACCGTTCTCGTCCGACTCACCGTCACACCGGAAGGCGAAGTCCGCGACGTCGTCGTGGAACACTCGGCGGGCGCCGACTTCGATGAGAAGGCGATGGAGGCGGTTCGTGGTTGGACGTTCGAGCCGGCACGGCGTGGAGAAACGCCCGTGTCGAGTCGGATCGCCGTCGCGGTCCACTTCCAGCCGCCAGACTTGGGGCTCCCGCATGTTGGAGACACGCACGACCCCCAGGACGCTCCCCACGCGGAAATCATCCCGCCAAGCGCCAATCAACCGCTTCAGGTCGCGCCAGCCACAGCCGACGAAAACGGGTTCGGCGCCACCGCCGAAGTCGATGCCGAAAAACTGCGCGCCGAGGGTCGAGGTGCAGGCGACTTCACCGTCGACAAGAGGATTCTCAACGCGGGGCCGGCCAACACGGCAAACGACCTGCTGCAGCGTGCGCCCGGGCTCTACGTCGCCAACGTGGAAGGCGACGCGGCGGGCGCCTTCTTCTACTTGCGCGGGTTCAACGCCGAGCACGGCCAGGACATCGAGCTGAAGCTCGGGGAGGTGCCGCTCAACCAGCCGTCGAACATCCACGGCCAGGGGTACAGCTATCTCGGCTTCATCGTCCCGGAGGCCGTTCGCAACCTGCGCGTGATCGAGGGTGTTTACGACCCGGCGCAGGGCGACTTTGCAGTTGCTGGCACCGTCGAGTTCGACATGGGCGTCGAGCAGCGGGGTGTGTATGCCAAGAGCGAAATCGGCTCGTTCCGTACGTTTCGGCAGGTCGGGATCTTCGCGCCGAAAGACAAAGATCCGGACACCTTCGGCGCCTTCCAGGTTCGGCGATCGGACGGCTTTGGCGAGAACCGCGACGGGCTAGATGCCTCGGGGATGTTCCAGGTCGGTTTCGGCAAGGAAGCTTGGCGGTTTCGCGTGCACGGAGCGTTTTGGGGTGCACGCTACAACTCGGCCGGTGTGCTTCGCCTAGACGACATCGAGTCGGGCGACGTCGGCTTCTACGACGTGTACCCGTTCGCCACGGCGCGTGCGCAAAACGCGTTCAACGCCGGCGCCATCGTCGGGGTGGGCGGCGAGCACCGCGGCAAGAACGACGAGAACACCAGCTTCGACATCTACCTGCAGTTTCTCGACTTCCGCATCCAGCAGAACTTCACCGGCTTCCTGCAGACTTCCCAGGTGGCGCCGAACTTCTTCGGTCGCGGCGACCTCATCGAGCAGCGAGACCGCCGCATCGTGGTAGGCGGCAAGGCGAGGCACCGAACCGCGCGCTTCAAGCCGGCGGAATGGGCACAGGGCACCATCGAGATGGGGCTCTCGGGGCGGTTCGACTTCATCAACCCCCAGCAGCAGAACCTGATCGCCGCGACGGAGAACCAAACCTGGGACGAACGCGTCGACGCCAACATCTTTCAGGGCGACGTCGGCATCTACGTCGATCTCGACTGGGACTTCACCCAGTATCTCAACTTCAAGGGAGGCGTCCGTGCAGACGCACTCTTCTTCGAAGTCGAAGACCGGCTCCTCAACTTCATTCCGTTGTTTCGCCCGGCGAACTTCATCGAAGGGTTTCGTCGGAGCGCGGCAGGCATCGTAGCCGGGCCGCGCCTCGCCCTGACCGGCAAGCCCTTCGAGTGGTTTGACATCATAGCCGCCTACGGCGAAGGGTTTCGATCTCCGCAGGCCAACACCCTGGTGGACGGTGAGGTCGCCCCGTTCGCCAAGGTGCGGTCGGCGGATCTCGGCGTGAAGTTCCGGATCGGCCCAGAGGAGCAGCTGAACATCACGCTGACCGGGTATCGAACGTGGCTGAACAAAGACGTATTCTTCGAGGCCACCGAGGGTCGGCTCGAGAACATCGGCCCGACGAGCCGCACGGGGTTCGTGTTCTACGCCGTCACCAACCCGCTGCCGTGGCTGGTGGGGGCCCTCTCGGTCACCTACGTGCGCGCGGTTCTCGACGGACCTCCCCCGCGCACGGTCGAGAACCCGACCCCACAGTTTGACAAAGGAGATCTCTTGCCCTTCATCCCGCCGTGGATTGTGCGCTTCGACATCGGCGCGACGGAGGAGCTCGTCGACCTCGGCAACTACCCCCTCATCGGACACCTCGGGTTCGGGTTCACGTATCTTTCGGCTCGGCCGCTTCCGTTCCAGGAGTTTGCGGACCCATTCTCAGTACTCGATGCGTCCGCGCGCCTCTCGTGGCGGTTCCTCGAGATTGGGTTTCAGGCCTACAACCTCATCAACAAGCAGTACGCGGGCAACGAGTTCGCCTTCGTCTCCGACTGGGATCCGGATGCGGTCCCTTCCCGCATCCCCGCGCGTCACATCAGCGCGGGACGACCGCGCACGTTGTTCTTCACGATCGGAATCCGACTATGAAGTGGCTCGCAATCGCGTTCGCGCTTTGCGCAGGCTGTGGTCAGACCGGGGGCGAGTTCGTCGACGTTCCGTTCTCGGGCCAGGGCACGGCCCCCGAGCCGTTCGTCAGCGACGGCTGGGAGGTGCTCCTGAGCCAGGCTACCCTCGGGTTCGGCCCGATCTTCTTCTGCACGACGGAAAGCCCGGACCCCCGTCGGTGCGACCCCGCCATTCTCGAGTTCCGCGATGGCGTCACCCTCGACGGCCTAGACCCGAACGAACAGTTCATCGGCGAGCTCTTCGGGACGACCGGAACGATCAACACGGCGTTCTACGATTTCGGGATCGTGTGGCTTCTGACGATTCCTCTTGCCCAGGCCCTCGCGGGTGTGCCGGGTGGCCCAGCGTCGGTTCCTTTCGAAGCTCCCAACTACGTGCCTGGTGGCCATTCGGGCCGATTCTTTGGCAGCGCGACGTGTATCGAGGGCCCCGAGGTGTGCTGCCCCGAGGCGGACACCTGTCCGACGAGCTACGAGTTCGAGGCATTCGTCGACGTCGTGCCAGGCACGCGTGGAAGACCGACCATCAACGGGGTGGAAGCGCCAGTGACGATCACGCCAGAGCCCGTCTCGTTGCTGATCACCTTCGATCCGAACGCTTGGTTCCAGACGGTCAACTACGGGCGCGTGGCCGCACTGGTGGACGAGTCCGGCCTCGCTGCGCTTGGGCCTGCAGACCCTGATTACAACAACATCGTCATCGCGATGAGCGGCAACCCATTTCCAACGTTTACGTGGTCCACAACGGGAACCACGGAGTGAAGCAAACAACAGACAAGGGGAGAGAACCCAATGAAGAATAGAATTGTCATGTCCATGTGCGCCGGTCTACTCGTCGCGGCCGCAGGCTGCGGAGACGACTCCAGCGGCGGGGACGGTAACGTCACCATCAACATCAATCCGGAGGACACGATCACCAACGGGATTGATAGCTGCGCCGACACGGACGAACCCGATGAGTGCATCGCCGACGGGTTCAGCGTGTCGTTCAGCAAGTACATCATCTCCGTCGGGTTCGTCGACATGGCGCAGGTCGACGGCGCCAATCCGCAGTCGAGCGACGCCGTGGCCGTAGCCGAGTTCACGAACCTGAGTGAAGCGGGCTCCGAGCTGACCTCCTTCAGCGGGATTCCGATCGGGCAGTACACCGAGTTCGCCTACCAGACGCCCCTCATCACCGAAGAGACCATGAATATCAATCAGGTTTCGCAGGACGACATCGATAACATGATCGAAAACAACCTGACCTACATCATCGAGGGTCAGCTCACCGCGGACGAGGACGGCTCGACCATCGACTTCCTAATCGAAGCGGACGTCCAGTCCTTCTACACCAACTGCGGCGAGGAGGGAGGCGAGGCCGGCATCAACGTCAGCACGAGCGGGACCGATGCCATCACGATGCACGGAGACCACATCTTCTTCAACGGCTTCCCAGCCGACGAGTCAGGTGTCACGCGGCTCGCCTTTTGGATGTCGCTCGTAGAGGACATCGACGAGGACGGCGTCCTGACGCAGGTCGACTTCGAGGCCGCAACGGACATCGGCACGCTCTACCCATCGCCGCCCTACAGCGACCTGAACGGCGGACCGCTTGAGGACCCGGTCACCAACGCTTGGGATTTCGTGATCTCGCAGCTCGGCACTCAGGGCCACCTGAATGGCGAGGGTGAGTGCGAGTGGAGCTTCTGAGGAACGAAGGAGGCGGTCAGCCTACGGCAGCCGCTGGCGCCTCGGCGGCCGCTTCCTTCATCACCGTCGCCAGCGTGACGTAGACCTTGGTCCAAGCCGCCTCGACGTCGTCGGTGAATGCGTCCCCTAGCCCTTTGCCGAGGGTCCAGAGCAGCGCTTCACCGACGGTGTCGTAGTGCGCATCGACGACACCGTAGCCGACGTGACGGCGCCCGAGCGCCTGCACGGCAGGGACCACGTCGCCCAGCTTCGTCAGGTGGGCGACGGCGGTACCGATCATCTGCATGAGCTTCTTGCCCTGCTCGGTCATGTCCGAACTGAAGAGCGGCTTGAGCGACGGGTCGAGCTCGAAGAGCCTTCCGTAGAACAGTTCCGCGGCCGTGTCCGAGATGGGCACGACGGCCTTCCAGGTGTCTTGTACGTATGCGATTTCTTGGTCTGTGAGCATGGGGGGTCTCCTTTTCAGCTATCGACCGGAATGCGGATGACGACCGCGCCCATCACGTCACCGATGTTGAAGTCGGTGCGGGGCGAGTCCTTGTGTTCGTTGTGGCAAGTGACGCAGGCCGGAGCGACGGCCGTGTCTGGGTAGATGGCGGTGAAGTAGGCCTGGTCGCCGAGCGTCTCTTCGCCGTAAAAGTTTCCACCGCTTTCGACGACTTTGCCGACGCCTTCGGTCTCGAGCGGCGTCTTCGGCTTGTTCTGCTTGTTGACGGGCCAGGGTGAGAGCAGCGAGTACGTGAATCCAGCATCCTTCTCGGCAACCATCTCGGCGCCCATGCGGAACATCTGCGCGGGAAGCGGGAGCGCTTGCTCGTCTTTCCAGTGCTCGCTCGCCTTGATGACGTTCTCTTCGTTTTGCAGGCGGTTGACGACCTTCTTCGTGTAGATGGCGCGGTCGGACTCCATCACCGCGTGGAGCGCGTCGGCCATCTGTTGAGGGCTGATGCCGGTGGGCGCGGTCGCGGCTTGCTTCGCACTGCAGCCGGTGACGCAGAGGGCGGCGACGAACGCCAAGAGGATTCGGGGGGTCATTCTGTTCTCTCTCTTTCGCTGAGACGGCCGGTGGCCATCGTGATTGACTCGACGTGCACGCCGGGCGCTGCGTCGAAGTTGCCGAGGACCAGCGCGCGGTCGGCCAGTGCGTCGATCGAGAAGCCCACGCCGTGGCAGTTCACGCACACGGACCGAATCATCTTTTCGTTCGGCCTGAGGTTGTCGTTCTGGTTGTGCTGGACGCGCACGCGGTCGCCCGAAGCAACCCGCGGTAGATGACAAGTGGCGCAGGAAACGCCGCTCCCTTCCGGGAGCACACCGCTCACTTCTCCCCACCAAAGCTCCGCATGTGGAGACGTCGCGTACGCGCGCGAGTGTTCGTCGTCGTGGCAGCCGAGGCAGGCGTCGACCGCGGCGACCTCCGTGTCGTAGCGGTGGCTCGTGTGGCAAGTGCTGCAGTCGAGCTGGCGATCGGCGGCCTCGTTCCGCATGGGAAGCCTCGCCTCTCCTGCCGTCATCGGGCTGAGGTCCGCCGCCCAGCGCATTCCGTGACGGCCGGTGCCGAAGCCGGTGACCTGCTGCTCGTGGCAGTCCGCGCACTTCGCCGGCGGGACGTCCTCGATCCAGCCTGCGTCGGTAGGACTCGCGGCGTCGTGGCAGTCCGCGCACAGAGTGCCCTCCAAATGGTGGGCGCTGCCCGTCCAGCCATCAGGCGGCGCGTCGACGAGAACGGGGGGAGCATCTGCCTCAGCAAGACTGCTTCGCGTGAGTACGGTCGCTATCGGGTGATTGGCCGTTTCAAGGCTGTGGGCGACGAGGAAGTCTTCGTAGAGCGCCCGATTGTCGTGGAAGTTGTGGCATCCCGCGTCGGCGCATGTGTCGAAGCCGAGCCCTTCGTGGGTGGGTCGCTCGTCCGCGACGTCGAGATGACACTGGTAGCAGTAGTCGTCGGGCAGCGAGAGACCCATGGTCGCCGTGGCCTCGGGGCGGTGTTCCGTATGGCAGGTGACGCAATAGCGAGCATCGAGTCTGGCCACGCGCGACGCGTTTCGCGGATCGGTGAACTTGGACTTCGGGTGCGAGTCTTCCGAGACTGACAGTTCCTCTCCGTGACAGTCGACGCAGGCCTGCTGCATCTCGTCAGCGCTGGTGAACGCAGCCGTGTGGCACGATTCACAGGAAAGCTCGATTTGGTAGTGACCGTGCGTCGTGGCACCGGGAAGAAGCGCGGTCCGCTGGTCGCCTCGGAACGCCGTGATACCGAGGCCTATGAGGGCGGCCGTGGTCACCACCCACACTCCCCACAAGATTTTTCGAAACCGATCCGATGAAGGCACACGAGAGGTCTCCCTAGAAGTAAAAGCTCTTCAGCGCGTGCACGAAGACGAGCACGGGAAAAGGCCAGAACAGGATTTGGTGAACGAGAAGCGCCCGGCGGCGCATCACCCCACCCAGCTGGTCAGGCAGCCGATGCTCGAACGCGGCCGCCATCGCAGCGAGGCCGCCGAGCGCCGCAAGCGAAACGAACGTGATCATCAACCAGAGGTTCAGGTTCGAACCGAAACGGAACCCCGTGTGGACCCCGACCGCCACGAGCGTCGTGACCCCAAGCGCCGAGTGGAAGAGTCGCCAAGCGCGATAGTGTCCGAACTTGAAGCGAGGCAGGCGCTTCCGAAGTGACAGCACCAGGCTGATGGCGCAGAGCGCCGCCAGTGTGAAGCCGGTAACCTGTCGTAGCGTCTTGTTCCGCCAGAGCTCGTCGACCCGCCACTCGTTCTGAAACGTACTCGCCCAGGAGACGGGCTCGGTCAGCACAGCCCCTACGATGAGGAGGAGCGCGGCAACACCGGCCGCTGCAAGCCAGCTCTGTGACTGTGGCGGTAGATGCGGCCGGGAAGGTTCGAGAAGCCGTTCGAGTAGCGGAGTACAGCTTCCGCAGACCGTGCCCGCGCCTGTGCGAGAAGCCAAAGCTCCCACCGATTTGCAGCCGTCCGCGATGGCATCGCGGACCGACCCGCAGGTCGCCCCCGTGCACGTACAGATCGGGACCTCGGCCGCCCAACCCGACACGTCGTTCGCGCGAGCTTCGGGCCACATTCGCTCGTCACGCTCGAAGCGGGATCGAGGGCCGGGACCGAGACGTCTACGATCGATGACCGCGGTGAGAACTGCAGGCCACTCGTCCCAAGATCCGATCGCGGTCGCCCCCACGACCCGGCCTCTCCGCAGAACGAGTCGACGATAGGCATCGCCAGAGGACTGCACCACCGATTCGAAACCGCGTTCGTCGAAGAGCGCATCCCCGACGACACTGGTTGGGAGCCGTTCGTACTTGAGCTTCGTAACCGTTGGCGTTCGCTGGAAGGGCTTCTTCCGACCGATGAGCTGCTGAACGACCGTCTCCACGGTTTCGTAGCAAGGCGCAACGAGACCGAACGGTTCACCATCGACGTTGGCACACTCTCCAATGGCGAACACTCGCTTATCGGAGGTGCACATGTTGCAGTCAACGAGGATGCCGCCGCGCGCGGCCGTCGCGAGGCCGGCCTCGTAGGCAAGTTCGTCGCGTGGTGCAACACCGGCGGCGACGATCGCGAAATCAAAGTGTCGTGTTTCTCCGTCTTCGTCAGACGCAACTACGCCGGTTTTCTCATCGGTCACTGAGGCGACGCGCACACCGAGGCGAACGTCGATACCGTCCGAGGAAAGCGACTCCCGAAGAAGGGAAGCACCCTCGAGGTCGAGCTGGCGGGACAGCAGATGGGACGCCGCTTCGTAGACGACGACGCTGCAGCCGATCTCCCGAAGCGATGCCGCGAGCTCGATTCCAAGCAGCCCGGCGCCCAGCACCAATACGCTCTTCGAGGCGCCGTCCCCTGCGATTCGGCGGGCGATCGCGTGGGCATCGCGCGCGTCACGATAGACGTGGATCGCGTTGCTCTTTGCGTCGATGCACGCGGGCATCCGCGGCGCGGACCCTGTCGCCAGAATCAAACGGTCGTACGGATAGGTTTGTCCAGCACGGTCGAGGACCGTCCGCGACTCACGGTCGACGGCGGCGACCTCGGTATCGAGCCGGAGGGTGATCCCCTCGGCGTCGTACCAGCTGGGGTTGCGGAACGTCAGACCGGAAAGCGCATCGGCGGAGGCCAGCATCTCTCCGAGTCGGATCCGATCGTACGGCGCGCACGGTTCCGCGCCGAGCACGGTCAGGTGGCACTTCGACCTCAGGCCGAGGTCGACGAACCGCTCGCAGAACCGCTGGGCGGCCATGCCGGCGCCGACGACGACGACTCGCTCCAAAGACGGTGCCGACGGTACACCCTTGTCGCGCGCTTTGATCGCGCTTTCTCGACCGAAAAGGAGGGCCACACTACGGGAGTAGCCGCCCGGGTTTTCCGTCTCGTTTCGGGGATGCGAAAAAGTGGTTTCTTAAAAACCAGTTTTCACACAGACGCTGCTAGGGCGACAGACCGAGCAATGGAGACAGTCGATCGCGCCGCTTGATGATGTCCTTCAGCGTGTAGCGATCGAGAACATGATAGAATTGGTCTTCTGCTTCGGACAGAACGCCACGGAGGAGACACGACGAGATGAGCGGGCACGAAGCCTGATCGTTGTCGACGCAGTCGAGGACACCGCGATCGGGCTCGGTCTGCCTAACCAGCTCCCCCAAGACGACGTCAGCAGGATCCACCGCGAGCTGCACACCACCACCCCGACCTCGCGTCGAACGAATGAGACCCAAATGCGTGAGCTCGTTCGCGACTTTCAGCATGTAGTGGTGGGAGACGTCGCAGCCGTCCGATACCTCTTGGATGGGAACTGGACGGCCTTCGTCCGAAAGCCCCAGGTACATCAGCATTCTGAGCGCGTAGTCGGTGAAGAGCGTCAGCTGCATGAATGCCCCGAGGATGCCATGTCTGGCTCCGTTCTGGTAGCTGATG
Organism: Myxococcota bacterium; assembly: GCA_039177115.1. GTDB lineage: Bacteria > Myxococcota_A > Polyangia > Polyangiales > Houyiibacteriaceae > SG8-38. The sequence continues at coordinate 73,713 of JBCDFZ010000014.1, forward strand.
ATGGATCGTGCGGATCAATGAACGCTTTCGTTGGATCCGGTGCTCTCATGCACGCTCCAAACTGACCGCGCAGGCTTTGTAAGACGGCTGCCGCGAATATGGATCGAACGACGGAAACGTCAGCTGATTGGTGGTCGCGAAATGCATGGGCATGAATACCTGTCCAGCCTGGACAACGTGACTCACGAACGCGCGCGCGCGGAGTGTACCCCGGCGCGACCGCACGACGGCCCAGTCGTTGGTGTTGAGGCCGAGGCGCCGGGCGTCGGGCGGGCTGACCTCGAGGTAAGGCTCGTTCGGATAGAGTGACTTCAGAACCTCCGACTTGCCTGTGCGTGTTTGCGTGTGCCACTGGCTCGAGCTGCCTCGGCCCGTCAACAGGGTGAACGGATAGGCGTCGTCGGCCACTTCCGGTGTGGGCTGGGGCTCGCTGAAAACGAAGCGCGCGCGGCCGTCTGAAGTATAGAACTGACCGTCCTCGAACAAGCGGCGCTGGCTCTTCGGCGAGGCCGTTTGTCCCTCGAGTAGCGGCCACTGGATGCCACCGAGCTCGTCAATCATGCGGTAGTCCGAGATGCCAGTGATGTCACAAGGCATGCCTCGACTACACTCTTTGAGTATCTGGAAGCTGTCTTCGGGCGATCGCCAGCGCGAGAACATGTCGCCGCACCCCCACGCTTGGGCGATGAGCTGAAAAATGCGGAAATCGGAAAGCGCTTCACCAGGTGCCTTCGACACCTGTTTCGTCAGACCGAGACGCCGCTCGGAGTTGATGAAGCAGCCCTCCTTCTCGCCGGAGCCGGCCGCTGGAAGAACGAGGTCGGCAAAGGCCGCCGTCTCGGTGGTGTGATACATGTCTTGAACGACCAAGAAGTCGAGCTGCTTGAGGATCTCATGCGCGTCACCTTGGTTGATCCAAGAATGGGCCGTGTTGGTCGCGATGACCCAAAGGCCCTTGATGTCGCCGCGGAGGATTCCCTCCATGATCTGGTCGTAGGCCCAACTGGGTTTGTCGGGGATCACGCTCTCGTCGACGCCGAGGACCTCGGCGACCTTCCGGCGATGCTCGGGGTTGTCGAACGCATGCCCGCCGAGCAGGTTGGTCGTGTTGCTGAAGAGCCGAGAACCCATTGCGTTGCACTGACCGGTGATGGAGTTTGCGCCGGTTCCCGGCCGCCCGATGTTCCCGGTCATCAGCGCTAGGTTGATGATGGCCTGCGCGGTCCGTACTCCCTCGTGGCTTTGGTTGACGCCCATCGTCCACCAGAACGACACACGCTTTCCCTCGTGAATGGTGCGGGCAAACGCGTTCAACTGCTCGACGGGGATCCCGGTTTTCTCGGACACGAACTCAGGATCGTATGGCTCCACGTGCGCAGCGAAGGCGTCGAAGTCGTTGGTATGCGCAGCGATGAACTCACGGTCGATCCAGTCGTTCCGACAGAGGAGATGGGCGAGCCCATAAAGCAGGTAGAGGTCGCTCTTGGGGGCCAGCGGGATGTGCATCTGGGATTGCTGGGCGGTTTCGGTGCGGCGTGGATCGACGACGACGATGGTCGGGTCGTGCCGGTTCCGGCAAACACGCTCCCACATGATCGGATGGGCGATGCAGGGGTTCGCTCCGATGAATACGATGACATCCGATTCCTCGAAGTCTTGATAGGTGTAGGGCGGCGCGTCGAAGCCGAACGATTGCTTGTAGGCCACGACCGAAGTTGCCATGCACTGCCGCGTGTTGCCGTCGCCGTGAAGGACGCCCATGCCGAACTTCGTGAGAGCGCCGAGGAAAGCCATCTCCTCCATCGGGATCTGCCCCGTGCTGATGAACGCGACGGACTCCTTGCCGTGTTCGCTCTGGATTCGCTTCATCCGACTAACGAACGTTTCGAGCGCAATCGACCAATCGACGGGCTTCAGCGTACCGGTCGAGTCGCGGAGCATGGGCGCAGTCGCTCGGTCGTCCGCGCCGAGCGGAGTAAGCGCTTCCCAGCCCTTGGGGCACGCCATTCCGAGGTTGACCGGATACTCGGTCGACGCCGAGAGGTTGATCGCCTGCCCGTCTTTCATGTGCACATGAAGGCTGCAGCCGGTGGAACAGTATCCGCACACCATGGTGGTGGTGGCGTCGGGCTTGAGCTTGGTGGGGACCTGGCCGAGGCCGAAACCGCCCGGACTTCGCAACAGATCTCGTGTGAGTGGTCCGCGAAGGTCACGGACGAGCTTCTTGGCGCGCTCAGCGAAAGACGACGACCCTCCATCCATCAGGGCATTCCTCCTGGCATCCGGGGTGAGCTCATGGCGGAGAAGAATGACATCCGCTCGAGCAGCTCGCCGACGAGCAGCCCGACGAGCGCAATGATGACGCCGACCAACGTGGAGATTGGAAAACGCTCGTCGGCGGTCAGGATGAAGAAAAGCGGGACGAACAGCCCCGTGACGATTCCGAGCGTATAGCGGAAGAAGCTCCGCCGAGCGAGTTCGCCCTTCAATAGGAGGGCCGTTCGCTTGAGTTCACCCTGCGTCTTGTTTCGGAGGTGCAGGAACACGAGCGATTCACCGAAGAGCTTGACTGCGACGGCGCCGATCAGCGCGAATCCGCCAATGCGCGTCATGCGCACGAGCTCTGGCGTAGCGCCTTCATGCGCGACGATGCCGACAGCCCAGTGGATCATCAAAGTGGTGGCCAACCCTAGCACGATGGACGTCATGCCGAACTTGAAGGCGGTGCGCCCAATGGACCACCAGCGTCGCCCTGTCGCGTGGTAGATCATGGCTGAGCAGAACACTGCGATCACGCCTACGGCGCAGGTCACCAGACCAAGAGGTGCGTCCCAGCGTTCCGCCATCACGACGACCCCGGGCGAAGACTCCGGGTCGATGCTTGCCACCAAAGTCACGCAAGCGTGTAGCGCGGCTAGGCCTGCAAAGGCCCCGAATGCGAGGATCTCTCGACTGAGCCACGACGTACGAAGGCCTAGAAAAGCGCGCCAGGCGTACTGTGGCCGGCCGAGGTGCATCGTACTGGCTCCGAGCGCGATGACACCGAGTACGAGAATGGCGATCGCCTGCACGGCGACGCCTACCTCCAACATCTCCTCGACTCCGGCCAACCGTAGGAACTGGACCGCGAGAAGTGTCCCCACCGAAAGCTGGGTGAGCACGAGCATCCACACGAGCGGCATGTGCTGCTGCGCCGGCCGTACGCGATAGAAGTCGGCGGGCAGCATGTTGTGGGGCATCGCCGCGCTCTTGTACGTGGTGGTCGGTACCGTGAGTGCGGGTTCGGGTGCCCCGGGAAGAAACGCATCGGCCTGAGCGGCATCGATCGCCTGATCTTGGTCGACGAGTTGAATCGCGATGGCCTGGCTCGGGCACGCCTGAACGCAGGCCGGTGCCTCCCCTTCGGCTAGGCGGTCACTGCACATGTCGCATTTGCGAACGATGCCGAGTGACTTGTTGTACTGGGGGACCTCATAGGGGCACGTGAACACGCAGTACTGGCAGCCGATGCACTGATCGTCGAGATGCTTGACGATCCCAGTCTCGGGATCTTTGTCGTACGCTTTGACCGGGCATCCTTCGAGGCAGGCGGGCTCGAGGCAGTGATGGCATGCCGTGGTCACGGTCTTCTGGACGGGCGAATCGGCAAGGCCGCCGTGCAGTAGGCCGACCGACCGCCAAGTCTCCCCTTCGTCGAGCCCGTTCAGGCTGTGGCACGCAGTCACGCACGCCTTGCAGCCCGAGCACTTGTCGAGGTCGACTTCGAACGCGTACTGCTGCCCGGGGCCAGGCGGCGACGCCGGGATCAAGTCGCGGTAGTAGCGCTCCTGAGCCGGCGCATCGCACTGGTCGTGGAACTCTGAGAACCGCTCGACGGCGGAGAGGTCGCTCTGCTCACGAAGCAGTCGCTGAAGGAGCGTTTCCGAACCAACGTCGTTCGAATCAGCGCGATCGGAGTCAACGACGGGAAGACGAATGGAAGCAGACGGATTGGTCATTGAGCCGCCTCCACGCAGTCGCCTGGGGACTGCGGGCAGAGATGATGCTCGAGCTCGGCCGCCGGCGGAAGCTCGACGTAGACTTGACCCTCTTCGACACGAACCGGGAACGTGTGCACCCGGTAGTTCTCACCGCTCAGGCACTCACCGGTCTCGAGGGAGAAGTTCTTCTTATGGAACGGGCAAGCCACCTTCGGCTCCCCACCCTTGTCACCGAGGATCCCGCGCGCGAGCACCATGTCCTGCATGTGCGGGCACATGTTCTGAACCGCGTACCATTCGCCGCGCGACGAGAAGTGAAAGACCGCGACCTGGACTCGGCCGTGCTTGATGCTCATCCCGCCGTCCGCGGGAAAATCATCGACCCGGCCCGCCAAGACCCATTCGGTTTTGAGAACTGGGAGCTGAAGCTTGATGGGCTCGGAGGGCGCGGGGCGTTTCTCCCAGTCCGCGGGACGCCGCTGCCCGCGCTGTTCGATGCGGAACACGGTGTCGTCGTCGCTATCGTCGTTGGCGAAGTGCCGGAACTTGCGCCGTTGCTCGGGGTCGTTGACCACGGCGGCCCACTCGCACTGGTAGGTGTCGACCAGGTACTGCATGTCACGCTCGAGCTCCTCAGCAAGACCGAGACTGTCGTTCACGACGACGTCTCGCACGTGGTCGATGCCGCCTTCGATCTTCTCGACCCACGTGGAAGTTCTCGTCAGTTTGTCGGCGGTACGAATGTAGTAGATCAGGAACCTGTCGATGTAGCGAATCAGGGTCTCTTCATCGAGATCCGACGCCAAGAGGTCGGCATGCCGAGGCTTGGCTCCTCCGTTTCCGCAAACGTAGAGGTTCCAACCGTTTTCCGTCGCAATGATCCCGAAGTCTTTGCTCTGGGCCTCTGCACACTCGCGAACGCATCCGCTGACGGCGCTCTTCAACTTGTGGGGCGATCGAATCCCCCGGTACCGCTCCTCGATCCGTATCGAGAGCCCTATGGAATCGTCGACGCCGTAGCGACACCAGGCCGAGCCGACGCAGCTCTTCACCGTGCGAATGCCCTTGGCGTACGCGTGACCGCTCTCGAACCCTGCCGCAACGAGGTCTTCCCAAACGTCCGGGAGCTGATTCAGCTTCGCGCCAAGGAGGTCGATCCGCTGCCCTCCCGTAATCTTCGTGTAGAGGTCGTACTTTTTGGCGATTTCTCCGAGGCGAATGAGCTTGTCCGGCGTGATCTCTCCGCCAGGCACGCGCGGGATCACGGAGTAGAGGCCGCGACGCTGAATGTTGGCGAGGAACCGGTCGTTGGTGTCTTGAAGGGTCGTGTGATCCTCGAGGATCATCGCGTTGAAGAGGCTGGCGAAGCACGATGCAGCGGTTGGTTTACAGATCTCGCAGCCATGCCCTTCGCCGTACTCGGCGATGAGCGCGTCGAACGTCTTGATCTGCTTGAGGCGGATGAGGTCGAAAAGCTCCTGACGGGTATAGTCGAAGTGCTCGCAAAGGCGCCTACGGACGCTTACCCCCTGGGCTGCGAGCTCGACGTCCAGCAAGTCGTTCACCATGGGGACACAGCCTCCACAGCCGGTTCCCGCGGCGGTGCATGACTTGATCTCGGCAACCGTCGTCAGCCCGTCTTCTCGGATCCGTGCACAGATGTCGCCCTTCGATACGTTGTTGCAGGAACAGATTTGCGCCCCGTCGGGGAGCGCAGCGATTCCTCCCGCGGCGGCCTCCCCTCCCCGCACTCCAACGATCAGCGACTCCGGTTCGTCCGGAAGTGAGTCGCCCGACCTTGCGTAGTGCAGTAGCTGACCGTACTCCGACGCGTCGCCAACGAGCATGCCGCCGAGGAGTCGCTTTCCCTCTTCGTCGACGATCAGTTTCTTGTACACGCCCTTGACCAAGTCTTGATACTCGATCGTCTTGTTACGCGGGTTCTCGTCGGCAAAGGGATCGCCGAAGGAAGCCACATCAACGCCCATGAGTTTGAGTTTGGCGCTGAGATCACCCGATTCGAAAATCGCGTGTTGGTCCGTCAAACGCTGCGCGAGCACCTCGGCCATGTCGTAGCCAGGCGCGACCAGTCCGTAGATCTTGTCACCGTGGAGTGCGACCTCCCCTATCGCGTAGACGTCCGCGGCCGACGTCGCGAGGTGGTCGTCGACGACGATGCCGCCGCGCGGCCCCACCTCGATACCCGCAGCTCGCGCAAGCTCATCGCGAGGGCGAATTCCCGCGCTAACCACCACCATGTCGACGTCCATCGCGCCCTCGTCGGCGAAAACGAGCCCGCTGACGTGCTCGTCCCCGACGATCCGAGCGGTGGAGCGCCCGACGTGAACGTTGACCCCCAGTTTCTCGATCTCTTGGCGGAGCAGTCGTCCGCCGGAATCATCGAGCTGACGCGGCATCAAGCGAGGCGCAAGCTCGACCACGTGGGTATCGAGACCGCACCCTTGAACGGCGCGCGCCGCTTCCAGGCCAAGCAGACCTCCACCGAGCACGGCGCAGCATCCGCCCCGCGATTCGGCTCGGTCCAGAATCCCCTCGAGGTCTTCGATGGTTCGGTAGACGAAGACGCCGCGTTTATCGACGCCGTCGATCGGCGGAACGAATGGAGACGACCCCGTGGCGAGGACGAGGATATCGTAGCGGAAGATCTCTCCGCCCGTGGTCCTGAGCTCTTTACCCGAGGGATCGAGCGACGCCACTCGCTCCGATGTTCGGAGGTCGATCTTGCGCTCCGTGTACCAGGCGCGGGACGCCATGCTGAGCTCTTCTACCGATCTGTGGTCGAAGTAACTGGTGAGCTGAACGCGGTCGTACGCTGGCCGCGGTTCCTCGCCAAAGACCAACAGTTCGTAGCGACCTTCCTGATCGTGGGCGGTGAGTCGATCGCAGAACTTCCACCCCACCATGCCGTTCCCAACGACGACAACACGCTGCGTTTGGGGTTCTTCACTCGTCATGATCGTCCCGCTCATGCGCTGCTCCACGCTACTTGTAAAAGAAGACTCGTCAAGGCTACTTTTCTCGATACAAGTTTGAAATCACTACGAAATACTCCTGTCGAGCACGCATGGTTGTCACGGCGTCTGCGCGGCCAGCATGAGGAAGCCCCACTGCTGCACGTCGCCGTTCCCGAGGTTTCGCGCGCCCTGGTTCGGAACGAATACGGTCCATCCCCCGGAAAGCGAGATGCCGGGAAGGAACGACCACTTGAAGATCAGGTCGACTTCCTGACCCAGGTTTCGCACGGTGTTGTCCGGGTTGATTCCGAACGTGACGCCGCCGACGTTCGACCACCTTGCGCTCGGGTTGGCGAGGGCAAGATTGTAAAACCCGAGGCGCGCGCTCACAGGACGCTTAGGCGCCTTGACGGAGAAGTGCGCATGACCCTCGATGAGGTTTCGAAGCCCGATCAGGTCCGCCCAGCCGTAGAACTTGTGGTTGGTTGGGAAGAAGTTGTTGAACTCGTCGACTTTGCCGTTACCCGACGCGCCGGTGGCATAGGCGAAGCCCCCGTTCAGGACAGGCGTCCACGACGGCTTCTGAAACGTGTAGTCGAGATCGCCTGACACCGCGAAAGCGAAGAAGGTGCTGTTGGCCGAGCGGCCGCCCTGGATCGTGAACTCGCCGGTGTACTTCAGGCCCTTGAGCGGCACTCCAGTCAGGTAGATGCCGGGCGACGCGATGTCGTTCTTGAGGCCGAGGGTCGCGGCGGATCTCGGCCGATCGTGCCGATAGAGCACGTAGGCTTCGAGGTAGAGTGCCTCGCTGTGTCGGACGCTGAGGTTGGTGGTCGCGAGGTACGAGCCGTTGTTCGTGAAGGTTTCCGGGGGGTCGACCGAGTCATCCACGATGGCCTGCTGCCGCGCGATCATCGACCCAAACAGGTCGAGCTCGATGTTGTCTCCGAAGAACGCGTGCATCCGGATGGCGTCGAACGACCGCGCGGACATGAGCCAGTCGAGGGCACCGATCATGCGCTGATTGCCGTAGTTGATCTCCTGACGCCCGACCCGGATGTACCCCCGATCGTCCCCAATCTCGAGAATGCCTTGGTGGAGCGCGAAGGAACCGCCGTCGTCGATCCCTGGAAAGGACCCGAAGAACCGAACGTCTTGAATCTGCATCATCGCGCGAATGAACTTCCACTGCGCCGTGAGCCCGAATCGAACGCGAGTCGTCACGAAGTGGGCCGAATCGAATGTTTGCCCGACCGGCCCGTAGGGGTTGAGCCGAGTCTCCTGCCGGAAGCGGGCCTGCAAGAACGGTGTGAAGGTGACCCCGCCGAGCTTGAAGCTGAACGGCTTGTCGCCGTACTTGGGCTCCGGCGGCGAGTCTTCCTCTTCGGGTCCGGGAGCTTCCGGGACCGAAACCACGGGAGGCTCTTCCTTCGGAACCTCGAGCCCACCCTCGGGCGAAGGCGCGGCCTCCTCATCGAGCGCCGGAATATCCTCCTCACCGGGATCGACCTGCTCCTGGGTCAGCTCCTGCGCGAAAGATGCGGTGGGGGCTACGCCAAAAAACAGCAGGGCGAGTAGCGAGGCGAATAGACAGTCTCTCTTTTTCATTTCTCTCCTTCGGCGCCAAGGCGAACGGGTGCGACTCGCGCGTGGAACGCACGTCGTCAGCTGGTGCGGTCGGCGAGCGGCCGCGGTCTTTCGGCGCCGCTCATCCGGCGGCGCAGAGATTCTCGAAGAGGCCCCGATTTTTAGTTTGGGCTAGCTAGGGGCTCGCGGACGGGGAACCTCGTTGGATACGGCTAGGTACACCTCACGGTCTTCGGTGACCTGCACTGCGTGTTGAAGAACGCGACCAACACGCTGGCCGATGGCTTCCCCGGTTTCCAAGCACACCTCGGTGGCATGCAAAGGGCATGTGACTTGATGGCCGTGAACGATGCCGCACGAGAGGGGGCCACCGCTTCGGGGGCAGCGGTCGTCGAGCGCGAAGACCTGGTCGTCGCCCGTGCGAAAAACAGCAACCGGGCCTCGGTCGGTCTCGACGATGCGTGCTCCGCGACATGGGATCGCATCGAGAGTTCCAATCCGGCGCCAGCTGCTTCCAATCAGGGAACGCTTCATGATGGGAGATCCTTGCTCAAGCGTGAGAGCGGAACGAAGTGCTCCTGAACCTGATCGACCGCGGCGCTTGCCCACGGATCTACCTGGTCGTGTTTCTGATTCCTCATGAAGCGGGAGAAGAGAAGATTGCGCCCTGCAATGTCTTTGACGATGCGTTCGCGAACGTAGCGAATGCCAACTCGTTCCACGAAGGCTGCCGTGCGCTCGCCGTACCAACCTTCTTCACGATACAGCTGAATGAACGCACCCGAGTATTCAGGAACGTCGTGGTCTCGACCCACGCGGCAAAGGAAACGCGCCGCACGGACGCGAGTGCCGCTGGCACCGCCTACGTAGAGGTCCCAGCCATCGTCCACGGCAACGATGCCAACGTCCTTGATCGTTGCCTCTGCGCAGTTTCGCCGGCAGCCGGACACTCCGAGCTTCACTTTATGGGGCGTTCGCGTACCCCACATGATGTGCTCGAGGTCGATTCCCATGGACGTCGAATCTTGGACCCCGTAGCGACACCACTCCGTGCCAACGCAAGTCTTCACGGTGCGGACGCTCTTGGCATACGCGTGGCCGGAGATGAACCCGGCCTTGTTGAGCGCGCCCCAGATCGCGGGCAACAGTTCCTTGCGAATGCCCAGCAGATCGATGCGCTGTCCGCCGGTGATCTTGATGGCCTTCACCTCGAAGCGCTCGGCAACCTCGGCAAGCGCACGAAGCTGAGAGGGGGTCGTGACCCCGCCAAACATCCGCGGCACTACCGAGTAGGTTCCGTCGCGCTGAATGTTCGCGTGGACCCGCTCGTTGATGACCTTCGACCGCGGGTCGTCATCGTACTTCTGGCCGAACGCCATCGACATGTAATAGTTGAGCGCCGGGCGACATTGCGCACATCCGTCGGCCGTCCTCCAACGCAGCCGGAGCATCATGTCTTCGAGTGAGCAAGGCCGTTCAATCTGGATTTTTTTCCGCACTTCGTCGTGCCCCATGTCGGTGCAGGAACATACCGGTACGACCTGGTGTTCTTTGGGCTGACGACCGAGCTCGTGATCCAAGAGCTTCTTGCAAACGCGGGCGCACGAATGGCAGGCGGTAGCAGCTGACGTGTGATTCCCGATTTGTTTTACAGTCTTCAGGTCGTGCGAACGCACCGCGTCGACGATGGTTTCTTTGCGGACGTCGTTGCATGTACAGACGCGCGCCGTACCGGGCGCGCTGACCACTTCTCGGACGGTCGCGTCGGGATCCAGCACGATTTCGTGTTCGTGAGCCTCCCACGGCCAGCGCTTTGGCTGTGCGGGAAGCTTCGACAATTGCCTCAAGAATGCAGTCCAACCACGGGTCACAAGGACGGTTGTGATGGATGAAGGTTTCCGAGGGATTTCCGGCAGGCTAAAAAGTGGTCTCTTAGGCTCCACTTAAAATCGGTTCGCTTGAATCGATTTGTATCCGGCATGTTTCTGGAGGCTTGAAACGCTCATTTTTCGCGCCTAGATTGAGTTGGGGGACGACACGGGCAATGAAGGTATTCGCGCAAAGGCTCGCCGGAGCGGACAAAAAAAATCGTCCGCAGGAGCACTTCACGTGGATCACGAACACCGACGAGGCCGAAACCCGTGCACTCCTGACGCAAGGTGTGGCCAACCGAATCGGTTCGTGGGTCGACGGGAACGAGTTTCAGATCGCGCTGAGCGCGGACCCTACCACTCCAGTCCTGTTCGGAACCCTGCGCTCGCTGTCAGGCGGTACGGAGGTCAACGCGATTGTCTCATTCCGGAGCGAGGTCCGAGACATTCTGCGACTGGGTCGACTTCTGCTTCTCGGGTTCCTCGCCGTGATGGCGGTCGCGCTCCCCTTTCAAGCCGAAGGCTCCGAGCTCGCGACCGCGCTCGTCGGGCTCGCGCTAGGCTGTGCTTCCACGGCGGCACTCGCGTCGCTGATCGAGGCGCGCATCGCGTCGCGACTAGGCGCGCCCAACCTGGTGGCCGACCTCACACGAAGTATGCAGCGCTTGCTGAGCTGACGCCTCCCTCAGACCGAGGGGCGCGGTTGGCCGGTTAATAGCAACGATTCGTAGCCGCGCAGGAGTGCCTCGCTGGGTTCGCATTTCGTGCACGAAGTAACGAGAACCATACGCGCTCGAAACGCACTCGAAAAGTGGACTCTTCATATCCACAATACTCACCCGTGCACTTCAATAGGAGGCGAGCGTGTCCGTCACGTCCAACAAAGCCACTCGAATCGACCTGTTCTCACTGAAAACCGTTCAGATGAGGACCTTCCATCTCACGTGGCTTGCGTTCTTCATCTGCTTCTTCGGCTGGTTCTCCCACGCACCGCTCATTCCGGCGTCGATCGGGCCCGACCTCGACCTCTCGAGAGCTCAGAAGATCACGGCGTTCATCGCCTCGGTGGGGGTCACGATCATTGCACGCTTGGTAATTGGTGCGTTCTGTGACCGCTTCGGCCCGAGACGGATCTACGTCGGACTCCTGATCTTCGGCGCCGTCGCGGTCGCCGGGTCGTCCTTTGCCTACGACTGGCCGAGCTATCTCTTCTCCCGCCTCTGCATCGGCGTGATCGGCGCGTCATTCGTCATTACCCAGTACCACACCTCCGTTATGTTTGCGCCGAACTGCGTTGGGATCGCAAACGCAACTACGGCCGGCTGGGGCAATCTCGGCGGCGGCGTGACCCAGGCCGTCATGCCCCTGGTGGCCGCCGGAATGCTCGCGACGGGGCTCGCGAGCTCGGAGCTAAACGACTGGCGCCCGGCGATGTACGTTCCCGCGGCTGCGATGCTGGTCATTGCCTTCCTCTACTGGAAGTACACGACCGACTGCCCAGAGGGGAACTACGACGAGCTACCCGAACTCCGGCCCAAAAAGGCTGAGGGCGAAAAGAGCCTGTTCTGGACGGCCTGCAAGGATCGACGCGTCTGGATTCTGTTCGCCATCTACGCGGGCTGCTTCGGGATGGAACTCTTCGTCAACGGCCGAGCGGCCGCCTACTACCAGGGACGCTTCGGGCTCGAGGAGACCACCGCAGGTGTCATCGCATCGCTCTTCGGCCTGATGAACATCTTCGCACGAAGCACCGGTGGGTGGCTCGGCGACAAGTTCGCGAGCTCCGCCGGCCTCACCGGTCGTGTGCGCTGGCTCGTCATGGTGATGGTCGCGGAAGGCATCGCACTCGTCATCTTCTCTCGGATGGGAACCCTCGGGCTCGCAATCACGACGATGATCATCTTCAGCCTCTGCGTGCAGATGGCGGAGGGCGCGACCTACTCGGTCGTCCCGTTCATCAACAAGCGGTCGCTCGGTGCCGTCTCGGGAATCGTCGGCGCCGGCGGAAACGTGGGCGCGGTGCTCTACGCGCAGTTCCTCCTCAGAAGCGAGCTGCCCCTGCAAGACTGCTTCCTCTACTTCGGCATCGTCGTCGGCACGATCGGGCTGCTCGGATTCCGCATCAAGTTCACCCCAGAACAGGAGGCCGAGGCGAAAGCCGAGTTCGACGCCGGCGTTGCGGACGCCAAGGCCGCGAAAGCCTCTCGGTCGCATCCGGCAACGGCACAAACCACCTGAATCCCAAACTCTCCGGACTACTTCTACCTCTAGTCCTTCGAACTCCCCGGCGCGGGCTCCATGACCCGCGCCGGGGAATCGGCTATTCGGGGCCAAAATCGAGCGTGCAACCCGTGCGCCCCAACCTCCTTGACGGAATTGCCTGGCACCATAGGTTGTTCCCCGTGGCCGAGGATGCAGTGAGCGACTTCCCGATCGCGATCATCGGCGCCGGCTTTGCAGGGATCGGCGCCGCGATTCGACTCAAGCAGGCGGGCATCGAATCGTTTACGATGTTCGAGCGCGCCGCGGAAGTCGGCGGCACTTGGCGGGACAACACCTACCCAGGTTGCGCGTGCGACGTGCAGTCCCACGTGTACTCGCTTTCGTTCGCGCAGAACCCGAACTGGTCGCGGCGCTACTCGACGTGGGACGAGATCCAGCGCTACCTGATCGACCTCGTCGATGAATACGGGCTGGACGCTCATCTCCGGCGGAACACCGAGATCGTTCGCGCCGAGTTCGACGAAGACGCCGGAACCTGGACCCTGACGACTGACGCCGGCGACACATTCGTCGCGCGCGCGGTGATCGCGGGTGCGGGCGGGCTCGTCGATCCGTCGTATCCCACCATCGAGGGCATGGACTCGTTCGAGGGCTCGATGTTTCATTCGGCCCGATGGGAACATGACGTCGATCTCACCGGCAAACGCGTGGCGATCGTAGGTACCGGGGCCAGCGCGGTTCAGATCGTGCCCAACATCGCGCCGATCGTCGACGAGCTCACCGTGTTTCAGCGAACCGCGGCATGGGTGGTTCCCAAGTTCGACAAGGCATACTCGGAGCGCACGAAGCAGTTCCTCACCCGGTTCCCGCTGTTCCTGCGCTTCATCCGGTTCTTGAAGTACCTCTGGAGCGAGTTCCTCGGCCCCATCGTGTTCCTCGATTCGAAGATCCTCTCTCGAATCGGGCGCGCAATCTCCATGTGGAACCTGCGGCGCCAGGTCAAAGATCCAGAGCTCCGCAAGAGGCTCACGCCGGAGTTCCAGTTCGGATGCAAGCGGGTTTTGGTGTCGGACGACTACTGGGCAGCGTTCGAACGCGACAACGTCGAACTCGTCACCGACGACATCGTTAGAATCGTCGCGAGCGGGATCGAGACCGATGACGCTCGGCAGCGACCCTTCGACGTGATCGTTCTCGCCACGGGATACCTGCTCGGACTCGCACGCGCGCCGTTCGAGGTCATTGGCCGCAACGGTCGATCGCTCGACGACGCCTGGAAAGACCGGCCTGCCGCCTACAAAGGCATGACGGTGTCCGGTTTTCCGAACTGGTTCATCATGATGGGGCCGAACACCGGTCCGGGACACACCTCGGTGCTGGTCTACACGGAAGCGCAGATCGATCATGCCCTCCAAGCCATTGAGAAGATGCGCAACGAAGGGATCCGGTACTGCGACATCCGACAGGACGTCCAAGACCTCTACAACGAGGGCATTCAGGCCCGCATGAAGCACATGGTCTGGGGCTCGGGGTGCGGTAGCTGGTACCTCTCGAATGACGGGCGGAACTACTCGCTCTACCCGGGGTTCGCAGCCGAATACGTCGTGCGAGCCCGAAAGCTCGTACCGGCCGAATATGAGCTCGCGTACTTCGAAGACGAGAAACGAGCCGTCGAGGTCGACCGAGAAGCCACCTCAGGGCAGCTCGGCGCCACGCCCTAAACCGGGCGTCTTCAATCGTTGGCGGGCAGGCCGAAGGCTGAGCCGCCGCAGGATACTTCGTACATCAACACGCCGTCGTCCGTCTCGTTGACGAGCACAGGCGTCTCTCCCTCTGGAAACGCGCCGATGCGCGTGTCGCCGTCGATGTAGGCGAGGAACTGGCACATCTCGTCTTCACCCGCGTTGCCCCAGGTCAGGGTCCTGTCTGTGGTGTTGTTGTACCCGCACTCGTATCGGAGCCGCTTCGCGCCCGAAGAATTGATCGGTGGGTCGACGGTGACGCCGAGAACCTCACCGGCGTTCTCGAGCTCGGTAATGACCGTTTCCTGCCCGCCGTCATCGACGAAGCTGAGTTTGAAGTAGTTGCCCCACTCATGATAGTGGCCGAGCACGTAGTACACGTTGAAGGAATCGGCGACCAAGCCGTCGAGATCGCATGTTTGCGCCCACCGTGAACGGCGCTGCGGATCGATGGCGATGTCGTTGAGAGCGAAGCTGACCTCGCGGAGACGCACGGTCACCGCTTGCTCGTCCAGCGTCACAAACCCCATCGTGAGCGCCGTCTCGATTGGCGCAGCCGACGGATTGAAAAGATGAACGTCCCCGATGATCATGCTTCGAGGAGGAACGACAATCGCAATCCCCTCGCCGAACGCCTGCGTCTCCTCGAAAGCCTGTGTGGACTGAGCGAAGATGGCACCCCCTGAGACCACCGCGCGCGCCTGCGTGAACTGGCGGTCCTGGCAGCGCCACGTTCCGTCGTCCCCGTATGAACCTTCCGGCAGGAAGTACCAGTTGGAGTGATGCCACGCGCCGTCGTTCTGCTGACGGACCTTGTTGACGTAGAGGGGCTCGTCGTTGTCGAGCGTCCAACTCTGACACCAGTAGTCGTCCGTCGCCGGCTCGACGACGACTACATCGAAGCTGTGCTCGAGGGTGGCTTCGAACGCGTCGGCCCCACCCTCGCCCGCAGACCCGCCGGCGCCTCCAGAGCCTCCAGAGCCTCCCGCGTTTGCGACAACGCCGTCTCCGCACCCCACCGCGAGGAGTAGCGGAATCGCGGAGACAAAACTACAGGCCCACGCGCGCATCATGGCAAGGGTCGGTCAAACCGTACGAAAACTCAACGGTGGCGTTGAGACCTAGTTGTTTTGGGGAACGAAGAACGGGGCATTCCCGCACGGGGTGTCGAAAAGCCGGTTCCCGTCTTCGTCCTCACCCATGTCGACGGGGACCATGCCTTCGGCGAACGACGCGATCTTCCGGTTCCCGTCGATGTAGGCGAGGAACTGGCACATCTCCTCTTGGCCGTTGTTGCCCCAGACCAAGGTGCGGTCCGTCGTGTTGTTGTACCCGCACTCGTACCTGAGCCCCATGGCCCCGTTGTTGGGAAGCGGCGGATCGATGGTCACACCGAGGGTGTCCCCAGCGGTGTTGCCAAACTCCACGATGGTCTGCTCGTTCAGCGCATCGTCCACGAAGCTGAGTTTGAAGTAGTTGCCCCACTCGTGATAGTGGCCGAGCACGTAGTAGATGTTGAACGATTCCTCGGCGACACCCGTGAGATCGCAAGTCTGCGACCAGCGCGAAGTGCGCTGCGGAGGGATCTGGATGGCGTAGTTGGCGAAGCTCACCTCGCGGAGCTTCACCTCGACCTCGTCTTCCTGGATCGATTGGAGGCCCATGGTGAGAGAGCTGTTGATCGCGGCGGCACTCACGTTGAATAGATGCACGTTGCCGATGATCCTGCTTCGAGGCGGGACGACGATGGCCGTGCCACGTGGGAACGCTTGGATCTCCTCAAAAGTCTGGGTCGACTGCGCGAAGATGACTCCACCTCGAGCGGCGGCCTGGACTTCGCCGAAGTCGCGATCGCTGCAACGCCACGTACCGTCTTCACCGAACACGTTGTCGGGGACGAAGAACCAGTTGGAATGGTGCCAGCCGCCGTCGTTGATTTGGCGAACCCGGTTCACGTAGAGCGGCTCGTCGTTGTCCAGCGTCCAACTCTGGCACCAGTACGCCTCCGCGCCGGACTCTACCGGGATCGGGTCGAACGTGTGTTCGAGCGTCGCTTCGAACGAGCCCGGGTCATCACCCCCCGTTCCTCCGTCGGCCCCAGAGCCCGCGGAACCCGCGTCGCCTCCGGTACCGGCCTGTCCACCGGCACCGCCTGCACTCGCGTCGCCCCCGCTGTCTCCACATCCCGCTGCCGCCAAGGCCACAGCCACCAATAGCCCAATCGTGCGCATGTCGGGCCTAGGGTTCTCTAAACCGATGATTCTGGCAACTAGGCGTTTGAAATCGATGAAATCTCAAACGATTTCGAGCACTCCAAAAAGGCGCCGCGAGCGCTCAAGGAGCCTGCTGCCGCAGCACTTCCTGGTTCGCGGCCTTCTTCCGAGCCGCCTCGCCCATCGACTGCTCGAGCTGTGGCGGCACCGCTTCGAGAGGAATCACCAGATCGCCCGCAACGGGCCACTCCTCGAGCAGCTCGGGGTGATAGTCCTTCGGGTAGTACTCGCGCGGGTCGATCTCCTGCTGCCGTACGAACGGCTCCTGGATCTCTTGCCGTGAAGTCGGAGGATGCGGCACCACGAGTTTGCCCCCGGACAGATCGAACTGAGGCGCGCGACTGTTCGGGAAGTCGGGCAAGACCCCGTTGCGCACCCAGATCTGGTCTTTGGTGACGTTCACCACGATGCCGTCCGGGGCTCCGAAACGGTAGGGGCCCTTCCAGTGCTCGCGAACCTGGGCTACTGCCTCTTCGTTGAGATAGGGGTCAAAAGGCATGTGCGTCGTCATGAATAGGCGCGGCTGAACCTGGCTAGCCAGGTATCCAGCGGCATATCCAGGAGTGTGCTGGGTGTCGAGTGCGTACCGGCCGACGAACGGCGGGACGCCTCGAGCGTCGAAGCTGATTTCGACGAGCTCCGGCTTCATCGCGGTGACGTAGACATCACAGCCCTTGGCGTATTTCGCATCGAGCTTGCTGGGGCGGCCGTCACCGGTCCAAACGAAACAAAGGCCGTTCCAATCGAGCCGATAGGCGCTCGCACCGTCCTTCACGTGCGAACGCTGCCAATGGATCACGCGGACGCCATTGTCGTCGTAGATGACGCCGCCATTATCGCGGAAGTCGAACTCGGTGACGACGAGATCCCAGGCTTTGCCCACAGGGAACACGCTGGACGCGTCGATATGCCAACCGAGCATGACTTTCATGCCTTCGACCATTTTGGCGGTGCCGTACTCGGGCGTCCGGCCCGACGGTCCGTAAATTTCGAGGTTGCTGTGCCAGCGACCGGCCCGACCCCCGGACACCACCAGATAGGGAAGCGCGCCAAAGTGATCGACGCCCAGCTGCGTAATGAACACCTTGTCGAGCTGGTTGAGCGCGAAACCCCCGGCGACGTAGTTTGCGACCGACCCCTCCCCGAGGTCGAACACGAAGTTCTCTCCGTTCCCGAGCTGGACGAGAATCGACGTGTTCATCTGTCCGGGGCGAACCGACGCGGCGGTGCCCATGAAGATGATCCGCATCTCGTTCGGCTGAACATCTTCAGTTTGTGGGAACCAGTTGGCCGCGCTCCGAAGCCAGGGATGCGGGCGCAGCCCCTCGAAGAGAAGGCCTTCCTTCCACCGTCCGCCAGGCACGCCGCCCGTCAGGGCTGCGCGGATCTCCTCTTCACTGGAAGCCCCCTCTGGAACCTCGAGCGGTTCGCTCGGAGCGCCGGCTGGGTCCGCAACGTGCTCTTCGACGAGCGACTCCTCAACCACTTCTGGCGGGGGCGCCTCCGACGTCGGCTCGGGGGACGTTCCCTTCTCCGGACATCCGGCGATCATCAGCGCTATGGCGACGAAGACTAGGGTGCGAGACCTCTCCATCGCGTGGCACTATCAAATGAGGCAGTGCCCCGGTCAAATACCGGGGCACCGCGATTCCATCGCGATTCTCACGCTGTGTCGACGCTACGCGGCGCGACCGAAATCGAGGTCGGCAACGAGCTCGTCCTCGGTGAGTTCGAGGTCGAACGAGTCGGCGTTGTCGTTTCGGGCTGTGCGTTCCCCGTCGTAACGATCCGGTTCGCGGAAGCCGCGCTTGAGGGTTCGACGGAGCCTCCCCATGAGCTCCTCATCGAACGTGGCGTGCAACAGGTAGATCATCTGCATGACTCCTCCTTTCCTGTGTACACCCTCAACCTAGCGCCGCTGACGCGGGTTTGACGCAGTGCATCAATGCAGGGCCGCAGCCGCGATTTTGTCATTGATCTTGGATATTTACTGGCACCGATGTCAGCCTCTACACGCCATCTCCGCACCTCGTGCTACCTCGCCCGGCGCCTTGCTCCTATCGTTGCCGCTCAGGAGAGACCGAACCCGCGCTGGAGCAGCTGGGTCGCAGCCAGGGCAAGCTTTCGGGCGTCCTCGGAGGAAAGCGCTCGAACCCTCGGATGCCCTTCGGCCACCATCCGAGCAAGGCCGTGGGTCAGTGCCTCACTGGTGAGCGTGATCAGCTCGGGATCGGCTTCAGGAATCAGGCCGGCATTCTGCCCCTCGCAGATGAGCGCGTTCAACTTTAGACGACGCTCATCTCCGACCGCGCCCAAAAACCCGGAGAGCGCCCCTGGTCGAGCGTGGATCAGGTCGAACAGCGCAGGGTGCTCCGAGGCGTAGCGGACGTACGCCACCGTCATCGCGCGAAACTGAGTCAATGCGTCGGTCCCGTCGGTGGCCGCCCGATCGAGCATCGACTGGAGCTGCGCTGCGGCCCGGTCGGCGACGGCGTCGAGAAGAAGCTGTTTGTCGGCGAAGTGTCGAAACGGAGCCGCAGACGACACGCCCGCTTCGCGCGCGAGCTGCCGCATGCTGACCGCATCGGCGCCCTCTCGGTCCACCGCACGAAGCGCGGCCGTCACGAGCGTTTCCCTGAGATTCCCATGATGGTACCGCGTGTCGGGTTCGGGCATGCGGCCACGGTAACAAAGGCATGTTAGTGGCGCTTACTTTTGGGCAATCGTCAAAGTCAGCAGCGCTCACATCGGGGGCGGCGGCGATGTGAGCACCGCTGACATCGCCGCCCGAGCCGATGCAAGCAATGAGAACATGCGCAAAGCGGGCGATGTGAGCGCCGCTCACCCCCGCCGAGCCGGGCCCCATGACGTAGGCGCGCGATGTGAGCGCTGCTCACTCCCGCCGAGCACTCGGCGTCGGGGCTATCGGCAAACGCCGAGACCGAAGTCGCACTTGTAGTCATAGGGACAGTCGGAGGACTGCTTGCACGACAGCATCTGGCAGGTCCCCGTGTCCTCGTTGCAGAAGTATGGCGCGGCACAGCTATGGAGGCGACACGCGATCTTGCCCCGGGGAGGCCTCGACGAGCCTCCTTCCGAGGTGGCGGTGGTGGGCGCGGACCGGCTCTGCTCGCTCGACGAGGCACAGGCGCCGACGGCCGTCAGGGTCAAAGACCCAGCAATCCACAAACCCAGCACTGTCTGCCTGCCGCGCACCGAACGTAGATGATATAGGCTCGCTGCATGGTGGCAAAGGGGCGAAAAGCATGGTCGGTGCAGGGCAACTCCCAGCGCCTCGATGGGGGAGCCATGTTTGGCAACGTGCCTCGAGCGCTCTGGTCGCAGTGGGTGCGACCGGACGAGCGCAACCGGATCCCGCTCGCGTGCCGGGCGCTACTGATCGAAGAGGGCGATCGACGGATTCTGTTCGAAGCCGGCGTCGGCGCGTTCTTCCCACCCCCGATGCGCGATCGCTACGGCGTCCAGGAAGAGCGTCACGTGCTGTTGCAGAGCTTGGCGAACGCGGGATTCTCTCACGACGACATCGACGTGGTCGTCTTGTCGCATCTGCACTTCGACCACGCGGGCGGCTTGCTCGCCGCCTACGAAGAGCACGCGCCGATGTCGCTCTTGTTTCCGAACGCCACGTTCGTGGTGAGCTGGGAGGGGTGGCAGCGCGCAAAACGTCCCCATGCGCGTGACCGTCGCTCGTTCATCCCTGAGCTTCCGGAGCTTCTCGAGCAAAGCGGCCGGCTCGAGGTGGTGAAGGGTCCCCGTTCGCAAGCGCTCGGCGCGGACTATCGGCTATGGCTCTCACATGGCCACACACCGGGCCTCATGCTGACGGAGATCCCAAGCACGGACGGTCCAATCGTGTACGCCGCCGACCTGATTCCGGGCGCGCCCTGGATCCACCTGCCGATCACCATGGGGTACGACCGCCATCCCGAGCAGGTCGTCGACGAAAAGTCGGAGCTTCTCGGCCGATTGGTCGAGGAGCGGGGCCGCGTGTTCTTCACGCATGACCACGAAGTTGCGCTCGGAAGGGTCGGGCGAGACGACAAGGGGCGCTTTTTCGTGCAGGAAAGCTGGGCCGAGCTGCAGGGCGCGCCGCTCTAACCGGCGTGTTAGTGTTCTCTTCTTTGGAGGAGCCATGGCCCTTGGGAACGGCGGATCCACGCCGCGAATCGAAACCGGAAAAGACTACATCGAAAGCCTCCGCGGCCGGAACCTCAAGGTGTTCCTCTTCGGGGAGCTCGTGGACGAGCCGGTCGACCATCCGCTGATCCGCCCGTCGATCAACGCGGTCGCCGAGACCTATGACCTCGCCCTTCGCGAGCCGGAAATCGCTACGGTCGAATCGTCGATCACCGGACGCCGCGTGAACCGTTTCCTTCATGTGGCGCAGAGCGCCGACGACTTGGTCGGCCAAAACATGATGCAGCGCAAGCTCGGACAGAACACCGGAACCTGCTTCCAACGATGCGTCGGGATGGACGCGTTCAATTCCCTCTACTCGGTCACGTACGAAATCGACGAGAAGCACGGATCCCCATACCACGAGCGTCTGAAAGCATTCCTGGCCACGATGCAGGAGCGAAACTACGTCGTCGGCGGGGCGATGACCGACGTCAAGGGCGACCGAAGCAAAGCGCCGCACGAACAAGCCGACCCGGACCTCTTCGTGCACGTCACCAAGCGAAACGACGATGGCGTCTGGCTTCGTGGCGCCAAGGCGCACCAAACCGGCTGCATCAACTCGCACTGGATCATCGCGATGCCCACCATGCGACTCGGGCCAAAGGACGAGGACTACGCGGTCGTGGCGGCGTTCCCCGTGGACGCCGAAGGCATCACGTACGTGTACGGGCGCCAGTCGTGCGATACGCGCGCCATGGAAGGTGGGTCAATCGACATTGGCAATGCGAACTTCGCCGGGCAAGAGGCGATGGTGATACTCGACGACGTGTTCGTGCCGTGGAGCCACGTGTTCATGCACGGAGAATACGAGTTCGCGTCGATGTTGGTCGAGCGCTTCACCTGCTATCATCGACGAAGCTACGTCTGCAAAACCGGCGTCGGCGACGTGCTGATCGGCGCGGCCGCACAAGCCGCGGAACACAACGGCGTGGAGCGTGCGTCGCACATCAAGGACAAGCTCGTCCAGATGACCCACCTCAACGAAACGATGTACGCCGCGGGCATTGCGTCGTCTCATCAGGGTAAGGCCACGAAGTCGGGTGCGTTTCTCAACGACGACATGCTGGCCAACGTGTGCAAGCACCACGTGACCAAGATGCCGTTCGAAATCGGCCGGCTCGCCCAAGACCTCGCCGGGGGCCTCGTGAGCACCGCGCCGTCAGAGAAGGAGCTCGAGCACCCGGAGTTGAAGGCGCTGCTCGACAAGTACCTGCGCGGCCGCGCGGACGTTCCCACGGAAGAGCGAATTCGCGTCTTGAGACTCATCGAGAACATGACGATGGGAAGAAACGCGGTCGGGTACCTCACCGAGTCGATGCACGGTGCCGGATCCCCTCAGGCGCAGCGCATTCAGATCGGTCGCCAGATGAATCTCGACTTCAAGAAGGGCTTGGCGCGGAAGCTGGCCGGCATCGAAGGCGACCGCTCCGCGGAAGATTAGCCACCTCCGAGCGGATGCCATACCGTGAGCCTGATGACTCGCGGCGTACGTTTGGGCGTGGTGTTGGCTGCGGTCGCCGTGGCGACGTTCACGTGGACCGGATGCGACCGAGAGGTCGTCGCCGACGCGTCGCATGAGCGAGACGCCAAAGCCGGGGCGGCGAAGCCCAGCGGAGCGAAGAAGAGAGCGAAGAAAGCGAAGAAAGCGAAGCTCCGCGAAGGCGTGGTGCTGGGCGAGTTCAGGTTGGCGAACAATCCGATCGTCGACGGAGATACCATTTGGGTCGAAGGTCTCGAGCCATCGGTGAGGCTTCTCGGACTCGACACCGAGGAGAAGATCGAAAGCGACCGAGTTCGCAAAGCGGTCGAGGCCGACTTCGCCGGCTATCTGAAGGAAGCCCGCGGGAACTCGCGGCGACCGGTGAAGGCGAAGACGCCCATGGGAAACGAAGCCACGGAGTTCGCGAAGCGATTCTTCACCGACGCCGACGTGGTGAGACTGGAGCGTGACGACCCCAAGGCGGTTCGCGGCACGTTCGGGAGGCCGCTCGCGTATGCCTTCGTGCAAAAAGATGGTCGGTGGACGAGCTACAACGTCGAAGCGGTCCGCGCGGGCATGAGCCCCTACTTTACGAAGTACGGCTACTCGCATCGGTTCCATTCGCAGTTTGCAAGGGCCGAAGCCGAGGCGCGCGAAGCCGAACGCGGCATCTGGGACCCAGAAAAGAAGCACTACGACGACTACGCGGAACGACAAGCTTGGTGGAACGCCCGCGCAGACTTCATTCAGGCGTTCGAACATGAAGGCGCGGGGCGGGACGATCACGTTCTGTTGACCCACTTCGACGCCGATGACCGCCTCGAAGTCCGGCTCGGTCAAGAGACGACTGTGCTCGGTGTCGTCGACGAGGTTCGGCGGTTTAGAGGGCTCGTTCGGGTACAGCTTTCTCAGGCCGATCGAGCGCGCTTTCCGATCATTTTTAGGGACGACGACGTGTTCCGGCGGAGTGGCATCGCGCAGGCTCAGGACGAGCCCGTCACGGTCCGCGGAACCATCGAGCGTTACCAAAAAGGGGACTACGAGACCCTCCAGATCGTCGTCTCTCGTCCAGAGCAGGTCGTCCTCGTAGAAGGACGGCCTTAGGTCCACGAAACCGATCGGAAGGTCGGACGATAACCGCCTTCGCCGCAAGGCGGGAGGTCTCGATGGTGGGAGCATTCGGTGGTGCGCGGTGGTGCGCACTCGGGGTCGTTTTCGTGCATGGGTGCATCAGCGAACCGCTCGACGGGAGCCCCGGGTGCACCGTTGGCCAGGGCGACCTGGTGATCACCGAAGTGCACGCGAACCCCGACGGGAGTGACGGGGACTCGGAGTACCTCGAGATCCACAACGCGACCGACGCGCCGATCGACCTCATCGGGATGACTCTGGCGGCGAGCCGGGGCGACGATTCCGGATCGGAAGAACACCGGTTCACAAACGCCATCATCGGGCCTGGCGACTATCTGGTCGTCGGCAACGCGACAAGCGCCGAACTACCGCAGCACATCGACTACAGCTACGGCACCTCGCTTGGCGCGCTCCGGAACTCCGACGCGGCTCTCTCCCTATGGTGTGGGATGCTGCTGGTGGACGACGTCCGCTATGCCTCCACTCGCGATGGGCAGGCGCTCGAGTTCGACGGCGCGGAGGAGCCTAGCGCCGAACAAAACGACGACCCCGAACAATGGTGCGACGCGCCGCGTGATGGCCAGGCGTCGTTCGAGGGCAACTTCGGCTCCCCAGGGTCGCGAAACGCGAGCTGCACCGA
>JBCDFZ010000015.1:0-96842 GCA_039177115.1 Myxococcota bacterium
CTTTGGTGCGAGATACAGTGGCGGGTTGGCGCTTGGTGGGTGGTGTTGGGGATGGGGACGGATGGCACTCCCTCGCCCACTCAGACAGTGCTCAGCCGTGGTGCTGGATCGCGCTTTGAAGGCCCTCTCTGTCGCCGCCGGGTCACTGACGGGTGGGGGCCTGCGCAACTCGCGCTCGAGGAAGCGCCATCCGCCCGAAGAGCCGGCGTATCCACAGGACGTGTCGAAGCCATGCGGCGTGTCGGTGGCACGCGTGTGGAACGCGCTCCCGTGGTCCGGTTTGGCCGGTGTTGAGGAGGCGCCGTCCAGAAGACCTAGTCGAAGATCCAAGCTACCCACGGGCCGAGGTAGATGGCTGTCAACGAAAGGCAAGCCAGCACCATCGTCGCCTTCCAGACTCGCCCAACATTGCCCCATCTGATCGCCAGGGCCCCTGGGAGAAGCAGGAGCGCTACGAAAGTGCAGAGGATGAGGCTAGCTGTTGCGTAGGTCGCGAGCTCGTAGTGCTGTCCCAAGTTAAGAGACTTCGGATCGTCTCGGTAAACGCGAGGCCAGTGTCCTAGGATGAGGCGCCCTCGGATGTAGAGTGAAAGGACGACCGCCCATCCGATCGTGATCGTGGATCCAAGCACACCGGCCAACCAAGTCACCCCCTTGCCGTGCCATTCGTCGACCACGACTCACCCTAGCGGAGTCCGGCAACACCGGCTCGCTGGAGCGTCCCGAGAGCAATCTCTGGCCTCGCGTTCCACCCTGATCGACAGCCCCTTCAGTCTGGACTGTATCCATCATCCGGGGTGCGGCCGTTTGGTTCAGTAGGCAGCCCGGGAACTAGAGCGGATGGCGCTTCCTCGAACGCGAGTTGCGCAGGCCCCCACCCATCGGTGACCCGGCGGAGAGAGAGAGGGGCGCCAAGCCGCGGTCCAGCACCACGGCTGAGCACTGTCTGAGTGGGCGAGGGAGTGCGATCCGCTCTCTCCCCGACGCTCCCAGTCAAGGGCCGACCGGTCCAGCCCCCAAGCTCCGGCCTCAAGCCGCCGCCTCTGGCTCCACCAGTTCGGACTGTACCCATCCCCTGGGGCCCGGCAGTCTGAGGCAGTAGGCAGCCCGGGAACTAGAGCGGATGGCGCTTCCTCGAGCGCGAGTTGCGCAGGCCCCCACCCGTCGGTGACCCGGCGTCGGGAGAGAGGGCCTTCAAATCGTGAGCCAACGTTACGGCTGAGCACTGTCTGAGTGGGCGAGGGAGTGCGATCCGCTCTCTCCCCGACGTGTGCAGTCGAGGGCCGACCACCCCAGCCCGCAAGCTCTGGCGCTGACCCCACGTTGGCGCCGCCAGTCTAGGTTGTATCCATCATCCGGGGCGCGGCCGTTTGGTTCAGTAGGCAGCCCGGGAACTAGAGCGGATGGCGCTTCCTCGAACGCGAGTTGCGCAGGCCCCCACCCGTCGGTGACCCGGCGGCGACAGAGAGGGCCTTCAAATCGTGAGCTAACGTTACGGCTGAGCACTGTCTGAGTGGGCGAGGGAGTGCCATCCGCTCTCCCCCCGACGCTTTGCAGTAGAGGGCCGATCGGCCGAGCCCCCCGCCAGCCCTTAGAGGTACGCCCCTCCATGCACATCGATGGTCTCGCCCGTGAAGTAGTCGCAGTCGAAGATGAACTTCACCGCGCGCCAGATGTCTTCGGGCTGGGCCATGCGGCCGAGAGGGATGGACGCCCGCATCATCTCGAGGGCCTTTTGGTTCATGCCCGCGGTCATCGGGGTTTCGACGGCGCCAGGGGCGACCGAGGCGACGCGAATGCCAAACGGCGAGAACTCTTTCATCCAGGTGCGGGTGTTGGCCGCGAGGGATGCTTTGGCGGAGGTGTAGTTGGTTTGGCCTCGGTTCCCGTGCCGGGCTACCGACGAGATGTTCACGATGACGCCCTTTTCGTCGTGCTCGACCATGTGGGCGACGACCTCTTGCACCATCATCACGGCACCGGTGAGGTTGATCGCGATGACGCTGTCCCACTGCTCTCGGGACATCCGCTTAATCGCGCCCGTGCTGCGGCTCTTTCCGACGAGCAGTGCGTCGCGAATGATGCCGGCGTTGTTGACCAACCCGTTGAGGCCGCCCATCTGGTCCGCAGCCCAGGGAACGAAGGCGGCGATGTCGTCCTGGTCGGCCACGTCGAGCTTGCGACGGTGGATGCCTTCGGGAAGCGACGCGAGTGCCTCTTCGTTGACGTCTCCCACGGCGACCTGGGCCCCCGCGTCGAGCAGTCGCTTCGAGAAATGTTCGCCGAGGCCGGACGCCCCGCCGGTGACGATGACTTTGAGCTGATCGAGATCCATGGCGACGCTTTCTACTTTCTCGGACCGCGGGGGCGCAAGCCGACGCGGGCGGTCAGAACGTGCCGCCGGCGCTCACCCCGCCGCCGCCGCGCCACATCGCCGGCGCAATCCGTACGTTGAACTTGCTCGACCCCGGGCTTTTCCTCTTCTGCTGGTATTCCTTCCACGCCTTCTCGCTCGGCGTCGGTCGATAAGACAGCACGAACGCCGCGATGCCGGTCCCGATGAAGAGGCCGCCGACGATGTAGGCGGTTCGCCGGTCACGGGCGTCGTTCGCGTCGGCGATGGGCGCAAACCCCATCACCGCCGCGCCCGCGATCGCGTGGGTAAGGCCGTTCCAGCGCACGAGCAGGCGCTCTCCCTGGCGTGTCTCCGCAGAGGCTTGGAGTTCGCCCTCGATACGGGCCATTTCGAGCTCGCCAATCCCGTCTTCCTTCAGCTTCTCCCAGCGCCTGAGACGCGCCTTCTCATGCGAGACGCGCGTCGCGGCGAAGATGCCCGTCGTGAGGTCTGCTGCCCCGAGGGTCATGAACATGATGCCGAGTCCGCGTGTGAACGCGTCCTGCGGGTCGTTCTCGAGCAGCCGCCATCCGCCGATCCCGAGCAGGATGACGCCGCCCGTAACGCCTGCGGCGGCGGCGAACTTCTGTTCGCGCACCTGTTCCTCGGTCGCGCGAATGATCAGCTGATCGAGGAGCTGCGCGTTCGCGACGAGTGCGGGGTCGGGTGCGGCTGCGGGCGTATCGGGCACCGGGAGGCCAGCCGCCGGGGGTGGGGTGCTCGTCGGCGGTGCCCCGAGTGCTTCCATTTGATCCTCTTCGGGAACCAGCCCCTGGGCCGAGGACTTGCCGATGGGCAGCGCCGCGACGACCAACGACATCCCCAGGATCCACGCAGTGACGTCCCGCATCGGTGGGCCTGAAATACCAGGCCGGGCCTCCTATGGCTACCGTAAATCGCGTGCTAGCGTCCGCGCTCGATGGGACGTCTTCTGCTTCGGTTGCTGCTCGGCCTGTTGATCTTAATCGCCGTCATCGCCGTAATCCTTCGCGCTCGGTATGGAGGCGGGGAGCCATATCCGGACCTGAGCGGGGAGCCGGTGTTTGGCACCGACGCGCTCGAGGTCGTGGTGACCAGCCCCGAACCGATCGGCAACCTCGCGGTGTCAGCGGACGGACGCGTCTTCTACACGATTCACCCAGAGAGCAGGCCAGAGGGTGCGAAGCTGTTCGAGTGGATCAACGGTGAACCGAAGGCGTTTCCGACGGAGGCTGCGCAGGCACTTCTCGAAACCCCGCTCGGGATTGCGATCGACTCGCAGGACCGGCTCTGGGTCATCGATCACGGGAATCACGCGACGGGGCAGGCGAAACTGCTCGCGTTCGATCTTGGTTCGGGGGAAGTCGTGCACGAGCATGCTTTCGATTCCAACGTCGCCGAGCTGGGCTCGTTCCTCCAAGATCTTCAAGTCGATTCTACCGGCGAACACGTCTACATCGCCGACGTCAGCTTCTGGCGGCAGAACCCCGGCCTGGTCGTCTACGACGTGGCGTCTGGCCAGGCTCGCCGGGTGCTCGAGTCCGATCCGTCGGTGTCGCCCCAGGACTGGCTGATCCGAAACCCAACCAAAGACATGACGTTCTTCGGGGGGCTGGTGGTGCTCAAGCCCGGCGTCGACGGCATCGCGATCGACCGCGAAGACGAGTGGGTCTACTTCGGCGCGATGACCCACGACACGATGTACCGCGTGAAGGTGGAAGACTTGCTCGACAGCTCGTTGAGCGACGGCGCGCTTTCCGCGCGCGTCGAGGCGGTAGGGAAGAAACCGCTCAACGACGGGCTCAGCGTGGACAACGAAGGCAACGTGCTCATCACTGACGTCGAACACTCCGCGGTGATTCGGATGACGCCCGAGGGAGAGCTCACGACGCTAGTCAAAGACGGTCGGATTCGTTGGGCCGACGCGCTGAGCTACGGGCCGGACGGCTGGCTCTACGTGGCCGACAGCGCCATTCCCGACCAGATGCTGCAGCCGAAATCGCACATCGAGGCGGCGGCCCCGTATCACATCTTCCGCTTCAAGCCCGGCATCGACGGTGTGCCGGGCCAGTAGCCGCTAGCCTCTGCCGAGTCGCTCGCGCGCCTTGTCGTGCATGGCGCCGAGACGGTCGTAGAAGCGCTGAGGCGTGAGTCGCTTGAGTCGCCACAGGTTCCGGCCGTCGGCCATGGGCTGCACGTAGAGCTCGTGGTCGCGGAGCGCGTCGACGGCGGCTTTCGCGACATCAGGCGCCTGCACCTTGGAGCGCCTCATCATCTTTCGGATCTGGGCTTCCTGGCCGTCGCTCGAGGGGCCTCTTCCGCCGTCGACGATGTTCGTCAGGAAGAACGTCGGACAGAGAACTGACACGTGGACCCCTGCGCTTTTGTATTCGGCGTAGAGTGTCTCGCTGAGCGAGACGACGGCGGCTTTGGTCACGTTGTACGCCGACATTCCAGGAGGGGAGAGCAGCCCCGCGGCGGATGCGACGTTCAGCACGTAGCCTCGGCCCTGTGCGGCCATCTTGGGGATGGCGGCCTGGCAGCCGTAGATGACTCCCCAGAGGTTGATGTCGACGACCCAGTGCCAGTCCTCTATCGAGATTTCCTCGAAGGGCCCGCCCACCGCCACGCCGGCGTTGTTGCAGATCATGTCCATGCCCCCGAGACGAGACGCCGCTTCGTCGACCATTCCGAAGACCTGATCTCGCTGCGTGACGTCGCAGCTGACGACTTCGGTGCGAGCCCCGCGCTCTCGCGTCAGTGAAGCGGTTTCTTCGAGGGACGCCACGTCGATGTCGGACAACACCAAGGTTGCGCCGCGTCCTGCAAGCTCGAGGGCCAAGTGGCGACCGAGGCCGCTGCCGGCGCCTGTCACGACGGCGCGCAAGGGTTTCGAGAACGACATCGACCGAGGGAAGCGCCGATTCGGAGGGTCGTCAAGGCGCTTGCACGGAGGCGACCCGATCGGCGAAGGTTCGGGGCGAATGAACGAACGACGGGCACGTAGCTTTTGGGGATGGGGCTGGGAGGACAAGTTCCCGAGCGCCGACGAACGCAAGGAGCGTGGGCAGCACGCTCAGCTCCTCCTCGGGTTCGGGCCGGAGCGGTGCGATGAGCCGCCTCGGCTCGAGGACATCAACCTGCGAAGGGCGAGGGTCGCGGTCCCGAGCTCGCTATCGGCTTTCGTGAGCGACGGTCACGAAACGCGGATTCGACACACGTACGGCCGTAACTATCGCGACGTCGTGCGCGGGTTCCGCGGCGACTTCGGGAGCGCGCCAGACCTCGTCGCCAGGCCGAAGGACGAAACCGAAGTTGCGATGGCGCTCGACTGGGCGAGTGAGGCCAACGTCGTCGTCGTTCCGTTCGGCGGCGGGACGAGCGTGGTTGGCGGCGTCGAGGGTGAGCTCGGCGACGGACACCGAGGGATCATGAGTTTGGATCTCGGCAACCTCGACCGCGTGCTCGAGGTGGATGAGCAGTCGATGGCTGCCCGGATTCAAGCCGGCGTGCTCGGTCCGTCGCTCGAGACACAGCTCGGCAAACACGGCCTGACGCTTCGGCATTTTCCGCAGTCGTTCGAGTTCTCGAGCCTCGGCGGGTGGATTGCGACCCGGGCGGGCGGGCACTTCGCGACGGTCTATACACACATTGACGATTTAGTGGAGTCGACCCGGATGCTTACGCCGCGCGGCGTGTTCGAGTCGCGACGTCTACCCGGTTCAGGCGCCGGGCCGAGCCCTGACCGGCTGGTGCTTGGTTCCGAGGGCAGCCTCGGCGTCATTACCGAAGCCTGGATGCGCGTGCGCCCGCGACCCCGATGCAAGGCCAGCGCGACCGCGCACTTTCGGGACTACGAGAAGGCTGTGGCGGCGGTGCGTGCGCTTTCGCAGTCGGGGCTCTTTCCGAGCAACTGCCGGCTGCTCGATGCGCGCGAGGCGGCACTCAATGCCGTCGCGATGGACGGGAGCCATGTGCTCATCGTGGCCTTCGAGTCGGCGGAGCGCTCCATGCGGGCCTCCATCGAGCAGGCCCTCGAGCTCATCGCCGATCACGGCGGGAACGTTCCGCGAGGCGCGATCGTCCAGGAACCCGAGGGACGTGAAGGCAACGACGAAGGCGGCGGTGCGGCGACTTGGCGGGAGGCATTCATCGATGCTCCGTATCTGCTGAACATCATGGCGAGCATGGGGATGGTGGTCGATACGTTCGAGACCGCGTGCACGTGGGACAGCTTCGAGCGCCTTCACGCGGGCGTGGTGCGGAACGTGCGGCAGACCATGAAAGACGTCTGTGGGCGAGGATTCATCAGCTGCCGGTTCACCCACGTCTACCCCGACGGGCCGGCGCCGTACTTCACGTTCGTCGCGCCGGGAACACACGGGCACGAAGCCGAGCAGTGGATGGCGATCAAGGAGAGCGCCTCGAGGGCGGTCATCGATCACGGAGGAACCATCACCCATCACCACGCCGTCGGACGCGTTCACCGGCCGTGGTACGAAGAGCAGCGTCCCGCACCCTTCGGCGATGTGCTGCGGGCGGTGAAGCGCACGCTCGACCCGGCCAACGTGATGAACCCTGGCGTGCTGGTGAGCGCTTAGGTTTGCCCGGCCCTTAAGCGCCAAGGGCGCCCGTTGGGGCGCCCTCGTGGGGTCAACCTAGCACCACCACTGCCACCAGCTGCAGCTCGATCCCCCGCCGCTGGAGCTGTCGTCGTCGTCGTCGCTGCTGTCGTCGCTCGAGCTGTCATCGTCGCTCGAACTGTCGTCACCCCCGTCGGAGCACCACCACTGCCACCAACTGCAGTTGGAGGAACTGCTGTCGTCATCGTCATCATCATCATCGTCGCCGCCGCTCGAGTCGCCGCCGCCGTCGTCGTCGCCGCCACCGTCGTTGCTTCCGCCGCCGGAGTCACTGCCGTCGTCGTCGCCGCCGCTCGAGTCGCTGCCATCGTCGTCGGAGCCGCTGTCGTAGTCGCTCCCGTCGTCGTCGTCGCTGCCGCTCGAGTCGCTGCCGTCGTCGTCGCCTCCGCTGCTGTAGTCGCTGCCGCCGTCATCCGATCCACCGCCGGAGTCGCTGCCGCCGTCATCCGATCCACCGCCGGAGTCGCTGCCGCCACCGGAGTCGCTGCCGCCACCGGAGTCGCTGCCGCCGTCATCCGATCCACCGCCGGAGTCGCTGCCACCGCCGGAGTCGCTGCCGCCACCGGAGCTCGATCCACCGCCCGAGCTGGAGCCGCCGCCGCTCGAAGAGCCGTCGGATCCGTCGTTGTCGCCGCCGCCAGAGCCGGCGCCGCTGCCCATGTCGGAGCCACCCCCGTCGGCCCCGTCGCCGCTCGAAGAGCCACCGCTATCGGAGCCGCCGCCGCTCGAAGAGCCGTCGGATCCGTCGTTGTCGCCGCCGCCGCCCGATCCGGAGCCCCCAGCCGGCGCCTCTCCATGGACGAGGTTGCCCAAATCGTCGGAAAGTACGTACATCGAGAACGGGCTGGCGCTGGCCTCCGCGAGTCCCAGCACGCTGACCGCCGTCGCAAGCACGAGTCCTAGAGTCCAACGGTATGCCTTCATGGTGCAGTATCCCTTCAACTTTACAGTATAAGGGGAAGACAAGTGTCCTCAAGTAGGGTACATCACCAAGGCTGGGAATTTAGCGTGGTTCGCTCGCGGCGATGATGTCTTGGAACGCATCCCCGTCAAGATCGCCGGTCGCGATGCAATACCAAGAGCGAGGGCCGTTGTCCTGCACCAGCCGGTAGGTGTACCGGCGCCCCTGGATCTCGGTCGGCGAGATGCGATGGCCGCCCTCGATACGGAAGCCAAGCTCGTCGAAGGTGCCCGCGTACTTTCCCGACGTCAGCAAATACTCTCGCTGCGCCGCAGCTAGGGCGCGGAACGTCATCACCGCTTCGGGCCGCTTCGCGCGGGCGACGTACTTTTCGTACCGGTTCACACCGACGGATCCGAGGACGCCGATGATGAGCGTGACCGTCATCGCGTCCATCAAGGTGAAGCCCGCGCGGCGTCGGCGTTCTCTTCGCTTCTTCTCGAGTCTCATCATGGCTCGCCCCCGTGTAGGCTTCCAAAGACCGTTAGCTGACCGTTCCAAAGATGC
This sequence comes from Myxococcota bacterium, assembly GCA_039177115.1. Classification (GTDB taxonomy): domain Bacteria; phylum Myxococcota_A; class Polyangia; order Polyangiales; family Houyiibacteriaceae; genus SG8-38. The sequence goes on from JBCDFZ010000015.1 coordinate 8,486, forward strand.
GCCACGGCGGCGTCTCCGCGGTGCAAGAATCCGTCGCGCGTTCCAAAGCGACGACTCGCTTCATCAAACAGGCGTTGGGCCTCCGCGCGGCGCCGATCGGTCGAGAGAAGCTCCCATGATTCGTCGACCTGGCCGAAGAAGACCGGCGGGTTGCTTTCCGACACCGAGGCGCTCCGTACGAAGCTCGAAAGGCCCTCGGTCTGTGCGTCGGTGAGCGCGACCAGTCCCCGTGTTCCAGCGATGTAGTCGGACACCAGGAACGCGACGCCTGCGAGTGCTAGTGTGAGCCCGATGGCGCGGAAGACAGGCGCGATGCGACGCTCTTTCGCGAGCCGGGTCGGCTTATCCTTCGTGGCTTTCTGCTGCTCGGCCTTCTTCGGTGTGGCCGGAGCAGCCTCTTCAGGCGCCTCCGGAACGACGCTCAGAATGCCCGTGTTTTTGTCCGCAATGTCGGGGTGCGCCATTCCGACGTGCTTGTGTTTGCGATACTTGTCGAGGTCCGAGAGAAGGTCGGCGACCGACGCGTATCGCGCGTCCGGATCCAGACACGTCGCCTTGCGAATGATGCGCACGATGCCCGCCGGGAACTTGCCCAAGTCCTCGAGCTTCGGAATCGGTGTCGCCTCACGCGCGGGGTCCTCGGAGGCTACGACGAAGTACATGAGCTTTCCGAGAGAGTAGATGTCCGACCGAGCGTCGAGAAGGCGCTCGCTGGCGGTTTCGGGTGCGACGTACGGCCCGCTCCGAGGCGCCAACCGCGGTCCCAGCAAGAAGGAACGAAGCTCGTCGTCCACGGTGATGTAGCGAGGCGAGAGCGTTCCCACGGGCTCGCCAATCTCGTGGAAGCGCTGCGCGACCTCGGCGACCTCGCGAAAATGTCGAAGTCGTTCCTCGAGAGGCCACGAGGCCCAGGGCAGGTCGCGAAACAGTCCCTTGGGCTCCGGGGTCGCGAGAATGACGTGCGGTTCTTGCTGCACGATCTCGATGCCCGAGGTATCCGCGAAGCGGGCGATGTTCTCGAAGCCGTGTTTTTGGCCGTCGGTGGTGACCGCCTGGAGCACGATGACCGCGACCTCCCGGTCGTCTCCATCGAGGCCGCCGTGGACGACGATTCCGGGTGCGCGAAACACCGGCTTGCCGACCAGCACCCCGGCTACGAAGGCATTCGTTGCCGTATCCTGCATGTTTCCAGCATAGGTGTTTTAATCCAGTTTTGCCAAAGCAACGGGTACCGAGCGTTTTCGGTCCGATGAGCCTGTAACTCAGGGGCGTAGGCATCGTATCGTGGCCGTTATGCGAATCGTGATCCTCGGGAACGGTGTGGCGGGTATCGAGGCAGCCCTGACCGTGCGCCGACGCGAGCCCGAGTGGCCCATCACCATCGTCTCGGAAGAGAGCGACCATTTCTTCTCACGAACGGCGCTGATGTGGGTCTTCAGTGGACAGATGAGCCACGAGGACATCGAGCCGCTCGAGCGCGACGCATACGAACGGCTCGGGATCCGCCGGGTTCGGGCGCGCGCCGTCGGGGTCGACGTCGAGGCCAAGACGCTCCAGCTCGCGGGGGGCCTCCGGCCGCTTCCGTACGACCGGCTGCTGATCGCGTGCGGGTCGAGACCGCGACCGGGGCCGTGGCCCGGCAGCGATAGCCCGGGCGTCGGGCACTTCGTCACGCTGCAAGACCTCGCCTGGTACGAAAAAGAGGTGCACGGCGGCGCGAGTACCGCGGGCGACCCGCCCAACGCGGAGGCCCATCTCGCGGCGACGACCGAGGACTCTCCCTACCGTTTTCGTGAGGTCGCGGCCAAACGACGCGGGAAAGCCGCCACGAAGCCTGCCGTCATCGGTGGTGGGCTCATTGGGATCGAGGCGGTCGAAGTGGCCGTGGCCGCCGGCCTCCAGCCTCATTTCTTCATCCGTGAGGAGTGGTTCTGGCCCATCGCGCTCGAGCCTCGCGAAGCCAAGTGGATCTCCGATCGCATGAGCGAGCACGGCGTGCGGGTTCACCTCGAACACGAGGTCGAGTCCCTCGACGCTGGCCCCGATGGTGCCATTCAACAGGTGACCACCGATCACGGGAGCTTCGACACCGACTGCGTCGTGATCTCGATCGGCGTGATCCCCAACACGGATTGGCTTTCGGGTTCCGCCATCGACATCGACCCGCGTGGCGGCATCCTGGTCGACCCGCGGCTCCGAACGAGTGCCCCCGACGTCTTTTCGGCGGGAGACTGTGCGTCGGTGACCTGGTTTGATGGCAGCCAACGTCCAGAGCAGCTCTGGTACACCGCCCGGGACCAAGGCCGGATCGCGGGGCAGGGCTTGCTCGGCGACACCGCCGAGTACGGTCGGGGGATCTGGTACAACTCGGCTAAGCTCATGGACATCGAGTACACCACAGTGGGCCTGGTCAACTGGAACGTCGAGCGTGAGCAGAACTGGTTCTTCGAGGAGCGAGGTTCGGTGCGAAGCACCACGCGCATCGTGGTGCAGGACGGTCGCGTGGTTGGCTTCAACCTGCTTGGGCGACGGTGGGATCACACCATCCTCATCCGATGGCTCGAAGAGCGTCGGTCTCTCGAGTGGGTGCTCGACCACATGCACGAGGCGGCGTTCGATACCGAGTTCGTTCCTGCGCTCAAGCTTCCGCGCGCACCGCTCTCGCTCGAAGGCGCCGCGCCCAACCCCGCCATTCCCGGACCGACCGCGGTCCCGTTTTAGAGAGGAGACAGATGGATCAACAGGGACAGAACGGACTCTTGTCGACCTACCGGGAGGGTTGGCGAAACCGAAGTCCGCTCGGCATCGCGATCTCGCTGTCGCTCATCGTGTTTTACATCGTGCTCTACTGGGAGCACAAAGTGCAGGCGATGTTCGGGATGGCGCCGCTCACCGCCATCTCCGAGTCACTCGGCCTGCGAAACCGATGGTACCTCTATGGCTTCCTGTACTCGGTCGCGATCACCGGCGGCGCCATCTATTACCTGAGGCGTCACGGCAACAGCCGCTACAACCGCATGCGAATCAGCGTCAACGTGATCATTCAACTCGCGCTGGGGTTCTCGCTGCCGTTCATCATGCCGCTCTTCGGGGGCAAGGAGATGTACTTCTCGTATTTCTGGCCGCTGAAGTACGACTACCTCTATCCCCAGACCCTCGCTGACCTTCCGCTCTACTTCGCGCTCTATACGATCGTAGGGTCGCTGATCGCAGCTCCGATTCTCGCCGTGGTGTACGGCAAGCGTTGGTACTGCTCTTGGATCTGTGGCTGTGGCGGGCTCGCCAACACGTTCGGCGACCCGTGGCGCCATCTCACGAGCAAGTCGACCAAGTCGTGGAAGTTCGAGCAGTGGAGCATTCACATCGTGCTGTTCGTGGCCGTGGCGACTACGTTCCTCATCGGGCTCGACTGGCTCATCGGCGCGGAGCACCCAACGTTCCATCGTTTCGTCGCCGGGAACGATTGGCGCGACTGGTCGGTGAAGAGCTTCTACGGATTCGCGGTGGGCGCGATTCTCGCGGGGGTGATCGGCACCGGTCTCTATCCGATCCTCGGGCCTCGCGCGTGGTGCCGAAACTTCTGCCCGATGGCTGCGATCCTCGGCTGGGTGCAGAAGGTTGGCCGGTACCGCATCCGGGTGAAGCCCGACATGTGTATCTCCTGCGGCAACTGCAGCTCGTACTGCGAGATGGGGATCGACGTTCGTTCCTATGCGCAGAGCAATGAGAGCTTCACGCGGGCGTCCTGCGTGGGCTGCGGGATGTGCGCCCACATGTGTCCTCGGGGCGTGCTCAAGCTGGAAAACGACTGGAAGGTCGCCGGGGACAAAGACCGACAGAACCTGTCGGTGGTGAACTTCTAGGCGGAGAACGCGCGGTCCCAGGCGGCGAACACCGGTTCGGAAAACAAGACGTATCGGATCAGTTCGAGCGGCCACGGGGATTCTCGGGTGACGGTGGCGGCGATGCGGGCGGCCTCATCGAACGGGTATCCGTACACCCCGCAGGAGATTGCCGGGAACGCGATCGTGCTCAGGCCGTGCGTTACCGCAAGCTCGAGAGAGCTGCGGAACGCCGAGGCCAAGAGCGCGGCGTCATCGGCGTTCTCGCCATAAATCGGGCCGACGGTGTGAATGACGTGAGCCGCCGGTAGATTGAAGCCCGCGGTGATGCGCGCCTCTCCGGTCGGGCATCGAACGCCCGGCGCGACCTCTGGGACACCGCGGCAGGCTTCGAGTAGGGCCGGGCCCGCCGCGCGGTGGATCGCACCGTCCACCCCGCCGCCGCCCAACATCGCGCGGTTGGCCGCGTTGACGATGGCGTCCACCGGTTCGCGGGTGAGGTCGCCTCGGCGGATGTCGACCAGCGCAGCCACTCTGTCAGAAGTCCGTCGGCGCCGGGCGGTTCATCAGCATTTCGTAGGCTTTCGGCCCCAAAGCGCGGATCATCAGCCGGTCGAGGCGAAGCTCGAGCTCGTACTGCTCGGCCGCCGAGTCGTGGAGGAACGCGATCCCCATGCCTGCGGGGCGGTCGTCTCGGGCTTCGTCCTGGCGGACGGTCCATCGAACGACGCCCTTCATCGAGAGCTCTCCGAGCTCGGGCGCGCGAATTCGGAAAGAAAGCTCGGTTCCGACCTCGAGCGGCCGATCCGTCCGAATGAAGGTGCCGCCCTGGCTGATGTTGTGGGTGTAGTCGGACAGGAAAGCGTTGAGCTTGTCGTACTCGATGGGAAGCTCGACGTTGGCGCGCCCCTGCCGGCGTCGTTCTCGCTTTTCTTCGGTCATCCCCCAGAGCGGAGGGTAGAGGCCGGAGCCGCGGGCGGCAACACTCGGCTGCCTTGACTCAAAATCTCGGACTGCCTAATCTACGAGACTCGTTTAACCCCGGACGTTCCGCCTCGGCGTCGAGCGTCTTTCGCGCGCGAGGCACTGCGCATGACTGAAACCGATTCCAAAACAAGTGAGACCTCATCGGAGGAGGCCGCGCCTGTGGAATCGCAAGGCGAAGCTCCGTCCACCCCTAGCCACGCTTCAGATCCGGCGCCCAGCGACGCGACCGCGGCCGATACAGCTCCGTCGAACGAGCCGGCTGTGCCTGCAACGGACTCGGCCGACGGCGGGCCGGCGGCCGCTGCAAGCGACTCTTCTGCTGACTCGACGCCCGGGGGCGAGGAGGCTGCGCTGACCGAGAGCTCCGCCGGACAGGTTGCTGCGGATGGGACCAAGAAGAAGCGTCGCCGTCGTCGAAAGAAAAAGGGGAGCCAGGCCGGTGCGAGCGAAGCGCCGGAGGGGAAGGGCGGACATCACAATGCGCCGTTTCTTCGTTTCTTCTCGGGGGGCGCGGGTCGCAAGCATGCGTTCTCCGTGGGCGAGGTGATCGCGGGGCGCGTGGAGCGCGTTTCGGAGGGAGCGATCGTCGTGGACCTGTTCGGGAAGGCGAGCGCCATCGCCGACGCGGACGAGCCGCGCGAAGTTCCGATCATCCTCCAAGAGGAACGGCACTCGGCAGTGCCCGAGCCGCCTGCAGAAGAAGCCCCGGCCGAGGCCGCACCCCCGAGCCCGAGCGCACCGGCTGAAAGCGCGCCGGCCGAGAGCGTCGCGTCGGAGTCTCCCGACCCGACGCCGACGCCGTCGGTCGAGTCGGCGCCGGCCCAGCCCTCGGACGCGGACCAGTGGGAGTTCGCCGCCACGCAGACCTCGGACCTTCCATATCCGGACCTCGGGGAGGCCGACACCGTCGTCGGCGCGCAGGCGTACGATTTCGAAGCCGACACGGCCGTGGGCGCCCAGCCCTACGACCCGACCGTTCCGCCGGCGTCGCCCGCGGCACCGTCTCCCGCGCCGGTCCCCGCGGAGCCCTCGGACGCGCCCGCGCCCGACATGACGCAAGCGACGCAGACCATCATCAGCGAGCCGCCCGCCGAGCAAACCCTGTCGGACGCGCCAGCGCCTACCGACGACGCTCAGACCACACCCCCGCCGCCCGAGGACCTCTCTGACGCGGATCTCACGCTGCTCGAGCCGCTTCCCGAGGTGGCTGCGCCGGACGTCGGTTCGATCTTCCGAGGCCGAATCGGCGGGGTGGCCGAGAGCGGGCACGTGGTCATCGTCAACCGCGAGGTCGACAAGCCCGCCGTCCGCAAGGCGATCCGCGCAGCGCGTGAGAATCACCAGCGTGTCCAAGGCGTGGTCTACGGCTTCAATCGAGGCGGGTTCGACGTCCTCGTCTCCGGCGTCCGTGCGTTCTGCCCGGCCAGCGCGATGTCGCTCACACCCATCGAGGACCCCAACGCGTTCGTCGGAAAGCGCTGGGAGTTCTCGTTGCCGCAGGACAAGGGCGGCAAGCGCAGCATCATCGTCAGTCGGCGTAGCATTCTCGAGAAGGAGGCGCGGAAGCGCGCTCGTGAACGCATGGCTGAGCTCGAGGTGGGCGAGAAGCTCCGTGGCAAGGTCGTCGAGGTGCGCGACTACGGCGTACTGGTCGACCTCGGAGGTGGGCTCGACGGACTCGTTCACATGAGTGAGGTGTCGTGGAGTCGCGGGGTGCGACCGAGTGAGGCCGCAAAAGTCGGCGACGAGGTCGACGTTCAGGTCGTGAAGGTGCAGCCCGCGACGCGAAAAGACCGCTTCGGTCGCGTGTCGCTGTCCATGCGTGCCTGCCAGCCCGACCCGTGGGACCTGGCGCAAGAAACGCTGCGCGTTGGCACACCGGCGAAAGGCAAGGTGATTCGAACCACGGAGTTCGGCGCGTTCGTTCAGGTCGCTGAGAACGTCGAGGGTCTCCTGCACATCTCCGAGCTTGGAGGAAACAAGGAGCTCACTCACGCGAAGCAGGCCCTCGAGGAGGGGGCCGAGATCGACGTGGTGATCGAGCGCATCGACCGCGAGCAGCGCCGCATTTCGCTGTCGAAGCTCTCGGAGGCAGACGCCAAGGCAATCGAGGCCGGCGAGATCGAAGTTGGAAAAGCGCCTCGATCGCTCAAGCCCGGGTCGCACATCGCCGTGATGGTCAAGCGCGTCGAGCACAGTGGCGCCCAGGTTCAGGTCGACGGTGTCATCGGGAAGCGGGGGCGAGGTTTCATTCCCAATCGCGAGCTTCAGGACGTACGCGGTGAGCGCCGCAAAGGACCGTCGCAGGGCGACGTCATCGAGGTCAAAGTGATCGGCACGGAGCGAGACGGGACCCTCCGCTGTTCCGTGCGCGCGCGTCTCCTCGATGAAGAACGCAAGGCCGTCCGCGACTACCGCAAGGAGTCGGCCAAGCAAGGCCTTGGGACCTTTGGGGACCTTCTCAAGGCCAAGCTCGGAGATCCCGAGAAATAGGCGTGCCTCGAGACAGAGTTTCGCCGCAGAGGCTTGCGGGGGGTCGAGGCGTATGCCAGCTTCCCGCCCCTCATCGGGCGCATAACTCAGGGGTAGAGTGGTTTCTTCACACGGAACAAGTCGTTGGTTCAAATCCAACTGCGCCCACCAAAGCTCTCTTCTGGAAACGCCATGTGCGTGAACGGGGCGACCGTCGCGGGTCGCCCCGGGGAGTGACCATTGGCTGACCTCGCGACGCTCGTCGACGGAATCCGAAACGCGGAGACTCGCGCTCTCGCGAGAGCGTGCCGCCTCATCGACGAACGGGACCCACGCGCGTTCAAGCTGCTGAAGGCGCTCTTCGCGCACGACGCGAGTGGATACGTGGTCGGCATCACCGGGACTCCAGGCTCGGGGAAGAGCACCCTCGTCGACGGACTAATCGCACACTACCGGGCCGCAGACCTTCGGGTGGCGGTTCTCGCGATCGACCCGACGAGCCCCTACTCGGGCGGAGCCATTCTCGGCGACCGGATCCGCATGCAGCAACACTTCACCGACGAGGGCGTGTTCATTCGGTCCATTGCGACGCGAGGCCACCTGGGCGGGCTCTCCCGCTCCACGGGGGACGTGCTTCACGTGCTGAAGGCCGCGAAGTTCGACGTCGTGATCCTGGAAACCGTCGGCGTCGGGCAGGACGAGCTCGAGGTCACGCGCTTGGCCGACACGACGCTCGTGGTGATGGCCCCCGGGCTCGGAGACGACATCCAGGCCATCAAGGCCGGAATTCTCGAAGTTGCCGACGTTTTCGCCGTCAATAAGGCCGATCGCGTTGGGGCCGATGCCACGGTTCAGGACCTGCAGCAGATGATGTCGCTCCGCGGCGTTCCCGGCGGGGTCAGCAAGATGCAGGGGCATACCGCCGTGTCGACCCTTCGCCGCGGTCCCGCCTTAGAAGCCGGCCAGTGGCTTCCGCCCATCTTGAAAACCGTCGCGCATCGCAGAGAGGGGCTGAAGGAGCTGGTCGGCGCCTTCGAGGAGCACCGTCGGTTCCTGACGGACACCGAAGCCGGGCTCGCGCGTCGCGAGGCCAGGCGCGCCGAGGAGTTTCGCGCAATCGTGTACCAGGCTCTCATCGACGAGGCCGACCGTCGCTTCGCCGACGACGTGGAGCGCGGGGTCGGTGACGTCGTCGAAGGGAAAGACGACCCCTACTCGGTGGCCGCCGCGCTGGTCCGCCGTGCGTTGGGCGATCCTGACGACGCAGCGTAGGCAGCCAGGCAGGCTTGGGCTAGAGTGCGCGCCCATGACCACGTTCGTCGAAGTCGCGCGCGATGGATTTGTCGCGCTTCTCACCATCAACCGACCGGACAAGCTCAATGCGCTCAGCCAGGAGGTGCTCTCCGACCTGCAGAGCGCCGTCGCGTCGATCCGCGCTGAGGACTCGATTCGCGCAGCGATCATCACCGGGACCGGCAAGGCTTTCGTGGCGGGCGCTGACATCGCCGCCATGCAGAACATGACCGAGGAACAGGGGCGGGCGTTCGGTGCGCTCGGTCACGCCGTGTTCGATGCGGTGCAGGGCCTCCGTTTTCCGGTCATTGCGGCGGTCAACGGGTTCGCGCTCGGCGGCGGCTGCGAGCTCGCGCTTGCGTGTGACTTCGTTTACGCGTCGAGCAAGGCGAGGTTCGGCCAGCCCGAGGTAGGTCTCGGCATCATCCCCGGGTTTGGCGGGACGCAAAGACTCACACGTCGAGTCGGTTCCGCCATGGCCAAAGAGCTTGTCTTCACGGGGAGGATGATCGGCGCCGACGAAGCGCTTCGGATTGGGCTCGCCAACGCGGTGGTCGCACCGGAGGAACTGCTGCCGGCGGTCCAGAAGGTGGCATCCGAGATCTCCGAGAAGGGGCCCATCGCGGTGTCGACGGCGAAGCGCCTAATCGACGAGGGCATTCACCTGCCGCTCTCCGAGGCAAACGCTCTCGAACGTGACGCGTTCGGCGCGTGCTTCGGTACCGAGGACCAAAGCGAGGGGATGGCCGCGTTTCTCGAGAAGCGCGGGGCGAACTTCAGCGGGCGCTAGACCGCGCTCACTTGGAAGTGATTGAGCGCGGTCTACTTCGACCCGAACGCGCTCTTCACGCTCGGCTGCTGCGCCTTGGCGAGCGCGGCGCAAAGCTGGATGGCCTCGACGGCGCCCGCCAGGTTGCGTGGGCCGCCTGCGAGTGAAGCGACGCGCGGAGCGAAGAACTGTTCGACTTCGCCTGCGGCTCCCTCGGAGCAGAACGACGCCATGTACCACGGCGCGAATCCCAGCTGCCGCTCGTTGAACCGGGCGGCCAGAGCATCGAAGTTGTTTTTGAACCACACCCAAGCCTCGTCGCGGGTCTCGGGGCTTTGGAACTGCGGTCGAAGGAGCTGTCTGATCTCGTTGATGCGGACGGACGGGTCGAGGGCGAGCTCGCGCGCCCTTGCCGCGAGCGTGGAGCCCTCCGCGTGTCCTAGCGCGTCGAGAATTCGGTTGCGTTCGGTTGCGTCCTGGGTGTCCGCGAGGAGCTCGACGAGATAGTCGAAGAATGCCGAGTCGCTCTCTTGGACCGCGACCTCGAGTGCGACCGTCGCCAGCTGAGGCTCAACGGAACCGGTGCTCGTGGAGCCGGGGTAGTCGACCGACGCGCGGCCAAGCGCCGCCGCTTGGGAACGCGTAGCACCGTCGCGCACGTCCATCGCCATGAACGTCACGACCGCTTCTCGGAGCAGCTTGTCGTCGCTGCTGTCACGCTTCTTCGCGCGCCAGCCGAGCGCACGGTAACGCTTGCGGTAGAGATTCGCCGCGTAGCTTCGAACTGCGGGCTGGAGTTCAGCCGGGGCCGCATTGTCCATCATGAACCGAAGGGGCCGCATGGGTGCGGTCGCGACTCCGCGGATTTGGCTGCCGGCCAGCATGGGCATCCACGGAAGCAGCGTTTCCGCATTCGCGCTCCCTTGTTCGAACGTGGCGAACAGGCTGTCGACGACGGTGATCTGACCCCGTTCGGAGAGCCTCCTGAAGCCCTTCTTCTGAAGGTCGCTCCAGTCGTCTTTGCCGAGCGCAAAACGATAGTACCCCCCACCTTCGTCGTTCGGCATGAACCACCTCGGGCAGTCCGGTAGCGCGATCGTCCCGGATTGCTCCGGCAGCACCGCACAGGTCACCCCCGTCGCGCTCCGAATGCACATGGGGATCTGCCACACCCGCTCCGTGTTCCCACCGGAGCCGAGTGGAAAGTAGCGCTCCTGGGACAGACGAACTGTGCCTTTTCCGCCGTTGCAGTCGAGTTCGGCATGTACCAGGGGAACCCCGGGCTGGTTCAAGAACGAGTTGAAGGGCCCGGACACGTCGCGGTCGTCAACCGCGTCGAGCGCTGCGAGAAGATCCTCGGCTGTGGCGGTGCTCTCCTCGTGCGTCCGTATGTAGCTTCGGATGCCGTCGCGGAACACGTCGGGGCCCATCCAGCGTTCGAACATCTCGAGGACCGCGCCGCCTTTCTGATAGGTGATGCCGTCGAACGCGTTTTGGATATCGTGGTTGTTGCGCACCGGCTGACGAATCTGCCGCGCACTCGTCAGGCTATCGAGGCGCATGGCGCGATGCGCCGAGGCAAGGCTCGAGAGCTCGACCTGATACTCGGGGTTCACGACCGCCACCGCTTTGTTGCCCATCCACGTGGCGAACGCCTCGTTGAGCCAGATGTCGTTCCACCAGGGCATCGTCACGAGGTTCCCGAACCACATGTGGGCGAGCTCGTGCGCCATCACATAGGAGAAGGCGCGCCGCTGGCCTTCGGTGGCCTGCTTGGGGTCGACGAGAAGCAGCCATTCTCGGAAGGTGATCAGCCCGACGTTCTCCATCGCGCCCGCGCTGAAGTCCGGCACTGCGACGATGTCGAGTTTCCGGTAGGGGTAGGGCAGAGCGAAGTAGCCCTCGAGCACTTCGAGGAGCTCCGGCGTGTGGGCAAGGGCGTAGTCGAGTCGATTGCCCTGACCTTGGGCCGCGAGCCCGCGAAACGGGACGGGATTCGGGCGAAGCTCGCTCGCGGGGATCGGATCCGCGGGGACCACGTCGAGCGGGCCGACGGCCCACGCGATCAGATAGGTCGGAAGCGGTGGGGTCGACATGAGGTGGAGCCGTTGCCTGCCGTCCGGAAGCCTCACGGCGGTGTCGATCGGCGTGTTGCCTGCGGCGAAAACCTTCTCCGGCACGATGAGCGTGATGTCGAAGGGCGTCTTGAACCTAGGCTCGTCGAAACTCGGGAACGCGAGCCGCGCACTGATGGCTTCGAACTGGGTGAACGCGTATGCCTGCCCTCCTGCCTCCACCTTGTAGAGTCCGCGGAGCGGGTGGTCGTAGGCGCCCGTGTACGAGATTCGAAGAGTCGCCGTGCCTGCGGGCAGGGGCTCCGCGAAGTCGACGCGCGACACGCCGTCGGCCGTGCGCTGCTGCCACGCCGCTGGGACGGCGGTGTCGCCGTAGACGGCCTCCGCGCGCGTGACCGTCAGACCTTGACCGTGCATCCAAAGCCCAGGCGTGACGTCATCGAGTTCGACGGTGATCGCGACGGTGCCTGCAAAACCGTCCGCTTCAGGATCGATTTCGATGGTCAGCGCGTAGCTCGTCGGGGAGACGCCCTGTGGGAGGCGGCCCTCGGGGACAGCGGAGTCGTCTGCCTCGGGCGAGGTTTCTGGCGGGGGAGCGGTTCCTGCGCAACCCACCGCGGTGACGAGGAGTGCGGTGACGGCGTATTTTGCGTAGTTCATCGTCTTCGAGGTCCTGGGTCGTGGCCGAGCGCGAACAAACGATCGTAGAGCGCGGGGCCGAGCGACTGGTGTGAGGTTTGCGGCATCGCTTGTCCGTGGGACGGGGGGAGGTGCCGAAGCGTCCGTGCGAGGTCGCGAGGAGAGGGGTCGCCGAGGTCGAGCGACACCTTGGTCGATGGTTGGCGGTTCGCTGCCCAAAGCGCGTAGAGCGCGAAGGCCACCGCCATGGTGTTGCCCGCAACGAGTTTCCGCGGGTCGCCCTCACCGGCGGCGCCTGCCGCCACGAAAGCGAGCGAGGCCAGGGGAAGCGCGATGAGCCATCGCTGCGTCCGTTCGAGCTGCGACTCGGCGTTCTCTCCCGCCTCGAAGGCGACCAGCGTTCTCCAGTAGCGTTCCGGCATGCGCGTCATCACGCCGTCGGTGACGAGAACCGTGCGAAGCCAGGGAACGGCCGCCACGTGGGTGAGGAAGGGGTGGGGCGCGGGGAGGTGGGCAAGCCGCCACGACACGCCGCGCACCGTCAGGCGTGAGCCGTAGATCGGCCAGATCGAGACCAGCATCAGGAGCCACGGGCTGAGAATCGCGGTCGTCCATACCGCGAGCGCCCCACAGACGACCGCGCTTAGCGTCGGAGGCCAGGGGAGCGCAGGCAGAAGAAGACCTGTAGCGAGCGAGGCGAAAGCGACCGCCGTGAACCAGAGGGCGGAGGTCTGCACGGCGCGACCCGCCACCTCGAGCGAAGACATGGCCTCCGACTCTTCGTTCGTGCGCTGGCCGAGCGCCACCGCCACCCACGCGGTGGCCATGCAGAGTGTCGAGAAGAACCAAGCGCTTGCGAGCGGCCAGGGACGCAGGAGCGCCTCATCCGCGACGAGTGCGCCTGCAACCGCCGAGGCAAGGACCATGAGCGCGCCTCCGAACAGGCTGGTTCGACGAAACTTGTCGACCCGTCTTGCGCGCGCCGCGGGGTCTCGCGGCATCTCGCGAAGGAACATCGACTGGAGCATGCGGCAGACGACTGTGGGAACCAAGGCGCTCGCGACGAGAACGGCGACCGAGATCATGCGAACTCCACCATGACAGGGGCGTGGTCCGAAGGGGACTTCTTGCGCCGTTCCTCCCGATCGACGACGGCGCCGATCGTTCTCGAGGCCATCGGGCCCGTCGCATAGATGTGATCGATCCGGAGGCCGTTTCCACGTTCGAAGCCACGCCCGCGATAGTCCCACCAGGAGAAGACACCGCCCTGAGGGTGGAACGGACGAAACGTGTCGACCAGACCGATGGAGGCGACGCTGGCGAGACCGTCTCGGACCGGATCGCAGGCGAGCACGGAGTCTCGCCACTGGGACGGGCGACCGATGTCGTCGTCGTGAGGCGCCACGTTGAAATCTCCGCAGAGGGTCACGGGGTCGGTGCTCGCGTCGTAGCGACGGTCGAGCGTCGCGCGGAGACGCTTCATCCAGGCGAGTTTGTACTCGAACTTGTCAGACCCCACCTCACCGCCGTTCGGGAAGTAGGCGCTCAGGATCGTGACGCCGCCCACTTCGGCGCTCAGCAGTCGCGCCTGAGGGTCCTCGTCCTCTTCATCGTCGAAGCCTCGCACCACGTTGGTGAGCGGGGTTCGACTCAGAATCGCGACGCCGTTGTATGTCTTTTGGCCGAATACCGCGGCCTCGTAGCCCGACCCGCGGACGTCTTCCAAGGGAAAGTCGTCGTCGACCACCTTCAGCTCCTGCAGGCACAGCACGTCCGGCTGCGCTGCGTCGAGCCAGTCGATCAGGTGCTGACGGCGCGCCCGGACGGAGTTCACGTTCCACGTCGCCACCTTCATCCCGAGATGCAGTAGCATGGATCCATGGCCAACGAACGAATCGAGACCGAAGCCGCGCCCGCCGCCATCGGACCCTACTCTCAGGCGGTCCGTGCAGGGGAGTGGCTCTTCTGCTCCGGACAGATCCCACTCGACCCGGAGACAGGCGCCATGGTGGGGCAGGACGACGTGAAGGCGCAGACCGAACAGGTGCTCAAGAACCTGGACGCCGTGCTTGCCGGGGCAGGGGCGACGAAAGCGGATGTCGCCAAAGCCACGGTATACCTGCTGGATATGGGCGAATTCTCGAAAATGAATAAGGTCTATGCAGCGTACTTCGACGGGGTGTCACCCCCGGCGCGCGCGTGCGTCCAGGCTGCCGCCCTCCCGCGCGGCGCACGCGTCGAGATCGACTTCATCGCCCGGCTTCCGTCCGCGGACTAGGCGTAGAACGGGTCACGAAGATCGGCCGTGTCCTGCCGGTCCGGACCGACACTCACGAGTCCGACGCGGCACTGGATCTCGTGTTCGATTCGCTCGAGATAGCGTTGGGCTGCCACCGGGAGCTCACTCCGAGTGCGGCAGCTGGCGAGGGTTTCCCGCCACCCCTCGAGGGTTTCGTAGATGGGCACGACCGCGTCGAGCCGCTCGTAGGGAGGGTGGGACAGCCGCTGCCCGTCGAGCTCGTACGCCACGCAGATCTTCAACTCGGGGAGCTCGCTCAGCACGTCGAGCTTCGTGATCGCGATTTCGTCGAGACCGTTTACCGTGACGGCGTGCCGAAGGGCCACGAGGTCGAGCCAGCCGCAGCGGCGGGGCCGCCCTGTGGTCGAGCCGTACTCCGCTCCTGCGTCCCGCAGCTGCTGCCCGGTTTCGTCGTGGAGTTCGGTCGGAAATGGGCCTCCGCCAACGCGGGTCGTGTAGGCCTTCGCGATGCCGATTGCTCGCTTGATGTGGGTCGGGCCGACGCCTGCGCCCGCACACGCGCCTCCCGCAACGGCGTTCGAGCTCGTGACGAACGGGTAGGTGCCGTTGTCGATGTCGAGCATGGTGCCCTGGGCACCTTCGAGAAGAATCTTGTGGTCCTGTGCGAGCGCTTCTCGGACCACCGCGGATGCGTCGCCGACGTAGCCGCGAAGCATCTCGCCGAGCTCCGCATACTCGGTGGCGATGTCTTCCCCCATCGGGACTGTCCCGCCGAGGTCGTCGATGACGGGGCGCCAGGCCGCGAGGTTGGCTTCGAGCTTTCCGAGCAGACGGTCCCGATCCAGCAGGTCGCCCATGCGGACTCCGCGACGAGCCACCTTGTCTTCGTAGCAGGGACCGATTCCCCGCTTGGTTGTGCCGATTGCGCCGCCGGACTTGGCCTCCCGCAGTTCGTCGACGACCTTGTGGTGCGGCAGCACGACGTGTGCACGCTGACTGATCAGCAGCCTCGCGAGTGTGGAGATACCCTGTTCACCGAGAGCACGAATCTCGTGAAGGAGCACCGAGGGGTCGATCACCGTCCCCTGGCCGACGACGCACTTGGTTTGCTCATGGAGGATTCCTGAAGGGATCAGATGCAGGATGAGTTTGTGGCCGCCGACGACCAGCGTGTGTCCCGCGTTGGCGCCTCCCGCGTACCGAACCACAAGGTCCGCGTACGGCGAGTAAAGATCGACCACCTTGCCTTTGCCTTCGTCGCCCCACTGGGCGCCCACCACTACTGCTGCCGTCATGATTCGTTCCCGTTGTGCGCCCACGATACCGTGTCGGTGTCGGGTTCGCCGTTGAGAGTCCGCGACCGCCCGTCTCGGAGCCGCGTGAGCTTGGCACCACGCCCTTCTTGCCAGACGAGAACGTCGTAGTCCCATGCCCTGGCGTATCGCTTCGCTTCGTCGGCGCGCTTCGCTGGAAGCGCGGCCACTCGCGCGCCGCGCGCGCGCCAGAGTTCGGCCGCGGTCCGCCGTTTCGACGGCGTGCCCCCGGCCACCAGAACGCGGAGCGGAAGGTCGTCCTGCAGCGAAACGCCAGCCTCGGTCAGGGCCCAGAGCACGTTGTCGACCTCGAACGCGAACCCGGTGGCCGGCGCCGGCGCATCGTAGCGCCCTAGCAAATGGTCGTAGCGTCCGCCGAGCCCGAGAGGTTCCCCGGGGCCTTCCGCCAGGAGCGTCATACTGACTCCGGTGTAGTAGGCGTGCCGCCGTAGGTCGCTGAGGTCGATTGCGATCCGTTCGCCCAGTCCAACGTCCTCGAGGCGGTTCACTACGCGCTCGAGCTCGTCGAGAGCGCGCTTGGCCTCTGCGTTCCGAAGGCGTCGCCGCGCGTCCGAGATCACTGTTCGGTCTCCGTAGAGGTCGCAGAGCATTCGTAGGCGCCGGCGCTCTGCTGCAACAACCCCCGCGGATTTGAGAAGCGACTCGAGGTTCTTGGCGTCTTTTGCGGCGAGCGTGTCGATGACTGCCGCCCGTGCACCCTGCGGCACGTGGTCGAGGACCTCCGCGCCGATCTTCACCTGAGCGAGTTCGACCAAGAAGTCTTGAAGGCCTACCCCCTCGCAGGCGCGCATCGCGACTTCGATCACCTCTGCGTCGGCCTCCGGGCCCTTCAGACCGACGAGTTCCAGGCCGCACTGAAGCACCTGGTGCTGTCGACGTGCACGCCCTCGGCGCCGCCGAACCACCGTTCCTTCATACGACAAGCGCCAAGGAGCGGGTCGATCCTGGAGTCGAGTCGCGATGATTCGTGCGATTTGTGGCGTGATGTCGGGGCGGAGCAGTGCGACTTCGCCAGAGTCCGGTTCGACGAATCGGAGCAGGTTCTTACGGTCGAGGCTCTCGAGCCCGCGTTCGATGACGTCGGCGTACTCGAACGGCGGCGTGGTGACTCGCTGGTAGCCGTAGAGGTCGAACGTCTCCATCAGCCGCTGCCACAGGAGGGTCCGAGTCATCGACACGGGCGGCAGCAGGTCGCGCATTCCACCAGGAGGCGTCATCGGCAGGCCGGAACTCGGGCCTCCGGGCCCCGCCTCGCTCCCGGCACGTCGACGTCGCGATGGTGGGGACATCTCAGAGCCTCAGGGCTTGCACACTGCTCACGTGGTCCATGGCGCGAAGCTCATCGAGCAAGTCGGTGGGAACCGGCGAGTCGACGTTCCACAGCGCGAGCGCCTGACCGCTCTTTTCGTCGAGTCCAACCTGCATCCGCGACACGTTGATTCCGCGTGCACCGAGGAGCGTGCCGACCGCGCCGATGACACCCGGCCGGTTCAGGTTTCGCATTGCGACCACGTCTCCTTCGAGAACGGCGTCGATCTGGTAGCCCTCGAGGCCGACGAGACGCGGCTCGCCCTGGCGACCGGGTGTGCCCGTCGCCGTGTGAATCCCCCGCTCACCGGTCACGGTGACGCGAATGGTCGTGGCGTAGCGGTCGCTTGGTTCCTTCACCTCGGCCAGCTTGATGCCGCGCTCCTGGGCTTCGTAAGGTGCGCTGATCGGATTCACCGGCTCCTCGAGATGGTGCTGAAGGAAGCCGGCCAGCGCGGCTCGGGCGATGGGCGTCACGCCGAGTTCGCCGGCCTCGCCGGTGCAGGTCACCCGAAGCTCACGGACGTCGATCGGGTCGAGCTGCCCAATGAGGCTGCCGAGCGCCTTGGCGACGCCGACGTAGGGCTCCAGCCGCGCCGCGATTTCGGCGGGCAGTGCAGGGACGTTTACCGCGTTCTTCACGATGCCGTCGCGCAGGTACGCCACGGCCTGCTCCGCGATCTCCACGGCGACGCGCTGCTGCGCCTCGGAGGTGGATGCCCCGAGATGCGGCGTGCAGAGTACGTTGTCCAGCCCAAGCAGGGGGCTGTCTTTGTCGATCGGCTCCTGGGCGAACACGTCGAGTGCCGCACCGCCAATCTTGCCGGCTTCAGCCGCGCGCGCGAGGGCCTCCTCGTCGACAATTCCGCCGCGCGCTGCGTTCACCAGGAGGGCGCCTTTCTTCATCTTCTCGAACGCAGCGTCGCTGATGAGATTCTTGGTGTCGGGCGTGAGAGGTGCGTGGATGGTGATGAAATCGGCCCTCGACAGAAGCTCGTCGAGCTCCACCAGTTCGATCCCGAGCTCGGCACAGCGGTCGCTGCTCATGACCGGGTCGACGCCCACGACCTTCAGCTTCAGCCCCTGCGCGCGGTCGGCCACGATGCGGCCGATGTTTCCGAGCCCGATGATGCCGAGCGTTTTGAAGGCGATCTCTCGACCCTGGAACTTGCTTTTCTCCCAC
The DNA here is from genome assembly GCA_039177115.1 of Myxococcota bacterium. GTDB lineage: Bacteria > Myxococcota_A > Polyangia > Polyangiales > Houyiibacteriaceae > SG8-38. Next base: position 26,648 of record JBCDFZ010000015.1, read on the forward strand.
TTTCCGCTTCGCATCGAGGCCACCGCCTGCGGAACCCTTCGCGCGAGAGATGCGAGGAGCGCGAGTGCGTGTTCAGCGGTGGTCACGGAGTTCCCGGTCGGCGTGTTCATGACCACGATTCCGCGTCGGCTCGCGGCTGGGATATCCACGTTGTCGACTCCGATGCCCGCGCGGCCGATCACGCGGAGCTTCTCCGCCGCGTCGATCACCTTCGGCGTGACTTTCGTGCCGGATCGGATGATGAGCCCGTCGTACTCGCCGATGACGTCGCAGAGCTCGTCTTCGCTCATGCCCGGTCGGAACTCGAGCTCGACGCCGGACGCTTCGCGCAAAACGTCGAGACCCGCCTCGGCGAGCTTGTCAGAGACGAGGACACGTAGGTTGGACATGGAGACTCCTATGGAATTCGGCGGAAAAACGCCGGCGGAGAGCTAGCAGCCGCGTCGAGAGGGGTCAAGGAGCGCGAGCGCTACGTCCAGTGTACCGCGCCGAGCGCCAGCAGAAGCGCAATCACGCGGTAGCCACGCTCCGGATCGGCGGGCTGACGCTGCTGCGCGACGAACGCGACCAACGTGTCGACGTCCTGCGGTGCCTTGCAGAGTTGGAGCGCCGATTGAACATCGGCTGGAAGCTTCGCCGTGGCGACGGCCGTGTCGATTCGGTCCGCCTGCACGATACGACTTCGGCCTCGCTCGTGGAGCAGCTCGTGCTCGAAGCCGGCCGCAATCCTTCGCTGCAGTCCCCGATCGAGGATCTCCCACGCGTCGAGCTTGAGCGGGAAGCCGCTGCTCGGGGGATCGACACCCTCGTAGAAGGTGGCCGTTCCGGATTCCCAGGTGAAGAGGTCGAGCAGCTTCTCCCGGACCTGTTCAGCGATGTGTTGAAAGAGCTCGAGCGGCTCGACGAGGCCGAGCGCGACCAGCGTGTCTCCGAGCTTGCCCTCGAAGCGGGGCATCACAGCCAGCGCCATGTCGAGTTCGCTTCGGTTGATGACGCGCTTCTTCACCAGGTACTCGCCGAGAAGCTCGCCCGCCAGGTTGCTGGTCACGAACGCCGGCACGCCTAGCTTCGTGTAGACTTCCTTACGGACACCGCCCTGCTCACAGAGCCAAAGCCCCGTGCGACGTGTGACGAGCGTGCGGACGAGCGCCGCGACGAAGCCCCCGTTTTCGAAGTCCATGCTGCGGTCGGCCGCGGCGGCCGACGTGATCTTCGTCGTCGTCGGCGTCATTCGCGACGCGGGAACGTGACGGTATAGGTCTTGATGCGAAGAGAGCGGCTGGAAGTCGCCGCCCGCAACGCTCACGTTGTCATCGCCGGTGACCTGTCCCGTAGCTACGGCCTCGACGACCTTTGCGTACGGCAAGGGGCCCACGGTCGCTCCGTTCGGTTTGCGAATGCGGTATTCGAGTGGCGTGACGTTGGTGGTGCTTGGATGCGCGTCGGCCAGAAGAATTGGCGTGGGCGGCATCGTCGCTTTCGGAACCGTGTCGGCCGATGCCTTGCGAGTCCGCGGCTCGGTCGCGATCTCCCCCACGATCGTAGCGAGCTCCGCGCGCAGCACTTCCTCGGGGCGGCTCTGCCACGGCTCGAGGGCCGCCCAGAAAGCCCGCGCGGTCGGCGGCCGCTCGTCGACGTGAGCGGAGAGCGCGCTCAGGATCACCGCGCCCAAACCCTCTGGCAGCTGCGGCAGGAACTCGACGAACGGGTGAACCTCCGCGTCGCGGATCGCCAGCAGGACCGCTAGCTCGCTTCCTCCGGCGAACAGCGGACGACGCATGAACAGTTCGGCGGCAATCACGCCCGCCGAGAAGAGATCCGCGCGATGATCGACGTCGCCTCCCGAGACCTGCTCCGGCGCGAGGTAGCCGAGCTTGCCGTTCGCGCGTGTCGCGGTGTCGGGCTTGAACGGCTCCGCGTCTGCGCGCGCGATTCCGAAGTCTGCGATTTTGACGTCTCCGTGGATGGACATGAGCACGTTCGACGGACTGATGTCCCGGTGCACGATGCCGAGTGCGCTTCCGTCGCGATCGGTGGCGGAGTGCACTGCGTCGAGCCCCTCGAGGATCTGTCGTACCAGGTACACCACGAGATCGTGCTCGAGTCGCTTGCCCTCGTGCGTCAGTCTTCGGTTGAGCCGCCAGAGATCGCAGCCCGGAACGTACTCGAGCGTGAGGTACGGCTGGCCTTCGATCTCTCCGTGTCCAAGAACGTGGACTACGTTCGGGTGGGTCACCTGACTCGCGAGCCTCGCCTCCTCGGCAAACATCTCCTGCGCGTCGGACTCTTCCGCGATGTGGGGAAGCATTCGCTTGAGGACCACGACCCGAGGTTCTCCGACCGACCGAGGCTCGAGTGCGCGAAACACCTCAGCCATCCCGCCGACGGCGATGCGGTCCACCAGCGTGTACGCGCCAAGTGGCGTATTCGGTGGCGGTGCGGGAGGCGGTGACGACGGTCTCTGCACTCCCTGGATTCTAACGTTATCAACGGAAAATATCGATACCAGAGGAAATATTCGCCCCGAATTGATAGGTTTTTCGACGCCGGAGGCAGCATCCGGGATGAGCGATCGGTACGCCATCCCACAAATCCTCGATGGGTTGTCGAGGACGCTTCATCGGGACGACGCAGGACCTGCGCAGGCCTTGGACGCGCCGGCGCTCGAAGAGATGCCCGAGATTCAGATCGGCCTCGCGGAGGGACACCGGCTCCAGCTCCTGCGGACGCGGATTAGTTCGACGAACGCCGACCCGTTCGGGCGGCTTCCCAGCGAAACCGATGCGGCCCGTTCCGTGCGTCGTTTGCATTAGGAGATGGCCGCACGCGACGACTCACTCTGCGTTCCGACGCCGGACCGTCTTGCGCTCGGAATCGGGAGACGTGAGGAGACTTGACCGGGAGCCATCCGGCAGCGATATAGGGCTCCGCGTAAGGTTCGTGTTGGGTTGACCCCCGCCGTGCACGACCCTACCGGCCCCCAGGGAGAGGAAATGTCGTGCGCGACGTCGTCGCGCCAGCCGCAGTTAGGCTGCCGCTCGTCAAAATTGACGACGCGACTTGTCCAAACCTCGGGCTTCGCCTAAATGGCGGCGCGGTCGTTGAGAGGACTCTGAGAGCAAACGCAGCATGCAGATTTTCCCGCGCGAGTTGAACTACTTGCCCCTCGCCCTGGCGCTCGTGGCCGGCGGTCTCGGAACGGGGGTATTCGTTCTATTCTGGGTGTGGTTCACGCCCGCGAACCTTCAGGTGGGGTACACGCCCGAGCAGCCCGTTCACTACAGTCACCGACTGCACGCTGGAGAACTCGGGATGGACTGCCGCTACTGCCACTCGCAGGTCGAGCGATCGCACGAGGCCATGGTGCCCCCGACGCAGACGTGCATGGGCTGCCACGCGGTCGTGCACACCGAGTCGGAGGAACTCTCATTGGTGCGAGAGAGCTGGGACACCGACGATTCCATCCCTTGGGTTCGGGTGAACCAGATCCCAGACCACGCGTACTTCAACCACAGTGTGCATCTCGCTGGCGGGATCGGGTGCGTGTCCTGTCACGGCCGCATCGATCAGATGGAGGTCGTCGGGATCGTCGAGCCGCTTGCGATGCAGTGGTGCTTGAACTGCCACCGCAACCCGGAGCCGCACGTCCGGCCGACCGACGAAATCACCAACATGTCCTGGCAGCCCGATGAAGCGTGGCTCGCCCAGCGTGCGGAAGTGGCTGCGAAGCTACAGCCGCCCATGAACTGTTCGGGGTGCCACCGATGACTCGCCGAAAGCCATACAAGACGAATGCAGGGAAGGGGCCGTCGATCTGGCGGAGCCTCGAGGAAAAAGACCTCTCCCAAGAAGAGCGCAACCGGCGTGCGGAAGAAGAGCAGCCAGGGGGCTTCATCAAGGACCTCGTGCCGTCCTCGATGCTCGTCAGCCGACGAGCGATCATGAAGGGATCCTCGATCGCGGCGCTCGCTGCAGGGCTTCAGGGCTGCCTGCGCCGGCCCGAGAGCATCATCTACCCCTATAGTAAGGCGCCCGAGAATCTCATTCCCGGAATCCCGTCACACTTCGCATCCGTGACCGCTCGTGGACGGGACGCGCTGGGCGTCGTCGTCACGAGCCACGATGGACGACCCACGAAGATCGAAGGGAACGCGATGTTTCCCTCGAGCCTCGGGGCCACCGATGTTCGGGGTCAGCTCTACGTCTGGGACCTATACGACCCCGACCGGTCGAAGTCGCCGGCGAAGCGCGAAGGCAACGCTCTCGTGGACGCGAGCTCAGAAGACTTCGACACGTTCTTCTCCGGGTTGGCCGACAAGCACGCGGCGGACCAGGGTGCGGGGCTTCGCATCGTGGCGCCGATCACCAACAGCCCCTCGTTCCGCGCACTCAAGGGCAAGGTGGTCGCCAAGTTCCCGAAGGCCAAGTTCACGACCTACAGCCCGGTCAACGACGACAACGCGCGGGAAGGGGCACGCCTCGCATTCGGCGGCACCGCAACCCCCGCGGTGTACGACTACTCTCGCGCGAAGGTCACCCTCTCGCTCGGGTCGGACTTCCTGGCGAGTGAGCCAGGCTCCGTTGCGGCGGCGCGCGGCTTCTCGACGACGCGCGCAATCACGTCGCCGGATCAGGCCATGAGTCGGCTCTACGTGGTTGAATCGAACTTCAGCCAAACCGGAAGCATGGCTGACCATCGGCTCCGTTCGTCGCAGGCCGACATCGAACAGTACGCCAAGGCGCTTGCGGCAGGATTGTCCGCCCGCGGTGTCGCTGGCTTGGCTCCGCTGGCTGCGAAGTTCAAGACGGAGCTCACCGCCGATGCGACCAAGGGGCTGAATCTCAAGTGGCTCGACGCGGTGATGGACGACCTCAACGCCAATGCGGGCCGATGCGTCGTCGTGGCAGGTTCAGGGCAGCCTCCCCGCGTTCATGCGCTCGTTCATGCGATCAACGGCGCCCTCGGCAACTTTGGGAACACCACGTTCTTCGGGCCGGAAGTGGATGCCGACGAACCGACGGCGCGCGAGAGCATCGAGGCGCTTGCCAGCGAGTCGGGCGCGGTCACGACGCTCGTCATCATTGGCGGCAACCCCGTGTACGACGCTCCGGCCAACGTCGATTTCGCGGGTCTGCTTGCACGAGAGGGGCTGACCTCGGTGCACCTCTCGGACCATCGAAACGAGACGACGCTTGCGTCGAACTGGCACGCGCCGCTCGCGCACGAACTCGAGACGTGGGGCGACCAGCAGGCCATGGACGGATCGATTGCCGTGCAGCAGCCCCTCATTGCGCCGCTCTACGGCGGACGGAGCGCCATCGAGTTCATGGCGACGCTCGCGGGGGAGGAAACGACGACGGGCTACGAAATCGTTGCCGCCCAGCACAGCGACGATGTGAAGCTCAACGCGCAACGACTCCTCGACGGCGGGGCGAACGCGAAGGAGGTCAACGAGGCGAGCATTTGGCGTCGCGGCCTTCACTCCGGAATCATCGCGTTCCCGAAGGGCACCATGCCGACGGTGTCGGTTGCTGCACTACTCACCGCCTTCGAAGAGACTGAGCCGCGCACCCCGGCGAGTACCGCGAACTTGGAGGTCACATTCGAGCCCGACAACGCGCTCTTCGATGGTCGCCACGCGAACAACCTTTGGGGGCTGGAGCTGCCTACGCCCATGACCAAGATCGTTTGGGACAACGCCGCGATCATGTCCCCCGCGACGCGCGACGCGCTGGGTCTCACAAACGGTCAGATGCTCCGGTTGACGAAGGGTGAGCGTAGTGTCGACGTGCCCGTCTGGCCGCTGCCAGGTCACGCCGACAACTGCATCACGCTCACGCTCGGGTGGGGCCGAACAGCCGCCGGCCGCTACGGCAACGGCAAGGGCTTCGACGTTTACCCGCTTCGGACGACCGACGAGATGGACTTCGTCTCCGGCGTCACCGCGCAGGCGCTTCCCGAGACGTACAACGTCGTGCAGACGCAGACCCACGACAGCATGGAAGGGCGCCCGCTCGCGATCGACGCCACGCTCGCCGAGTACAAAAAGGAACCCGAGTTCGCTTCATATCGATCGGTCGAGCCCGTGAATACGCCGCCCCTGTGGAAGCAGCAGGACTACAGCGAGGGCTACCAGTGGGGCATGACCATCGATCTGGCCTCGTGTTCCGGCTGCAATGCATGCGTAGCGGCCTGCCAGGCGGAGAACAACATTCCATCGGTAGGCAAGATCGAAGTCGAACGCGGCCGAGAGATGCACTGGCTTCGCCTCGACCGGTACTTCGTAGGCGACGATCAGGAAAGTCCCCAGGTGGCCGTGCAGCCGGTCGGATGCCAGCAGTGCGAAGAAGCGCCGTGCGAGAACGTGTGCCCCGTCAACGCGACGGTTCACAGCTCCGAGGGCCTCAACGACATGGTTTACAACCGCTGCGTCGGGACTCGCTACTGCGCGAACAACTGTCCGTATAAGGTTCGGCGTTTCAACTACCTCGACTGGCAGGGCCACCTCGACGACAAGTACGCGTTCTACGGCGACTTCCCCGAGTCGAGGAAACTGCAGTTCAATCCGAACGTGACGGTGCGAATGCGAGGCGTCATGGAGAAGTGCACCTGGTGCGTCCAACGCATTCAGGAGGCGAAGATCGCCGCCGAGCGCGAGTACCGCAAAGTGCGCGACGGGGAAATCAAGACCGCCTGCAGTCAGGCGTGCCCGAGCCAGTCGATTACGTTTGGGAACCTCAACGACCCGAACTCGAAGGTCAATAAGATGAAGGCGGTGAACCGCCAGTACCAGCTGTTGGCCGAGCTCGGAACCCGGCCTCGAACCACTTACCTGGCTCGGATTCGCAACCCGAACCCCGCGCTCGAAGGAAAGGGTAGCTGACCGCCATGAGCAGCTACGAAGCACCGATAAAGGAACTCGGCGAGAGGTACCTCCTTCCAGAGGGAACGACCGCCAACGATGTAACCGAGACCATCGCGCGCGTGACGGAGACGAAAGCCCCGCGCGGCTGGTGGTTCCTCTTCCTCATTTCTCTGAGCGTACTCGGTGTGCTCGGTGGCGCCCTCGGCTACCTGGTGTTCCAGGGCGTGGGCGTATGGGGCAACAACGCGCCGGTGTACTGGGCGTGGGACATCACCAACTTCGTTTGGTGGATTGGCATCGGCCACGCCGGCACGCTGATCTCGGCGATTCTCTTTTTGTTCCGGCAGAAGTGGCGCACGAGCATCAACCGCTTCGCCGAGGCCATGACGGTGTTCGCCGTCCTTTGTGCCGCCATGTTCCCGGCCATCCACACCGGCCGACCGTGGTTCGACTACTACCTGTTCCCGCTGCCGAACCAGATGGACATGTGGCCGAACTTCAAGAGCCCGCTGATGTGGGACGTCTTCGCAGTCAACACCTATCTGCTCATCAGCGTCATCTTCTGGTTCATTGGGCTGATTCCCGATTTCGCGACTCTCCGCGACCGGTCGAAGAACGTAGTCCGGAAGCGGGTGTACGGCTTTTTCGCGCTCGGCTGGCGCGGCGCTCACCGCCACTGGCAGCACTACGAGCGGGCGTACCTGATCTTCGCCGGTATCTCGACGCCGCTGGTGCTTTCGGTGCACTCGGTCGTTTCGTTCGACTTCGCAACGTCGGTCGTGCCCGGATGGCACACCACGATTTTCCCGCCTTATTTCGTTGCGGGCGCCGTCTTCAGCGGGTTTGCGCTCGTGACGACGCTGATGCTGATCTGCCGAAGCGTCTTCCAGATGCAGACGGTCGTCACGATTCGACACCTCGACCTGATGAACAAGTTCATGCTCGGCACGGCGCTGCTGGTGGGCTACGCGTACGCGATGGAGTTCTTCATCGCGTGGTACTCCAGCAACCCGTACGAGCAGTGGGTGTTTCTTCACAACCGGCTCGGCTGGGGCATTCTCGACAGCAATGGGAACTGGGGCCCGCTCTGGTGGGCGTACTACGCGATGGTGTTCTGCAACGTCGTCGTCCCCCAGATCTTCTGGTTCAAGCGAGCGCGGACGAGCGTTCCCATCATGTTCATCGCGAGCATTCTCATCAACATCGGGATGTGGTTCGAGCGTTTCGTCATCATCGTGACCTCGACCTACCAGGACTTCCTGCCGTCCTCGTGGGGTATGTTTCACCCGACGGGGATCGATGTCCTGACCTATCTCGGCACCTTCGGTCTGTTCTTCACGCTGTTCCTTCTCTTCGTCCGATGGATTCCGATGATCGCCATCGCCGAGGTGAAGGGCACGCTGCCCGGAGCACATCCGGACGTTCACATTGAAGAAGCCGTAGTGGAGCCGGGCGCAGCGGCAGCGCCGGTACCGGCGGAGTGAGGCGCAACATGTCTGACGAAGCACAAGCGACGACCACGCGACCGGCCCTTTTCCTGGCCGAATACGACACGCCCAACGCCGTGGCCCTTGCCGCGATGAAGGTGCGTGATGCCGGCTACGAGCGGTGGGACTGCCACACCCCGTACCCGCTTCACGGGCTCGACGAAGCGATGGGCCTCAAGCCCACCAAGATCGGCATCATCTCGTTCGTTTTCGGGATGCTCGGGGTCGGAACCGCCGTCTTGATGATCCAGTACATGAACAACTGGCAGATCAACTTCCTCGACATCGGCTGGGGCTACCCGATCGTGGTCGGCGGCAAGCCGCCAGGAGCGTTTCCTTCGATGGTGCCCATCATGTTTGAGCTCGGCATCCTGTTCACCGGTTTCGCCACGCTCTTCGGGTTGCTCGGCATCATCAAACTCCCCCGCCACAACCACCCGATTTTCGAGTCTGACCGGTTTGAGGCTGCGACGGACGACAAGTTCTTCATCTCGATTGAGGCCGGTGACAAGATGTTCGACCTCGAGCGGACCAAGGCGCTGCTCGACTCCACCGAGGCGACCTATGTCGAGCTGGTCCAGGAGGGCGCATGAGCAAGTTCCTCCTCAGCCTGGTCGCCCTTGGGACGCTGCTCAGCGTGGGCTGCGTCGGATGGGAAACGGACAAGCCGCCCATCGTCGGTATCCGCAACATGTACAATCAGCCGCGCTACGACACGCAGGAAGAGAAGCCGTTCTTCGAGGATAAGCGCTCGATGCGCCCCGAGATCGCCGGCACCGTATCCCGTGAGATGCCGGCGTCGTTGTCCATTGCGACGGGACGCACGGCCGACGACGAATACGTGCTCGAGGTTCCTCGCTCAGTCGTGACGGCGGCCGGTGGCTACGAGCAGATGCTCACCCGAGGCCGCAATCGGTACAACGTCTACTGCACGCCATGCCATTCCTATGCCGGAAACGGGAAGGGGATGGTCTCACGGCGTGCCGACCAGCTGGGCGCGACGGGCTTGGTGGCCCCGACGTTCCACGACGACCGCCTTCGACACGTCCCGGACGGTCAGATCTTCGCGACGATCACCAACGGGATCCGCAACATGCCGAGCTACGCGAGCAACATCCCGGTCCAGGACCGCTGGGCAATCGTGACGTACGTCCGGGCACTTCAACTCAGCCAGGCGCCGCAGGCCGCGGTGACCGACACGGAGCAGGCGCAGTGAGCGAAGCCGAAGACAACAACGTGACGTACCGCGCCGATGGCGATAGCTTCTGGTCGCGCGCCTGGGTCGTGCCCCTCGTGCTTGCGGTGGTCGGCGGACTGCTCGCCGTATTCACGGCGGCGCCAGAACGCCTAAGCTATGCCTACCTCTTCGGGCTGTTCTTCGTGGTGACGTTGATGCTCGGAGCCATGTTCCTCGTGCTGATCCAGTTCTTGACCGCGTCACATTGGGGCGTGTCGTCTCGGCGCATCCCCGAAGTGATCATGTCGAGCGTACCCATCGTGTTCCTGCTCGCGGTCCCGTTCATCTTCGGCGTGGCAGCGCACGAGGTGCCCATCTACAAAGAATGGCAGGACGCGGGCGGTCATGGCGCAGACCACGGCGACGATCACGCCGACGATGGCGAAGAACATGGACTCTTGCTCGGAACGTCTGTCGCCCATGCCCAGGACGACGGTCACGGCCACGACTCCGGAGGCCACGGCGAAGCCGATACGCACGGCGATGGCGAAGCGCATGCGCACACGCCCCAGGAGTCCGCCCTTCATCATGAAATCGTTGCGCAGAAGACGGGCTACCTGAACACCCGCGGATGGACCACGCGCGCTGTGGCCTACTTTGTCATCTGGGCGCTGATCGCGCTCGCCTACTTTCGATGGTCGCGACGTCAGGACGAGGACCACGACCTGAAGCACACGCTCAGGATGCAAAGCCTCGCGGCGCCGGCACTGATCCTGTTTGGGAGCGCGCTCACCTTTGCTGCGTTCGACTGGCTCATGTCGCTCGAGGCAGCCTGGTTTTCCACGATCTTTGGGGTTGTGATATTCGCCGGATCGACCGTCTCGATCTTGGCGCTCACGATTCTAATCGGTTTGAGTTTCTATAAGCGCGGCCTCGTGGGCGAGACCCTCAACCCTGTGCATTTCCACGACCTCGCGAAACTGCTTTTTGGTTTCGTCTGCTTCTGGACCTACGTCTCCTTTAGCCAATGGATGCTGATCTGGTACGCAGGAATCCCCGAGGAAGCGACCTGGTTCCACAAGCGTTGGGAGGGCGGCTGGATGTCGATCTCTTACCTGCTGATCTTCGGAAACTTCGTCGCCCCGTTCCTGCTCCTCATCTCGCGAGTTCAGAAGAAGAACCTTCGCTGGCTGCAGGCGATGTGCTTCTGGGTGCTGTTCATGCACGCGGTCGACCTCTACTGGTACATCCTGCCGCAGGCCGGGCGGTTCAGTGTTCAACCCGCGGACGTGGGCGCGCTCATGTTCGTAGGTGGCATCTTTTTCGCCTACGTTTTCTTTCGTCTTGGTCGGGTGCCGCTGGTCCCGATCGGCGATCCGCGGCTCCCGCGCAGCCGTCACCACCACCAGACCCACTGAGCACCTAGGATGATGACCCAGAAGAAGTTCTTGACCCCGTTTACCGCGCTTGTCGCATGTGCGATCGGCTGCGGTGGGTCGGATAAGGCGGAGCGCGAGGCGGCCGCGGCCGCGGACGAGTACGCGCTCGTGACGCAGGCGCAGGAAGAGACGCTCGAGCGGGGAGCGATGCCGATCGACGAGGCGATGGCCAAGCTCGCGAACACGCCCCGCGGTGAGCTCGAAGCAATCGCCGCGGCCCCGTCCGCGGACCTGTCGGCGATCAACGGTTGGGCTTTCGCAGGTTCGACCGACGGCGCTGCCGTCGCGGTCTTTATGCCGCCCGAGTGCGCGGGCGCGCCCGACCCGCACGCCTGCTGGGGCGAAAAACTGTACGGCGCGAAGGGATGCGTTGCGTGTCACGCCATCGACGGCGAGCGACAGCAGCCGTGCCCGAACTGGGCGGGGCTTTATGGGAAGGAGCGCCCGTTGACGACTGGGGAGACCGTCATCGCAGATGATGCGTACATCGCCAATTCCATCGTCAACTCTTGGGACCAGATCGTCGAGGGCTACGGGAAGGTGATGCCGCCCTACGACATGCCCGACGAAGAAGTTCAGGCGCTCGTTGCCTACGTGAAGTCGCTTGGGAGCGGATCGTGATGAAACTCGGAAGCGTTGTCCTGGTCAGCGTGCTTTCATTTGGGCTGCTTGCGTGCGAGGCGCGCAAGGACAAGGAGTCCCTCGCCTACCAGGCCGAACTGTACGATGGCTGCGCGCAGTGTCATGGCGTCGCGGGGCAGGGCAATGAAGCAATCGGTGCGCCCGCCATCGCCGGTCTCGAGCGCTGGTACGTGAAAGCGCAGCTCCGTAAGTTCAAGCGGGGTCACCGAGGCTGGCACCCTGAAGATGCCGGCGGAAAACGCATGTGGCCCATGGCACGCGCCATGGACACAGACGAAAAGGTGGACCTCATTTCCCAGTACGTAGCCAGCATGCCTGCCGGGACGCCGGAACCGACACTCGAGGGCGGCAACCCGGCAACCGGAAAGATCTACTTCGCGACCTGCGTGCAATGTCACGGCGCAAATGCCGGCGGCAACATCGACGAGTACGGGCCCCCGCTGAACAACGCGAGTGACTGGTACCTGCTCACGCAGCTGCAGAATTTCAAGGCCGGACGCCGCGGCACCCATCCTGGGGACGTGACCGGTGCTAAGATGCGACCGTTCTCCATGACTCTGCCCAACGAACAGGCCATGAAGGACGTGATCGCGTACATTGGCACTCTTCGGGACCAAAACGAGGAAGAGACGAAAGTAAACTAGATGGCTGGCAACAATCGCAAACCAGACGAAGAGGCTCGCTTTTGGTTCACCTGGACCATGGGCGGGGCAGTGGTCTTCGTGGCTGTGATATTCATGTTCATTCTGCGCGCGTAAGGACCTCTGAATGCTCCAAGGAATCTACGACTTCATCAAAGGCATCTTCGAGCCGCTCGGTGACTACCTGATCGGCTCGCTCGTTCCCGTCGGCTCTTCGTTCGCCGGTGACATCGACTCGCTCATTGCGCTGGTCGCCGTGTTCGTCGGCTTCTGGGGCCTCCTGGCGTACATCATGTTCTTCTTCCTCATTTTCCGATACCGACGAAAGGAAGGCGTTCGCGCCCAGTACGTCACGGGCGAAGAGAAGAACCTCAAGCGATGGATCTCGTGGCCTCACGCCGCCATCATCGCGTGTGACCTGGTCATCGTCTTCATGGCGGTGATGGTCTGGTACAACGTCAAACAGCGTCTTCCTGAGCCCGACGCCACCGTACGAATCGTCGCACAGCAGTGGGCGTGGAACTTCGTACATCCCGGCCCGGATGGGGTGCTCGACACCGACGACGACATCGACAGCTTCAACGAGCTTCACGTGCAGGATGGGCTTACCTATCAGTACGAGCTCGTGTCGAAAGATGTCATTCACGACTTCTCCGTACCCGTTTGGCGCCTCAAGCAGGATGCGATTCCTGGCCGCATCATGAAGGGTTGGTTCCAGCCGACGAAGACCGGTAGCTTCGACATTCAGTGCGCCGAGATGTGTGGCATCGGACACGGGATCATGGGGGCAAGGGTCGTCATCGAAACACCAGAGGAACATGCCGCTTGGATGTCGAACGGCGGCAGCAAGCTTGCGTCAGTGGTGGAGCGCTAAAGGGTTGAACGATGGCTGAAGCAGGCACAGCGACAATCGAGAGCCAGGACGCCCATGTGGTGAGCCACGGGCACGACGAGCACCATCACGAGCAGAGCTTCTGGAGCAAGTACATTTTCTCGGTCGACCACAAGGTCATCGCGATGCAGTACATGTTCACCGGCATCGTGATGGCGCTGATCGGCGGGTACATGTCCTACGTGTTCCGCATGCAGCTCGCCTACCCAGGAGAGAGTGTCCCAGGATACGGGGCGGTGTCCCAAGGCGAGTACAACGCCATGGTCACAAACCACGGCACCATCATGATTTTCTGGGTCGCCATGCCGATGCTGATTGCGGCCTTCGGCAACTACCTCATCCCGCTGATGATCGGCGCGGACGACATGGTCTTTCCGCGGATCAATCGGCTTTCTTACCAGATCTTTCTGGTCAGCGCGGTCATTCTCTTGGTGTCGCTGTTCGTGCCGGGCGGCGGTTTTGGTGGCGCGTGGACCGCGTACCCGCCGCTCTCGGCAAACGCGGAGTACAACCTGACGCCGCTCGGAGCACAGCTTTGGATTGTGGCCGTGGCGCTCGAGTTCGTCGCGTTCCTCTTAGGCGGCATCAACTTCATCACGACGCTCATGAACTCTCGCGCACCCGGGATGAAGATGTACGACATCCCGATGGTGCTCTGGATGATCGTCATTGCCAGCGTGCTCTTCATGGCCTCGGTCGGCCCGCTCATCGCCGGCGCTGTCATGCTGTTCATGGACCAGAGCATCGGAACCGGGTTCTTCGACCCGAATCGCGGCGGTGACCCAATCCTCTGGCAGCACCTCTTCTGGTTCTTCGGGCACCCCGAGGTGTACGTCGTGCTGTTGCCCGCCATGGGCATCGTGGCTGACGTGATGTGCACCTTCGCCCGCAAGAAGCTCTTCAACTACAAGCTGATCCTCTTCACCGTGTTCGCCACGGGCATCATCAGCTTCTTCGTGTGGGCGCACCATCAGTTCGTTGCCGGCATCGACCCGCGCATGGCCAACGTGTTCACCGTGACCACGCTCATCATCTCGATACCCATCGCCGAGATGCTGTTCCTGTACATCGCCACGTTGTACGGCGGGTCAATCCAGCTCACCACGCCGATGCTCTGGGCACTCGCCTTCATCGCCGAGTTCTTGATCGGCGGCGTGACGGGCATCTTCCTCGGGGCGAGCGGTGCCGACATTTACTTCCACGACACCTACTTCGTCCTCGCGCACTTCCACTATACGTTCTTCCCCATCGCCATCATCGGCTTCTTCTGCGGGCTCACGTATTGGTTCCCGAAGATGTTCGGGAAGATGATGAACGAAACGCTAGGGAAGATTCACTTCTGGGGCACGGTCATTCCGTTCAACTGCATCTTCATCCCGCTGTTCATTCTCGGTGCCGCGGGGCAGAACCGGCGTATCTACAACTTCCAGAATTACCCGGACCTCGCAGGGCTGCAGGACCTGCGTATCTTTGCGACGACGGCGCTCTTGGTCATGCTGGCCTTCCAGGCGGTCTTCCTGATCAACTTCGTGGTGAGCCTCATCAAGGGGAAGCCCGCCGGGAAGAACCCTTGGAAGAGCAACACCCTCGAATGGACGACGCAGTCGCCGCCTCCCCACGGCAACTGGCCGGAAGGTCTCCCCAACTGCTACCGCGGCCCGTACGAGTACAGCGTCCCGGGTCGAGAAGAAGACTACTGGCCGCAGAACGTGCCGCCAGACACGGCCCCCGCCGAGTGACGACCTTAACGAAGTAACGACGAGGAATCGATGAGCGCCACCAGACCCATTGCAACCACGAGAAGCGCGACGGGAATCCCGACGGGTAAGCTCGCCGTCTGGTGGGTCGTCGGATCCGAGATCGTGATTTTCGGCGGCCTGCTCATGGCGTACCTCATGCACCGTCTCGGGCACCCCGAGTGGGCCGACTACGCCTCGCACACCAACCCGTGGTTTGGCGGCGTCAACACCTTCGTGCTTCTCACCTCATCGCTGTCCGCCGTGCTGGCTCACCACGCCGCCGAGAAGGGTGACGGGAAGCGGGCGGCACGCTTTCTCTACTTCACGTGCCTCGGCGGTTTGATCTTCATCGGGATCAAGTCGGTCGAGTGGTACATCGAGATCAGCCACGGCTACACCATCACGGCCAACGGCTTCTGGCAGTTCTATTACACCGCCGCCGGCCTCCACGCGCTCCACGTCATCGGCGGCTGCATCATCATGCTCATCATCGCCGCGGACGCGAAGAAGCAGCTCGAGCTGCACCGGGTGGAGCTCATCGGCATTTACTGGCACTTCGTCGACATCGTGTGGATTTTCCTCTTTCCCCTGCTCTACATCGCGAAGTGAGGCACGCGTCCAACCATGGCTGAACACGAACAACACACAGGGCACGACGAGAAGTACTACGTCCGCATTTGGGGCATCCTTCTTGCGCTCCTCGCGGTGAGCATCATCGGCCCGATCCTCGCCCCGCATGTCGAGGACGGCTTTGCTGGTATCGGCATCCCTCACGTGAAGGGCTGGATGGTCACCCTCATCACGGCTTTCGGTATCGCCATCGTCAAGGCCTACATGGTGGCTGCCAACTTCATGCATCTCAACATCGAGAAGAAGTACATCAGCTACCTGCTCATCACGATGATCATGCTGATGCTCTTGTTTTTTGCGGGTGTGTCCCCAGATGTCATGAGACACGAAGGCACGAATTGGACGAACGTAGCCGCCGAAGAAGAAATCGATCGGGCGCTCAAGGCTCAGGAAGCGGCAGCTGCGGAAGGCCACGGCGGTGACCACGAGGCCCACGGCGGCGAAGACGACCACTAGCGCCTGCGACTGACATTCACCCGGAAAGGAGGAGCACCACATGGCCGACGACGCACTAGGACGACCCTATCGGGTACCGGCCAGGCGCGAGCCGCTCCTCCCGAACGGCGTCATGGGCATGCTCATCTTCGTTGCGACGGAGGTGATGTTCTTTTCGGGGCTCATCAGTGCATTCATCATCGGCAAGAGCAACGCCATCGGCGGGTGGCCTCCGCCGGGGCAGCCGCGTCTCCCCATCGAGGAGACCGGCTTCAACACCGTGGCGCTACTCGCCAGCGGAGTCTGTCTGTTCTTCGCGAACCGCGCGTTCAAGAAGCGCGACCCGCGCGTGAAAGGGCTTCTGCTGGCCTCGATCCTCCTCGGCGGTTTCTTCGTCGTGTTTCAAGGCGCCGAGTGGGTGGCGCTCATTCGCGAGGGGCTCACGCTCACGTCGGGGCAGCTCGGCGGATTCTTCTACCTCATCGTCGGCACGCATGCGCTCCACGTGGTCGCAGGGTTCGCCATCCTTCTCTACACCTACCGACAGCTCGTTCACGGCGAGCTCAGCCGGTACACGTTTTGGCCGGCACAAATCTTCTGGTACTTCGTTGTCGGCGTGTGGCCACTCCTCTACTGGCTGGTGTACCTGTGATGCGAACGGCCTACGGCTTCCTCGCGCTCGCGGTTGGCTCGATGGCGAGCTTCGCCCACGCGTGCCCGTCCTGCTCGTCACCGCTTGAGGAGAACCGGCAGGCGTTCGTCGACACGACGATTTTTCTCACGCTCGTTCCACTCGGGATGATTGGCGGGTTCATTTGGTGGCTTCGCCGGAAGGCGCGTTCGCTCGAGCAGCCTGAAATCGCGGTGCCGGAGAACCTTCTTCGCGACCTCGGGCCGTTCTCGAAGAAGCCGTAGCCGTCAGGCGCGCGGTAGGCTCTCCCACGAGGGCTGACGCTCATCGTACAGCCCGCCGCGGTGGCGCTCTCGGTGGGTGACCCACACCGACACCCGCCTGGCGACGACGGCAAGAACGATGCCCGCCACCACATCGATGAACCAGTGCCAGCGTAGGAACATCGTGGCGAACACGATGTTGACCGCAATGAACGCGAGCACTGGCCATGCCCAGCGAAACGCTTTGTCTGACCGATACGCGAAGGCGTAGTTCGCGAAGTAGACGGGGAACGCGGTGTGGAGCGAGGGAAAGATGTCGAGCTTCGCGCCTGCTGTCGCCACGGTGATCTGCACCTGCCGCCACCAGTAGCCTCCGTGGAGCGGCTCCTCGAAGTGAAGCGTGGAAAACGGACCCATGCCCGGGATGGCGGTGTAGAGGACATGCCCCGCGGCGACGATGACCAGGGCGCCCACCATGAGCTCCTGAAGCCGCCTGCCGCGCTGCAGGAAGAGCGAGGGCACGAGCATCACGATGAGAACGGCGAAGTGGCTGTAGTAGAAGAACGAGAGCCATTCGACCAGGCCTGGGTGGTTCCAGGCGGTAAACCAGGCCGCCGGCGTGGTCCCGAGGAGCGCCCTGTCGACGGCGTAGAGCTGGTAGTCCATCAGCTCTAGCTGGAGCGCGGGCAGGAGGAATCGCATCTCGAAGTACGAGAGCGCCATGGGGACGAAAAGCCCGAGGCGATAGGTCAGCACCCGTGCCCGCTGGGGCTGGATCAGCTCGCCGCGTGTCAGAAGGAGGGCGAAGACCGTCGCCATCAGAAGCGTGAACGAGGCGCTCCGTGCAAGCGCTGCGTCCGGAGAGTCGGGTGCGAGTAGAACGCGCGTGAAGAGGTAGCCGTGAAAGGCGAGGGCGATCACGTCCTGGGTCGCCAGGTTGTGCGCGGCGACCGAGGCGACCCCCTTAGCCCGTTCGGCAACGCTTCGTGTGAGCTCCAGCATGACGGCAGCCCGAGTTCGCTCGCAGTGTGTCGAGCGGGGCCAATCCACGCAACCGGTCGGCGAGTGGTTCGCCAAGGCCGGAAAAATTCAATCGCTCATTCTGGTGGAGACGCGAGGAAGAAGGTGGGTTACACCTCGCGGAGATGGACGGGAAGCCCTCAGAGCCAGTGCGGCGTAGCTCGATTCGCGAGGACGCGATCAACCTGCCGAACCTCCTCACGATGCTTCGGATCGCGCTCATCCCGGTCGTGCTCTGGCTTCTGGCCGACGGCACGCCGCGCTCGAACTTCTGGGCCGCGATGGTCTACATCGGCACGGCGCTGACCGACGTCATCGACGGGTACCTCGCGCGGCGATGGGGGCAGATCAGCGTCCTCGGGAAGTTCCTCGATCCGCTGGCCGACAAGCTCCTCGTGATGGCGACGCTGGTTTTCCTCGCGTATCTCGGACGGCTCCCGTTTCTCGGAGTGGTGGCCGTCATCATCATGGTTGGGCGGGAGCTCGCGATTACCGCGCTTCGGACCATCGCGATGAGCGAGGGGGTGGTCATGGCGGCCGTGCGCGCTGGCAAGGACAAAACCGCCCTGCAGATGACGGCGATTCTCATGCTGATCGTCCACCAGCGGTACCTGGTCGATTTCGGCTTCTACCAAACCGAGTTCAGCTTTGTGGGGGCCGGGTTGGTACTGCTCTACCTGAGCCTGTTCCTCGCGTTGTGGAGCGGCGGGGAGTACTTCAAGTTGTTCGTCGATGCGGTCGACGCCAAAGACGAACGGCTGGCACGGGCAGCGCAGCAGGGATGACGGTTTCTACAGTTGAGACGGAGCTGCCGCGGCACTTCCTGGGCCGCGTGCATCGAGGCCGGAATCTACGCGAGGCGCTCGCAGAGCTTGCGCGGGAGCACCGCCTGACGACCGCGTGGATTACGGCGATCGGTGCCTTCGAGTGGGTCACGCTCACCGACTACAGTCAAAAGAAGCGCGCCTACGAACCGGAGCACCGTGTGCGCGCCTGCGAAGTGCTCTCGATGCAGGGCACCCTCTCCATGCGGGACGGAGAGCCGTTCTGGCAACTCCATGCCACGGTGAGCGTGGGCGCCCCCACGCGTCGCGTGCACGCCGGGCACGTCGTCGACGCATCGGTGTTCGCGCTCGAGTTTCGTGTCGCGGCGTTTGATGACCTTGCACTGTCGCGCACCGTGGATGACGCGACCGGCCTTGAGCTTTGGGACTTGGAGTCGAGCAGCGCGGGCACCGCGGCCACTTTCGATGAGCCTGCGCCGGACCCCGGGCCTGCTCCCGGGGCGTCGGCCGACGGCGCCGTCACCTGGGCGATGGCGGCGCAGGCGTCGGTCGAGGCGACGAAGCCCACGCCCGTCGCCCATCGGCCCGTGAAGGGCGAATGGATCGACCACCCGAAGTTCGGCGTGTGCAAGGTCGAGGGCATGTCCGGGGAAGGGGTCGCCATCGTCAAGCTCCCCGATGCACGCCGCAAGAAGATCCAGCTCGGCATCTTCGACGTCTTCGAACCGCGCGACGACGGATCGCGCAAGATCTACCCGGTCCGGAAGAAGCAGTAGCCCGCTCAGTCTTCGAGCCGGATGCGCGGGTCGAGCGCGGCCACGGCCACGTCGGCCAGCAGGTTCCCCACTTGAACGGCGATTCCGAACATCAGGACCACCGCCATGATGACCGGCGCGTCGAGGGATTGGATCGCTTCGATGGTGAGCAGCCCCAAGCCGGGCCAGGCGAAGATTTTTTCCGTGATGATGGCGCCGCCGACGAGCAGCGGGAGGCTCAGGCCAACGAGCGTGACCACGGGAAGAAGCGCATTCCGGATGCCGTGCCTCAAAACGACGCGCGCGGGAGGCACACCCTTGGCTCGCGCCGTCCGGACGTGGTCGTGACGCATCGTTTCGACGAGCTCACCCCGCATCACGCGCGCGTACGTGGCGGCTCCGGCGATGGCGAGGATGAAGGCCGGCAGGATGCCGTGGTAGACGTGGTCGAGTGGGTCGACCCCGTATCCGCCGAAGGGAAACCAGCCGAGGAGGAACGACAGCACCAAAAGCGCAATGGGTCCGGTGACGTACGTCGGAAGACTGATCCCGAGGAAAGTCGCGAACATGATGGTCGTGTCGGACCAGCGGTTTCGACGAAGTGCGGCGAGGATCCCCGCGGTGAGGCCAATCAAGAGCTCGAAGAAGATGGCCATCGATGCGAGCAGCATCGTGCGTGGCATACGATAGCGAATGACGTTCGCGACAGACTCGTGGTGCGAGTACGACTCTCCGAGGTCCCCCTGGAGGATGCCGCAGTACCCCCGACTCCCGTCTTCGTTTTCATACCTCGGCGAGTCTTTGCGGACGCACGGGACGGCCCCGAGGTAGCTGAGGAACTGAGACGGGATCGGCTGGTCCAAGCCTTTCTTCGCTTTGAAGTCTGCGATTTGCTCTGCGCGCGCCTGGGGGCCGAGAATGGTTGCCGCCGGGTCACCTGCGACGAAAATCAGAAAGAAGACCAGCGTGAGCACGGACAGCAAAACCACGAGGCCCCAGAACCCCCGCTTGATGAGGAACCTTGCCATTACGGTGTGGCCTCCTCGGCGTAGCGATCTTGGCTCACCCGGCGTCGAGGGAGGTCGAGCCACACGTTTCGGTATTCGTTGAGCCAGACGGGGTGCGGCCGGAAGTTCTTGACGTAGGGCTGCCAGACGAACAGTT
The DNA here is from genome assembly GCA_039177115.1 of Myxococcota bacterium. Taxonomy (GTDB): domain Bacteria; phylum Myxococcota_A; class Polyangia; order Polyangiales; family Houyiibacteriaceae; genus SG8-38. Next base: position 47,214 of record JBCDFZ010000015.1, read on the forward strand.
CGACGGGGTAGAAGAGGAAGACCCACGGAGCGTCCGTGGCCAAGATCGCGTTGGCCTCTGCGTACAGCTCCAGCCTCTTCGCGCGGTCGATCTCCGCGCGCCCGCGGTCGAGGATCTTATCGAGCTTCGGGTTCCGATAGAACGCACGGTTCTCTGAGTTCTCGGGATGAATCGAGCGGCTGTGAAAGAGGATGTCCATGAAGTTCGATGCGTCCGGGAAGTCTTGGTGCCAGCCGCTGAAGGCCATCGGGACGACCCGGGGCCTGCCCGCCTCCTTCAGGTAGGTCGCAAACGTGACGGTCTTGAGCTCGAGGTCGATTCCAATTGCCTTGAGGTCCTGTTGAAAGAGCTGTCCGTACAGGGCCTCGCCGTCGGTGCGAACCCACATCTCGATGGGCTCGGGCAGCCCGTTTGGATATCCTGCGAGACGCATCTCTTCCTTCGCGTCTTCGAGGTCGTAGCGCTGACCCTGGGGCAGCTCCGGGTCGTAGGGTGGAAGCGTCGGGGGCAGGATCTGCGTGGCAGGGATCACACTTCCCGGGTCCAGTCGCTCGATCTTCGAGCGATCGACTGCGTAGGCGATCGCGCGGCGGACATGCACGTTGTCGAGCGGAGGAAGCTCGCAGTTCAACGTCAGTGCGAACAAGCCCGCCGACGGCACTTCGGTGACGAACGGCGCCCACGCTTCGGACTCGCGGAAGAACAGGCGGTTCACTTTGCTCGGTCGGTACAGGATGTCGAGGCCGCCGTTGCGAAACCGCGCGCTTGCCACGTCCGGGGAGATGTTCTCGAGGAAGACCATGTGCGCGACCCGTGGGCGCGGGTTCCAGTAGTCGTCGAAGCGGTCGAACTCCACCTGAACGCCGCGCTCCCAGCGCTTCAGGGCAAACGGTCCGGTGCCGACCGGGTGCCTTCCGACCGCCGTGACTCCCTCGGCCGCTTCCCAAGCCTCGACGTGCTCGCGGGGCAACGGAGACGCGAACGGCATGGCAAGCGCATTGAGGAACGTCTGATCGGGTTCGGTGAGCCGGAACTCGATGGTGTAGTCGTCGATGACGACGATTCCTTCGACTCGGTCGACCTGGCCGTTGTGGTAGGCCTGCGCGCCGACGATGGACTTGTAGAACGGGTAGCCTGGCGAACCGAGACGCTCGCTCAAGAGGCGATGCATCGTCCAAGAGACGTCCTCGGCAACCAACTCACGTCCGTTGTGGAACTTCACGCCTTTGCGAAGCTCGAATCGAAACACTCGCCCTTCGTCGGAAATCTCGGGCAAATCCTTCGCGAGGCTGGGGATGAAGTTCCCGTCGTAGTCGTAGTCGAGAAGGGCGTCGTAGAGCAGCCGGCAAGCCGCCGTAGAGAGGGTGTCGTACGCAAACGCCGGGTCCATCGTATGGATGTTGCTGCTTTCAGCAAAGATGAAGGTGCCCCCAGGGTTCGGGGTTTCGCTGCCTGCGCCGACGAACCGAGGACCGATGGGAGGCCTCGGAAGATGCGTTGCCACCCACCCGGCGAGTAGGACGCCGAGCGCAAGCGCAGCCACGGCGGCAACCCAGCCCGGAACGCGGGGGCTAGTCTTTGGGGTCGAACGCATCGCGAAGTCCTTCCCCGAAGAGGTTGAAGCCAAACACCGCCATGCTGATGAGCACCGCGGGATAGAGGGTGAGCCGTGGCACGCCGAGCAGAAGCGACTGGCTGTTGCTGAGCATCGAGCCCCAGCTGGAAGTCGGCGGGCGGACGCCTAGGCCAAGGTACGAGAGTGCGCTCTCTGCGATGATCATTCTCGCCACGAGTATGGTGGCAATCGCGACGATCGGACCGGCAACGTTCGGGAGGATGTGGCGAACGAGGACGCGAAAGTGCCGGAGCCCGAGTGCCCGAGCCGCCTGGACGTAGTCGAGCTCGCGCGCCTCCATGGTTTTGGCGCGCGTGATTCGGGCGAGCGTGGTCCAACTCAACACCCCGAGCACCACGCAGATGGTCCAGATCCCCGGTTTGTCCCAGACCCGCTGCATCACGATGGCGAGCAGCAGAAACGGCATGGAGAGCACGATGTCGACGAAACGCATCAAGGCGGCATCGACTCGACCGCCCACGTAGCCGGCAACGAGACCGAGGAGCACGCCAATCACGACCGCGATGGCTGTGGCAACGTAGGCCACGAGCATCGACACGCGCGCACCCGATAGGAGGCGGCTCAGCTCGTCTCGGCCGAGCAGGTCGCCTCCGAGTCGATGCCCGGGCGACACGTCTGGGCCTGCAGGGAGGCCGTTCGAGAGGAGAAGCGACGGAAACTGCTCCCCAGGGTCGTAGGGCGCCAGCCAGGGCCCCAGCACGCCGAGCAGGGTCACCGCGACCACCAGGACCAGCCCGGCGAGTGCCCCCTTGTTCCGCCGAAAGCGTCGAAACGCCCGAGAATCCATGCGTTTGTGGGCGTAGTGGCTTCCTGGCGACTCGTCAATTTACCCAGTGTGGTGGGTTGAAGAGCGGGGCAGGGCGCCTCTCGTGGCACGGGAACCGACTCGCGCCGAGACCGTCATGGGGCCTCTGTCGCCCGATCACCTGGATCGGCGATTCGCTGCCGAGTCAGCGGTCTCATAGGGATCTTAAGCACCTAATAAGGATCTCCACTGATACCTCCGATGGATGAAAGCCTGTCGGTGAGAACCAATTTTCATCATTAAATCAGCAATTTACTCGTCAATGCATTTTAGCGTTGACATGTTTATTTTGAATAGAATACATTCGCTATAAGTTATTCAAATGACTCTACCCAGAGGACAACATAGAGCACATCGAGAACCGGAGCGGAGCTGGTCGGAGACCGAGCTCGACGAGCTGGAGCAGGCCCACGCGAACGGGATGAGCGTCCAGCAGATCGTCGACGCGTTTACGGCGAGGGGCTCGCGGCTCACCGAGGCGACGTTCCGCAAGTACGTCCAGCTCGGGCTTCTCCCGCGGAGCGTGCGCGTCGGGCGCAAGGGTAAGCACCGAGGGTCCCAGGGGCTCTATCCGGCGACGGCGGTCCGGCAGATCGACCACATCCGTCGCCTGATGAATCAAGGCTTCACGATGGAGGAAATCCAAAAGGAGTTCCTCTTCGTTCGAGGCGACATCGACGCCCTGAGCCGGCAGCTCAATCGCGTCTATCAGGCGATCGACAACGCCGTTCAGGAGCAGCAGCGCGAGGGCGGGGACGACCCCGGCGTATCCGACGCGCTCCACGAAGTTCGCGAGCTCGGCAAGGAGCTCGTTCAAAAACTCGAGGTCATCGAGCGACGCCTGACGATGCGCGCCCGCATGGCCCGAGCCGCCGTCTGACGAGTTGGAGGGGGAAAGACCAATGCAGGACGCAGCAAGTGTGAAGAAGGATGCCGAGGCAACGGGAGAAGAAGAAGAGCGCGAATCGCTGGCCGACGCGCTCGCGGATCCCGATCAGGAAGAGCGACGGGGCCGTCGGAAGCGCAGATCGAGGGCTCGCGCAAGGACCATCTCGATACGTCGCCTGAGCAAGGCCGAGCTCAATCGCGGTCGCGAGCTGTATCCCGAGACCGACTATTGGAAGCCCAAGAGCCGCTCCGAGTGCAAGGACATGGAACGGCCGTGCCCGTTCGTCTCCTGCAAGTACCACCTCTACATCGACGTTCATCCCGTGCGAGGGTCCATCAAGCTCAACTTCCCGGACCTCGAGATCTGGGAGATGACCGAGACCTGCGCGCTCGACGTGGCCGACCGCGGAGGCATCACCCTCGAGGAGGTCGGCGAGATCATGAACCTCACTCGAGAGCGCGTGCGGCAGGTGGAAACCGCCGGGCTTGCGCGTCTTCAAGACTTCCAGGGAGTCGACCGCCTCAAAGATTACGTGACCTAGTCGCCACTCCAAGGGCCATCAGGGGGGAGGGTGTCGCCGAAAGGCGGCACCCTTTTTTATGCATTCTGCGCCCCACTGGATCCCCCTGCGGCGCCTCTGGTACGGTCGCGCGCTCGAACGGGAGGTGTGATGTGAGGACCTTGGCTTTGTGTTTCGTGGCCCTGCTGGCCGTTGGGTGTGGTGACGACGACAGCGGCCCCGGAGGGTCCGGCGGGACGGCCGGCTCCGGAGGAAGTGGAGGCGATGGCGGAGCGGGCGGAACCGGCGGCTCCGAGGCCCCGCTGCTCGATGAGTACGTCCTCGAAGACGAGATGCTCGTCCCGGAGAGCGGCACGTTCGATTCGGTTGGTCGGAACTTCTACGTCGGAAGCGCGACGGAGGGCAGCGTGACCCGCGTGGCGGCCGACGGCGCCGAAGAGGTGTTCTTCGAGCCCGAGGGCGACAACTGGCGGACCCTCGGCATGGTGGCCGATGTGGAAGCGCGGCGCCTGTGGGTCTGCGCGCAGCGCACTGACCCCGTAGAGCAACAGATCTGGGTTCTCGACCTCGATTCGGGTGTGCAGAGCTTGGTTCTCGACATCCAGGACGACGCCGCGGCCGACGGCACGTGCAACGACGTCGCCCTCGACGCGGGCGGCCTCGCCTACGTGAGCGACTCGAGCAACCCGCGCATCTACCGCGCCGACGCTGAGGAAGAGTCGATTACCACTTGGGCAGACGATCCGCTTCTCGGACCGGACGGCGGCAGCTTCGGTGGAAACGGCATTGCGGTGACCGAGGACGATGCGTTCGTGTTGCTCTCGAAGACCTTCGCGTCGCAGATGTCGCCGCGGTTCCTCCGAATCAATCGCGCTGACCCGTCGGATATCGAAGGGATCGCCACCACCCCGGAGCTAGCGGGGACCGCGGACGGGATGAGCTTCCTCGACGGCGTGCTGTACCTCTCGCTGGTGGCCGAGGGCGACGTGCTCCGGATTGCCTCGGACGACGACTGGGCCACCGCCACCATCGCGAGTACCGCGGCCGTCTCGGGGACCTCGACGGTGCGCCCTGCCGAGGGGCGGCTCTACGCGATTTACAGCGATATCACCAACTCCCTGCTTGGCCTGCCTCTGAATCCGCCGTTCCGGATCTTCGAGGTGGACCTCGATTCGTTCGAGTGAGCGAGCCGACTTGTCAGGCCGGACTCCGCCCCGTACGGTGCGCGCCGTCGTGACCCGAGCGGCCGCAGCCATCTTCCTTGTCTTCTTGGTGAGCGCCACGGCGGCTGCCGATGAGCCTGCGTGCCCCCCGGGGAACCTGCTGGCCGGAAAAGCGCCGAGTCAGTCAAGCGGCGTCGGCGCGCCAAGCCGGCTCACCAACGGCGTGATGGCCAACGAGGGCGAGGCTTGGGACAGCACGCTCACGAGCAAGATCGACGCCGGCGGATACCTGGTGTACGACCTCGGCGCGCCGACGCGGATTACCGCGCTCGACCTCCAGGGTGACAACAACGACGAGTACCTCGTCGACATCTCCGACGACGGGCAGTCCTTCACCCAGATCTGGTCTGGGGACCCGGTGCGCGGCGAGGGCATGCGGCGCCGCAACGTACGCGGCCTCGACGCGGTGGGCCGATACCTCCGTTTTCGGGCCCAAGGTGGGGACAACTACTACAGCCTCAGTGAGGTTCAGGCGTTCTGTCAGCCCCCCGCGTCGTGGCCGCCCCCGGTCGAGCTGAAAGGAACCGGCGCCTGGTGGTGGAAGAACCTGATGAAGAAGCGGGACCACCGCTACCGGCTCGGGCTCAACGTACTCGGGCTGCTGTTCTTCCTGGCGCTCTTCGCCGCGAGCGAGCGCAAGCGGCTGCTCGGAATCGCGGTTGTGCTCGCGCTCGCAATGCTCGGCCTGTCGACCTATCGCTTCTACGGTGCTCGGCATGCGCCCTGGTTTGCCGAGTGGGGGGTTTACGTCGTGGGCGCGGGGCTTGCCCTGTATCTGCTCGGTGGCTGGATACGTGCCAAACGGGAGTCGGCGGCGCTTTGGTGGGAGCGCGGCGCGCTGGTTTGCGTCATCGTCGCGTGCGCCGCGGCGTGGGTGAACTTTGGCGTCTATCACAGCTCGCGCATCGTTCACTACTGGGACACCTTCCACTACTACATCGGGTCGAAGTACTACGAGGAGAACGAGTACGAACGCCTGTACGAGTGCGTCCTCGCCGCCGACTACCAGGACCGAGGCGCGGCCGACTTGCGCAAGCGCAAGATCCGCGACCTCGGCGACAACCGACTTCACTACCTCACCGAGGACGACGTCAAGCGCTACGAGGAGACCTGTGTCTCGCACTTCTCTCCGGAGCGCTGGGAGGCGTTCAAGCAGGACGCCCGCTCGTTCCGCACCGTCATGGGGACGTCTTGGTGGCGCGACATGGTCATGGACCACGGGTACAACGCGAGCCCGATCTCCAACATGGTTGCCGCAGCGCTGACGAACGTCGGGTGGGCGAGCCAAGTCCCGGACGACCCGACGGTCCGCGTGCGCCCGGACGACATGAAAACGTTCAGGACTCGGATTCTCCGATACGCGACGATCGACTTCGCCCTCTACGGGCTCTCCTTCTTGATGATCCTCTGGGCGTTCGGCCTTCGAAGCTGCGCGCTCGCGGTGCTCGTCTGGGGAACCGGATATCCGTGGGCGTACTTCTGGACTGGGGGCAGCTTCGCCCGCGTGCCGTGGTTCTTCATGGCCGTGGCCGCGGTCTGTCTGCTGAAGAAGGGGTGGCCCTTCCTATCGGGATTTTCGCTCTCTTGGAGCGCACTCCTCCGGCTGTTCCCGGCCGCGCTCGCGGGAGGGCCGGGCGCCGCCATCGTCGACCGCTTCATTCGACGAAAGAAGATCGACCGGCCTTGGCTGAACACCGAAGACAAACGGTTCATTGCCGGTGGGCTCGTGGGTGTGTTGGTTCTTTGCTCGTTCAGCCTCGCCATCAACGGCGTGGAAGCGCACACGCGCTTCCTCGGCAACACGCTGAAGCACGCCGAGACGCCGCTCACCAACCACATGGGGCTCCCGACGTTGCTGTCCTACCGGCCGAGCAAGGTCGGTCGCTACACCAAGGACCAAAGCCTCGAAGACCCCTGGCAGAACTGGAAGCAGACCCGCAAAGACACCAAGCACGACCGTCGCTGGGCCCAAGCGCTCATCCTGCTTGGGATGTTCCTGCTGCTCGCCGTGGCGGGGCGGAAGATGGAAAGCTGGGCGCTCCTCGCTAGCAGTACCATCCTCATCATCGGGTTCTTCGAGCTGACCTGCTACTACTACAGCTTCGTCATACTCATGGCCCCGGTGGCGATCGACCGCCTTCGGCATGTCGTCGCGCTGATCCTCATGGTCACCGCGGGGCTCGTGATTCAGTTCCTCGTGGGTTGGTACGACGAGCAGTATCTCCTCGAGACCCTCGCGTGCCTGCTTCCGCTGCTGTACATCATCGGCGACATCGGGGCGACGACCCCGCCTTTTCGAGCCTCTCCCGAGCCTCGTTTGGGGTCCGCAAGCTGATCGCCTAGAATTGTTGGGGGATGAACACGCGTGCGCTCTTCGGACTCGCGCTGCTCGTGGTGGGCTGCGCTGGCGGTAGCGGTATCGAGACGGCTTGTCCGAGTGGCCGGGTGGCGCTGTGCGACAATCCTTCTGATACACTGGCCTGCTGCCAGGAATTCAAGTGTGACGACGGGCGTATCGTTCCTTGTTCGAGCCTCGCGCGGGCGGAGTGTCAAACGCAGGTGTGTGACCGCGTGGTCGACTTCGACCCCACCATGCCTGGCACCGGGGGCACCGGCGGCGGCATGTCGGGGACGGGCGGCATGGGCGCAACCGGGGGCGACCCGGGGCCTGGCGGCACGGGCGGCACTGGCGGCACGGGCGGCGTAGGCGGCACGGGCGGTGCCGGGGGTGCAGGCGGGGTCGGCGGCGCAGGAGGCGTGGGCGGTGTCGGCGGCGTGGGTGGAACTGGCGGCGCCGGTGGCGTCGGCGGCACCGGTGGTGCAGGCGGCGTAGGCGGCTCGGGCGGGGCCGCTGGCGCATCCACGTAGGTTGCAGCGTGCGTCGTCGAGACTTACCCTCAGCCGGTTAGACCGGTTCAAGCGATCGCTGGTGTGCTCTGCACACGGGAGGAAAGTCCGAGCTTCACAGGACAGGATGCCAGGTAACGCCTGGTGGGGGCGACCCCGAGGAAAGTGCCACAGAAAGCAAACCGCCTCGCCGCCGCAAGGCCGCGCGGCAAGGGTGAAAGGGTGAGGTAAGAGCTCACCGGGCTGGCGGTAACGTCGGTCGCACGGCAAACCCCATCCGAAGCAAGACGAAATAGGGAGGCGCATGAGGGTGGTTCCGCCCGAGTCTCCGGGTACCGTCGCTCGAGGCCGCTGGCGACAGCGGTCCCAGAAGAATGATCGCGACCTGCGTTTCGGCGACGACCGCAGGAACAAAACTCGGCTTACGAACCCTCTAACCACGGCGCGCGGCTTCGGTCGGGCGCCGTGCTGTTTGTGGCACGCGCTACGGATCCCGCCGAAGTGCGACCGGGAAACGCCAATGGTCTGCAGACCCGGAATCTGCCCGACCGGGAGGTGTTGTCCATTCATCGGCCGCGGGGTGACTCGCGAGCGAGACGAACAACCCACCGACTCAGGAGCGAGACGATGACCTCAGCGACGACACTCGAAGACACACGGACCCCGCGCACCGCCTACTCCGAGAGCGGTACGCGCGCGAAGCTTCAGCAACGTGTCGCCGCGCCCGACCCGTCGGTTCTTCAGGTCCCGTGCCTGAAGGTGGTCTTTCAACACAACGGGCGACCTCGGCGAGTGGAGTGGCAGTGCCACGGGTCGGTCGGGTTCACGGGCTGCCCGCGCGACGCCGGATGTCAGTTCGCCGACAGCTCGCTTCATCTGACCGTTCAGGATTCCGCCGCCCGCGTGACCTGGGTCGACCTCGACGGCCTGTCGCTGGTGGACCGAGGAGCCCGTGGCGACCGCCGAGTCGAGCCGTATCGAATCACGGATGTGTCCACCGTCCACGACGGGTTCGTGACCACGTACAGTTCGGTGCTCGCTTACCGTGTGTCGGACGACCAGGGGCAGACGTCTCGGACGAACCTCACTCGGGTCACGGCCTCGTTCGTACCGGGTTCCAGCCTTCACCTGTTTTTCCTCTATCGAGACGTCGAGGGAAACCCGGGACGGATCTCCGTGTTTGCCGATGCGGGGCGCGACGGCGCGGCGGCGCTACCGACGGCCTGCTGACGTCTGTATGGACGTGCCTCAATCGGCACGCCCTCGGCTACATCGAGATCGAGCCCTTGCGGAAGTCCGAGCCGCCGATGTGGACGTTGAGAATGACCGGCTTTCCGGACGCCGCGATTCGCTTGGCTGCGTCGATGGTCTCGTCGATCTTGGAGGGGTCGTCGAGGAGCAGTCCGACGCCGCCGTAGCCGGCGCCCGCGTCGTGGTACGCGCTCCGCCGGAGGACGGTCCCGAGGTCGGTTCCGAGGAGCGGCACCTGTTCTCTCGCGATCTGGGCCCATGAGCCGTCGGTGCCGATGACCGCGATGGGCGCCATGCCGTGACGAACGAACGTGTCGACCTCCGCGAGGCTGTAGGCGCACGCGCCGTCACCGTAGATGATCCACATCTCCTTATCCGGCTTGACCGCGGCGGCTCCCACGGCGAAGCCGCCACCCACGCCGAGGGTCCCGAACACACCCGGGTCGAGCCACGATAGCGGCGCGCGCGGTCGCAGAATGTACGCGGCCGTCGCGACGAAATCCCCGCCGTCGACCACGAGCACGGCGTCGTCGGACATCTTTTCCTCCAGCCGAAGGAAGAACTGAAGGGGGTTCACCAGCTCCGACGGCGCGGCGGCCTGTTCGCGGATCTCGGCGTCCCGCGCCTGTTCGCGTTCGCGAAGCGCATCGAACCAGTCGGTCCACGGGCCGAGGCCTCCGCCGACCGCGTCCGCGAGTCCACGAATGAAGTCGCCCGGGTGACCGTGCACGGGAATCTCGGGGCGGCGGTTCTTTCGAAGGTCGGTTGCGCTCAGGTTCGCCGACACCAGCGTGGCGCGGCTCGAGATGCTTCGGCCGTAGCCGAGCCGGAAGTCGAACGGGAACCCGGCGACGATGACCAGGTCGGCCTCCTTGAGCGCGGCGCCGCGCTTGTGTCGGAACTGGATATCGCTGTGCCGGCCGAGGAGACCGCGAGCCGTACCGCCGAGCCACGTGGGGATGCCGAGCGCGCGCACCGCGTCCGCGAGCGGTTCGCCGTCGGTGTAGTTGACGAGGGCCTGCCCACCGACGACGAGCGCGGGTCGCTTTGCGTCGCGGAGAAGCGAAGCGACCTTGTCGACGTGGCCGTTTCGGAGGCTGGGGCGGGGCGGAAGCGAGTCGCGGATCGACGGCACGAGATTGACGTGCGGCTGGTGGAACTGCCGGTAGAGGTGCCCACGCATGTACAGTTCGAGGGCCTTCGAGCCGATGTCTTTCGCCCCTTGCACGCCGCTCTCTTTCATGAACATGTCGCGCACGAGCTCTTCGGCGTACAGCAGGTCGATGGGCACCTCGATGAAGACCGGCCCCGGGACGCCTTCCGTGGCGACGTCGAGCGCCTTCTCGACCGTAGGCCCGAGGCTTTGCACCGTCTTGAGCGATACGGCCCACTTGGTGATCGACTCCATGAGTGAAAGCTGGTCGATGTCTTGAAGTGCGCCTCGCCCCTTGAGGAGTGTTGCGGCGGCGCCTCCGAAGATGAGGAGCGGCGACTGCGCGAGCTGCGCGTTCTTGACCGCGGTCACCGTGTTGGTGACACCCGGGCCTGCGGTCACAGCAGCCACGCCGGGGACGCCCGTCATGCGGGCGACCGCGTCGGCGGCGAACACTGCGCTGACTTCGTCGCGAACGTCGACGACGTCGATGCCGTGAGCCTTCGCGCCGATTAGGATGGGCGAGATGTGGCCGCCGCAAAGTGTGAAGAGTTGCTTCACCCCGCGTGCCGCGAGGGTCCGGCCGATGATTGCGCCGCCGTCTTGAGACATCATTCGCTCCCTGGTCCATCGAGCACGTGATGCTCGAGCACGAAACACGTAAACGTACCTTCGAACACTTTCGTCGAGCCGACGTGCGCCTCGACCTGAACTTCGCGTTTGCGGCCGCGGCTCTCCATGGTGCGCGCGCGTGCCACAACGCGGTCGCCTTCGACGACCGGTTTCAAGAAGCGCGTGGCAGCTGCGCCGAGCACCACGTTGGGGTCGTTCACGGCGAGCATCGCCGCGAAGTCGGCGAGTCCGAAGACGAACCCACCGTGAACCAAACCGCGGTCGTCCACGGTCATGGTCGCACTCGCGTCGAGCGAGGCGGTGGCGGTGCCGTCGCCAATCTCGACCACTTTGCCTGTCAGGGCTGGATCCGCGCCCAGATGGGTGTTGACCTTCATGGAGTCGGGACGATTACACGAGCTGCGCCTGGAGAAAAGCAGCTCGCCTGGCGCTCCGGCGGCTTTATCGCTTGCCGTTTGGGCGTTCGGGTGTCTAATACACTTCAGATCAGGCGAGACGGAGGGTCATGTGAACGAGTTGGCGCGTTACCTCATGGAAAACGCATACATCGACTTCCAAGGCGGAATCACCATCGAGGAAGTACGAAAGTTTCTCCGCGACGAGGATAGTCGTGAGTCCCGCGCACTCTTGTCGCGACTCATCGAGGACAACGGCCTCGATGACCTCATGGTGACCATTGCCGATTGTCTCAAGGAATACATCCGAACGGGAATCAACGAAGACATCGTGCGCGCCCAGCTCACGACGTATAGCGACTCCTGAGGCGCCTCGGTCTCAGGGCATGGCCAGGAATCTCTGCTAAGCTCGGCTCTCCCATGCGGTGGATGGTATTGTGCATTTTCCTAGCTTTCGGGGGCTTCGCCTGCGAGCGGTCCACCGGCGCCGATAGTGGCGGCATCACCCCGCCCTCCGCCGAGCAGCCGCTGCCTGCCAATGCCGGCGAGCCCATCGAAGACCTTCCTCAGGTCGACACCAAGTCGCTCGACGAGTTCTCAAAGGGGATCTGGCGCGACATGGTCAACGAGCTCCTGTCCCCTTGCGGGGATCCGGTCAGCGTCGCGCGCTGCGTGGCCGAAGGTCGAAAGTGCAAGCGATGCGTCCCTGCGGCGCGGTACGTCGCTCGCCTGGTCGACGAAGGCTACGCCCGCGACGAGATCCGGGACATCTATCGGGTCCGATACGACGAGGGCACCAAGGTCGAGATCAGCGCGAAGGGGTCTCCTCTCCGAGGTTCGCCGATGGCGCCCGTCACCATTTACGAGTTTAGCGACTTCCAGTGCCCCCACTGCCGCCTCGCAGCGCCGTACCTCAAGCAGGTGGTCGACGGCTCGAACGGCAAGGTCAAAGTCGTGTTCATGCAGTACCCGCTGCCAGGGCATCCGAAGGCGCGCGAAGCCGCGGCCGCGACCATTGCCGCCGACAAGCAGGGCAAGTTCTGGGAGATGCACGACCTGATCTTCTTGAACCAGGACAAGCTGGGCGGCGTGAACTTCGACGACTACGCGAAGAAGCTCGGGCTCGACGTCAAACGCTTCCAAGCCGACATGAAGTCCGACGAGACGGAGGCGAAAATCAAAGCCGACCGCGCAGAGGGCAAGAAAGCCGGCGTCGACTCGACGCCGAGCATCTACGTGAACGACCGACGTTTCATTTTCCCACCAGACAAGCTGGACGCGTACGTCCGTGAAGAACTCGGTCAGTAAGTTCGCGGTCCTCGTGGTGCTGCTGTCGCTCTCGATGGCGACCATGGCCCATGCCCTCGCGCCCGGGGATACCCCGCCAGCTATCAACCTGCCCGACCAGTCGGGGGAGCAGGTCGACCTCAACGCTCTTCGCGGCAAGGTCGTGCTGGTCGACTTCTGGGCATCGTGGTGTGGCCCCTGCAAGCAAGAGATGCCGATCCTCGAAGCGCTGCACAAAAAGTACGAACCTCAGGGCCTGGTCATCGTCGGCGTCAACATCGACAACCAGGAAAAGAAGATGGCCAACTTCCTCAAGGCGCACCCCGTCACCTTCCGTCAGGTCCGCGACAAGAAACTCAAAGTCGCCTCCCGGTACAAACCCCCCACCATGCCCACCACCTTCCTCATCGGCCGGGACGGCAAGCTCCGCATGATCCACGAAGGATTCAACAAGAAGGACGCCGCGAAGATCGAGGCGGAAGTGAAGAAGGCGTTGGCGGAGTAGGGGGCTCCATCGACGACGGCGAGCCGGTGACTCGCACGCTGTCGATCCCCAGCGGACTGCGAGGCATCGCACAGAGGGGTCGCTATCTGGCGCAAGACGTGCACGTTGGCAGACGGGCGTTGACCGAGAACCGGGGATCCGGTTTCATCGAGGTTCCTTGGTATGGCGTCTCGATCCTCGCCTTCCCTCTGTCGTGCTCTCTCGATTCGATTGTCTTGTCATGAACCTTAGAACCTGCCTTGGTTTGCTTCTCCTGCTGCCGCTCTCCTTCGCCTGCGACGACAACCGTGCCTGTGTCGATTCGACCGAGTGTGAGGACGGTTCGGCGTGCGTGTCTTCCGTGGTGTTGGGCACATGCCTCCCGCTCTGCGACTCCCAGTCGGCTTGCGAAGGAGCAGACTTCTGTCTGCCTCGAGTCGAAGAGGCTCCCACGGTCGTACTCGAGTGGCCCGACGTGTGCGTCCCACCCGAGATGCTGGACTTCAATGAGCCGCCCACCGGTTGTGACGCGCGGGGGGTGGACGACTGCGACGTGGACGGCGAGTGTTCTCTCGGCAGGGGCTGGCGCATCGACCGTACGGAACGATGCCTGGAACGTGTCGGTGCTGGGTGTCTCCCCCTGAACACGGCCTGCGCTGACGGCACTGTTCTCACTCACAATACAGAAGGGGAGCTCATCTGGTTCAGCTCCCGATGCGGACCCTACGGCTTTGCGCCCCTCGATGATCTAGCACCGGGTGATCCGCTCTACGAAGAGCTGTATGGCGGGGAAGTGAGTTTTCAGACTTGGCCGGAGTGCGAGTGAGACCGGGAGACGGAGGGCTCTCCGCCAAGAGCCGGAACGCTCACCGCTCGAGCCAAACTCGTGGGGGTGCTGCCGAAAGACCTGAAATGCGCCGGCGATCCCCGTCGAGTCCCATTCCTGTTTACTATGCTCACAGCATGAAGTGGATCTTTTGCCTGGTGTTGCTTGTCACCACGATGTCGGCATCGGCGCAAGACCCGACTGCTGCAACCAACGAGCTTCCACCTGCGACTCTCGAAGAGCACGAGGCACAGCAGAGGAATCGATTGCTCGCGTATCCGCCTCGTTGTGAGGCGTTCGTGTCGAGGGCAGCGCCGCTTGCAGGTGTCATCGTTGGCCCGACCCTCTCTTTGGCGGGGACGGGTGTCGCCTTGTTTGGAAGTGGCGAACGAGCGGACGGTTCCTTGACGGGCAAGGGAAAAGGGCTAGTCGCCGCGGGCTCGCTCATGGCAGTAACGGGGTTGATCGTCGCTGTGGTCAGCGGAGACAAACTCAAGGAAAGAAACCAGGCCAGGCGCAAGCAGACGTTCTCTGGCTGCCCACCTTACTAAGAGCTATCGACGGCTCCCGGAGCGCGGTTGGACTGGCGCCACCCCCGGCACCTCACTCACCCGAACCAATCGGTGGGAAGGTCCCGCGCGCGCGAAACGCTATCGAGTGGCCCTACCGTCGAGCGCAGCATGCTCGGACAGGTTGCTGTCTGCCTCGCTGGCGGAAGCCCCAACCCAATGAACGGACCCAAGCCAGGGTTCCAGACCATGAACATCGGTGTTACCGTTAATCAGTACTTGCGTTACCAAGACCACAAGACTCAACACTACTACTCGATGCCCATATCGGTGACCCTCGTCCTGGTAAAGCAGTGAAGCGCCGTCTCGTTTCCTTCTGCGTAGTTTCCGCGTTGCTTGCGAATGCATGCGGGGACTCCTCCGACGGCCCTGTTGTCCTCGCTGTGACCGACGAGGACTGCAGGGCGCTGCCTCCTGAGGAATGTCAACTCAGCAGCCTGTTCCTCTTCTACAAGACGGGCTTCTGGCCTGCGGATGACGCAGAACGCGACGGGTTTGCTTGCCAACTTACGCAAGGCTTCTTGTACAATCCAGAGGAGGATTGCGTGGACGAGCGTACGGTCAGTGAACCAGTGTGCCAACTCGACGTGTTCTCTGGTACGTACTCAATCTATAGGGGCCCAGACGGAAGACTCTGGGAGTTTGGTCCCCCGATGAAGACGCCGCCGGTCGAAGGATGGACTTTCCACGCACTGCCCGACAGCGTCCGACCCGACCGACTCGCCATTTACCCAAACCCTCGATGTGCTCAGTACGGCGTCCCGCTGAGGTGAGCGCGTAGAGCTCAACAAGACAGTGGTACGCTCGCGCGGGTATGAGTGAGAGCACGACCGGTTCGGCCAGGCCGGTAAAATGAATAACGTATGGGCTTGCGGGGGTCGTTGTAGCCGGGTGGTTGGGGCTGCTCTCGTTGTACTTTCGTGGTGCTTTGATTTGGGGCCACTTGCCTCGAGGCGGCCGGGAGGACCCTAAGGATGTGGGAGAGGGCCTGCACTACACGCTGGCCGGTTACTCGGCTGCAACTATGGCGATCGGAACGCTTGTAATCTTCGCAGTCCTCGCCGCTTTCGCGGCGCTGGAACACAAGGGCGCACAGTCCGCAAAGATCGCAGCGTTTTTGTTGGCCGTCCTATCCGTCGCGGCGACGTTCGGGAGCCCAGTCGTGGGTTGGTACTTGGATTGATGCGATAGGACGACGCATAGAGCCCCTCGTCGCGCCGACGAGAAGGACCGGTCGTGGCGCCTTCGACCGCCGACAAGCTCGATGGCCCGAGAGAATGCCTGGGCCCGTCGCGGGGACCGTTCACGATTCTGGCTGGATGCCTGAAAGAAGGCGACTCAGTCGTCCCACGTGTACCCATCGCGATGGAATCGGATTGTCCCAAAGGAACACGAACACAGGGGGATCGCCGTCTTCATTGAGATCTATCGCCACGAGCACGTCATCTCCGGGCATTACGGATCCTCCGATGAACAGGGCATCGTCAAAGACCAGGCGCGTATCATCGGAACCATTGAGGTCGTCGACAGTGCGGACCATGCAGAACGCGGCGTCAGCGATCCAGCCGGCCACGTCGACCTGCCTAGCCACGGACCGCATACTCTTGAGGTCCTTGAACAGTCTCAGATCGTCCAACTCAGGAATGCGGAACAGCGATCGCAGAGCGTCCGGACCTGGGTTCCTCCACTCCCCTGATTCGATGGCTTGACGTAGCTGCTTTGGAACTCTGCTTCCCATCCGGTTGAACGCCGCTTTCGCCCTCGTCATTGCCACCATACCACGGGCAACGCAGAACCCATGTTGCCAGACGGGCCCCGCGCCTTCCCCTCGAGAGCTTCTCTAATCTCGGCCCTTGGGGCCGGCATTTTGTAACGGGAGGCCAACGCACAAGTTCGCTTGCTCGGACCGTGACCCTACGTTTCGAGAATGGCGCGGGATCCACAACGGTACCTTCTCATGCCGAGTGTGACGATATGTGCGCTGGTCAGCTTCCTCGTGTGGGTGAACGCTTGGGAGTGGCTAGTTTCTCCGCCAGCGGAGGGGCGCCCTTTCACGATCCTGATCTGCGGGGCTTTCTGGGGCGGTCTTGCGTCAGCCCCGGGCTATATACGCGGCGCAAGACTGGTGGCCACGAACCGAGCTGCGAACGCCGCCGAGCGCGCCTGGGTGCTTTCGAGCGTAAGCGCGGCGCTACTGGTCTGCTTGGTCGGCGGCATCATGACACTGACTACGATTGTCTTCGGGTTCTTGGGACTGGCTTCGGCAGGTTCGGCGACGCGACTGCTCGTGGATCTCCTACGGGCTCAGCGGTCCGCCAGCGGGTGACGTCCAATACCCCTTGTCGGACAGGTTGCGATATCCGAGCATCGTCCGAGATGGGCTGGGATCGGCTTCTGACGCTCGCGTACGTCGCATTGGCCGTGGCGATTGTCGCGAGCTTGACCGCATCGATCTGGACGACGCTGTGGTGCCGTCGAAACCGACCGCTTCCGACAACGGTCCGCGTGGCTGTCGCGCTGTCAGCTCTCGGAGCCCTTCCGGGACTAGGGTTCGCTGTCTACGCTGCCGTGGGTTGCATCCGGTGGGCGGCGGGATCCGCGGTCGAACCCGTGTACGACAGCCCGACCACTCCGATTGCCGTCCTTTGGCTATTCGTCGGACCGTTCCTCTTGGTGACGGGGTGGGCACTGAACCACAGCGCAGGCGCACCGCCCGGCGGTGGTTGGGTTCACGCGAGCCACGCGGCCGTTTGTCTCTCTGGCGGCTTGGCGGCATTGATTGCGGCGCTGTTCGTCTAACGCACGTTGACTGTCGGAGGAGTTTCCCTAGTCGGGCAGTCCTACTCGTATGCTCGGCCCACATGGGCCACGACGTCGTCAGCATTGTACAGCACGTCCGCCATTGGAAACCCGACGAAGTGATATGTCACGCAGGTTCCCGCAGGTCTCTCAGCTGTGATGGGCCGGCAGACGGAATCTGAGGTCGATGGCAAGCAGGACTCGACCCCTTCGCGTTGCAGAGTCTGCGAGGGGTGGGAGCCGAGGCAGCGTTCCCACTCGTGACCGAGAAACACGTACAGGCCATGCCCGACCACGACGCAGAGGGCGAGGGTCATCCCCGCGATGACCGCGCCCCGGGTCGCTAGCCGTAGCAGTGCTCGATTTCGCATATCGGAAATTTACCCAGGCTTCACCGTACCACCTCCGATGCGGAAAGCTGATCGGTGTGACCGCGAGTCCGTTCGCCGGACGACGCCGGTCGCCTGGCGGGATCGGGTGAGCGTCGCCGAACCCATCGAAAACGCATGCCGTGTCCGCTATCTCCGACGACGGCAACAGTTCCACTCCGGAGTACTTAGGATCGTACTCCAGACTCAGCGGACGCAGAACCCGTGTCTCAGACGGACCCCCGCCTTCCGCCCGAGGGCTTCTCTAATCTCGGCCCCTGGGGCCGAGATTAGCCTTCCGCCACCCCAGGCACCTCGCTCACTCGAACCCGTCCGTGCCGCTTCCACCCGATGCTCGCGAGCCAAGTCCCTGGCAGCACACTCGGACGTCGTCGTCGGCATAGCGCCACAGCAGTCAATTTGGCAGATTCCGCCCATGGTCCCCGATCGTTCGCCAGAACAGCGCGTGCCCATCAGGAACGGAGCCTTACGCGACGTGGACGCGCTTCTCGCGCTAGATTCGGTTGCCCGGATGGATGCACAACGCCGGACGCAGATTCGTAAATGGATCAGCGAAGGTCAGACGCTCGTCGCGCATCATGATGGGCGAATCGTCGGCTATGGAGTCGTCGAGCATTCATTCTTTGGGCGAGCATTCATCGCGATGCTGTATGTCGACCCCAGCGAGCGTCGGCGGGGGCTAGGCACGAGAATCGTGGAGCATCTGGAGCAGCGGGCAGAGAGCCCACGGGTATTCACCTCAACGAATCAATCGAACGTACCCATGCAACGACTACTCGAGCGCATCGGTTACGAACGGTCTGGAAGTATCGAGAACTTGGATCCGGGCGCCCCTGAGTTGGTGTATTCGAAGCCCAAGGTGATTCGGTCGGAGTAGCTCGCGACTAGGACTGGCCGAGTCGCTCAAATCCCTCTGCCGGACCGACGATTGGCCTTGAGCCCCCTCGCGTTCGATTCCCTTGGGTCCGGCATGGCCGCTCCCCAACGCCTCCTAGGCGAGAGTCGAACAGTCCGAGACCGAAAGATCTGGCCGCCACCCTTCGCTGGGGCAACGTGGTCTGCATGTTGATGGAGCGGGGCGTTCAAGGACGGTTGTCGGACGGGCGAGCCGAACAATCGAGGAGCTGCAGCGCGAGGTGCAATGCCTCTGCGGGATGTACATCGCGGCTGTTCTTGAGGCCGAGCTTCGGCTTTGGCTCCGGTTCGACGCGGAGCAGCGTCGCGGTCGCCTATGGCACGGTTTCGTAGTTTTCGCCCAGCCCCTGATAGGGACCCTGACCGACGTCGATCTGCAAGGGTGTCCGAACGGTCAGGCCGGCGCTTGTTTCGACTCGAAGGGAAGTGGTGCCAGGCTTTACGGGCCAGACGAAGGGTGTCTTGCCTTCGTGACGCTCCGGTTCGACATTCCAGAACGAATCCGATGTCATTTTCGGCGGGCCAATCAACTCGATGAACTCCGCAGGTCCTGGGGCTTCGAGCGTCCACACCAAATGTGTGAGGATCTCTTTGCCTTCGGCATCGGATAGGCGGAGCTCGAACATGGCAGCGATAACACCGACGCTTCCTGGCTCGCGAAGCACGGCCGTATCTCCGAATCGGTCTTCGGGGATCACGATCGCGTCGTCGGCGATCCAAGGACGATAGGCTAGTGCGACCGATACGGGTGCAGCGACGTGAACCGGAAACCGCCGGACCGCCCCTGCGTCCGCCGTGATGATCAGCTCGGCCTCTCCTTCCGCCATCGCTCGCATCGTGAACCAGGTGTCGTAGTCCGTCTCGCCCCCACTCTGTCCAACATCACGTTCTTCGATCGATTCGAGTTGGAGAATCGTCTGGTCGCTCGATTCCAAGGTCACCGAGCCGACGACGACTTTGGCCAGCACGAACCCGCCGAGCTCCAACGTCGGCGGCTCCAGTTCCGAAGACCATTGACCAATCGTCTCGCCTCTGCGATCGAGCACTTTGACCACTTGCCCCCACGTTCCGTCGGGGAGCCCCCCATCGGGCGGCGAGCTTGGCTCATCGTCGCAGCCGACGAGAGTCAGGTTCCACAACAAGACCCAACACACTACGACCTGTCGCATGGCACACCTCTCTCTAAGAAAAGACTTGGCAAGAAACAAAGCAAAGAATGGGCCAGCCGCCGACCCCGGACAAACGCTCGGCAAAGCGGCGCGCCGCAAGGCGACTCGAGATAGTCCTCCTCGGGGAAGTTCGGCGCGTACGCGAGCACATAGCTGAGGAACTCATTCAACCTCTGACCATCCTGGATCCAGTCGGGCATCCGCGCCTCAAGGTACCACGGCAGCCCGCGAACCTGAGTAGACCACGCTCGTGCAGCTAGCCGACTATGAGTGAGGTGTACAAGTTCCCCTTGTCGGACGCAGATGATGCGACGCCCCGCCATCGACAACCCACAGCGCTCGCGGGAATGGCCCTCGCCAGCAACGATTCGTGACATGAGCACGTTGCCGCGCCGCCGACTCGCCCGTCCTCGGTTGGACGCGACCGAGGACGAAACCCTCTCATTCGCCCGCGAGTGGGTCGCGCTGGCAGCCGAGCAAGGCTTCGAGGTGGCCATCTCAGAGTTCGATGAGAATCGCGAGGTCGCGTGGTCACAGGAGTTGTTCGAGGAACTCACGTTTGACCACTTTGACGATGGGCGTCAGCCCCGAATCACGGCGCCGAACGCAGTTGCGGGGCTTCGCGTCGATGCCTTCGAATACAACGATGGCTCCGGTTTCGCTGTTGACGATGACCTTGCGCTTGATGACAAGCGCTCGGACTACACGGCTCAGTTCGATTTCAGGAAGGCCGCAGATGGGTATCGAACCGTCCTCGAAAGCATCCACGTGCTCTGAATCCGACCAGAGTGTCCGCTAAATCCGCTTGTCGGACGCACAGGTCGCCCGGGGTCCACCGTCGCGAGCTACTTGGCGGGCGAGCCTCGCGGAGAAGCGGACAAAGCCACCTCCCTGACATCGTTCCGCAGAGCCCTCATCTGACTTGCCCTCGTCGCGATGGATAGGAGCGGGGAGAGCCGCTCGTCTATCACTACGGAGACAGAGGCGTACCTCCACCATGGAAGGCCCTGCTCCAGCCGGCCCCTCGTCAACGAATACAGCAGGAACGCCGCGAACAGTTCAGAGGCGTCTTCGTCCGAGAGTTCGACGAGGTCGGCGAGTCTGACGCTGTATTCGTAGTCTTGCGTCCGCGGCTTGTCGCCAACCGCCGTCAACTTCAGTGAGTCGCGAGACCTCCGGTAGCTCAGACCACTCCCGATCTTGAGCACTTGCGAATCCTCGGTATCGAGCAACACCGAGTACTCCTCGTCGATCCAAAGAACGAACTGGTATGCGCGTTCTCGCCCCACCGCAGGTAAGAGGGCAATCGCGACAAACACCAGGGTCACGATGAGAACGGTAAACGCGAGGGTCAAAGACATGCTTCGCGCTACGGAACGAAGTGTCTGAGCACGAAGTAGAGCGCGAACATGGCGAGGATCGGGTAAAGCAGCGGCTTCCACCTGGCGTTCGGTAAACCTTCCATCTTGTCACGCAAGCTCGTGCTTCCCTTTGCGAGCCACATGAGGAGTGCTCCCTGCCACAGTGTCGCCGTGAAAAGCAGCAACTCAACGCGATCGAGCGGGAAGCCTTGGAGGCCCCAGGACACGAAAGCTGTGGCCCCGAGGACAAGGCAAACCCAAATGAAGAGCACCGCGATCGCTGGGAGAGGCGGATGGTCCGTGGGCTGCGTCATCGGCCCGAGCATACCGGCATTCGGGACTGGTTGTCTTCGTAGCCGATCCGCACGACAACCCGTGTTGTCGGACGGGCCGCTTCTCCCTCGCTGCTTTGCCTATCTCGGCCCCTCGGGCCGACATTAGCCTTCCGCCACCCCAGGCACCTCGCTCACTCGAACCCGTCCGTGCCGCTTCCACCCGACTCTGGCGAGCCAAGTCCGTGGCAGCACACCCGGCGGTGGCCCCGTCGCCTGAAGCACGTTCCTATCCCTCCGCGCTGAGCTGAACGGGTCGACCCAAGTCGCCTGCGGCTGCTTCTTTCCCAGCTTCTTCAGGTGCCGCCGCCGGTTATTCAGCACGTACGCCAGCGCATGGCGCACCTGCCGGGGCGTTCGGAGTTGCACTGCATGATACCGGTCGACGAACACGCGCCCCCGTGCTCGCCCCATTGCGCGGTTGATCCCTTTGCTCACTCGAATCGAGAGCCCCTGCATCCCCCGTGAAAGCGAACGTCGATGCGAGGCCTCCACCACCATGTGCACATGCCCATGCTGCACCGACCAATGCAGGACCCGCATCCCGAACCGCCCCTGCGCGGCCCCAATGGCCTTCACGATGGCCCCATAGAGCCTCCCCGAACGAAGCCGCAGCCGCCGGTCCATCCGCATCGTGACGTGAACAGGCACATAGCCAGGCAGCACCGGCCGCTCATCGTGCACCACCCGATCGCTCGACTTGGGCCGCCCAGCCCCCTCGCGACGCCCCCCGTGCCGCAGCGAATCGAGATGCAGCTGCCGGTCGCGACGGCCGCGCCGACGCCTCGGCGCTTTCCCACGCGTTTGCTCGGCCCGATGCCTCCTCTGATTGGGGCGCGACATGCTTTTGAATACCGCAGATATTAAGAAAGTCAAGAGGCTTTAAGCGTTTGAGACGGGGCTTTCGGGTGAGATGAGTTCGTCTTGGGGGGGGCGGTTCCTCAGAGAGTCGACTTCATGGCTGCAAGTTCGCTCTTCAGAGCAGCTCTTGACTCTTCAAGTTCGATCGATGCCCCTTGACGCCTCCCGCGGCGCTGCAGTCGCCACGGCGCATCATCATTCCTCTAGTAGCTTCTTCTTTGCGCCGTCCGTCAACCGAAACCACCGCGACCCGCCGCTAGCTCGATCGCGCGATACCGCTTCCTTGTCGCAGTCCCGGCTTCGCCAGTCCGTCCTTCGCGCCGCTTGCCCCGCGGCCCGTGAAGCGACCCTGCGGCCACAACTCGCTCAGCTGCTGCATGACGAAGTCCACGACTTCGCAGTCGGCTTCGGGTTGATCGGGTTGCTTGCCGCTTACCCTGCCGCCCGTGACGCCGCCCCGCGCGCCACGAACTCGCTCAGCTGCTGCGTGACGTAGTCCACGATTTCGCAGTCGGCTTCGGTGAACATGCCTGCGGTGACTCCGTTGGCGAGTTGCAGCAAGCCAAACAATCGCCCTCGATGCACGAGTGGTCGGTAGAGGAGGGCGCGTACGTCTAGGCCTGGGACGCCGTCAACGTCTTCTCGGAAGCGTGGGTCTTTTTGGGCTTGGGCCAGGACCAAGACTGCGTGTTCGGCGAGGCTGCTGGCTGCGGAGAGGAGGCCTGCCGTCGACGGGAAGGCTTTGCCTTTTCGGCCATGGGCGCCGATGCCGCGGGCGGCGACGACGCGGAACTCGTCGGTGTTGATGTCGAGGAGGAAGGCTGCGCTGGCCTCGGAGGGGACCAGCTCTTCAAACAGGTGGACGGCGAACTCGAGGGCTTCGGCTCGGTTCCTCAGGAACAGGAGGTCTTGGCAGGCCTCGAACGCGGCGGAGAGTCGATCTTCGGTGCCGGGAGCGGAGACGCTGCTGACGGCGGGCTCTCCTCGGGCGTCGTCCTCGAGCGGGAAATCGATGTCGATGCTCTTGTTCCAGTCTTTCCACTCGACGCGGACGACCGGGGGGCGCTCTGGCTTTCCCTGCCACACGTGATTGAAGAGCTCGATGCGGATGAACTTGGCGCCGTCCCGGGCCTCGACGTCTTTTTGGGCGTCGCGCAGCAGCTTGGTCGCGAGTTTCTCGGCGACTCCCGCCTCGATGGGCCCTGGAACCGCATACATGCGCTCACGAAAATGAAGCGGTGTTTGCTCGGACGGATCCTCTTCGCGCGTGGCGACCAGGACAAGCTTCTTCGAAAGCTCCGGCGGCGGCGGGCGACTCGAAGGGGGCGGCGCGGAGGGAGGCGGCCTCGAGGGAGCGCGCTCCGGGGGACGACTCGACGTCAGGGGAATCGGGTTGGCGATCGCTGCGCGTCGCGCTTCAGACGGGGCGACCGATCGAATCTCAGGGCGGCTGGGTACGGGGCGCTTGGTGCCAGGCGGGGCTTGCGGCGCGCTTGCCGGCGCGAGCTGGTAGCGACGTCGTTCCCGGGCGTCCTGGATCATCACGATGCCGTTGGGACTCACGTTGCAGCTCGCACCCGCGGGCACGCCGCCGCTTTCGCCGAGCTCCTTGCGGACGGCCTGCAGGGCCGCAAGCCACGTCGGTGCCTCGACTGTACCTTCGTACAGCGAGCTCGACGCGCCGAGCGCGGTGATCAGGACTTTCCAATGCTTCACGGCCACGGCTCTTCACCCGGCGAGGTTGGCGCCATGATAGCGAGGATCGGCGCCGAAGTCGCATCCCCGGCTGGCGCGCCGGGCAGGCTCATTGTAGGAATCCGCGGTGTGGATCCTCGTCGTCGGCAGAGAAGGCCTGGAAGAACGGCCTGAAAGCGCCGTCGCGTGCCTTCACGAACTTGGCTGTGACCTCAAGACG
The DNA here is from genome assembly GCA_039177115.1 of Myxococcota bacterium. Taxonomy (GTDB): domain Bacteria; phylum Myxococcota_A; class Polyangia; order Polyangiales; family Houyiibacteriaceae; genus SG8-38. The sequence goes on from JBCDFZ010000015.1 coordinate 71,473, forward strand.
GCGAGCCTCTGGGACCGCCTAGACGAAGAGGAGCTGTCCGAGAACCCGCCGGCCGTGGTCCTGATCGAGGCTGGCGAGGAGGCCGATGCGGGCCGAGCCGCGCTGGTCCGGGTTCGTGGAGCCCGCCCGCTCCAAGAGATTCCCGTAATTATCGGGGTCACACTGAACGCGCTCTCCCGGCTCGATTCGGGCGACGGGTTCGATGACTTCGCCCTGATGCCGTACGTCCCGGCGGAACTCTACATGCGCATTCGCCGGGTCGAATGGAGCCGCAGCGAGTTCGCGCAACAGGAGCGCATCAAGATGGGCCCGCTCTGCATCGACCTCGCGGCGCACGAGGTCACCATCGAAGGACGCCCACGTCAGCTCACCCATCAGGAGTTCGCGCTGCTGAGCTTCCTCTGCCAGAACCGCGGCCGCGTGTTCTCGCGCCAGCAGCTCCTCGAACGCGTGTGGGGCGTGGACTACTACGGCAGCAGCCGCACCGTGGACATCCACGTGAGGCGTCTCCGCATGAAGCTCGGCCACTCCGTGAACAACCTCGAGACGGTGCGCGGCGTCGGCTACAAAATGAAAGAACCGTGATGCGGCCCCCGCTCGCGATTTCGACGGGGGACCCGGCTGGTGTCGGCCCCGTGGTGACGGCGGCGGCGTTGACTCAGTCCATCGGAGAAGATCGCGCGGTGGTCTTCGGCGACGCGGTCTGGATGGAGGAGGCGCTTCGTACGCTCGGCTTCGAGGCCGTGCGTCGTGTCGACCCGGCCGACTCGAAGTCGCTCGCGGCTGGTGAGGTGGGTCTGGTGCACGTCGCGGACTGGCCGGTGACGATGATTCAGGCGCGCGCTGCGACCATCGACGGTGGGGCGGTGCAGTGCGCGGCACTCGACGCGGCATGCGATGCGACGCTCGCCGGACATACGCGCGCGCTGGTGACGGGGCCCGTCAGCAAGGAAGCCGTGCACCTGTCGGGCGTGTCGTTTCGGGGACAAACCGAGCATCTGGCGCGCCGTTCCGGGGTGCATGTCGAACGGGTGACGATGATGTTCCTCGGGCCGCGCTTGAAGGTCGCGCTAGTGGCCACGCACTGGTCGATCAAGCGCGTCCCGTCGACCGTCACGCGCGAGCACATCGATCGCACGGTCCGACACCTTGCCGACGCGCTTGGCCGGTGGCTTCCCGGAGAGCGACCGCTTCAGATCGAGGTGACCGGCCTCAATCCCCACGCGGGCGAGGGCGGGCTTCTCGGCACCGAGGAGGAGACCATCATCGGTCCGACCCTCGACGACCTCCGCGACGACCGCGCCTTCACCGAGCGCGGGGTCGACGTCCTCGGCCCAACTCCCGCCGAGGCCGCGTTTCGGTACGCGGCCGACGGACGCGCCCACGGGGTCGTGGCGATGTTCCACGACCAGGCCACCATCCCCTCGAAGCTCCTCGATTGGGGCGAGGCCGTGAACGTTACGTGGGGGCTTCCGTTCGTGCGAACCAGCGTCGACCACGGAGTCGCGTACGACGCCGCGGCGTCCGGCATCGCCTCCGAGAGCGGGATGATTGCCGCCATCCGTGCCGCCCAGCGGCTCACGGGTGGGCCGAGCGCATGAGCGGCGAGATCGCGATCCGGGGCGCGCGCGAACACAACCTCAAAAACGTGAGCGTCTCCTTTCCACGAGGGCGCTTCACGGTGGTCACCGGGGTCAGCGGAAGCGGCAAGTCCAGCCTGGTGTTCGACACGCTCTACGCCGAAGGGCAGCGCCGATATGTCGAGTCATTGAGCGGGCATGCGCGGCGAATCTTGACCAAGCTTCCGCGTCCCGACGTCGATGTCATCGAGGGCCTCTGCCCCGCGATTGCCGTGCGTGAGCGCGCCCCGACGCGAAACCCGAGGTCGACGGTAGGCACCATGACGGAGCTCGGCGACTACCTTCGGGTTCTCTACGCGGCCCTCGGGCAAGTTCACTGCCCGGCCTGTGACGAACCGCTGTACGCGCACCCGCCCGCTGCGGTGGTTCGGGAGGCGATGGCGCTCGGCTCCGGTGTTCGCTTCTCGGTGCTGGCACCGGTCGTCCGGGCCGAGGAGAGCGCCCCCGACGGGCTGCTCGACGAGCTCCGCGGGAAAGGGTTCGTGAGGCTCCGCGTGAACGACGAGGTGCGTGACCTCGAGACCCTCGAGTCGCTCGATGCCGGAGCCACGGTCGAGGTCGTCATCGACCGACTTTCCGTGCGAGACGGCATCGACGTGCGGCTCGCGGAGGCGGTGGAGCTGGCCTACCAGGTCGGCGGCGGATTCGTCGTACTTCGCGTCGAAGACGGCACCCGACGTCGCTTCTCCGAAACCTATGCCTGTTTTGCGGGGCGCGCGTCGGTTCCCGTCGTCAGCCCGCGTCTGTTCTCTTTCAATACGCCTCTCGGGGCCTGTCCGGTGTGCGACGGGCTCGGGCGCACCCGGGTGTTTCAAGAATCGCTCGCCATCGACCCCGCGCAGTCGCTTCGACGCGGCGGCGTAAAAGCCTGGGGCAAGCCAGGCCTCGCGTTTCACCGGTCGATGCTGGAGAAGGCTCGGGAAGCCGGAATCGATCTGGACGTCCCCATCGAGGCGCTTCCGGACGCTACCCGCGAACTCCTCGTTCGAGGCGGCGAGGCCTTCGAAGGCGTGCTCCCCGCGCTCGACCGTCGCGCGCGCGACTACGCGAGGCGAAAGCTCGCGGAAGGAGCCGACGAAGAGCGTGTTCTCAGCTTCCTCGACGAGGAGCTCGGGCAGTTCGGACGCATCGAAACCTGTCCTGCGTGCGACGGGTCGCGTCTCAATCCGGCGGCCCGTTCCGTTCGCGTCGACGGCCGGTCGATCGATCAAGCGAGTCGCCTGCCGGTGGCCGAACTCGGCCAATGGGTCGACGGACTCGGTCTCACCGCCGACCTCGAGCAGGCCCTCCGACCGGTCGTCCGTTCGATCGTGGACCGCGCGCGCTTTCTCGTTCGAGTCGGCCTCGACTACGTCAGCTTGGATCGGAGCGCAGCGACGCTGTCGGCTGGAGAGGCCCAGCGCATTCACCTCGCGACGCAGCTCGGGGCACGGCTTTCCGGTGTGCTCTACGTGCTCGACGAGCCCACGGCCGGACTGCATCCCGCGGACGCGGCGCAGCTCATCGAGACGCTTCACGAACTTCGGGACCTGGGCAATACCCTGGTTGCGGTCGAGCACGAGCCGCAGACGATGCTGGCTGCCGACCGCCTCGTCGAACTCGGCCCCGGAGCTGGCGAACGTGGCGGCGAGATCGTCGCAGAAGGCACGCTCGACGAGATACGTCGGGACGAGGGCTCGCTGACGGGGGGATACCTCTCCGGACGTCTCACCGTCCCCACTCCCGGCGCACCGAGAACCAGCGAGGGCGAGATCAGGCTCCGGGTGCAGTCGCTCCACAACCTCTCAGACGTCGACGTGGCGTTTCCGCTCCGCGCCCTCAGCTGCGTCACCGGTGTGAGTGGAAGCGGCAAGAGCAGCCTCGTGGTGGATGCCCTCCTGCCTGCGGTGAGAGAGCGTCTCGGCCTGGTGGCCGACGTTCCGCCGGGCGTGCGTATCTCAGGCGGTGGTGGAGTCTCGCGCGTCTCGTTCGTCGATGCGACGCCTATCGGACAGAGCGCGCGTTCGAATCCGGCCACCTATCTCGGCGTGATGGCGCCCCTCCGCGATGTGTTTGCGAACCTGCCGGAGGCCCGCGCTCGTGGCTACAAGGCGGGGCGGTTCAGCTTCAACACCAAGGGTGGTCGCTGCGAGGCGTGTAAAGGGGAGGGCGTGCAGACCATCACCATGCACCTCCTCCCGGATGCCGAGGTTCAGTGCGAGGCGTGTAGAGGGCGTCGCTACAACGACGAGACCCTCCAGATTCGCTACCGCGGTCTCGACATCTCGGAGGTGCTCGCCCTCTCCGTGACCGAGGCGACCTCGCTGTTCGAAGCCGTCCCTCCGATCCGCACCCGTCTCGAGGCGCTCGAGCGCGTCGGCCTCGGCTACCTCGCTCTCGGCCGGCGTTCGACCACCCTGAGCGGTGGAGAAGCGCAGCGCATCAAGCTCGCGCGAGACCTCGCCCAGCCTGCGACGAAGCCGACACTCTACATCTTCGACGAGCCCACGCGCGGCCTGCACTTCGCCGACGTGGCGGTACTTCTCCCTGTGCTTCACCGCCTCGTCGACGAAGGTCACACGGTGATCGTGGTCGAGCACCAGCTCGACGTGATCCGCAACGCTGACTACGTCGTCGACCTCGGGCCCGGGTCGGGACCGAAGGGCGGGCAGGTCGTTGCGAGGGGGACTCCCGCGGAGATCGCCTCGAGCGGGACCAAGACCGGGCAGTCGCTGTCGTCGGTCTGCGCGCGCTGAGCAGGCCTAGCCGGTGTGCAGGCTCCGGCTGAACGCGTCTCCGACCGTCACGCAGGCCTGACGAATCTCGAGCTCGCCGCCGACTAGGATCGCGAGCGGATTCACTTCGAGGCGCTCGATCTCGTTTCGCCACTGGTGTGCGAACGCGGCGAGCCGCATCAGGACGTCACCGACGGCACTTACCGCCTGTCGTCGTTCCTGCGCGTTGCCGGAGATCAAGAGCTGGTTCCCGCGCAGCCGTTGAAGCACACGTTCGAGAGCTTTCGCGGTGGAGGGCAAGACGGTGGTCGTCATGTCGTCCGACGCTCGGCCGTGCGGATCGGCGAAACCGATGTCGGTCAGGATGGGACCGCTCGGGAGCGGCGACATCCGCAGATGAATCAACGTGCGCGCCAGCGTGGACGCGCTGACGGTGACCCCCAAGAGCCGCGCCTCGGCGGAGCGGCTCTTGGCAAGAGCCATGATCTGTCGGTAGGCCTCTCGCGCCTGCGCGGCGGAGAACACTTCGACGCCGAGGTCGGGATGGTCCCAGAGGCGAAGGTCTGGCGAGGCGAGTGCGACGGTCACGGGGAACCCGATACGCGCCGCCTCCGAAGCGGCCCTCGAGGGGGTCGCGCAAAGCTCTTCGACGGGGAGGGGGACGTCGTAGGGGCGCAGAGCGGCCTTGCTCGCAGGGTCGGACAGGGCACGACGCGGCCCGAGGATGGTGTCGAGCACCACGTCGGCTTCCACCCCTTCCACCACCGGAACCTTGGGCCGAGAGCTGCCGTGGGAGCTGCGCATGGCCCGGAGCGCGGCGGCCACGTCCCGAGGCGTGCCAAGCACGCGTGAATCGCCTTCGTCGTTCACGTGGGCGATCAGCCCGTCGTCCGCGCGAACGAACCGCCCGCTCGCGCGAGGGCTCACGCTATCGCCGAGGCGAAGGCGGTCGACGGAGGGAAGGTCCTTGGTGGTCGCCGCCCAGGGCTGATCGGCGCCGCTCCGGACGAGCGCCGCGACCGCCAACATTGGTCCGACCCCGTGGGTTGCCGGGAGGCCGAGGTCGTGGAGGAGGCCGAGACGCATCGGCCCGACGACGGACACGGGCAGGCTGGCTCCGGCGAGCCGCGCCGCTTCTCCGAGGCGAACCGCGAGGTCCGGAGACGGGGGCTGCTCGAGGGCGAGAGCGGTAGGCTGACCGGCTTCGAGGCCCTCGACGGCCTCTTCAGGGCCGCGCTCCGCGACGCGTGGGGAGGCTTCGAGCCCGATCCGGGAGGCGCTGCGCGCCACGTCGACCGCCAGCTCGGGTCCCTCGCATAGAATCGTCCACGGGTCCGCCATCGTTGCGTCGACAAGGATACCGCCGGCGACCGGGCCCGCCCACTTCCGCGATCCGAGAGGGTCGACGAATTGAGCTGTACCCACGGCGATGTCGCCCGCAAACATGGGCGCCCCTCGAAGTTTGTGGCGCCACGTGCTTGACGCCCTGAACAGCCCGGTGATAATCCGGGCTCGGTCCGTGTAACCCCTCTGATCAACAGGGGGAATTGCACCGGGGGGTAGTTTCTGAGGAAAGTTGCGGCATGCGCCTGAAGCTAATCGCAGGCAACGTCATCGTGGTCCTGCTCGTCGGGTTGGGGTCGTACTTCGTGGTTCGGAGCCAGCTCGAAACCGGGCTGTCCCAGGCGCTCGAGGAGCGAATCGACGGCGATTCAGAGCTCTTCGCGCGGTCCTGGCTCGCCGACGGCGCGCGCCTGGTCGAATCGGTCGCCGACCGCGCGTCGAGCAGTGCCGTCCGTACGATCTTCAACACGTCGGGGGAACAGCGACGGCGGAAGCGGGCGTTCAGCGCCGCTCAGGGCGTGTCGAAGTGGTTCCAAGATCCGGCCCGCGGCCGCCGGGAACGACCCCACATCGTGGCCATCGTCGACGAGACGGGCCGCGTCGTCGCGCGCGATACCGACCCGAACAGGATGGTGGGGCAGTCGCTTCGGAGCGCCGTGCCCGCAGTGGCTCAGGTCCTCAAGAACGGGACGGCGCGGGACGCGGTGTGGCTTTTCCAGGACAAGCTGGTGCAGGTGGGCGTTGCCGCGGTGCGAAACGACGACGGCGGCACCGTGGGCGCGCTCCTCGTCGGCTACGACCTCTCGAACGGCTTTGCCAAGCGAGAGGCGGCGGTCATCGGGCAAGACCTGCTCTTCATCACGTCCGACAAGATCTACAGCACGTCGACCTCGGTCGGCGTGCGGGACGCGCTTCAAAAGACCCTCTACTCGGAGCCGCTCGACCGAGGCACGAAAGCCGCGCTTCGCGGCAAGCGAACGACGCCCTGGAAGGCGACGCTGCGGGGAGGCGACTATCTCGGCGTCACGGCGCCGCTTCCCCGTGTGTCCGGGGTCGAGGCCGGCTACGTCATTCTCGCGAGCCTCGGCAAGAGCACGGCGCTGGCCGACGTCGCGACGATGATCCTTTGGCTGACGCTGCTTGGGGTCGTCGCGGTCGGCCTCTACGGCTTCATCGTCGCCAACAACGTCATGGAGCCGATCGCGCGCATGGAGGATGACGTCCTCGCCGTGATCAACGGGCGTGGCGACGTTCGTCTCGAGATCGAAACGCCAGAGCTCGGCGGCCTGTCGTATCGGATCAATCAGCTCATCAATCTCTTCACCGGAGTTGCCGAGGAAGACGAAGAGGGGCGCGCCGTGACGAGCAGCGGAGGCTGGGAGGCGGTCAACGCGAGCGGGCCAGAGCTGGTGCGGGGGCCGATCACCAGCGACGACCCCGACGCGGAGGTGCTCGCAGCCAAGTCGGAAACCGAGTACTTCGCCGACCTCTTCCGGGACTACATCTCGGCCAAGCAGTCCGCTGGGGAGGATGTCTCGAACATCCCGCAAGACCGGTTCGTCGAGCGCATACGGGGAAACTCCGCGCATCTGCTCGAGAAGCACGGCGCGCGCATGGTCCGCTTCAAGGTCGAAACGATCGGCGGCCAGGTCAATCTGAAGCCCGTCATCATTCACTGACGCGGGCGGGCGCTCTCGTTGCGTTTGGGACGCGTTCGGCCTAGGCCTTGTCGCGACATGGGGTTGTTTGACGTCTTCAAGGGCGGCGGCGGAATCAAGAAGCACGTAGCCAGAGTGGCCAACAAGCGTGCGCAGCAGCACGAGCGCTGGGAGTCGATCCAGATTCTTGCGGAGGACGGTTCGGACGAAGCGCTTCGCGCGCTCCTCACGCGCTTCACGATTCGCGTCGACCCGAGCATCACAGACGGCGAGGAAAAGAACGCCACTTTCGAGGGCATCGTCAGGCACGGCGATGCCGCGCTCGAACCCGTCCGAGACTTTCTCCGCGCAGGCGAAACGCTCGCCTGGCCCCTCAAGATCCTCCGCGCCATTCAGGGTGAGGAGGAGGTCACCGGTGCCTTGCTCGACTTGCTCGCAGAGATGGACACCGGCTACGAGCGCGACCCGCAGAAGAAGATCGACGCGATCGCCAGCCTCGAGGAGGTGCGAGACCCTCGGATCGTCGAGGCCGTCGACCGCTTCCTCGAGGACATGAACGAGACGGCGCGGTTTCATGCGGTGGGCGCAGTGCTTGCCCAGGATGACGCCGCCGGCGCCAAGGACGCCCTCAACGCAGCGTATCTCGTCGAGGAGAGCGTTCGCGTGCGCATGATGATCCTCGACGGCTTCATCGCGCACGAGTGGAAGCTCGAGGGGGACCACGAGGTTCTGAAGAAGAAACTTCCGACGGGCTACAGCCTCGGCAAGAAGGGTGACGTTCGGAAGAAGGGCGGCTGAGGCGTCGAGGCCGACCGTTCTACTCAAAGACGGTCGTCATCGATTGCACGTCGACGCCCTCTTTCGAGCTCCGGATTTCGGAGTAGAGCACCGCGGCAAGGACGGCGAGTACCGCTGAGTACAAGACGCCGAGCACGTACCCGAACACCTGCTGCAGAATCCAGGCGGTGAGCGAGATCTTGTATGGAGCCGTCGGGTCAGCGAAGAAGTTGCCCATCGTCGCGAACTGCACGACGAGTGAAATGCATATCGCGGTGACGCCCACGACGAAGAACGCGGTGAAGACCAGAAGGCGGTGGCCTTTGGTCAGCTCCCAAGAACGTCGCATCGCGTCGACTGGACCGAGGCGCTCCGCAAGCAGCGCTGGGATGGCGAGACCAAGCCCTGCGACCGCAATGAAGCCGGGAACGAAGCACAGTAGGAAGCCGACTCCAATCGCGAGGTAGAACAGGATCGAGGCGACGACGATTGCGCCGAGCCGAGAGGCCGCCTTTCGAGCGGCATCCGCGAACGTGGGAGTTTCGCCCGCAAGCCGGTCTAGCGCGACGAGCAGTGCACTGGCGTGAGCGATTGCATAGAAGACCAGAGAAACGAGACTGGCTGCGGTCGACGTCAGCATCACGCGGCCGAGATTGGAAGTATCCGCCATCTGTTCCGGGGTGAAGCTGCGAGCGAGCACGCCTCCGATCACGGCACTCGGCAGCATGAACACGGCGATCACGGTGATCAGCGGAGCGGCGGTCTCGCGAACCACCTCCAAGGTGCGCCGGACCACATAGCCCACGGTTAGCGGCATCGCGTCTCTCCTCAGCGCCGAGGCTAGTCACCGACGCGGTCCGTGTCGAAAAAGATGTCGGCAGCCGGACCGGCGTTCGCGGGGCGGCGAACGCTACGCCGCCGCCCCGCGCGCGGACTCGGGGTCGTGAGGATGGTGGGTGCTAGCGAGCGGGTCTGCGATTGCCGAAGTCGTTTGGAATACAAAGCAAGAGAACCGACCAAAGAGAACCAAGAGAACCGACCGACGTTGGCCGAAACGCGTCAGCTAGGAACGAAAAACGTCCTAGTTCCCTACGCGGCGGACGGCGGCGGGACGGGTCGTTTCGCCACTCTGGGCCTCCTCCACCCGGTCCCTGCTGGCCTCACTCACCGTCAACGTCGGTCAGATCCTCAGATCCTCGTTCTTTGAATCTTCGTTCTGACGCCGCGCTCGGCTCCTTCGAGCGGTCCGCCGCGCGGCGCTGCGTCTGTTAGGGTACTGCCTGACGGATGGGAGACTCAGTCGCACGATTCGAGTTCCAGCTGGACGATTCGTATGCGCGAACCGCCGTGAAGCGCATGCATCGAGCGCGACCGCGGCGAACCATCGCGCTCGGGGTTCGACTACTCGGAGCGGTGCTCACCTGGGGAGTTGCGGTTCTCTACTTGAGCCATGAAAGATGGCCGGTCGGCCTCTTGCTTTTGCTCGGCGGCGCGTTCTTGGCACTCAGCGCTCCGATCGAGCACCAACGCATGGCCCGCCGCGCAAAGAAGGGGCCGTTCTTTGGCCGCGTGCTTCAAGTTCACCTCACCGACGAGGGTTACTCATGAAGGCGGACATCAGCGACACACTCGCGACCTGGGACTCCGTCACGCGTGCCGTCCGGTTCGAGGACGGGCACCTGCTCTACGTGGGCCCTGACGCAGCGATCTGGCTGCCCCAAGGCGCGCTGACCGAGGGGTCGCCCACGGAAGTGAGAGCTCTTCTCATGGAGAAGATCCCGAACTACGAGGGAATACCGGATCGCTCAGAGGCGTGACGGCAATGGCTTTTGAACCGAACTCGGATCGGTCTCGAGGCACGCCGAACGCATGCACGGGGCCCTGTTTGCGCTCGTCGTTCTTGCGTGTCGCTACCTAGAAGCGACCGCCAACCGAAAGCCCGGCGAGGCTCGGGGTGACCACGATGGCGCGCGCGGGCGGCGGCAAGACGGGTCGTTTCGCCACTCTGGGCTTCGAAGTGGGCGAGGACTGTGAAACGAAGTGTCGGCACGGCTTTCGCGCCTGTCCCACGCGATGACCCGAAGACGCATCGTCACCCCCGGAACCACGTGGGCCCTGTCCCGTCGCACGACGCGGCGCCACTTCCTCTTCAACCCGGACGAAGGCCGGCAGATGGAGCAATGCTACTGGTACTGCTTGGGCTACGCGGCGCAGACCCATGGCGTCTTGGTTCACGCGGCCTGTCTCATGTCGACGCACTCGCATGAAGTCGTCACCGATGTCCGTGGCGAGCTTCCTCGATTCCTTCAAACCTTCCATCGACTGCTCGCGCTCACCACGAAGGCGTTTCGCGGATGGCCCGAGGAGGTCTTCAACAAGCGAAGTAGCGGCGCCCATGCCCTGCTGACGCCAGAGGCGACCCTCGAGGCACTCGCCTACCTCATCGCGAACCCGGTGGAGGCCTCGGCCGTCCGGTACGCCAAAGACTGGCCCGGCGCTCATACGCTCCCGAAAGACCTCGGCACGCGGGTGATTCGTGTGCGTCGTCCGAGTCATTTCTTCGACCCCGACACCCGCACCTGGCCCGAGACCCTCGAGCTTCGACTGGAACTTCCTACCGAGCTCGAGGTCGACTACGGCCCCTCACTAACCCGACAGCGGGTCGCCGAGCGTGTCCGCATCCGCGAACGACGTGCTTGGCAGGAGTCCAAGCGAACGGGCATCGCCTTTGTCGGCCCCCGCCGCGTCCTCAAGCTCGCTCATGCCAAGCGGGCCCGGAGCGATGAAGCCTTCGGGGCGCTCAACCCACAGTTTGCCGCCGCGGGACACCGGGCCACGGCGACGGAAGCCGTTCGACGCCTGCGAGCCTTCCACACGCAGTACGAAAACGCCCTTCGTCGCTGGATGGAGGGCGACCGAACCGCGCTCTTCCCCGAGGGCACCTGGTGGATGCACGTCTGTCACGGCGCCCGGTGCGGACCGGCGCCGTAGAGACGACCCTCACGAGGCTACACTTACGGCCTTCGTCGACTACTCGGCGAGGGACGCCGAGTTGCGTCTTTCGTGGCCCGCCAGGCACAACGACCCGGGGTCAGTCTTCACAAACGGTAGCAGAGCGACCACGAACCTAGGGCAGGCGTCCGAGCTCGCGCCGAAACAGACGATCGCTGCCTCCTCCACCCGGTCCCTGCTGGTCGTACTCATCGTCAACGTCGGTCAGATCTTCCATTCCACGATCAACGTCGGTCAGATCTTCTACCGGTCAGATCTTCCATTCCACGATCAACGTCGGTCAGATCTTCGCTTAGGGGCCGACCAGCATCTGATCGCCAATGTGCGCGCGCACTGTTCCCGCGTCGACTTCACGCCAGGTGATCTCGGTTTCGCCCTGGTTCGTGTGGGCGACGATTTGCTCACCAAAAACGACCAACGGGTCCCGCTCTCGGACAAAGACGGTCCCGTCCGATAGCACGAGCTGGCTCATTCCAATGCTCGCCACGGGGACGCGACGGACGAGTCGCCATTCGTTCGCCGAAGTCAGGTTGAACGCTACGAGCTCCGTTTGGTCTTGGCCCCATTCCCGATGGAAGAGGACGTACGCCTCGAGGCCGTCGGTGTTCCGACTGGTGGCCTCGGGCAACGGCGTGAGTTCGCCAACGAAGTCGGCGTGTGGCTCGAGACGCGAGATTTCATCGCCATCGGTATCGAGCACGGCGTAGGTGTTGCCGGACACAGCGTTGGAGGCGCGCACCACCACCGACCGCCCGTCCGACATCACCGTCGCCAGTCGTTGGACGAGCTGCGAGATCAGTTCTCCGTTGCCGCGTCGGAGCGTGTCCTGGCAGCGATAGTGGAGCACTCCGTTGCCGTCGAATCCGAAATCGCGGCCCACCCCTTCGCCACACGGAGGTGTGAGCACCACCGGATCGCCCGGGTCGAGGTTCTGTCGAATGCCGGAGAACGTTGCGTAGTAGTAGATTTGATCGTTATCCGGTCTGAACGCGTAGACGTCACCGTAACAATCGAACCCGGTGAAGAACGTCGACTCGAGCTCGGGCCAGAACGCCTGCAGCGCGTCTGCGCCGCAAGATCCCTCCGACGTCGTGCCCAAGAAGTATGCGTTGCCCGTGAACGGTGTGGTGTTGGCGATGGTCGTGTCGGGACACACGTTCCCGTCGTCGATCAAGCCGTCGCAGTCATTGTCGCGACCGTCGCACCACTCTGTTTCGAGCAGCGGGCAATCGGCGCCACCTGCGCCGCCATCGCCTCCCGCACCGGCCAAGCCGCCATCGCCCCCAACGCCACTCGCACCACCGTCTCCTCCCGTACCCGGCGAGCCGCCTTCCGCGCCGTTACCTCCACTACCGGCGGAGCCGCCTGCACCGATGTCGCCTCCCATGCCGCCCGCACCAACCTGTCCTGAAACGCCACCAGACCCCGCCGCTCCCGAGCTGCCGCCCGCGCCGAGCAGAGGGCCCGTGCACTCACACGTACCCAGGACACCCGCATCGTCGCAGGTCTGAGCCCCCTGACGCCCGTCGGGGCACGCACAGGGAACCATCTGGCCTTCGATACACGCCACACCGGTCGAGTCACCGCATCCAGTCGCGGCGACCCCGACCGCGAGAGTCAGGATCACAAGAAAGGCGAGTCGCACTTAGCAACGCTACCTCAAGGCGATTCCGCTCGACAAGTGACAAGTAGTTCCATCGTTCGCCAGATGCGAGATCCAGCCGACATTGGCCGAAACGCGTGAGGCTAGGCACGAAAAACGTCGGAGTTCCCCACGCGGCGGACGGCGGCGGAACGGGTCGTTTCGCCACTCTGGGCCTCGAAGTGGGTAGGGCTTACCCACGTTGGCCGCGGTAAGTTGGCTCTTCGGCCTCCACTCGCCAAGACGCCGCAGGCCGCGCGCCGAGGTCGAAGTCGATGCGCGAACGGGCACTGCAGGGCAATCTATCCGGTCCCCGCGGCCTCGGCCGCGCGCTGGAGGGCTTCTGCGAGCCCTTGTGCGCGGTCCAAGAACGGCCGTCCTAGTTCCGCGCAAGCGGCTGACAGGCGGAGGTAGTGGCCTTCGTCCGATGCGAGATCCTTCAATGCGCGCGCGATGCTCTCTGAATTGTCGGGTTCGCAGACCACGGTGGCTTCGCTGAGCACCTCCGAGGCGGGCACGACCGAGGTCGCGACGAGCGGTCGCCCCGCAAGAATCGACTCGATGGCCGTCATTGCCATACCTTCGTTGAAGTCACTGCGCGTCGGCACGATGCCCACGTGACTTCGCGCGCGTTCGGCGGGTGCATCTTCAGGAAGCAGGTAGCCCGGTGCCTCCACCACGTTCCCGAGCCCGCGCTCTTCGATGTTGGCCCGGAGCTCGTCTGCCGCGGCCCCCTCGCCGAAAATCCGAAAGTGGAAACGGCCCGGGAGCTCCCGCTCGAGCGTTGCGGCGGCCTCGACGAGCTCGAACACACCCTTGTTCGACTCGAGCCGCCCCACGTACAGCACGTTGAATCGCGCGTCGTGTGCAGGCGGCGGCGTGGGTGAGGAAAACGAGTGCGACCAGAACTGCGCGAGCGCTTGAAAGCTCGGAGGCGCATGCCCACGCGTCAGCTCGTCGATCTGGCGAAGGCACTCGGGCGACACTCCGACGACAGCGTCGGCCGCGTACCGAAAGAACGCGGAGCTCGCGAACCAAAAGGCGTCGGCTTTTTTCCCCGACGGGCGGTGTCCGGCCGGCCAGAGCGTCATGTGCAGAATCGGAATCACCTTCAGCCCGAACAGCTTGAAGATGAACATCACGGGGTAGGTGGTGGCACCCGAATCGAGCAGGGCGACGTCGGCGCGAAACCGGAGTGCCGTCGCCACCAGCCCGCCGCCGTACCAGAGCTCTCGAAGGTGGTACATGATGCCCGCAGCGTTGGGCATCGGCCGCGGCCGATGCTCGATGACGAACTGCTTGTCTTCGACCTTGACCGCCTCGGGGTGGGGCGAGACGAAATAGGCCGCCGAGGCATGCGCTTCGCAGTAGTCGGCGATCTGGCTCGAGAACGTGACCGAGATCTCTCGCGTGTCGGGGACTTGCTCCCGCCAATGGCGATGCGCGCGGAGAACGTCACCCGGCCCGCCCGCCGCATAGAAGACGCGTGGCCGCCCCTTGTCGCGACGAGTCCCAAACATGGCTCCAGCCTACAGTCCGGATTCACACGTCGCCAACTCGCGTGCCGCGCCTTTGTATCGACGCTGATTCTGCCGCGCGGGTGGTGGTTGACCCTGCCTCGGGCGCGCCCTAGCGGCCGCACCGTTCCTCGACGTGCGGCCTAGTGTGCAGCCGCGTGAGGTCGTTCAGGGCGATCGCCAGGCCAACCTTGCTTCGTGTCGTCCAGGAGCGCCCTCCATGCGGCGAGCACACTCTCCGCCTCGCGTTCGAGCGAGTAGCGTTCGGAAAGGTACTCCGACGAGGCGCGCGCCTTGGCGATGGCCGCGTCGGCATCGGAATCGACCCACTTCATGGTGCGTTCCACCGCCTGCGCGAACCCAAGTACGTCGTCTTGATCCACGCGCTCGTACATCCCGTGCTCGGCATACTCGTCAGCTGCAGCACCCGTGTACCCGACGACCAGGCAGCCGGCCATACCGGCCTCGACTGGCGGAAGCCCGAAGCCCTCTTCCTCGCATGCGCTGAGAAAAATCTTCGAATGACGCAAAACGTCTGCGACGCCCTCCTCGCTGAGGCCGGCGATGGGTGCCAACTCCCAACCCTCGAGAGCCCCCCGTTCAGAGAGGATGTTGATCACCTGCTCCAAGTGATGCGGCATTCTTCGCGGCATGTACGCGATGCGGCGGAGCCTCGGCGAATCGTTGGGGTGGAACAGCGCAGCGTTCACGCCGTTTACCACGCGGTGCACCACGAGCCCTTCGAACGCGTACTCCAAGTATCGCTTGTTGTGTTCCGACACCACGATGGCCGCGAGCACGTTCGGTTCCGTGTAGATCGTGGAGCCTGAACGCTCCCCGAAGCCGTAGCCTCGGAACGTCCCGTGCACGTTCTGATTCAGGATGACCGTCGGAAGCTCGATCTTCGCATCCGCTAACTCGGCACCGGGATACTCGGGCATGACCAGCACGTCGTCTGCGCTCAAGGTGTGCTTTCGGCTTCGTCCCGACGCGTCCGGTAGGTGGATCGTACGGCCCTCGAACAAGTTCAGATCGAGCGGAGGGGTCATTCGCGGGACGACTTTCCCGACTTGGCGCATCGCGCTTCTCGGCAGTGCCTCGCCCAAGTAGGCGATCGGGGCTTGGTGCTCGAACCAATCGCAGACGAAGCCGCGCTTCGTATGCAACACCCGCGCCTCGACTCCCGCTTGGTCCAGGATCTCTACGTGGCGGTACGCCTGCTTCAAGCCTCCCGTGGGGAGCGGAATGTCTGGCTGCCAGAAGAACAACAAGTTCTCGAAAAGCTAGCAAACGATGGTTTGCGCGACCAACGAACATTTCCGCGCGGATGAGCGGGGCGGTCCGGCGTTCAGAGAACCGCTTGGAGGCTTAGTTCACCACTCCGGGCTCATAGACCTCCAGCTCGCCGACCGAGATGAAGTCGGCACTTCCGCCGGGCGCGCCGTAGATCCGAATCGCATCGCCCACGATCGGCGCGAATGTGAGGTCGAATGTCTCGAAGGTCACCCCGTTGTTCCCTGGGTAAGGCGGATCGATCGCGAGACCACTCACCTCGGTCCACACACCGCCCTGCCGAACCTGGACGGTCAGCGTTTCGAACCAGCCTCCGTCCCCGAAGTGACGGCCCTCCTGAAATACGACCTGACCGAAGATCTGGTCGGCCGAGTACGCGTACCCAACCCAGGCTTCGGTCGCGCTCGTCCCTGACCAGCTGTCGTACTGGCGGGACGAATCGGTGCTGCCCACCGGGGCGAAGTCGTCATCACGGATCACGACCATCCATTCCAGTACGCTCGCGATGATCGATCCGTCGTCCGTGAGGTCGGCACCGCTCGGAAGGTCCTCCACCTGACACACCGCCGAGCAACCATCACCACCGACGACGTTGCCGTCTTCGCAGGTTTCCGGCGGTGTCAGCAGGCCGTCGCCGCAAACCGCGACTCGGAAGGTACAGTCGTCGTCGCACGTCGCCGTGCCCGCGGGTTCGCACTGCTCGGGGGGGGTGAGGAACCCATCGCCGCAAACCGCGACTCGGAAGGTGCAATCGACGTCGCACGTCGCCGTGCCCGCAGGCTCGCAGGCCTCCGGCGGCGTGAGGAACCCGTCGCCGCAGACCGGATCGCGGACGGTGCAGTCATCGTCGCACGTCGCCGTACCCGCGGGCTCGCACTCCTCGGCACCGTCGTTGTTGACCACACCGTCTCCACAGATCTCCAGCTGGCAAGTCGCGTTACAGCCGTCGCCATCGACCGTGCCACCGTCGTCGCACTGCTCGTTGCCGTCGACCAGGCCATTGCCGCAAAGGTCCACTCCAGGCTCATAGACCTCGAGCTCCCCGACCGAAATGAACTCAGAGCTGCCGCCCGGTACGCCGTAGATCCGAATCGCGTCACCCACCACTGGGGCGAACGTCAGGTCGAACGTTTCGAAGGTGACGCCGTTGTTTCCGGGGTAGAGCGGATCGACCGTCAGGCCACTCACCTCGGTCCACACACCTCCTTGCCGAACCTCGACCGTCAGTGTCTCGAACCAACCACCGTCCCCGAAATGGCGGCCCTCTTGAAACACGACACGTCCGAAGATTTGGTCGATTGAGTACTCGTACCCAACCCAGGCTTCCATTGCACCGGTGCCCGTCCAGCTATCGTACTGTCGGGACGAGTCGATGCTGCCCACCGGGGCGAAGTCGTCATCACGGATCACGACCATCCATTTCAGTACGCTCGCGATGATCGATCCGTCGTCCGTGAGATCGGCCCCGCTTGGAAGCCCCTCGACCTGACACGTCGCTGAGCAGCCGTCGCCACCGACGACGTTGCCATCTTCGCAGGTCTCGGGCGGTGTCAGGAAACCATCCCCGCAAACGGCCTCGCGGAACGTACAGTCATCGTCGCACGTCGCCGTGCCGCCGGGCTCGCAATCCTCCGGCGGCGTGAGGAAACCATCGCCACAGACCGCCGCACGGAGCGTGCAGTCGTCATCGCACGTTGCCGTTCCCGCGGGCTCGCAATCCTCCGGCGGCGTCAGGAAACCATCCCCGCAGGCAGCCTCGCGGAACGTGCAGTCGTCGTCGCACGTTGCCGTTCCTGCGGGCTCGCACGCCTCGGGCGGCGTGAGGAAACCGTCGCCGCAAACCGCTTCGCGCAGCATACAGTTGTCGTCGCAAGAGGTGGTCCCGGCTGGTTCGCAGGTTTCGGGGGGCGTGATGAACCCGTCGCCGCACACCGAATCGCGCAGCATGCAGTTGTCGTCGCAAGAGGCGGTACCGGCCGGCTCACAGGTTTCGGTGACGTTGTTGATGACGCCATCGCCGCAGAACTCCGCCTGGCAAGTCGCCGTGCATCCATCCCCGTCCGTGGTGTTGCCGTCGTCGCACGTCTCGCCGGAGTCGAGGACGCCATCGCCGCACGTTCCGGTCGAGACGCCGGGCTCGTAGACCTCGAGCTCGCCTACCGAGATGAAGTCGGCACTTCCGCCGGGCACGCCGTAGATCCGAATCGCGTCGCCCACGACCGGTGCGAACGTCATGTCGAAAGTCTCGAACGTGATGCCGTTGTTCCCGGGGTAGGGCGGATCGATCGTCAGACCACTGACCTCGGTCCACACACCGCCCTGCCGAACCTGCACGGTCAGTGTTTCGAACCAGCCACCGTCCCCGAAGTGACGGCCTTCTTGGAACACGACGCGTCCGAAGTTCTGATCAACCGAGTACGCGTACCCGACCCAGGCTTCCGTCGAGCTCACACCGGTCCAGCTGTCGTACTGGCGGGACGAATCGGTGCTGCCCACCGGCGCGAAGTCATCGTCGCGGATCACGACCATCCATTTCAGTACGCTTGCGATGATCGATCCGTCGTCCGTGAGGTCGGCACCACCCGGAAGGGTCTCCACCTGACACAGGGCAGAGCAGCCATCGCCGCCGATGACGTTGCCATCTTCACAAGCCTCGGGCGGGGTCAGAAAACCATCGCCGCAAACCGCCACTCGGACGTCGCACGCGGCGTCGCACAGGTCGGTGTTGGGGGGCTCGCAGGCCTCCGGGGGGGTGAGGAAGCCATCTCCGCATGCAGGTTCGCGAACGGTGCAGGTCGCAGTGCACACGTTGGTGTCAGGGGGCTCGCAAGCCTCCGGTGACGTCACGAAACCGTCGCCACAGAGCGGGTCGCGGTTCGTACAGGTCGCGGTGCACACGTCCGTATCGGGGGGCTCGCACTGCTCTGGGGGGGTGACGGTCCCGTCGCCACACACCGCGGCGACCTCGATGGTGCACAGCGAAGAGCATCCGTCGCCGTCTGCCGTGTTTCCGTCGTCGCACTGTTCGCTCGGATCCTGGATCCCATCGCCACAAACGGCGCTCGCAACCGTCCACGCGAAAGTTGTGACCGCGACTTCCGGCCCATCCGAGGCGCTAGCGGTGACCGTAACGCTCGAGTCGGGGGCGTCGGGATCGATGGTCCCTGAGATCTGCCCGGTTTGGTTGTTGATGCTCAGGCCTTCGGGGAGATCAGAAGCGTCGTAGTAGAGCGAGTCTCCGTCGGGATCGATACCCGACAAGTCTAGCGAGACGAACTCACCAGCCCTCGTAAGCTGATCCGTCGGCGTGTCGAGCGTCGGCGGATCGTTCGGGTCCGGGTTCGGAATCTGCACGAAGATCTGCGACAGCGGAACCTGGGCGCCGCCGGTGTCAGGGCCGGAGAACGTAGCGTCGAGTACCTGGCCCCCGCCGCGTTCGAACATCGTCACCTCGATCGGGTAGAAGCCGGGCGTGAGAGCGATCGGCGCACTGGCCACTTCGGTGGGACCATGCAAACCGTCGTTGTCGACGACCTCGACGTCGTCGAGGAACAGCTTACTTCCATCGTCGGAGTTCGTGTAGAACGTGTAGTTCCCCGCCTGTACGATCTCGAGAAAACCTCGGAAACGGAACGCGAAGTCGTTGTCGCGCTGCCGTACGGAGATATCGACGGTGTCGACGATCCCGGAGCTGTCCGCGGGCCCGAGCGAGTCGAAGTCGGGGAGTGCCGAAAGCTGACCGGTTTCCCAGTACTCGAAAAGTACGCCGACCTGCGGGAAGGAGGGGTCGATGCGCAGGATCCACTCCCTCATGAGGTTCACGGCGGAGTCTTCCGCGAGCTCCTTGGCAAGCGGCGGCATGGCGATCGGACCCACCGCCTCGATGCGCTTGAAGAGCGAGGAAAGCTCTGGGTTCCCTGGGCTCACGACGACAGTCCCCGGTGTGCCGAGGTCGTCTCGCACGGCCGTCCAAAGCACGCCCTGCGAGGCAAGCGGCGTCTCGTAGCGAAGGTCGAAGCCGGCCTGCACCTCACCAGGCCGGTGACAGCCGGCGCAATTGGACGCGAGCCACGAGCGCGCGCGGTCTTCGAGTGAGGCCGTGACGTCGCCGAGTGCCTTGCTGCGGATGAAGCTCGGAATATCGGCCTCCACGATGGCCGGTGAGAACATGCCGAGGTGGTTCCAAGTGACGAGCTGATTGTCGGTCCGGCCCGTGCTCGGGTAGAGCAGATCGCCGTTGAGCTGATGGGTTCGCGGGCCGAGCACGCCACTCGACCGGTGACACGAGTTGCACTGGAGCCGCGACGGGTAGTTCCAAGTTTGGAGCCGCGTCCCGCCGGAAGAGAGTGAAATCACGTGCTGGCTCGTCTCCTGCTCGACCAAGAGGTCGGCGTCGGAGAGGTCCGGGCGCCATCGGTAGGTGAGGCCATACCAGGCGCCGTCGTCGCCGTGGACGAAGAAACGAGTTTCGAGGCGGTCGGTGATCGACGGATCGTCCTCGTCGAGGGGCAGCTCGAAGTGCTTCATCAGAACGGTGCCGATTGGGAAGCTCCAATCGCCGGTCTCGGTGAATGAGACCTGCTCGCCGATCGTATCGCGGAGGCCGTCGTTAGGGACCGCAACCCAACGAAGCTTTGCGGCGCCGTCCGACCAGAACGGTTGGTTGAGCCCGTAGGGCACCCATGCCGGGTCGGGCACGAGACTGGGTAGATCCGAGAAGGCCCCGATATCGGAGAGCAGCGCGGGCGCATCCGGCGGAGGCTGACCGATGCGATCGAGCGTGTAGAGGGGACCGCCATTGATGACATCGCCGAGATAGATCTCGCCATCCTTGTCCTGTCCCCAAGTCCCGAGGCCTCCGGGGTCGAAGACGGTGAGGAAGTCCTTGGTGGCCGTCATCGAGCCCTCGTCGAGCGTCACGGCCCAAATGTTCCCGGTGACGTAGTCTCCCGTCAGGTAGCGACCGTACAGCTCGGGGTAGCGGTCACCGCGGTACACGTAGCCGCCGATGATCGCGCGAGCCTCCGAGCGCACGAAATCGATGACCGGGTCGGTGAGCACGCCGAGAAACGAAGCCGGCTCGCTGCGAACGCCGCTGGTGAGACCTTCGCGAAACGGCCAGCCGTAGTTGTTGCCGCAGAAGATGACGTTGATCTCTTCGCGCGCCGACTGACCGATTTCGCCGGACCACATGAAATCGGTCACGGCATCCCAGGCGAGGCGGTGCGGGTTTCGATGGCCCACGGAGCAATACTCCTCGAACTGGCTGCCGGTCGGGTCTGTCCAAGGGTTGTCGTCTGGGATGCAGTACCACTGCCCCGAAATCTCGTCGGCGGTGTCGAAGATGCGAATGGGCGCATGCGTTCCTGGTGGGCAGCTCCACGTTCCGTCGCCGTTGTCGGTCACGTCGACCGAAATACGGATCGACCCGCCCTCGAGCGTGTCGACGATGTCCTGCGCAGTCTCGTAGCGAAACTGGTCGCCGATGGTGACGTGAAGGTAGCCGTCGTTGCGGAACACCATGCCCCCACCACGATGCGAACCGTTGTAGAGCCGAATGTTGAGCATGACCTGCTCGGAGTTCGGGTCCGCGACGGAGCTCCCGTCTGGAACCTCGAAGCGCGAGATTCGGATGTACGTGTTGAAGAAGCCGCCCGTGGAGCTGCGTGGATACGCGTCGAAGCAGTTTCCGAGGTCTGCCTGGTCGCGGCTCGCGTCGAGCGGGCAGTGAGTGGTGTAAAAGGTGTAGACGTAGTTCCGGAAAGGCGAACCCGGTACGCCGAACTCGGGGTGGAAGATGAGGCCCAAGTAGCCGCCATCCCAAACGACCGCCGTTCGGTCACGAAGATCGAGAAACGTTTCGGTCGTGCTGACGTCGGGCTGGTTCTCGAACGAACGGATCAAGCCATCGCGCGTCGCCACGTAGATGCGATCGTTGGCCGGGTTCGGTGAAATCACGAGCGTGTCACCGAGGTCGACGGGGAACGCAGGGACCACGTCCCAGGTGGAGCTGCCGGGCGCATTCGGAGTGCGAGACGGGAACGCGCCATCGAAGAACTGCCCCACGGGAACCGGCGGGTTGTCGAGTCCGGCCTTCTCGGTGATGGCCACATCGGTCGGTGCGCCGGTTGCGGGCGCCTCCGAACTCGGATCGATGAGCTCCTCAGGCGACACTTCCGCGCATCCGGCGGCGACCGCAAAGGAAACAGAGGCAATGTACAGGGCGGCCCGGGCCAACAGAGTTTCGCGGCGTGGCATCAGCGGTTCTCCAGCGCGGTCGATCGACCGCCACAAGCCGAGTTAAATGAGGGGTTTGGTGCGACCCACGGGGTCGTGGTCGGGGAGCCACGTCCGCGTAGACCCGTACGATAACGGAGCTGAACAAAAGATGCACTTGTCGTTTTATGTAACTCCACGTTGCCGTGTGTAATCGAACAACGAGAAATGTGAAGCACAATTTGCAGCTAAGATGGATTTTTCTTTTTTGATACCATCTGGCCCCGCGGCTCGGCACGGACAGAGATCCCAGAGATCCGACCGACGTTGGCCGAAACGCGCGAGCCAAGAACGAAAAACGTCGTAGTTCCGCACGCGGCGGACGGCGGCGGGACGGGTCGTTTCGCCACTTAGGGGCTTCCGGTGGAAGCCTCGGCCGTCCAGGATCCCAGAGATCCGACCGACGTTGGCCAGACAGAGATCCGACCCAGAGATCCGACCGACGTTGGCCGAGAGATCGGACCGATAGGAGATCCGGACAACGGCCGGAGATCCCAGGCCGGAGATCCGGGAGAACCGACCGACGTCGGCTGAGGGAGATCCGACCGACGTTGGCTGAAACGTGTCAGCTAGGAACGAAAAACGTCCTAGTTCCTTGCGCGGGGCCCGACGGCCTCGCCTGGGGTCGTCCGTAGTGGACCGTCACGGAGGCCATGGAGCTCGTCGCGATCAGCCCGGGTAAGGCGAGGTGTACACAACAAGCTCCCAATCATGGTTGGAGGGATCCGCGTACGTTCCGTCGTCGGCGATTGTGGGGCTTTGAAGGTACGTCCAGGCCGCCTTTCCCGGTCCGATGCTTACGATCCGGTTCAGCTCGCCCCATCCCGCTTCCACCACGAACGGATCGACGAGCACGTTGCCGTCCTTGTCGATCTCCATGAGGTAGTACTCCTTGGGGACTCGCATGGCCTGTGTTCGGAGGCTCTTTCCTTGCAGATGCATTCGCTGGTGGCCAAACCCGTCAGAGATGCACTGGAACTTCGCGTAACCGACCAGGTAGCGCCCATTCTGGAGATCGACGAGCTGCGGGGAGGAAAGCATGCAGTCGTCATCCTTTGCGACCCACTTCATCTTTCCGCCGTCTTCCCACAGATATTCGTATCCACCTCTACCGGTCTTGCTATCCGTGCGGAAGATGCCGATCTGATTGAGATCGTTCTTGTCGATTTGGCCGGAGCCGACCCAGTCCGTGGTCCACTGCTCCTCCCCATCCTTGTTGATGTGAGGTTGCGAGTCTCGATAGAAGATTGGATACGACGCATTTTCATCCAAGGAATACACAGAGGACATGTTCTGCGAGCAGAAGGTCGCGTCGTCGTAGTAGTTGCAGGCCCACAGACCTTCGTAGCCGTTTTCCACCGAGTAAGGGGCGGCCTCGAACATCGCCAGGGTGTTGTCGTACCAATCCCAGCCCTCGGGTTGCAGATCCACGGCAGTCGCAATGCCTAGGGTGATGTCTTCGTCCACGGGGACCATCGTGTGTCCTGCTCCCCCGCTCAGCCCCGCGGCGCTCGAGGGGACGATGTAGTGGGTGTAGCCCCTCGCCGTCAACGATTGGTCTTCGTACTTGATGGCAATGTTGCCTCCGCCTTGCGTGGAGTCCCTGTTGTTGTCCGTGGTGCAGATTGCACCGTAGGAACCCGTGGTGCCGGTATGGTCATTTTCGTGGAAGGGATTCCAGAAAACCCTCGCTTGCCACACGTGGCCGAAACCACACTCCCAACCAAAGCCGCGGTCGTTCGGGTTCAGCAACCAGTCGTCGCTCGTTTCGCCTCGCGCCACGACCATGAGAGCGGCACTCCGATGCCGCTTCCCGCTGGAGTCGAAGGTCGCAGTGGCGAACGCGGCGCCGTAGGTCTCGTCATCCGGGTTGTAGACGAGGTCTCGAGAGGAGAAGGGCTGGCCGCCCACCGCGCGGTGGATCACGAACTGCTCAGGCTCTTCTGTGAGGTTGGGGGTACCGCTCGCGACGTCCCATTCGAGAAGCCACAACTCGCCGTTGTAGAGAAACTGGTTCCGGTCCGGCCAGCCTTCGTTATTGGGCTGAACGATCTGCGATGTGTCCACGGGGCCACCTTCTCTCGAACGAACGCTTCCTTCCATGGTTGCGGTCGGTGTCAGGTCGTGGAAGTCGCCCTCGTACGTCGTCGAAAAGGGAGCCTCGTACTCGGTTGCACAGAGCACGCCCACGCGGGAACAGTCCGGACTGACGGCGATGCCATTGGATTCATTGCAGATGGGCAGGATTGCCTGGTTCCCCGTGGGCTCCAGAGCGCCCGTATCCTTGTTGAGCTTCGTCTCAAAAACCGAGCCGATGCGCGGACTCGCAGGATTGTAGTGCTCGCTGTTTTCGTCCTCGACCGCCAGGGTCATCGAGACGAACATCCGCGGCTCGTCGGTGTCCGTGTCGCAGGCGGCGGTGTAGACCCGAAAGGGCACCGTCGAGGTCGACTCGCAGCAGAGCGACTTGTCCGTGGCGATATACCCCGGAAGGGTGGGATGATCGGGCGCGTTGGGGATTGCCATGGTCATCTGTGTTTTGACGAGGGCTTCCGCGGAGACCACGCCGGATATGGTCGCCGGGTCGAGCCCGATATCGTCCGCCTGATCGTCCCATGAATCCGTGGGCGAGTTTACGCCGCCGTCTCCGCCGCCACTCGTCGAGCCGCAGGCCGTCAGCAGTACGAGGAGCAAGCACGAGCGGCCAAGAGGATCTAGTGACGTGGTGCGAGTAGAGCTGAGTCGCGTTCGACGAGATATCATGGGCAGCCTTTCCCGGGGGTCTACTGGAATAAACACTAAAGGGTTATTGTAAGTAATATTGCTGTTCGCCTCGCAAGCGAGACCCCACGAAGGCGTTTCGCGGGTGGCCCGAGGAGGTCTTCAACAAGCGAAGTAGCGGCGCCCATGCATTGCTGACGCCCGAGGCGACGATCGATGCAATCGCCTACCTCATCGCGAACCCGGTGGAAGCCTCGGCCGTCCGGTACGCCAAAGACTGGCCCGGCGCTCATACGCTCCCGAAAGACCTCGGCACGCGGGTGGTTCGTGTGCGTCGTCCGAGTCATTTCTTCGACCCCGACACCCGCACCTGGCCCGAGACCCTCGAGCTTCGACTGGAACTTCCTACCGAGCTCGAGGTCGACTACGGCGGCCCACTAACCCGACGGCGGGTCGCCGAGCGTGTCCGCATCCGCGAGCGACGCGCTTGGCAGGAGTCCAAGCGAACGGGCATCGCCTTTGTCGGCTCCCGCCGCGTCCTCGAGCTCGCTCATGCCAAGCGCAGAGCTTCAACTAAGGTCTTCAGATCACTCATCGTCAACGTCGGTCAGAGCTTCAGAACGACTCGACCTTCGCGTGAGGAGCACGGCGAACGCGCAGACTAGAAGTACGACGGTCGAATGGTGATCGCCCGAGGAGCCAACCCGGCAACCGCCACTGCCGTCGCCACCGCCGCCATCGCCGCCACCGCCGCCCGCGCCGCCCGCGCCGCCCGC
>JBCDFZ010000016.1:0-96273 GCA_039177115.1 Myxococcota bacterium
GCGGAATCACTGAGCGTCTCAGCGAAAGATCGCAACATGGAGACTTCGAGCCCGGGGGCTTGCGCACTTCAACCTGCGATCTTCTCGGTGAAAGCGTCCTCCTTTCGAGGAGTTGAAGGTGGGGAGCGTGTCCCCAAAGAGGTCCGATAGGTACGCTTTGCACTTCACAGACTGATCCGGCGCGTCGAAACCGAGCCGGTGCCGTTGGTCGCGTTGGAGTTCGTCGACTGCGGTCAGCGAGGTGTTCGGTTGCTTGAGCGCTCATCGAGGGCCGGAGCCCATCGTGGCTGTCGTGATGTGAGCAACGAGACTTGAGGTCGAAGGTCGTGGTCTACTGGCGGACGAACGACGCTGTCGTCTCGTCGCTTGTCGCGAACCCATATCGGACGGCGCGCGCTCGAAGCGTGGCGGCATCTACGACTTCGAACTCGCCCGTGTAGAGACGCCAGCGCGCGTCGTCTCCGGATTCTAGCGTGTACTCGATCGAGGCGCCTTCTGTGGCCGATTCGAGGCGCACCGTTGCGGGTTCGTCGAGCGCGCCGCCCGGTGGGTCGATGACAGGGGGGAGGGTCTCGGGCTGTTCGCCGTTGGGCCAAAACTGCTCCGCCATCTCGGCTTCGGGTACGCCCCCCCACACGTCGAACTCTGCGCGCCAGCGTTCGTGCTCCGTACGCATTCTCGACAGCACATCGCTGAGGGAAGGGTCATCGACGCGGTTGTCGATCTCGAACGGGTCCTCAAGTGTGTCGTATAACTCTTCCTCGGGCTTGATTTCGAAGAACCAACGGGCGGGCGGAAAAAGCTCACCTGCCTCCTCCAGCCGATAGATCTCTTGCATGGTCGCGACGTTGTCTCGAAGCGGGACCGGCTGACCATATGGCTCGCCGGGCCGATAGTGGCGGACGTACTTGTACTGTCGGTCCCGCACCACGCGGATGCGGTCTTCGGCTTCGCTGTGACGGTCCGCCCCGGCAAACACGTAATCGCGTTCGGGCTCCCGATCTGGGCCCAGGAACACACGACCCGGCATGTGCTCCGGAACCTCGACGCCGGCGAGGGTCAACAACGTCGGCGCGAAGTCGACGAAGCTGATCAGCTCCTCATTGATGCTGCCGGCGTCCACTCTTCCCGGGAATCGAACGATCATCGGAACGTGAATGCCGCCGTCATAGGGCCAGCGCTTGTCGCGCGGAAACCCGGCACCGTTGTCGCCGATGAACACAACGAGCGTGCTCTCCGTCAGCCCGTCGGCCTCGAGGCGATTGAGGATCCTGGCCGCGACCCCGTCCATGCTGTCGATGTTATTGTAGTAGCGAACGTAGTCTTCGCGGACGACCGGGGTGTCTGGATAGTAGGGCGGCACGCTCACGCTTGCCGGGTCGGTTGGTCCTTCCGTTGGAGCGAGCAGTCGAGACTCGTGCGATTCGAAGAGCGTGAATACCGCCAAGAAAGGTTGTCCAGGCGCACGACCGCGCCAATCGACGTCGCCAACCTCGTCCCAAATCGACGGTGGCGTACCTCCCACACCTCCCATCTGGTAGTCCGTCTTCGAGTTGTTCGTGCAGTAGTAGCCTGCCGCGCGGAGCATTTCGGCATACCCCTTCATGTCCGGCGGCGGAACCATGTCGTAGCCTCGATTCCCGGCCCGCATGTGGTGTCCGCCGATGGTGCTCGGGTAGGTCCCCATCATCAACGACGTGCGTGCAGGTGCGCACACCCCACTCGGGGCGAACGCCATGTCGTAGCGCATGCCTTCGGACGCAAGCCTGTCGATAGTCGGTGTGACGGCGACCTCGTCACCGTACGCACCGAGCTGAAGCCCGATGTCTTCAGCCATCAGCAGCACGATGTTCGGGCGCTGCCAGTCGCCCTCGCTCTCCGCTGCCTCGTCACCGCTGCAGCCGCTCACCCACACTGCGCTGGCAATCAGCAAAGCGAGGACTCGCGGCAGACGGTCGTTACACTCCCCAAACATGGACGCCGAGGCTATCAAAGACCAAGTCTCCCGCAAGGCTTCTCTCGCAGGAAGAGATCCGACCGAGGTTGGCAAGAGAGATCAAGAGAGATCGGACCGACGTTGGGCTGAGCGCGTTGCCCTCTTCGGTCCTGTCCCCCACCTCCCCGGCCTCACGCTTCCCGCTAGTGCTGCGAGATGCACTTGAGGCACGGTGGCTCTTGGCCTTCTGCGCAGGGCGTGTCGTTGCACACGCCGAGTGGGCCGTCCGGCAGTTTGCACTGTGCGTATCGCGTCGTGCAGGGCGAGGCGGGGCTCGGAGAGTTTTCGCCCGCTGGCGGGCAGCCCATGACGCCCATCAGGAGAATCGCCGTCACGCCGCGCTTCCACACGCTCGATCGGTTTCGGCATCGCTTCCGTTGCATCGTCACGCTCCTTTCCCAGTCGCCCTAAAATGCCATCCAGTCGAAACCTGATGTTCGCGGGCTACCGTGGTTCATCGGGGAGCGATACACCAGGCATCCTGTCGGACACGAAGGTCGCAATGATGTCCCTTGCGGCGGCGCCGGCATCGTCGCTCGCGGTGTCGCGATAGATCGCGATCACTCGCTCTGCCTTTTGTTGATCGCTGAGCTTGGCGTCCTCGGAGAGTCGGAGCAAGCGGGTTCGGAGCGTGCGAAGTGCCAGCGTCATGTGCTTGGCACGCCAGCGTTCAAACAGGGCTCGCCGGAACTCGGACGTGTCTTCGAGGAACCACTGCTTCTCGACACGGTACGGGTCTTCGCCCCGCTTACGCATCATGTGGTCCGTGATGTCGAAGGAAATGGTGGCGCT
This sequence comes from Myxococcota bacterium, assembly GCA_039177115.1. Classification (GTDB taxonomy): domain Bacteria; phylum Myxococcota_A; class Polyangia; order Polyangiales; family Houyiibacteriaceae; genus SG8-38. The sequence goes on from JBCDFZ010000016.1 coordinate 2,789, forward strand.
TTGTTGATTGGCATCCGTGAATGTGACCGAGCCGTCCTCCGCGACGACCGCTTCGAACGTATTGGCTCGATAGCGGTAGGTGCCGTCTTCACGAGGCAGCAAGGGCGGCGGCTCACGAGCGGAGAGGTAGTTTTTGTGACCCACGCCGTCTAGGCGGTTGGGCACTCCGCCCGCTTGGTCGTTCGCTTCGCCGACGGACTGCTGAGCCTGTTGCTGCGAGACTACGAGCGCGCGCGCGACGCTTCTGGGGTCGAGAGGCATCGGCGGCTCTTCTCGGAGCGTGGTCTCCTCGGCATCGCGCCCTTCCTCGGTTCCGCTCCTTCCAGCGCGGGCGGCGCTTTTCGGTGGCACCGGCACCCAGCGCCGGCTCGACGTGACCTGCGTCGATGTCTCGTCGGGTAGATGAGCTGTCCGAACCTCCGGCTCGAGCTCCGTGACCGTAAACGTGACACTCGTCATGCTCGACGCCGGCGCGGGATGCACAGGTCGCTCGCTTTGCAGTGCGAACAGCACGAGCGCGTGGAGAACAATCGACGCAACGAGGACTCCACTCGAGACGCGAATTTTTGCCACGGAACGACCGTATCACCGGGCTGGGGTCGAACAACCCATTGCAGATCCTTCGAGTGAAGCCTATGAGACCTCGCCGCGCCTCGACAATCAGGCGTTCCGTCGTTGGTGGCGCCGGACTCGCGAACGATGCACGTGAATTCCCGCGAAGCTGCAATCTCGTTGCTCGCGAATCCCAGATCCGCGAAGCGGAGATCCGGCGCGAAATGGTTGCGAAAACACCCGGATCCCGAGAACGTGGATGCGCTCATCGCAGCGCTGACGAAAGAGCTCCGAGACCTTCGTACTTGGGAGACTCAGTATCAGATGATCATGGCTCTCGGCGCATCGGGTTCCGATCGTGTCACCCACGTGTTGGAGGCGGCGCTCAGACTCCCGGTCGAGCCCATGGTTCGGCTCGCTGTCGGAGATGCGTTGGTACGGTTGAGCGACGATGTCGATGGAGCGCTGATCGACGCACTCGAATCTAGCTCGTCGTTCCGGGTGGAAGGAGCGCTCCGTGCTCTCGCCATGACTCATCGCGCGCCCGAGAAGGCGACGACGGCCGCCGCCGTAGTGGACTTCGTGACGCGACCGGCGAACGCTCAGCTCCGATTTTGGCTTGCCGCGAGCGCGGCGGGTTGGGAACCCTCGTATGTGAGGGAGTTCCTCGATTCTTGTCTCCTAGACTCGAACGAGGACCTCCGCCGCGCCGCGGAAGCGTCACTCCAACGGAGTTATCTCAAGTGGAACCCGCTTTAGCGTTCGCTCGTCATCCGACGGCGTGGCCACAATGCGCTTCTTCAAAGTCCCACACGCCCACTTGCTCACCGGCTTCGAGCAATCGATACGTCCTGTGCGCTGACACCGAACACGAAGAAGGGCGAGTCAGTCAAAGGGACACGCTCCCCATAGCCACCCGGCCGAAATCACTGAGGTTCTCAGCGAAAGATCGCAACATTAGGACCTCAAGCCCCGGGACTCGCGCACAGCGTTTGGATCGTTTCCACCCATAGAGCTGTTGCTCAGTTTTGATCCCGGAGAGGCCCCTCGACGAGGCGTTTCTCGGAGTTTTCGACTAGGAGGCGTACTCCGCGCCAAGGGTCGCGACTGCCGCGGTGAGGTCGGTGGCGAAGCGTTCATCGAGAGGAGCGTGTCCCACCAGAAGTCGATACCAGATCGATCCGAAGAGACAGTCTAGCATGAGCGTTAGGCGTTCCGGGTCCAGCTCGCCAACCGAACTCTCGAGCGCGCCTGCCATCACCTCGCGCCTTGCCTCGACGAAGCGGTCGCGAAACGTGGGAAGGAAGCCGCTGTCGAGCTGCGATTCGACGAGGAGCGAGCGCACTGCGTCTCCGATCGGACCGCGGAGCGCAGCGACGGTGTCTTCGATGAGGTGCGTCAACGCACGTTCGGGGCTCCCATCGGGTCGGGGAACGATGGTTCTTGTCGCGAACTCGAGGAGCGCCTCGAGCACCAGCTCACCGCGGGACGGCCACCATCGATAGATCGTCTGCTTCGAAACTCCCGCGTCTGCAGCGACCTTTTCGATCGAAAGCTTGCGCCCACCTTCTTGCACGAGCCGCATGGCAGTCTCGAGAATTCGGTCGCGCACCTGGGGATCGCGCGGTCTCCCTCGCGGTCGCGAACCGAGCGCCTCTAGACTCTCAGCCAAGGTGCTTGCCTCCGTCGCATGGGACGATGAGCCCTGTCATGAAGGCGTTGCCGGCAACCATCGCGATCACGCTGGCGATGTCGTCCGGGGTACCCACACGTTGCAAGGGAAGGTCGCGCGCAACTTGACCGAGCGCGTCTTGTCGCGCCTGGTCAGGCAAGAAAGACCACCACGCCGTGTCGACGACGCCCGGCGACACCGCGTTGACTCGAATGCGGGGCGCGAGCTCTCGCGCGAGCGGGCGAACCATCGACTCGATGGCCCCATTCATTGCGGCGAGCGCGACGGTGCCCGGCATCGCAAGCTGCGCCGAGACGGCCGTGACGAAGGTCATGCTTCCACCGTCGCGGATAGCCTCCGCGAACACCTGGGCCGCCTGGAAGTGGAGCCAGAACTTCTCATCGAATCCTCGTCGGACGTCGTTCGGGTCAAGCTCGGCGAACGCTCCCATGATGGCGCCCGAAGCGCCGCCCGCTGCGACGACGAGATGGTCGATCGGGCCGATCCTATCGCGAAGCGCGCGGAGTGCGGCGGCGTCCGTCGCATCGCAGGCCTCTCCGTGGAGCCTCTCGGAATCCCGGGCCCGAACCACCTCTTCGAGCCGATCGCGATGCCGTCCCGTGATCCAGACCCGTGCCCCTGCATCGACGAAGCGAAGCGCGGTGGCCTTCCCCATACCGGAGGAACCACCCAAAACGATTACGTTTTTGCCGTCCATTGAGACTTCCTATTTAAATACGAATCGTATCGTATTTAAATGAGAAGTCAATCGAACATGATCCCCTCCCAGCGAATCGTGTGTCACGTCCGGTTCTAGTTCACGGTGGAACTCGTCGAGGGCGCCACGTTCAATCGCAGCCTTGAGTCTGCCGGCGCTTCGCGTCGAGACACCACGGTTTCCAAAGGTAACCAACGGGACCCATGACGGCCGGCCCGAGCATCGCAGCCGCCGAGCTGATGATCGTCGTATCTCGGTCGACGCGACTGGATTGGCAGAGGGCGACGTGAATCCCCAGGGGCAGCGGCACGACGCGTGACCCCCGAGGGCCGTTGAAGCTAGTATGCTTGCATGGAAGCTGCCGTCAGGTTCGCTCCATCCACTCCACAGTCTCTCTAGGAGAGCCGCGCCATGAAGCCGGGTTACATCATCTTCTTCGGGTTGGTCGCGCTGTACGTCGGGGTCGAGGCGGTTGCGATGTCGCGGGCTCGTCACCGAATGAAGGCCGACTACATCTATCCGAGGATTGTGACCGCTAGGACGGCCGCGACACGTTGTGGTGAGGTGTCCGAGGCGGATCTCGCGCGCTTCGATGTGGTCATGGACCGTGAGCGACGCCGCCTGCGTCGTGAGCTGACAGCCGATGGCTCCGAAGCTGATTTCGCCGTCGACGTCGAGGAGCAGATCAGAGTGCTTGCAAGCGCGGCGGAAGCGGACTTGGTTGCGACCGTCGAGGGGGAGGGGTGCGGCGCGGAGGCCGTCACGCGCAGCTTGCGTCACTTCGAGATCTACAAGACGAAGTGAGGGCTTTCGCTGCTGTGATGTGCAGCGGGGGCTCTCGCAACGGCTCCGGAACCCGAGACGCTCGTGGGCTCGCTATCCAGTCTTGACCGCTGTGTTTAGCGCCGTCCGGGACGACCCGAAGAGCTGATTGAGCGCGTGCGCAACTTCCCACTGCGGTGGCGACGGCTTGCGTGCAGCGACTCGGTTCACCTCGTGCAGCAGATCGCCAAGCCGTTTGCGTAGTGTCGCACCGTCGAGCTCGACCATCGCAGCGGAACCTCGGTGTTTCCTCCGAGGGTCGAGATACCCCATGTCCGCATCGTTTCGACGACGCTGTTCTTCACGGGTGAGCACGGTTGCCGAGTGCACAGCGCGGGTGGGTGACGCCTGACTGACTATCGGCGGGAATGGCGTGGGGCTATTGATGTCGACGACACACGCGAAGTGTTCGTTCCAGCAATGGTCCTCGCAGTAGCTCGTGTCCGTGATCGCCAACACGTTTACATCCGGATCGAAGGCACGGGGGCAAATCCTACGGAGCTCCTCGATCTTGGCCTTGCCGCTATTGATTCGCTCTGGGGTGGAGTAGATTGCTCGGTCTGCGCCGAGCTCTTCGACGGCCACTTCCAACATCGGCTTCGGTGAAGCGCTGCACAGGATGATTTCAACGTCGGGGCACCGGGCCCGAATCCAATCGAGGTCTTCACGCGAGATCACCTGGTCGGGAGCCTGGCGCCTCCAGACTCTGCGGGCCAGTTCGCGCAGCAACGAATCGTCGGCTGTCGCGAGGTGTGCGAGTGCAACCTTCTGCGGAAGTCGCTGTACCTCGGACGTCGGGTGAGGCCCGAAACGACGGTATGCAAGCCGCCCAAGCGGAGGGATGCGCGACGCGAGTTTACCCCAGACGAGGTAGTGAATCCCCGCCAAAGCCCATCTTTGCGCCCCGGACGCGAGATAGCGCGTCATCTTCATCGGTTGCGACCAGTCCAAGAGCAGCCGCCCGCCAAACCAGCGGCGGACCGGGCGTTCGGTCTCTGAGTCGCCGTAGGCCTCGAAGGCGCAAAGCTCCCACGCGAGGAGCTCTCCAAGGTTACGGCCGAGGTGAGTGGTCTTGTCGAGGTCGAGGAGCACGTAGTCGTACCCGTCTTCAACCAAACGAGCGCAGAGCTCACGAAACGAAAGGGGTGGGCCGTGATCGACGAACCGGTTGACGACCCGCATGTTTGAGGACTCTTCACTGACGGTGTTCATGTCACTGTCCTTCTTTGGTTCTCGCGGGCAGTTCATCGTGTGGCCGCGAGGTACGTCAACGCAGGGTTGGCGGTTGCAGCTTCTTTCGGCACGGCGGGCGTCGCCTCGTCCGGGCGATTTGTCCCGGGCAGCGACAAACGCGCGATGCGCCCGATGACGCTGCTCAGCTGGCGCGCGAAGCTGCCCGCGTTGTAACTCTGTTCGTAGCGCCTACAGATCTCACGCACGCGCGGGGCCATCTCGGGGTAGCGCGCCGCCGGAATGTCGGGAAACATGTGGTGCTCAATCTGGTGGCTCAGGTGGCCAGTGAGCACATGCAACCAGCGTCCGCCCTCGATGTTCGCCGAGCCGTTGAGCTGGCGTACGTACCACTGGCCGCGGCTCTCGTTCTCCGTTTCAGCTTGGTCGTAGAGGCGCACGCCCTCCGGGAAATGACCGCAGAAGATGACTGCGAACGCCCAGAGGTTACGCGTCCCATTGGCGAGGAGATTCCCGAGGAATACCCGGGGCGCGTTGCCGACCGCGAGGGCTGGGAAGAACGCGTAGTCTTTGAAGAGCTGCCAGGCCGCCTTCGCGAGGAACGGACGCGCGCGCGCTCCGAGTTCCGCAGGCGTCTGCTTGCCCGCAAACAGCTCGTCGAAACGCAGGTCGTGCCCGCCCACGCCCCATTGGAAGAAGAGCGCGAGCAAAGCGGCGACGACGGGCTGCGAGAGGTGCATCGGTTTCCACTCCTGCTCGGGAGCCACGCGCAAGAACGCGTACCCAATGTCGCGGTCCTTGCCCATGATGTTGGTGAACGTGTGGTGCTCGTAGTTGTGAGAGTGGCGCCAGTCGTCGCCGGTGCAAACGATGTCCCACTCGTAGCGACGCGAGTCGAGCGCGGGGTCCCGTGTCCAGTCGTATTGGCCGTGCATGACGTTGTGCCCGATCTCCATGTTCTCGAGGATCTTCGAGAGTGCTAGGGCGCTCGTGCCGACCACGAAGCTCAAGGGACCGACACCGAAGTGCAGGAGCAGCCGGCCGGCCGCCTCGCTTCGGTTCGCTGTGCCGATGACTCGACGGATATGTGCTACGTCGCGCTCGCCGAGACTGGCGATGACTTCTTGTCGGAGCGCATCGAGCTCGCGGCCGAATTCGTCGGCCTCGTCTCGCGTTAGAGCCTTGCTTTGAGTATTCATGAGACTTCCTCTCAGAGGTCCAGCAGGAGGTCGGTGCGGGGCGTTGAAATACAGAGTTGAATCTCCTCGTCGGGCTCGCTCGACACTTCGCCCGTGACGAGGTTCTGCACGGTGCCGCTTTGCTTGCGGCACCTGCAGGCATGGCAGATGCCGATGCGGCAACCATGCGCTGGGCGCTCGCCGGCACGCTCGAGCTGCTCGAGCAGGCTGCCTTGGCCCTTCGCCGCCACGTTTCGCCCCGACCTACCGAGCCGCACCTGCACACCATCCGCAGTGCCCACCGTGGGCAGCGGCCGCAGCGCCTGGGTGAAGCGTTCCAGCTCGAGCGAGTCGGATGCGCCGACGCTCTCCCAGAGTCGCTCGGCGCGGTCCATGAGGGGTTTCGGACCGCACAGAAACGTGGAGCGCTCTGCGAAGTCGGAGACGAGCGTTGCAAAGGATGCTTCGTCGAAGCCATGCGGCCCCGATGCATCGTCGTCGGTGCACAGGACAAGGCGGAGGCCCGCATGCCGAGCGGCAAGGTCCGAAAGCTCTTCGCCGAAGATAACGTCGGCGCGACTCCGCGCGTGGTGAACGAAGACCACGTCGTGAATCGACTCGCGCGCGGCGAGATCGCGCAGGATCGACATCACCGGCGTGATGCCGCTGCCCCCGCTCAGGAGCAGAAGCTTGTCCGGGTTCCGCGCCGGGAGAACGAAGTCGCCGGAGGCGGGTCCGAGGCGCAGCATGTGCCCCGCCCGCACTTTGTCGTGCAACCACGTCGACACCCGGCCGCCCGGCACGCGCTTGACCGTAATCGAAACGTGCGGCTCCTCGGGAGCCGACGAGATCGAGTAGCAGCGACGCGCGCGCACGCCGTCGACCTCCACTTCAACCAACGTGTACTGCCCGGCGCGATGTCCCCGCCATGCGCCGTTGGCCCGGAGTACGAAGGTCTTGGTATCTCGGGTCTCCTCGATCACCTCGACCACGCGAGCGCGGACCTCGCCGAGGGAGAGAACGGGGTCGAACTCGCCCAACCAAAATTCGGCCTGCCGGTCGAGGAATAGCCGCTCGGCCAACGTGCTCCCTGCGCGCCTCCAAGCAGCTCCCACCTGTGAGATCGAAACCATCACCAACCTCCGTTTTAGTAACTTACGATAACGTAACCTACGTCGCCGTAATAAAAGGTCAATGTCTTTGTTTTGTAAAGGAACAAGAGGTCTTGATAAGTGTCGGGAACCCCTAGTGATTTATCAGTGGCGTAACTTACGCATTCGTAGCATTCTGGCTGAATGGCAAGCCGAAGTCGTCGTCTGCCCGCGTCGGAACGCCGTGCTCAGCTGATCGAGGTGGGCCGCTCGGTGTTTGCCAAGCGCGGCTATGAGGGCACTTCGGTGGAGGAGATCGCCAAGCGCGCCAAGGTTTCGAAGCCGATCATCTACGAGCACTTCGGCGGCAAGGAGGGACTGTACGCGGTCGTCGTCGATCGCGAGATGGACTACGTGGTGCGCCGCATTACCGAAGCGATCTCGTCAGGATCACCCCGCGAACGCGTCGAGCGCGCGTCGCTCGCGTTCCTTTGCTACGTGAGGGATCATCCCGACGGCTTCGCGGTGCTTTCCCAAGACTCACCTCTGAGCTCGTCGCGGAGCACCATCTCGAGCCTTTTGAACGACATGGCCGAGCGCGTCGGCGACGTGTTCGTCTCCGCGCTCAAACAGGCCGGCTACGATACCAAAGCCGCACCGATCTATGCCAACGCGCTCGTCGGCATGGTCACCTTCGTCGGCACGTGGTGGACCGAGGAACGAAAGCCCCCTGTCGAAGAGGTCGCCAAACACATCAGCGCCCTTGCCTGGATGGGCCTACGCCACCTTCCGAGGCACCCGACGCTGACGAGCCGCCCAGACTGAAGCGGACATTCCCGCAATCGGAGTTCTTTCGGACGAATCCGGTTTGCCCTCAGCGAAGCTCTACCGGTTGCCTTGATTCCTGTTTGGGGGTTGCAACCTCGCGAAGTGCACCTAGGTCTCTGCGTGGAGGACGGTCAAATGGACCTAAACATCGGAATCGCGCCCGACCAGCGCGAGCATCTTGCGAGCGAGCTGTCACGGCTCCTCGCCGATAGCTACACACTCTACCTCAAAACGCACAACTTCCACTGGAACGTCACGGGACCGATGTTCCAAACGCTGCACCTCATGTTCGAGCAGCAGTACACGGAGCTGGCCCTGGCGGTCGATCTGATTGCGGAGCGCATCCGCGCGCTGGGGTTGCCGTCCCCCGCGAGCTACGCTGCGTTCGGGCGGCTTTCGAGCGTCGCGGACACCGACGGGGTCCCGAAGGCCATGGACATGGTGCGGCTGCTCGTCGAAGCGAACGAGACCGTCATCCGCACGGCGCGAGAGGTCGTGACGGCAGCCGACTCTGCGGGCGATCAGGCCACTGCCGACCTCGGCACTCAGCGTCTGCAAATTCACGAAAAGACCGCCTGGATGCTGCGGAGCCTGCTCGAATAGCCAGGCCGCCGCGGAAGGTCCGCGACATCCACGCCTCAACCCAGGAGGAGCGCCAGCTTGAGTACACTCGTCACAGTTGCGCAAGTCGTCGTCGCACTGGTCATTCTCAATGTCTGGCTGATGCGCCCGCAAAAGGCGACCGCTTGGCGGGGCGGCTCCGCAGCGACCATGCCCGAGGAGTTCGCAGTTTACGGGCTTCCCCGATGGCTAATGTTCGCCGTCGGCGCGCTCAAGCTCACTCTCGCCGCTCTTTTGATCGCCGGCGTCTGGGTGCCGCGGTTCACGCAACCGGCGGCACTTGGCTTGGGCGCGCTCCTGTTGGCGGCCGTAATCATGCACGTCAAAGCCGGCGATCCGCCCCGGAAGTCGCTGCCTGCGCTCACACTCCTCGCCCTATGCGCCCTGATAGCGGCTTCCTAGCGGCTATGCGCCCGGTTTTCCGGTGACGCGAGGTCGAAGCGCCGACTTGCCGCATGTCGTCGTCGTCGGAGGCGGCTTCGGCGGCATGAGCGTGGTGGCAGCACTTGCCCGAACGCAGGCGCACATCACCCTCATCGATCGACGCAATCACCATCTGTTTCAGCCGCTGCTGTATGAGGTGGCTACGGCTGCGCTGTCGCCAGCAGAAATCGCCGTCCCTCTCAGGCACATCTTTCGTAAGCAGAAAAACGTCGGTGTCATCTTGGGCGAGGTGACCTCCGTCGACCTCGAGCGAAACGTGGTCGGAGTGGATGGAGATGAGGTCGCCTTCGACTATCTCGTCTTGGCGACTGGTTCGACCCACCATTACTTCGGCAACGATTCGTGGTCGGCCTACGCACCCGGCCTGAAAACGATCGACGACGCGCTCGAGATTCGTCGACGTTTTCTGCTTACGTTCGAGCGCGCAGAGCGCTGCGAGGACCCGGAAGAACGCCAACGCCTGCTCACCACGGTCATCGTGGGGGGCGGGCCCACCGGGATCGAGCTCGCTGGCACCATGTCCGAGGTCGCAAAGCGAGTGCTGCAAGGAGAGTTTCGAAGCCTCGATCCTTCTTCCGTGAGAATCGTGCTCGCCGAAGGAGCTGACCGGCTGCTCCCCTCCTTGGCGCCCGAGCTTTCTGCACGCGCGAAGAGCGACCTCGAAAAACTTGGGGTCGAGGTTCGCTTGCAAACACTCGTGACGGAGATCGACGACCGGGGCGTGACGCTCGAGAGCGGCGAGTACGTCCGAGCGGCCAACGCGGTCTGGGCCGCCGGCGTCTGCGGTTCACCGCTCGAGCGAGGCCTGCTGACTTTCCTGCGGGACGATCGAAGGCTCCGTGTCGAGCGCGACCTGTCGCTCGCCGGTCATCCTAACGTGTTCGCGATTGGAGACCTGGCGTATGTCGAGAGCAACGGGCACCCGGTTCCCGGTCTCGCCCCGGCAGCTCTTCAAATGGGCAAACACGTCGGCAATGCGCTGGCTCGCGAAATCGGGGGAAGTGTCTCGGTCCAGAACCGCGTCCCATTCGAGTACCGGGACAAGGGTACGCTTGCCACGATCGGCCGGGGCAAGGCCGTGGCGGACATCGGAAGATTCAAGTTCGGCGGGGTGGCTGCCTGGCTGCTTTGGGTGGTTGTACACATCGCGTTCTTGGTTGGCTTTCGAAGCAGGGTCATGGTTCTCTTCGAGTGGGCGTACGCCTACTTCACCTTCCGCCGCGGCGCGCGTTTGATCACGGGGCGGGGCGGCCCGGGCGAAGGTCTCGATGCGAGCGATGCCACCGTGGGTAGAACGGACGCCGAGGCAGCGATGTCCGCGAACTCCTGACCTCACTTGCGCGCGTATGTCGCTGAGAAGTGAACGGCAGATGGAAGTGCGTCGGCTTCGACCGAAAACGAACGGCGTCGCGGGAGTCCTCGAAGGGAACCGCGACGTGCTGGAATCCCGGGGGAACTTCGCGCTGATCTCGGGGTCGTACGTGACCGGCTGACACCCGACCATATCATTACGTATAGACCGCGATTCCAAGTCTCCGCATCTTCTCGGCAGTTACCCCTTGCCTGACGGAGGTGCTCCCATGACAACGCGTACGGTTCGTTGGTCGCCCTTTGCAATGCTGGCGATGCTGTCGCCTGCGCTGATCCAGTCTGCGGACTGTGGCGCGACGCGCGGCCTGGCGCTGACGTCCCTCGAGGTGGTGGCTGCGGGGAGCGACCGGATCATTGCGTTTCAAAGCAGCGACCGAAGCTATGTCGCTGGAACCACCCTCGGGGTGACGAGCATCACCGTGCGAGCCGAGGCCGAGTCGGCGGAGTCCGAAATTTCCTACGAGCTCGCCGAGGGCGGAGCCGTGTTGGCATCCGGAATCCTCGGCACCGGGAATGGTGTGGTCGATCTGTCCATTCCCGAGGATACCCCGCTCGCGCTCGAGGTGGTCGTATCGGGAGCGGCCAACACGGGGATCCGATCTTTCCGCACATACACCGTGGAGATCAACGTCGGCTGCGGCTCGACACCGTGCGACGACGGCAACGCCTGCAGTGTGGACAGCTGCAACGCCGCGAACACCTGCGAGTTCTCCGCGCAAGCAGATGGGACCCGCTGTACGGTCGGGGCTCCCGGTGACGGCGTGTGCGTCGCGGGTGTCTGTGATAGCGCGGGGTTCGTCTGCGATCCCACCACCTGCGGGAACCCCCTCTGCGATGGTGCAACGTTCAGCCCGACGTCCTGCGGGCTCGGAGCCTGCGCGGCCGCAGGGCAGCAGCGCTGCGACAACGGCATACTAATCGATACGTGCCAACCCGGCGTACCGATTGGAAGCGTCGATGCGACCTGTGACGATGTGGACGACGATTGCGACGGGGTGGCGGACGACGACTACGCGTCGACCCCGATCACCTGCGGGCTCGGGGCGTGCGCGCGAGACGGCGCAATCGACTGCGTGGCCGGCGTGGAGCAGAGCGTGTGTACTCCGGGCGCACCCGCAGCACTCGACGGCGTCTGCGACATGGTCGACGAGGACTGTGACGGGCTCGTCGACGAAGACTACGCGTCGGTCGCAACGGCATGCGGCCTTGGGGCATGTGCCGCCATCGGTGAGACTTCCTGTGTGCTCGGGAGCGAGGTGGACAGCTGTTCGCCGGGATCGCCGCTTTCGGGTAGCGACGCCACGTGCGACGGGATCGACGACGACTGCGACGGTGCAGCCGACGAAGAGTTCATGTCGGGCGCGACCGTGAGCTGCGGGATCGGCGCCTGTGCGGTCACCTCGCCCGAAACCTGCGAGGGGGGCGTCGTGGACCGAAGCTGCACGCCGAGAAGCCCAACCTCCAGCAACGACAGCAGTTGCAACGGCGTGGACGACGACTGCGACGGTCAAACGGATGAGGACGGGCTTTGCTCCGGGCTGGCGTTTCCTCTGGGCGACTGCAGCGGCCCTTCGTTCATCGGCCGAAACCTCGACGGTACCGACTTCTCGGGGCGGCGCGACCTCGACTGTGCCGACTTCACCGGCGCGTCGCTCGAGGGCGCGGACTTCGCGGGGGCGTCGCTCGAGCGGGCGGACTTTACGCAGAGCGCGCTTCGGTCGGCGCGCTTTGTCGATGCGAACATCCGTCACGCGGTCTTCGACGAGGCCGACCTCAGCAAAGCGAACTTGGCGAACGCAGACGCCCGCGCGGCGTCGTTTGCCCGAGCGGACCTGAGCTATGCGGAGACGTTCGGCGTGGAGCTGGACGGCGCGGATCTAACCGAGGCGGACCTCACGGGATGCCGCTGAAAGGAGAGCAACGATGAAGCGAACCAAGGCAACGACACTGATTCTATGCTGCGCGGTCTTCGCGATCGCGGCGCGAGCAGAGACGGCGGAAGGCCAAGACTTCTCGGTCTTCATGAAGGTAGAGGGCGGGGGTGTTTCCACGAACGGCGAGGGACCGCCCGGAGATTTCCAAGACTTCCTCGTCTGCGAGAAGACCTACTTTGGGCTGTTCCAAGAAGATCAACTTGGTGCCGGAGGCTCACGTCCTGCCGCCGATACGTTCACGTGCCGCGCCGCGATCGGCCCATCGACGGGTCCGATGACGGCCGCGTTCATCGGTGGAGATCTGCTCAATGTCGAGGTCGTAGCCATCGCTCCGAACCAGAGCCCGGACCCCCGCCAATGGCCGCGCGTGCTCGAACTCACGCTGCAGGAAGCCGTTCTCCAGAGAGTCCGTGTGAGCGGTGGCGGGGAAGGCGTGCCAGTGGTTCAGTACGACTTCATAATCCGGCGGTTCGAACTTCGAACGTTCGGGGGACAGCCAGTGGGCTTCGACTTCGAGCGCAGCGAGCCACTCTGACTGAGCGGGCGTCTCCACCACACACCACACGGGTCGACGCCAATCTTGGCGGGTGCCTCGACGAAGTCAGGGCTTTCGCGGTCGCGACGCTTCCTGCACCATGATAGCGTCCCGCCCATGCGAAGAAGGCGTTGGGCATGGGTGGTCTTGGTGTTTTGCTTGGCGTGCAGTGACGACACCGCGGGCGGGACTGGCGGAACGGGAGGCGCCGCTGGGGCAGGGGGCGCGGCCGGAGCCGGGGGTATGGGCGGTTCGGGCGGTGAAACGCCGCGCGCATGCGCAACGGACATCGACGTTGGGGAAACACAGCCGTTTGGCGATGTCACCCCCACCCCGACGGAAGGCGTCACCTTCGACACGGACGGAACGCTCTACGTGTCCGCTCGCAACACCACCGGGGACGATCAGCTCCTCGCGTTTTCGCCGGATGGTTCCTTCACCTCCGTCGCGGAGTCGCCGTCGATTCTCGGCCTCGAGAGCAACGACGGAACGGTGATTGCGGCTGGCATCGCCACGGGCGAGCTCCTCGAGATTGACCCGTCAAACGGCGATGTCACCACCATCGCAGACGACCTCGGCGCGCCGAACTTCGTGGTCACGACCCCTTGGGGCACTTGGCTCGTTTCGGACGACACGTTCGGCGAAGACGAGATCGACGAAGTCACCTTTGACGGCGTGGCTTCGACATGGGTTGGCGGGATCCCGACGCCGAACGGGATGGTCTTTTCTCTAGACGCCTCGGTCCTCTACGTGGCCACCACGTTCGAGCAGCCCGGCCTGTGGCGTATCCCCGTATCCGACGAGGGCATCCCTGGGACTCCGGAGCTCTGGGTCCCGTTCGAGCCTGGGACGACCCCGGATGGCGTGGCGATCGACTCGGAGGGCAACGTGTACGTCGCGCTCAACCTTGCAGGCCAGATCGCGCGGGTCGACCCGGCTGGCGAGGTCACGATGCTGGCGGAAGCCGGCGCGCCTGCGAGCCTCGCGTTCGGCCAGGGCGACTACGACCCCTGCTCGCTCTATGTGACGAACCTCTTCGGCGATCAGGTGTGGCGCGTGGGGACCGGCGTGCTCGGCGTTCCGAAGCCCTGACGATCTTCCTACGGATCCGGAATCAGGTTGCCCGGGTTCATCAATCCGGATGGGTCGACTGCCGCTTTGAGCTTGCGGAGCAGGCCGACGCCGCTCGGCCCGAGGTCGTGAGCCAGGAAGGGTCTCCGGATGCGCCCGATTCCGTGGTGGTGTGAGATGCCGCCGCCATTCTTGGCCGTGGCTTCGAGCACGCGCCGATAGCACTCGAGATACGTCTCGCGCATGTCGGCAGAGTCTTGATGGTACGCGGCGAACGTGAAGTAGAGGTTCACGCCGGTGCGGTAGACGTGCGAGCTGTGCGCGGAGCAAACCAACACCTGCGGCAGGGCCTGCACGCTTTCGACCACGTCGTGGTAGACGGCTTCGATGCGCGTCCAGGGTGCCGAAACCTCCACGGTGTCCGCGATGAGGTTCTTTTCGAAGAGGTCGGTCCAGCTCGGGACGTGGTTGCGATCCTTCATCCACAGGGGGCCCACCTCTTCGGGCGCGGGCTCGAGACCGGCCTCCATGGCAATCGCGGCCACCGCCTCGAGCTCGGCTTCGACGCGTGTCGACGGGCCTTCGTGCACCATGAGCAGAAGACCTCGCTCACCGGAGCTGATCGATCCGAACAATCGGGAGACTTCGAACGGGTCGTACTGGCGTACCACCGGGGGAAGCCAATCGCTTTGGATGATCGAACGCTGAACCTCGAGGCCGGCGGCGAGACTGGGCGTGTAGTACGCCGAGTACGCGCGGCGCTCGGGTTGGCGGCGTAGCGCCAGCGTCGCGCCCGTGACGATGCCCATCGTCCCCTCGGCACCAAGCAACAAATGGCGGAGGTCGGGCCCGGCGGCCGCACGGGGCGCCTTGCCGAGCGTGACGAGATCGCCGTTCGGCAGGACCGCTTCGATCGAGTACATGATGTCTTCCATGTTCCCGTAGGCGGTCGAGAACTGCCCCGCTGCGCGCGTGGCGATCCATCCGCCGACACTGCTGACGGCAATCGACTGGGGCCAGTGTCCGATTGTAAGGCCCTGTTCGGCGACGGCGTTCTCCGCGTCCATGCCGTTGACGCCCGCATCAAACGAAGCCAGCAAGTTCGTGGGCTCAATCTCGCGAATTCGGTTCAGCTTGCTCAGGTCGACGATCACGACGGACTCGTCGGGCAGGATGCCGCCGCAGACGCCGCTCCCGAGGCCTTTCGGAACGAGCGGCGTTCGCGTTTCGCCGGCGAACCGCACGACCGCCTGCACTTCCTCCACGGTCGTGGGCTGGACGACGGCGCCAGGCAGAGCCGCCTGCTCCCCGCGCCACGCGCCCAAATGACTCAGCACCCAGTAGTCGAAAGGCTGCCCAGGCTCGGCGTCGAGCACGCGGTCCTTGCCGAGCAGTCCTCGAAGGCCGTCAACCGTGTTGGAGTTCATGAGATGTTCCTTTCTTGGGTTCTGTGCGTGCTCGCGAACCTGCTCGCGCAAAAAGGGCGTTGTCGTCGGCAAAACGTGCGAGGCAACCGTCAATTTGCTCCTGCCGGCGCGCTTCGCTCCAGCCGAGCAGAGTCCCCATCTCGACGGAGGCGGTTTGAAGCGCGGAGAGTCCCGCATCCAGGTCGAAGAGCGCTCGGACGCTCCGCCGAACCCAGTAGTCTTCGAGTTGAAGGGCGCCCTCGCGAAGCACCGCGTGCCGTGCTTCCGCGCGAACGTCTCCCCCATCGTCGTCGAGAACGGTGGCTTCGGAGCCGTAGAGCTCGACCAAGCGTCGCCATGCGGCCGAGCCTTGGTGTCGTTTAGCGACGAGCGCCGACGGACTGCAGTCTCCTCCGACGAGCGGTGTACGCTCTGCATCGCCCGAGTCCACGTCGTGTTCGAGCGTTCGGCAGAGGGTGTCTACCACGCGTTCGGCCATGGCGCGGTACGCCGTGAGCTTTCCGCCGGCAATCGAGAGGACGCCCGACGGGCCGACCCAAGTCTCGTCGCGTCGCGAGATTTCCGAGGGGCTTTTCCCGGGCTGCGCCACGAGTGGCCGAACCCCGGTCCATGATGACACGACGTCGTCGGGTTGAAGTGGTTCGGCGGTGAACGTGCGGGACGACGCTGCGAACAAGTAGTCCACCTCGTCTTGCGTGATGGTGGGCCAGTATTCGGCTTCGGGGTGAAAGGTATCGGTCGTACCGAGGTAGGTCACCTCGTCCCGTGGGATCGCGAAAACCGGACGGCGATCGGCGGCTTCGAATACGACGACATTGTGGACAGGCAGCCGAGCGCGCGGCACGACCAAATGGATCCCCTTCGTGAGCGCGAGTCGCGCGTCGTTCGAGGGGCTCTCGAGTGCGCGAAGCGCATCCACCCACGGCCCCGCTGCGTTGACGATGGCCCGGCCCTTGACGACGGCTTCGAGGGATTCGCCCGGAAGCCGCGAACGACACCGCACGGCCGTGGCCCGACCGCCCTCTTCGAGAATCTCGACGACGGGCGCGTACGTGAGCACGAGCGCGCCATCGGAAGCCGCGGACCGCACGTTGGCCAGCGTGAGCCTCGCATCGTCGGTCACGAACTCGTAGTACTGGACCCCGCCGTTGACGCCTCGGGGCGCAGCGAGCGGTTCGAGCGCCTCGAGTTCGTCCCGATTGAGAACCCGGTGCCGCTCTCCTCTCGGGACGTTTCCGAGTTTCTCGAAGAGTGCAACACCGGTTCGGTACTTGGCTTTCTCCGTCAGCGAGCGGGTCGGAAGTACCATCGGCGCTTTGCGCGTGAGGTGCGGTGCGATGTCGCGCAAGATCTGTCGCTCTCTCGCCGTCTCCCGAACGAGCGAAAACGCACCTTCCGCGAGATAGCGGATGCCTCCGTGAATCAGCTTCGAACTCCGGCTGCTCGTGCCGGAGGCGATGTCGCGTGCTTCGACCAACGCCACGGAGAGGCCTCGGGCGGCCGCCGATCGCGCGACGCCCGCGCCCGTAATGCCCGCCCCAATCACGACGACGTCAAACGTGTGCGCCTCGGCCCGCGCGAACAGCGGGCCCCGGTCTCGAAAATCGAGGTCGAAGGGTCGTCCGGATGGGCCTGGCCTTGCCATGCTCTTACTATGAACTCATTGAGATTGATTTGGTGATGTGTTTTGTGCATCATGCCATGCAGACCGCAACTGGCCCCGACCTGGGCGGGCGTGAGGCACTCCCTTGGAAATCCGGCAGCTACAGCACTTCGTCGCGGTTCACCGTCTCCGGAGCTTCGGGAAGGCAGCCTTTGAGCACGGCATTACGCAGTCCGCGCTGAGTCGCAGCCTCCAGAAGCTCGAAACCGAGATCGGACATCGCCTGTTCGATCGCAACACGCACGAGGTCCAGCCCACCGCAGCGGGAAACGCCCTCATCGACTGGGCGCGCAACGTCGTGGATGCCATGCACGCGTTTGGCGAAGAGGCGCATCGGCTCGCCGGGGGCGAGGGGGGTCACGTACGCATCGGGACGGGCCCATACCCGGCGCACCCACTCGTTACGAACACCATCTCGGAGCTGGCTGCCAAGCACCCTGGGATTCAAGTGAGCGTCGTTGCCGGTACGGCCAAGGATCTTTTGGTCGCCTTGGTCGAGCGTGAGCTCGACTTCGTCGTGTGCGACGTCAGTAAGTACGACGACTCTCCTTCGGCAGAGCGCATTTCGGTCGTCAGGCTTCCCGCCGAACCTTTGGTGGTGCTCACCGCGACGACCCATCCGTTCGACGTGACCGATCCCGAGCAGGCTGCCGACTATGCGTGGGCGCTCCCCACGCCGGCGCCCTGGGGTACGCGAGAGCTCCCAAAGCCCTTTCAAGACGCGTACCAGGCCGGTCGTTTTCCGTACTACCGCCTAGAGGCCACGGCCGCGTGCATCGAGCTCGCCAGGGCCGGTCATGCGGTGACGCTCGTGCCGCGCTCTTTGGCGATCGAGGCTTGCCGCGATCCCGGGCTTCGCTTCGTCGAGGTCCCCGCTCCGATCCGTACCAACGATGGAATCCACCTGGTCCGCAACCGCTCGCGCTCCTCGGTGGCTCAGCGGGCCATCGAAATCATGCTCGAGGTCGCCAAGGCGCAGGCTCGAACCGCATCGAACCCCGGCCAAGCCCAGGGGACTCGCGCCTCTCGGCTACGGTAACGACATCGGCTCGATGCACGTCGAGAGCATGACGAGTGATCGGGTCACCGACTCAGACAAATCGCGTCGCCACAGCACATGGCAGCGGAAACCGGTTCCACCGAGCCCCCCGGGGTCACCGTGCTCAAGCACCCCGCGAACGTGTAGCTCGTCGTTTCGGTTGTTTCACCGTTCTCTCGCGTCCTCATGGCGAAGCCCGATCCATCCTCGTTGAGGCCTCCGCCCGGTCCACAGAACTCTCCCGGGATCGGCGGCGGCAGACCGGCGAGGTCCTCGCTTTGCGTTTCCGTGCTGAAAGGTTGTCCAAACGCGTCGACTCCCATGGAGGTCACCACTTCCGTCTCGAACCAGCCTTGGAAGCACTCGTCGGAAGAGGGAAAGAAGTGACACCCATACACGCCACTGATCGAGACTGTCACCGTGCTGCTTGCATTGGGTGATGTCCTGGTGGTGGTTCGTGAGAAGGAGTACGTCGCGCCGTCGCGGAGGACACGCCGGCCCGAATCGTCGACCAGCCAGCAATCGTTGGAAGCAGGATCTGGCCCGGGGTCGGGTCCGCACCCGGTATCGCCGCAGCCGACGTCGACGGTGGGTTTGGCGCCTGCCGCGTAGGGGAGGTCCACGTCGCCGAAGATGTCGTCGAAGACGAGTGCAGTTAGCGTGTGGCGCCCCTCGTCGCCTTCCAAAGGCACCCATTCGAGCATGGCCCTCTGCTGCGCGTCGAGCCTGCCGTCGGCAAGCGCCATACCCGTGCCCGCCACGAAGCCCCATGACTGGACGGCGCTGTTCGTCTCCGCGCGGGGTGCGGTCACCATGATGTCCACCGGGTCGCCGGCCGCGACAATCATCGGATTCGCCGTGATGAGGACCTCGGGCGACTGCGCGAGCGGCGTCGTGACCTCGAAGAGCTTGGCATCGATGCCTATGAGTGATTCGAGCCCCTCGAGGCCTAGCCGACGCAAGCGCCTTCCCAGGATGTTGATGTTCCCGAGGAGCTCGTTGGCGTCGGCATTGGCACCGACGAAGACCGTCCAGCGTGGACCCGTATAGGCCGGGTCTTCGTAGTCGAGCGGCGTGTCCATCATGAGCTCGAAGCCCCCAATCAGCTTTGCCGTGACGACGTCGACCGTGCCCAAGACCGCGGGACCAACCAACACGCCCACCCCGAAGTTGAGCCCGACGAAGGGCTCCACCTTGGCGGTCATCGTATCTTCTTGGGCCCGCGTGGCTTGGCCCATCTCCGCTTCGTCGGCGAGGGTCGTCTGTTCTCCGATCAGGAAATAGCCGCGCGTCGGGTCGTAACCGAAGCCGGTGCGGATGCGCTCACCCCTTTTGAACGAAAGTCCGTCGACGGTCAGCGTGGCAGCGGCGTACTGCGCTTCGAGTTCGGTACCGAGCGTCGGGGTCGCCGTCGCGGCAATCGCGATGGGGCCGAAGATCGGAACGGCCAAGAACGGGATCGCATTCAGGTCCGCGGCGCACGTGATCTTGCCCTTTACGCCGCCGCTGAGCGTGAGTGCCCCGAGGGCCGCGTCGACCTCGATTTCACCGACCATCGCAAGTCGAAACGATTCCACCGATCCACCTCGTAACCGGTAGACGACCTCATGCTGTAGGCCAAAGCGTGGGGTCACGTTGAGGCCGTCGAAGTCGACGTTGACAAGCATGGTTTCGAGCTCGCATTCGAAGGCGAGCGAAAGCGCCTCGCTTCGACTGCTGGCCGCCGACTTAGTCTCCGTCCCATCCGAATCCACGTCCTCTTCGAAGGTCACCAGCGGCGACGTGACGCTCAACTCCATCTCACGAACCGCCTCAGCGATGGTGGCTTCGATCACCTCGAAACGAAGCGCATCGGCCTGAGGCTCGATGGTGACGATGCGGGACAGAAAGCCGTTCTCACTGCCATTCACGACGATGTCTCCCGGGCGCAACGCTTCGAGCGTCGGTGTTCGTTCAAGCACGATCACCGTCCGTTCATCGTTGACCGACACCACACGCTCGGTCGGAACGACCAGGGTCTGCGGCTGGAGCACGACCACTACCGCGGTGACCAGCTCTTTGACGTTTTGGTATTCAGCAACGATCAAGGCCGATCCGAGCGCGGTGCGGGCGACCACCTCGCCATCTTCGGTGACGGACACCGCGTCGGGGTCGCTCGAGCGCCAGCGCACCGCCGCCCCTTCGATCACGTTGTCCTCTTCGTCCACCACGACGGCCGATACGCGCGTCGACTCGCCCGGTGCGGTCAAGATCAGCGAGCGGTCGGAGGTCAACTCGATGCCTGATGCCGTAATGCCCTTGCCGCCACAGCCGGCGACGCTGAACGCCAACGCGCCGACGAGGACGGTGACAACGAGGAAGTGGGTACGGGTCAGCACGCGGTGGCCACTCAGCAGCTTTCCAATCGCCTCGACGAACCGTGAACGGGGACTCCGGCGGGCGTGCGGCGAGGGTACTACGAACGTGCGGAAAAAGCGCCACGAAACTCGCCCTGTCATGGACGAGCAAACTCAGGAGGCATCGACGGCGTTCAACGCCGTCACCTTTCGAGTCGCGTTCGCTCGGGCTCGTCGCCGCGCCTAGGGGATGTCGAGCGGAATGACGTTGCGAATGTCCAGAGAGGTGAACAAGCCGGGCACGATGGTTCCATCGGGGCGGAGCTCGCTCACCTGCGACCCTGAGAAATCCGAGAAATAGACAACGGCGACTACACGGTCGCCGAGGTTCATCGTTTGCGCGGCTGCGAGTCCGCGCTCGCTGTTGGCGACAAACTCGAACTCCCGTGTCTGGAGGTCTCGAATGAACCCCCATCGCCAGAACTCGCCCGCAGTCAGTTCCAAGCGTGAGAGGCGCGACGGGTCGCCGCCGGGGACGGCCGAGTCCTCGAGCACGCGCACGAAGGCGCTGTTGTCGCTGACGAAGATGAAGCCACCTGCGCTTCGCCCCTCGGTCAGCGCGCCGGGCGGCGCTACGCGTTCCACGCTGAAGTCGCTGCCGTCGACGCGGAGGATGCAGCTTGGACCCCCGACGAGGCCATCGCTTGCAACCTCGTACCCCGTCGTGCGGACGCCGCTGCTGAACAGGAAGTCTCCCGCCGCTGTCAGGCGCCCGTGCTGGAGGTACCCGCACTCGTCGGGCGCGAGGAGCCGCTCGAGTTCGTCGTCCGCCGTGTTCGCAAACACGATGAAGGACGTCGAGCTGATGGCGTCGGCCCGCGAGTTGGTGAAGCCCGTGGTGAAAACGAGACGGTCGTCAATCACTAGCCGATCGGCCCCGACGACCGGACCGAGCGCCGGACCCGGGATTTCGACGTCCGGCGGAAGCGTGAGTCGCTCGCCCGGTGTCATCGTCGATGGGTTCCAAGAGAGCAGTGCGCCCGAGATTCCATCGAGGACGTAGGCCTTGTCTCGGCTCACGACCATGAAGTCTCGATGCCAAAAACTGTTGGGTGTGCCCAACAGCAACCCGTCGAGCGCGAGGGTGCCCTCCGAGGTGAAGCTTCCGTCTGCGCCGACGCGGTAGCGAGTCAGTCGCGGTGCATCTCCGCTCCAAGTGAAGATGACGTCGGGCTCGACCGGCGAGCCGAAGGCATCCCCGTTGCCCGGGATGAGAAGGGCAGACGCGAGGTCGATCTCTTGATCTGCCTCGAGGTCGTCCAGGAGCGCCACCGCGGTGCCGGTCGACTCCGCGAACCGCAGGACGACGGCAACCCGCGACCCGGACTCTGGTTCTACCGTTTCGTCGCCGGTTCCAGCGTCGGTCGAGCCACAACCCATCAGACTCACGAACACAGCTAGCGTCAACCACCGAAGCCTCGTCGTACGCTCTCCTAGCGCCGAGACCGGCATCGGCAACGGGTTCCCCGACGATGCACACGGCGCCGCAACTTCGAACTGACGGCTCAACGAACGAGCTCCCCACCGCCGATGAAGAAGCCGCCACTGACGTTCAGCGCATTCCGAATTTCAAAGGGGTCGGTCACATCCAACAGTGCGGAGTTCCCTTCGATGGGGTCGGTCTCGAGGGTGTAAAGACGCCCTCCGACCCCGAAGAACTCGTTGACGAAACCGCTCAACAGCGGAAATCCGGGGATCTCGACGGCGGTTTCGAGGGTGTTGAGGTCCTCGATCAGAAGCGCGCGCCAGGTTGGAAAGCTTGCAGCTTGAGTCGGGTTGGCGGGAAGCAGATCCGGGTTGCCGTCGTAGGCCAGGGTGATCGCGCCGTCGCCGGGGCCCCTGAGAATCCCGCCCGCGGCCAACCCGCCGGTCAGGTCTTTCATCTCGACGTAGAAATCGGGGTCGAACTCGGTCGCGCCGGGCAGTACCCGCAGCATGCACGGCTCGAACGGGTTCAAATCAAGCAGCTGCTGTGTCACCACGAAGGGAGAGCTGGCCATGTAAATCGTCCCGTCCCTCGTCTCCACGTCGTTGAAGAATCCGCCGCAGCGTTCGTCGATCGAGACGGTGTATTCGAGCGTCTCCGGATCGAGGCTGATCAGCCCTGCGCGCTTCAGCTGCGTTCCCCCGCCGGTGTTCGTGTCGCCGTAGCGAACGAACATCAGGATGTCGTCCCGCTGCTCGCCGACCAGAACGGGCACGATGGACGCCCCGCCGCCATCGACCTCGTAGCCTTCGAGCTGGATGCTCTCGATGACCGTCATCTCCGCGGGGTTCCAGGCCACCACGATTCCGCTGGTCCGATCGATGTAGAGCGCCCGATCTTCGGAGATGAACTGCAGGGCACGCCCACGTCCGGCGAAGATGCTGCTGAGGACGTTGCCGAAGCTCACCCGCGGCCCCGGGACCAAGCGCCCCTCGTCGTCGAGTTCGAACCGCTGGATTAGCGGCGATTCCGCCGAGCCGAGGAACGCGTACCCGAGCCCGGTCGTGCAGGTGGACCCGCCGCCCCCGGTCTCCACACCCTCACTCAGCGACAGGGTTTGCCCCGAGAGCTCGTCGACCGCGAAGATGAAGCCCGTGGAGCCAAGCGGCGAGGGCACGTCGACGCAGACCGCGAATCCGACAAACTCAGGGTCGGCCCCAGGTTCGGGTTCCGGCTCCTGATCCGAAGTTCCGGCTGAGTCGCCGCACGCAACCAGACCGGCGAAAAGGAAAGCAGCGCAGAGGAGAACGGAAGCAGAAACGTCTCGAAACAGCATGGATGAATCTCGCGGCAGGCCTCCGGGGAACCGAAGATTTGCAATTGATTTTCGTTTGCAAGAAGGAGGCAAGCGTGTACGGCGTTCCCGGCACGCGGTCAACTGCTGGCGTTTTTCGCTGGCGTCGCCGGGCATCGGTGGGCCTGCGTCGGAAGGTCTGACCACGCGGCCGCGGCGTGCGCTCCTTCCGAGTGTCCGCCCGCTCGTGTTGACGGCGCAAGCGTGCGCGTTCGGTGTGCGAGAGCGAGCGCGACGGCTACAGGCCCGCGGTGATGCCGAGCACGCCACGTGAGCGCCACTCAGCTCCCGTGCACCTAAGAGACTTCAACAAGTCTGGGTCGGGTGGTGCAGATGCCGGTCGTGCAACTCGACGACGGGCATGGGAAGACCGACAGGCCGCCCGTGCTTCGTGGGTTCGATTCCGAGATCGACGGGCTCTCGAAGCCTGCGGTGCGTACCCACGTACGGGACGTGTCGGTCACAGAAGCTGAACGCGTGATATCATAAGGGCGCGGGCCGTGGATGGCCACGCGGAAATCGCGACGAATGTTCAAGACAGCCGAGTTGGGTCGGTCGCTCTCCGAAGAGGAGTTCGACGAACGGGCCGAGGACCTGCGCCTCAAGCTGCTGCTGGCGCAGCATCAGTTGGATCGAAGCGGCGCGTTTCCGGTCATGGTCAACCTTGCGGGTCTAGGTGGAGCGGGCAAGGGAGCCACGCTCAACACGCTCCATACCTGGCTCGACACGCGGCTCCTGTTGACGCGATCGTACTCGGCACCGTCCGAGGAGGAGCGTGAGCGCCCCGAGTATTGGCGATACTGGCGTGACCTTCCGCCGCGGGGTCGCATCGGGTTGTTCTTGCGGGGGCGCTTTCGGGAGCCCGTCCTCGATCTCTTCCACGAGCGCATCAGTGATGTTCAGTTCGAGAGCGAGTTGAATCGCACGGTCGCGTTCGAGCGCGACCTGACGGCGGGAGGAGTCCTGATTCTGAAGTTCTGGCTCCACTTGAGCCGGGAAGCGCAGGCGGAGCGGCTCAAGGAGCTCGAATCCGATCCTGCGACGAGCTGGCGCGTGACTGACGACGACTGGGCGCACTGGCGAGAGTACGATCGGTACACAGAGATTGCGGAGCGGTTGATTACGAAGACCAACACGGCGGCGGCACCGTGGCACATCGTCGAGAGCGCCGACCCGCGTTACCGCGATGTCACCGT
Source organism: Myxococcota bacterium (assembly GCA_039177115.1). Lineage (GTDB taxonomy): Bacteria > Myxococcota_A > Polyangia > Polyangiales > Houyiibacteriaceae > SG8-38. The sequence goes on from JBCDFZ010000016.1 coordinate 27,318, forward strand.
CTCGCAGATCCTCGTCGACGCGATCGCCGAGCGCCTCAAAGAGCAGGATGTCGACCCGTTCGAGAGCGAGAAACGGACGCGGCCACCCAAGAAAGACCCGCTACCAAAGCGTCCGAACGGACCCCCCACGATTCTCTCAAACCTCGAGCAGCCCCCCGACATCGACAAGAAGGAGTACCGCGACCGTTTGACCGAGCTTCAGTTCAAGCATCACGTGTTGCAACGAGAGGCGCGAAACCGAGGGGTGTCGAGCGTTTACGTTTTCGAGGGCCCCGACGCGTCTGGGAAGGGTGGTGCCATCCGGCGGCTCGTCGCCACGCTCGACGCGCGCAACTACCAGGTCATCCAAGTGGGCGCACCGACCGACGAAGAAGCAACCTTTCCCTATCTCTGGCGGTTCTGGAAGCACGTTTCGCGCGCCGGGCGCCTCACGGTGTTCGATCGGTCCTGGTACGGCCGGGTCCTCGTCGAACGCGTCGAGGGGTTCGCCTCGCGCGAGGAATGGCAGCGCGCGTACTCGGAGATCAACGACTTCGAACGCCAGCTGGCCGAGCACGGCATCGTCTTACTCAAGGCCTACCTGCAGACCACGCCCGACGAGCAGTGGAAACGCTTCGAGGCGCGCCTCGAGACTCCGCACAAACGCTGGAAGCTCACCGACGACGACTGGCGCAACCGAGCCCGCTGGTGGGACTACGAGGCCGCGGTCCACGATATGTTCGGAGCCACCGACACGCAGCACGCCCCATGGACGCTCATTGCCGCGAACGACAAGCGGGCCGCGAGGCTGGCCGTCCTCGAAGGCGCGTGCCGCGCCTTGCGTGAGAAGCTCGGCTAGAGCCTCGTTTCGGCCAGGCGTATCTCGCACCACGCGCTGCAGCGAATCGTGGGGCTGGCTCGAGTCGTGGTAGGTTTCTTCCATGCGCCTTTTTTCTTCCTTGAGTTTGGCGTTCGGCGTGATCGTCACAGGTTGCGGGGACGGGAGTTCGATGAACGGTGGTGCCGGCGGATCGAACGGCACGGTGTGGCCGTGCAGCGAGCAGGGCATTCGAGACGCGATCGATGAGGGCGGAGGTCCGCACTTTTTCGACTGTGACGGACCGACGACGGTTGCCACGGAGGCGGTGCTCGAGATCAACAACCAGGTATGGCTCGACGGCGAGGGGAACCTCACCATCGACGCGAACAGAGCGCATCGAGTGTTCGAGCTGCTACCGATGGCCGACGTGTCGCTCATTGGGATGACCATCACGGGGGGAGACGCGGAAGCGCTTGGCGGTGGAATTTTCAGTCAGGGGAAGCTCTTCCTCGAGGATTGCGAGATCGTGGAGAATACGTCGGGCGACATTGGCGGTGGAATCCACAGCCTCTTCGAGTTGCTCGTCTTCAATAGCGTCATTTCACGCAATGAAGCGAGTCAAGGGGGTGGGGCGGCCTTCAGCGGTCGCGCGGAGATCGATGGCGCTACGTTTGCCAACAACGTTGGCGGCGCGATCTACAATAGCAACCAGCTGTTTCTAAGGAACGCGCAGCTCGTGGACAACACCACGGAGTTTGGTGGCGGGGCTATCGTCAACATCGGGGACGCCTTCGTCTCGAACGCGATCATCACCAACAACCGAGCCCAGTCGGGTGGTGGTATCAGCAACGCGGGATACCTGTTTCTGGGCGAGAGTACGGTGGAAGGCAACGTCGCGGACGAGGGCGGCGGGGTCTACGGCTTCGACGCAACCCGAAACCTAGACGGCGGCGACTTGCAGATCTTCAGCCTTGGTTGGATCGATTCGAGCTACACGACGATCGCAAACAACCGCGCGGTCAACGGCGGCGGTATCTATAGTGTCTCGATCCGCATGACGATGTTCGACAGCACCGTCTCGGGAAACTCGGCCGACGAGGCGGGAGGGGCGCTCTATGTCGACGGAACCACGCTCGGGGCCTCGACGACGTACCTCAACGCCAACACGATCGTCGACAACACTGCACCGAGCGGCGCCGCGATCTTCAGCACCGGAGAGACGCCCACCCTGCGACTTGCCGCCAACATCATCGATGGCGACTGCGCCGTCCAACCCAGCGCCGTCATCGACTCTGAGGGTAGCAATCTCGAGAGCCCAGGCGACACCTGCGGCTTGAACGCTGCGACCGATCGCGTTGACGTGACACCGGGAGAACTCAACCTCGGTCCGTTAGCCGACAACGGCGGCGAGACCGAGACTCACCTGCCCATGCCGGGAAGCATCGCGATCGACGCCATCGCCCTCGAGGACTGCGACGTCGTGCTTCCAATCGTACCTCTCCTCGACCAGCGGCTCGTGATGCGCCCACAGGGTGCTGGGTGCGACATCGGCTCAGTGGAGGTCGAGGACCAATGAGCCGGATTGCTGCGTGAGTCAGGCTTCCTCCGCGCTCCGAACGACTGCACGGCTACTGACGTTTCGAGCTTCGACGAGCGAGCTCGCTGCGCTTGGGAAGCCAGAGCTGACGGTGGGCCTCATCGCGACCTGGATGGTGGGAATGGGACGTTGGTGGGACGACCCGGAGGCGCATCTCCTACAGCACCTCGGGGTTGGCTCATTGGCCTACACGTTCGCATTGGCGCTCCTGCTTTGGCTTCTCATCAAGCCGCTCCGCCCCGAACACTGGACCTATGCAGGGGTGCTCACATTCGTCTCGCTCACGTCACCACCCGCGATCCTCTATGCGATTCCCGTCGAGCGATTCATGGATCTCGGTGCCGCCAGGCAGGTAAATGTATGGTTTCTGGCCTTCGTGGCAGCCTGGCGCGTCGGCCTGCTCGCCTTCTACCTTCGGAGACTGGCGAGACTCCCCTGGTACGCGGTACTCGTCGCCACGTTTCTGCCGCTCACCGTCATCGTCACGGTGTTGGCGGTGCTCAACCTGGAACGCGCGGTGTTCGATGTCATGAGGGGGCTCCAGGAACAGGGAACCGCGGCCGACGAAGCATACGGAGTCTTGCTCGGTCTCACCGCTCTCTCGACCTTCTTGGTCGGTCCCTTCCTCCTCGCCTACCTCTTCACGTGGTACGCGCGCCGCTCGAGGTAGCCTGGATAGAATCCCGGCCGCCGCCTGACCATCACAGCGCGTATGCGACCAAGAGGCCGAGGTAGTTGCCTACGGCGTAGCCAACCAGCGCTGACATCAGGCCCGAGACGAAGATGGCGCGGTTTCCGAGGCGCACGGAGACGGGGCCGATGAATGCGGGGCCGAACAGCGCTGCCGTGGACGTGATGATTGTGGTGTCGCGGTCGATGCGGGTCAGTCGGCAGAGCAGCAGGTGCGCCGTGAGCGCGACGACGACGACGGTTGCGACGTAGGTGAGGATCCATCCGCTCGAGCTCACGACTTCGGCGAAGTCCGCGATGGTGCCAATCGCGACGCAGAAGATTAGCAAGATGTAGTTTCCGGCCTCGAACGTTCCTTCGAGGTTCCGTACTCGCTCGGAAAACGACATGCCGATCGCCACCGTGGTGATGACGAGAGTTGCAAGGGCCTCCTCGGGGATGATGCCTGCCGAGAACTCGCTCACCCCCACGCCGATGGCCACGGCCAGCGCAGCGAGCCCGAGCCCGATCGCTACGTGGAGTGGACGGACCCGCGTCGTCACCGTTGCGTCCTCCTTGTCGTTGCTTCGATCGCTCACCGGCAACACCCGACCGAGGAGCGTGGGCCCAATCGTAACGAGAAACAGAAAGTAGGGCGCCGACACGAGAACGTCCGCCGCGTTCACCATGACGAACGTCTCGCTGCTGACCCCGAGCATCTTGCCCACAGCGGCCAGGTTGGGCGTCCCGCCCGTGTAGACGCCCACCAACATACCCGCGACTTTTTCACTGTCGGCGACGCGTGTTGCGAACAGGGGCCGTGCGATTGCTGTCGCCGTGCACACGGCAACGATGGCCCAGAAGAAGGCGAGCACCGTCTTGGGCGCCAGTCGAAGCCAAGCCACGAAGTTGAGTGAAAGCAGCAGCAGCGGGATCGCCAGGGCTACACACACGGTCGTCAGCTCCATCGCGAGGCCTCGGTTGACCGCGATGCCCGGCGCGTTGCCGATGATGAAACCGATCACGTAGCAAAACGCCACCGACCCCAACACGCGAACCACGCGAACCCGCTTCTCGAGGTAGAGTGCGAGCGCAGGAACCAGCGCGAAGAACGCAACTTGGAGAGCTGTCCCGATCACATCGTGTAGACCTCGTCCATGAAGCCAATCGCGAATTCCGACACGACGCCCCGGTCTGGCATGGCCGCGGCCGCACCGTATAGCGCGGCCATTCCTTCGGCGGCGCCCGCAGGTTCGGCGCGCGCTTCATCCACTGCCAGGCGAAGGTCCTCGAGCATCGCGTCGACCACGCCAACGTGGGCGGGTGTGACCATCACGTGGAGCGCCGACGGAAACTGATTGCGGTTGAGGTGCCAGCCGCGCGCGTCCATCTTGGAGCCCAACGTGAACACGTCGACGTCGCTCGACTGAAACGCGAACACCGTCATGTGGGGGTCGCCCATAATGTTCAGCTCGGGCATGGCCTCGACGCCTCGGCGGATCCGCATCGTGGCGTCCATCGCCTGTTTCGCTAGGTTCAGGTATCCCTCCTCGCCGAGGTGGTGCATCACCGCCCACGCTGCCGCGACGGCGCCACCAGGCCTCGCGCCGGCTAGCGTCGGGGTGACGTAGATGCCGCCTGGCCAGTCTGGGAATGCATAGAACTGCAGCTTCCTCAGCTCTCGGTCGCGGTAGGTGATGGCCGAGGCGCCCTTGGCCGCGTAGCCGTACTTGTGGATGTCGGCCGAGATCGAGGTGACTCCCTTCGCCCGAAAATCCCAGACAGGCACCTCGTGCCCGAGCTTCTCGACGAACGGGAGCATGAACCCACCGAGGCACGCGTCGACGTGCATCAGCAGGCCATGCTCGTCCGCTAGGCCAGCAATGTCCTCGATCGGGTCGACGACGCCGTAGGGGTAGCAAATCGCCGAGCCGACTAGGATCACCGTGTCGTCGTCGATCGCATCGGCAATGGCTTGAGGATCTGCGCGCCAGTCGTCGCGCAACGCCGTGAACGTGATGTCCATGTCCAACAGGTATGCGGCTTTGACGAACGCGGGATGCGCGCTCGTCGGAGCGATGATCTTGGGGCGCTTCACCGTCGGCTTGTGACGTTTTGCCCACTCGCGCGCGGTTTTCATGGCCATGAAGATCGATTCGGTGCCGCCGGAGCTCATGGTGCCGGCGGCGGTGTCTCCACCGTTCAGCATCGACGCGGTCATCGCGACGACCTCGTTCTCCATTTGCTTCAGGCTCGGAAACGCCATCGGGCTGAGCCCGTTCTCCGCCATGAACATCGAGTACGACTCACGCAGGAGTCGCATGACCTCTTCGCCTGCGTAGTACACCAAGCTGAACGTTCGCCCGGAGCGCCAATCGGCATCGTCCCCTCGGTGCGCACGCAGCTTCTCGAGTACGTCGTCGCGGCTCATCCCCGTCTGTGGAAGTGTGGATCGCGTCATCGGCCTACTCCTTGCCCCCTGCTGATAGATCGAAACCGGGACACGCTCTACCCCCCCAAGTCCCCGGCTTCGTTGACGGTCTCAGCCAAAGATCGCAGCGACCCTAGTGCACAGCGAAAAGCGTGAGTGCCGGCGTCGCCCGCCTCGGAGGCCTCGCTCGATTCTCCAGACCTCGTAGCCAAGATGGCTTTGACCCACCGCGGGGACTGTGCCCACGCTACGGCATGCATCGCGTTTTTGGCTCTCGGATCTCGTACTACACGGGAAAGGTCGAGACGTATCTGCGTTTCCGGTCGATTGACTACGAGCTCCTTCCAACCGAGCCGAACCGGGCGGAGCTTCTCGCGGGGGCTGGGGTGGTGCAGATGCCCGTCGTGCAGCTCGACGACGGGCGGTGGATGACCGACAGCACGCCGATCCTTCGCTGGTTCGATTCGGAAAGCGACGGGCCATCCATTTACCCTGAGGACCCTGCGGTTCGCTTCGTTGCCATCCTTCTCGAAGACTACGCGGATGAATGGCTGTGGCGACCCGCCATGCACTACCGCTGGAGCTATCGGCACGACGACAATCACGCCACGAACGTGCTCGTGGACGAGATCACAGGGCACATTCCACTGCCTCGCGCCGCCAAGCGCGTGATGATTCAGCAGCGACAGTACCGCGGCTTCGTGCGCGGCGATGGGGTTCGAGCTGCGACGCGCGCGCACGTCGAACAGGGATACTCGAGCGCGCTCGACCTCATGGAGGCAATCTTCGCCGAGCGGCCCTTCCTGCTGGGAGACGCGCCGACCATCGCCGACTTTGGTTTCATGGCGCCGATGCTGCGCCACTTCTCACAGGATCCCACGCCTGCCGAGATCATGCGCACGCGCGCTCCAGGCGTGTACGAATGGGTTGCAAGGATGTGGAACCTCCGCGGCAAGCCGCACACCGCGTCGACCGGGTCGCAGGCCGACGGACTCGTCGCCAGTCTTCTGGCCGAGGTTTGCGAGACGCATCTCGTCCAGCTCCGAGAGAACGCCGGGGCATACTCCCGGGGCCTCAAGCGCTACGATCAGAAGATCCAAGGCTGCCACTATGAGCGAGTACCCGCTTCTCGATATCGGGTGTGGTGCCTCGAGGAGCTTCAAAGAGATTACGCGGCGCTTGATGAGAGCGACCGCCGCAGCGTCGACGCGCTGCTGTCAGAGCAGGGGCCGGCGGTGCTCCGGGACAAGCCGCCGGCCGAGTCGGGATACGACACCGAGAGGCGTGCACCCTTCAACCGCGCGATCAACGTATTTGCGAAGGGCGTGCCTCGCTGAACGCGTCGACCTTTCCCTGGGATACGCAGCGAGTCCAACGCCGAGGCCGCATCCACGGCCGCCGCGTGACGACCGACGTACTGCCTACCGATTCGTCGGCGGGTGAGTGGGGCGGACGAGTGAGCTAGAACCACCGGATGGCGCACCCTCGGTTCGATCATGCGGTCATCGTCGTCTCGAACCTCCGCCGAGCGGTCGCGGAGTTCGAAAGCCAAGGGTTCCGTGTACGCCTCGGAGGCCGAACTGGACCGGTTCACAACGCGCTCGTGATCTTTCGAGACGGGACGTACCTCGAGCTGACTACCACACGATTCCTCGCGGCGAGGGTCGCGCTTCGGGCTCTCGGGTGGACCGGGGCTCTCGACCGGATCGCTCGGCGTCGCAACGACATTTTCGAGCGCTTCATCCCGTGGCTGGGCGCGGCAGTCGGCCCAATCGATTGGTGCATCCGCGTCGACAATCTCGCCTCGGTCACTCGCCAACTGCGCCACGCCGGGTTCGACATGTTCGATCCGCGCTCGTTCGAACGAACACGGCCCGACGGTCAGGTGGCCCGCTGGCGCCTTGGAGGACCCCGTAACAGGCGTCTTCCGTTCTTCATCGAGGACGAAACGCCGATCGAGGTCCGGATCCCGGGCGTCGAAAGCGCGTTTCATGAAAACGGGGCGGTCGGCATCAGAACGCTCGAGCTCCCAGACCAGGTCGCAGCCGACGTCACGACGATGGTCAACGCACTCGCACCGCAGCTCGGGAGCGACCCGCTCGAGAACATCCCGCTCTCGCCCTCGGACGCCCGCGACGTCTTCGCCGTGCAACTCGTGACGACCGGTCAGCCGATCGACCTCGACACCACGAAAACTTCGTCGACGAGAATTCAGATGCGCCGAGCGCCGTGATTGGCCACCCCACTACGGGGGCGCGCCGTACTCGTTTTCCAGAAACTGCCTCGTCAGCTCGAACAGCCGTTGATGGCACTCGGCGTTGCCGTGGAGGCCGTCGGCGGCGAGTAGGGGTGTCATGTCGGCGTCGCGGAAGTGACCGAAGAAGTCGATGACCTTTACTTCGAGTGAGTCGGCGACGCCGGTCAGTGCGTGGTTGTAGCGACGCGCATCTTCGAGGCGGTAAAAGGCGTTCGTGCCGGGGTAGGGCTGCGTGCGGCTCTCATCGAACGGATAGCCCGTCATGATGACTGTGGGCGCCACCGCCCGCGCCGCCGACAGCACCTCGTGGAGCAGGTCCGCGAACGCATCGACGGGGGTTGCGTTGGGGCCGTCCGGCGCATCGAGGCGCCGGCTGTCATTGAAGCCAGCGTAGATCAAGATGAGGTGGGGCTGGCGGGCGCGCGCCTCTGAGGCCAATCGCTGGAGGAGCGCCGAAGTCTGTTCGCCCCAGATGCCCAAGTTGTACACCCGGTTTCGCGAATCGCGCGCCTCGTGCCAAAGACGAAGCCTTTGGACGAACCCTCCCACCTTGTCGTCGGCCGTGCCGTAGACAGTGCTTGAACCAAACACGGTAATGCGTCGCGGAAGCATGGAACTCGGCGACTCATGTGTATCACGCGGGTCTGGCGGCGTCGCCGGCCGGCGGTTTCGGCACGCCGCCGACGCCTGAGCAGCCCGGGAGCATCGCCACCTCGTGCGGCGTGGCTCCGGTCGCCGCCGCTCGGCCATCGAAGCGAAGCGACCAGCCGACGGCACCGCGCGCCGCTTCGGGTTGAACGCAGCACGAGCACGTATCGAGGTCGATTCTGCCGTGAGGGCGGTTGTTTTTCTCGCGTTTCGGGGGGGGGTTCCCCCTTTTTCCCCGGGTTGATGCGTCGCGAAGCGGGCACGCCGACTCAACCCTATCGGTCGCGGCGTCACTCGCGTTGCGCGCCGTCGGACAGCGCGCGGCTCGTGTAGGCGCGCCGCGTGAGTCCGAACGCCCACTCGCTTGGATGTACCCGGCTCCGTAGACTCGACCATGCCCTCGCAAGAGCATCCTGCCGTCAACTTCGTTCACGGGTTTCACGCTGATCTGACTCACTGGTTCACTGGCGACGGCGAACGCGCCTTGGTGCGCGAGCGACTGGCAAGTGCACTCCACCCTGAGATGGTCCTCGTCTACCCAAGCGGAAACCGCCTGGGCGGCGCCGAGTTCCTCGAGAGCATCGACGCGCTGTACGGGACGAGCCAAGGCTTCGTCGCGTCCATCTCCAACACCGAGCTGCTCGTAGGCGACGTGGAGCATGCCGTCGTGGCATACGTCGAAACGCAAACGGGTGCGCGCAACTCGCAGTCGGTCAACAGCCGTTCGGCGTTAGCGCTCGTGGTTCGACGCGACGACCGATGGGTCTGGCGCTTCATCCAAGAGACCGCGACGCCAGGCTAAAGAGCGCAGGGATCTCGGCTCAGCGTGCGGCCGCGTCTCGGTCGGAGTCGATCCATTTCATGGTGCGTTCGACCGCTTGCGCGCGCGCCTCGATGCCAGCGTGGTGCAACACCTCTACCTGGCGGTAGGCTTGCTTCAAGCCGCCCGTCGGGAGTGGCGCGTCCTGCCAAAAGAACAACAAGTTCTCGAAAAGCTAGCAAACGATGGTTTGGGCGACCAACGACAAATTCTCCGCCGCCGGATGGGGTACCGTGAGAACAAGCAAGTTGGGCTCGCTACTCGATGTCTCCGAGGAGTAGGGGCTCTTTGCGTCGGAAGCGGCCGATGAGCACTGACAGAGGCCCCACCCAGAATGCCGTTGCCACGACGAACACGATTCCGGCGTGGATCCACGGCAAGTCGATCCCAAGCGCGATCGACCCCACGACTGCGAGCCAGCTCGTCAACGCCGAGGCCGCGACCCGGGCGGAGAGCCCGAGGTCCTGTCGAGCTCCGGTGAGCCCGATGAGGCGAACGCCGTAGAGCGATACCGCATATCGAAACACATCCGACGCAGCAAGGCCGAGCACAGCGCCCGGGAACCCGTAGAGCCAGTAGCCGAGAGGGATCAGGGCGCTGATTCCGAGGAGCTTTGCGAAGGAGTAAGCGGAAGTGAGATCGCTTCGGCCTGCCGCGAGCGTGGCTGCACCATTGGTGTATTGCAGCGTGACCCCGAACCAGAGCCCGGACACCAAAGCCTGCATCATCCAGCCCGCATCCCAGTAGCGTTCGTCGTAGAGGATGCGTACGATGGTAGGCCCGCCGCCGATCCATCCCGCCGAGACCCATCCGCTCAAAACCAGGATGGCCCATCGAGCCGAGTTGAACACGTCTTGGAGGTCTCGATCGGAGTGGTAGATCCGACTGTAGAGCGGAAAGAGAACGCTGCTCGAGACCGAGCCCAGCGCCTGCGAGGGGACTGTCGCGAGGAGCGCGGCGATGCTGTAGACACCGAGCTCGCTGAGGGTGCTCAGTTTTCCGAAGATGAGGCGGTCGAGGTTGTCGGCAGTGAACGTAATTGCCGTCGCCACGAAGATCCAAACCCCAAAACTCCTCGCGAAACGCAGGGCCTCGCGCTCCAGTCGAAACCAGTTCCTCTGCCCGTCGAGCACGATGTGGCTCAGCACACTCTCGAAGACCGCACCGGCGACGCTCCCGGCGACGATCGCCCAAACGGTGTGATACGCCGCGGCCCAAGGGATCATGACGCACACGGTGACGAGCTGTGTTCCGAGCGTGAGAAGGATCAGTGGCTTGACGTTCAGCTCCCGGTTCAGGGTGAAGAACGAAGTGGAGCGGAATCCGTCCGCCACGCTCGAAACTGCGCTCACTTGGATCAGCAGCAGAAGGCGAGGGTCCTCGTAGAAGTCGGCGTAGGGGCTCGCGAGGAGGAATGCGACGAGGAAAATCGCGAGCCCGCGGAAGACCTGCAACGTCCAAATCGTGTTCAAGAAGTCGCGATCGCTTCGGTGGTGCTGAATGACCGCCGGCCCGATGCCGATATCCGAGAAAAGTGCGAGTGCCGTCAGAAAGACCTGCACCAGAGCCATCAGACCGAAGTCTTCCGGCACCAAAAGGCGTGTCAGAACGAGGTTGGACCCGAGGCGAACCACCTGCTGCGCGCCAAAACCGCCGAGTGACCATACCGCGCTCTTCGAGGCCTTGGTCGCCAAGCTCTGCACGCTCCCCTCAGGCTGCTGCACACTCTGGTCTTCGGAGTCGAGCGGGGAACGATTCAAGGTCGGAGCCTCGGGCGGCCAAGGTTGGGGGTGCCCTTTGCGTCTACAACGCGCACCCTAAAGTCGCGACATCAGCGCGTCGGTCAAGCGGGCCCTGTCGCCCCTCCGAGGGACCATAGCAGCTATGCATCTGGCGCCCCACTGGCGTTGGAGCGGCATCGCGTACGTCGCGCCGCAATCGCGCTATCGGTTACATGTGTGCGACAGCCCGCAAAGCCGCCACCCTCGATTGACACCGCACGTAGAGTCGGCGAGCCTTGCCGCGTGCCATCTCTCAGGCAAGAAGCAGTCGCTCGCCTCACTCGGCTTTACCCCTTCTACAGTGGACGCGGGACTCTGGCGAACAGCTCGCTCGTTTCGGCGATGGCGGGGCGAAGCTCGGAACTCGCCTGGGGGCGCGTGAGGGGCGGGCTCCTCGCACCCGCGCCGCTCGACGACTACGTGGGCCGCGCGGTGTACTTCATGGGGGAGTTGGACCCCAAAGTTTCGTGGGTGTTCCGAAAGCTCGTGTCGCCGGGCGATTCGGTACTCGACATCGGTGCGAACATCGGCCTCACGGCCATGATTCTATCGTCGCTCGTCGGACCCTCGGGCGCGGTCCACGCGTTCGAACCCAATCCCAAGGCCCGTTCGCTCCTCGAGCGTGCAATCGAGAAGAACCGCGCCCGAAACGTCGTCGTCCACGGGGTCGCCCTCGGTCGGGAGGAGGGGTCGCTCGATCTTTTCGTTCCGCACGGACACGCTGGGAAGGGGTCGCTCGTGCCCAACTTTGCGGGCGTCGTCGCGGCCTTGGGAGAGACGATGCAAGTGCCTGTCAAGACTCTGGACCAACTGTTCGCGGAGACACAGTTCGACCGCCTGCGCCTCGTGAAGATGGATGTCGAAGGCTTCGAGGCCGAGGTGCTGCGCGGCGCACGCTCGTTCTTCGATCGATGCAAGCCAAGCGCTCTGGTGTTCGAAATCGCCATGAACGATAAGCCGCTCGGCGAACGTGAGAGCGTTCGTTTGCTCGACGAGTTCGGATACGATTTCCTCTCCATTCCGAAGACTCTCGCGCGGATGCGGGTACGGCCGGCAAGCCTGCGCGAGGTACCTGAGGGTCATGACATGGTGGCTGTCCGCCGCGGGGCCGCAGCGCAACAGGTGGTCGCTGCGCTGAGCCGTCCGTGGTAGCGCGGCGCCCACCGCTCTCGCGACGGGATTCTCCGGCGGCCGCTGCGTCACTCATGGGTCGATTCCTCTCGGGATTTGCTCATCGGAGTCTAATTTCAACGATACGAAATTCGTATCCCTAGCTAAGTTCGCGCGCAATGCGTCGTGTGGGCTAGACGGACCGAGGCCGGCATTTCATGGTGGCCCGCGATGACTTCCAATACGGCACTGAAACTCTTGCTTGTCTTGATCCCGCTGGCTGCCGCCTGCTCGGGTGACGCGATGGCGGTTGATTCCACCCCGGCTCCCGACGAAACCACGACCTATTACGTGGTTCGTCACGCCGAGAGAAACCTCGGCGAAGACCCGCCTCTGAACGAGGAGGGCGTGATTCGAGCCGAACGCTTGGCCGACTCGCTCGAGTTTGCCGGCATCGACGAGATCGTCACCACGCGCTTCATTCGCGGCCAACAGACAGGGGAGCCGCTCGCGACGCGAACCGACGTGCCCATCCTCGTTGCGCCCGCCGAGTTCTCGAGCTGGCCGGAGTTCGCCGCCGACGTTTCTGCGTGGCAGCTCGACCGAGAGGTCGCTGGCCGCACCTACCTGATGATTGGCCACTCGAGCGAGTACAACACCACGCTCCTTCAGGCCCTCGGCGCCCCCGACACGGGCGAGGCCCTTGGCGAGGCCTACCAAGACATCGTCATTCTCGTTCGACAGGTCGACGGCTCGGTTCGACTCTCCACACTCCAGTATGGCGGGCGGAGCAGTCTCGACGAGCTGTCCGGCATCCCTCCATAGGCTGCGCTCACGAAGCAGCGTGTCGCGGACGTCGCCAACGCCCGGGGCTTCTGGTACACGGGCCAGTTCGCCCGAGACTACCGGCGAACGTTCCGCGAGCTCCCGTCGGAGACCGCGGGACAGCGCGAGCGAGAGTCACCGCTCCGGGATTCAGGGCTCCGGGCAATCTTCCGATTCTCGGCCCGCACAGTCGTTGAGCTCGTCGAGGCACGGGTTGATGTCAATGCCGCCGCAATTGACCTCGCCGGTGCACGCGGGCGTACACGCGTCCGGTGTCTGTGAGCATCCTGTGTTGCAGTTGATGCCCACGCACAGCGCAAACCTCGCGTAGCAACAGCTACAGGTGTTCGATAGTTGGTTGCTTGGCGTCGCGTTCTCCTGAACACACTCTGCAACGCAGTCGGCGAACTCCTGCGTCTGTCCGAAGATTGCGGCGCAGCGTGAGGGTGGGACGGTACAGACTGATGTCAGCCGACGGAGGTTAGGGTCCGTATCGTCAATTACTTCGAGGTCATCGGGATTGATGCACGCGGTCCCGAAGAAGCCACCGCTTCCGCCTCGTCCGCCGGCGCCACCCACACCTCCGGTGCCAAGGTCACACAGAACACCCATCCCGCCGGCTCCTGCGGTGCCACCCGCGCCCGACATGCCGCCTGCGCCGGCGATGCCGCCCGCGCCCGCAGTGCCGCCTGCACCCGCCGTTCCCCCGGCTCCGGCCGTACCGCCTGCACCCGCCGTACCGCCAGCACCCGCGGTGCCACCCGCGCCCGCGGTGCCACCCGCGCCCGCGGTGCCACCTGCACCCGCGGTTCCGCCAGCTCCCGCGGTTCCGCCAGCTCCCGCGGTTCCGGCAGATCCACCCGTGCCGCCCGTGCCGCCCGTGCCGCCCGTGCCCCCGGTGCCGCCCGTCCCCGAGGGGGGGGCTGGAGGCTGCTGGTCTTTACAGCCGACGACTGCGATTCCGAGCATCGCGACGAAAGCGAAGAAGGGCAGGGTCTTCATGATCGAGAGACTACCACGGTCCCCCTCCGACGTGCCCGACGTGTGAGCTTCCTCTCTAGTCCACCGACGGCCAGCGGTCGTTCGGGTCGGTGAGCTCGCGGCGAAGCCGGTCGACCACTTCCTCGGTCTTGTCCCGCCGTGTCTCCGGTCGCTTCGCGCGATCGACATAGGTTGCCCAGGTTCGTTTCTTTCCCGGGGTGAGGCGTTCCCAGGTCGCCTTGGCGTCTTCGTCTTCCTCGATCGCGTCGCGCAGCTCTTCGGGCACCTCCACCCGATTGGGGTCGTCCACGTCGAATCGAAGCACGACGGTGTCTCCGAGGTCTCGGTCGATCTTCTTGAGCAGCGCTTTCGACACCATCATGAAGTGGTTCGCGCCTCTCGCCGGCTGAAGCGCCAGTGCCACCGACACCCCTTCGAGCGTGCCCACGATTCGGAGTCGTGCACCTCGACCGAAGGGCAGCTGCTTCTGCAGCGAGTCCGACAGGTAGAGCACGGTGTAGTTCACCGTTCGCGAGCTCGGGGAGCCCATCTGTCGCCTGCTGAGCTCCCCGCGGAGCAAGTATCGACCCTTCTGCGCCATCGTGTCGTCAGGAGTGCGTCGCACCGGTTCGGTTCAAAAACCGCCGCCTGCTTCTTCCACGCATGCCAGAAAACCCGCCTGTGGGCTCTTGCATTCGTCGACGAAGCGCGACTCGTCGCAGTCTACCGATTCCAAGCACACGACGAACGCCTCGGCCTCGGGGCCGCACCCGTCGTTTCCGAACTGGCTCTCGCTGCACTGAACGATGCAGTCTTCGAAGCTGAAGATCGCCAGGCTGATCCCGTTGATGTCCGGGCAGGTCGTGGCGCAAAACGCGTCGCACGTGTCGACCGGCTCGCCGCGCGCGGGCTCGCCTCCGGTTGCACCCGCGCCGCCCGCTGTTCCTCCCTCACCGGACTCGTCGTCGCCACAACCCCCACAAAGCAAGAGGCCAAGCGCAACGCACGCGAACAGGCGTTTCATGGCACCGGAGGCTACCACGGCGCGTTCGCAACCCACACGAGGCAGAACTCGGCCTTCGGTCCCGTCGACGCGCCCGGCGTGGTACCACGCCCGCATGAGACTCGTCATCGGTCCCTTGAACTACTCGTCTTGGTCGCTTCGGCCCTGGCTCGCGCTCGAACACGCCGGCGCACCGTTCAAGACCCATGAGATTCAGCTCTTCGTCGACCCGGGCTATCGCGACAAGATCCTCCAGTTTTCAGGCGCCGGGACGGTGCCCATCCTCGTCGACGGGAACCTGAGCGTCAACGAGTCGCTCGCGATCTGTGAATATGTTGCCGAGCGCTTCCCGGGCGCGCACCTGTGGCCCGCGGACTCTCGGCTTCGCGCGCGCGCGCGGGCCGTCAGCGCCGAGATGGCCTCGGGGTTCACTCACGTTCGGAGCAACATGCCGATGAACTGTCGCGGCCGTGCACGGGCGTTCCACCCCGACGACGACACGGCCCGCGAGATCTCACGCATCCTCGACATCTGGGGCGCGTCACTCTCGACGTCCCCTGGTGACTTCCTGTTCGGCACGTTTGGCATTGCCGACTGCATGTACATGCCGGTGCTCAGTCGCTTCCGGACCTACGGTGTGTCGCTCGAGGGCCGCACCGCCGAGTGGGCGAGCCGTATGTGGGCGCACCCCGCCGTACTGAAGTGGGTCGAGGTTGCGGCGCAGTCCGTGTCGATCCCGCACTACGACGCCTACTGCGATTGAGGCGGCTGCGCGTTGCTACGCGCCGTCGAGCCCGAGTACCCGGTGGATCTCCTTGACGGCAGCTTCCTCCGGCGCGCGAACGCGACCGTCCGCCGCCAGAGCAATCGCTGCGGCGCTCCTTACTAGCTCCGACTTCGTGGCGTCTCCACGAACGCCTGCAACACAGTCGAGCGCACGGAGGCGGCCATCGTCCGGATTGGCAATCAGCGCGTCCGTCAGTTCCCGGAAGCTTCCTTCGAGCGCGTCGAAGTCGACGTTTGAAAACACCGATGCTTTGTCGCGCAAGAGCTGCACGAACCCGTCGACCTCCGACGTCGCGAGCTCTCCATCGGCAGACGCCACCAGCGCGAACGCCCCCGAAAGAGCGCGAAGCAAGTCGTCCGAAACCTCTGCGTTGAAGCGAGACCACGCCGCGACCGCGTACGCGAGTTGCTCGTCTGGAACCATGTCGTACCTCCGGGTCCCGGAGCATTCCGGTCTCCATCTGCTGCGTCAAGCGAAGACGGTTGTCTTGAAAGAGGTCCTACCGTGTGGTTTAGAAAAGCATGCGGATCGTTCTTGCGGTGTGCCTCGCGGGCGTCCTCTTCGCCTCGGACATGACCGGACACGGCGCTCGCGCCGACGAGGTGCAACAGCTCCGGCTCGCGACACTCGCGCCGCGCGATTCGGGCCTCGGTCGAGCGTTCCTCTACCTGAAGGAAGAGCTTCGCAAGCGAACCGACGGCAAGGTCGCACTCAAAATGTACTTCGGCGGGGTCGCCGGCGACGAGCTCACCGTGGTTCGAAAGATGCGCGCAGGTCAGCTCGACGGGGCGCTGCTCACATCGCACGGGCTCGGCGCGCTGGTTAGGCAAGTGTTGGTGCTTCAGGCACCGGGACTCATCGGTAGCTACCCAGAGCTCGACGAAGTTCGCGAGGCGCTTGCCCCCGAGTTCGAGGAGCTCTTTCGCAAGGCGGACTACGAGCTCATCTCGTGGGGCGACTCGGGCCGGATACGGATATTCTCGCAGCAAAAGGTTCAGGCCCCTTCCGACCTCAAGCGCGTCCGGCCTTGGGTCTGGCGAGGCTCGCCCACCATGCGCGCGTTCATCGAAGCCGCCGGGGCCAACGGAGTCAGCCTCGCGCTCCCCGAAGTCTACGGTGGCCTACAGACGGGGATGATCGACACCGTCATCGCCTCTTCCATCGGTGTGCTCGGGTTTCAGTGGTACACGCGCCTAAAAACCATGAGTAAGCAGGCTGGCGGCATCGTCGTAGGCGCCTACGTCATTCGCTCCGACAAGCTCGCAGCACTTCCACCCGAGGCTCGAGACTTCATCATCAGCAGCGCACGGAGCTCGGCTTCGGAGTTTCGACAGTCCGGTCGCAAGCTCGACGAAGAGGCGTCGAAGGCGCTTGCCGAGCGGCTCAAGGCGGTGAACCTCTGGCGCCACCAGCAGGCATGGGAGGCGACAAACCGGGAGGCCCGTGAATCGCTGGTCGGCCGTCTTTACTCCCGTGCATTGCTCACACGGGTTCAAGACATCCTCAAGAAGCGCTAGCGAAGCGCCTGCCCAACGATCTCGGCGACGTCCTTCGACAGCCCGGGATGCGCCGCGATTCGTTCGAGCTCGCCGTGCATCAACGCCTGGCGCTTGGGCTCGTAGCGCTTCCACTGGTTGAAGCTCGAAACCACGCGCGAGGCGACCTGAGGATTGATGGCGTCGAGCTCGAGCACCTGGTCGACGACGAATCGGTAGCCTGCGCCGTCCGCACGATGAAAGTTGACCGGGTTTCCCATGGCGAACGCGTAGAGAAGCGATCGAGCACGGTTCGGGTTCGACAGCGTGAAGTCTGGGTGTGATGCCAGCGAGACGACGCGGTCGAAAGCCCGCGACGCCGTGGACATGGCCTGCATACGAAACCACTTGTCGAGAACCAACGGTTCGCCCTTCCATCGCTCATGAAACGCTTCGATCGCGGCGTCGGCCTCGGGCGTATCGGTGTCGACCAGTGCGACGAAAGCGCCCTCGTACTCCGTCATCGTCGTCGACTCATCGAACTGCTGTTTGGCGAGCACGATGAGCTCCGGCCGGCCGAGTGCAACGAGGTAGCGAAGCGCGCGGTTCTTGAGCCGACGGCGATCGATTTCGCTCTTCTCAATAAGGTCGGGACCTTCCGCGTGCCGCTCGTAGGTGGCTTCCCAATCCGTCCGAAGTGCGTCGGCGAGGCTACTCGTCGCGAACTCGCGCGCACGATGGACGGCGGTGGGGTCCACTTCTTCGATGGCCTGCGCCAACCGCTCTTCCGAAGGAAGCGTCAGCGTGAGGCTCTTGATCGAGCCGTCGAGCTCCGGGTCGCGCAGCACGTCGCGAAAGGCATCGACGAGTCGCGAGTCGAGCGACGGCCACGTCTTGTCGTCCCCACGCCCGGTCAGTTCCAGCAGCACTCGCTGTGCGAGATCCTGCCCAGCCTCCCATCGGCTGAAGGAGTCGGTGTCGTGCGCTAACAGGAACGCGAGCTCTTCGGGCGTTCGCTCGATGTCCAGCTTGATCGGCGCAGAAAACCCGCGTGCGGCTGAGAGCACCGGCGCTTCGTTCACGGACTTGAACACGAACTCTTCCTCGCTGTCCCGAAGGACGAGTGTCCGCTCGCTTCCAAGTATCTCGGAGCCGTCCTGAGCCAGAAGTCCCACGCGGATCGGGATCGGGAGCGGCTTCGGAGGATCCTGTTCTGGGAACTCTCGCTGCGACTGGCTGAGAGTCAGTCGATATTCCTTCTGCTCGGCGTCCCAAGCGCCTCGGCCTCGAACGACGGGTGTCCCGGCCTGCTGGTACCACCGTTCGAGCTCGGTGAAATCTACCCCGTTCGCGGAGCCCATGGCTTCTCGAAAGTCGTCGCACGTGACCGCGGCGCCATCGTGCTTCTGAAGGTAGTTGCGGAGGCCCTTGCGGAACCCCTCCTTGCCGAGCAGCGTTTCGTACAGACGAACGACTTCGGCGCCCTTCTCGTACACCGTTGCGGTGTAGAAGTTGTTCATTTCGATGTACGACTCTGGGCGAATGGGATGAGCGAGCGGCCCCGCATCCTCTGCGAACTGCGCCGAACGAAGCCGCGTCACGTCTTTGATCCGCTGCACGGGGCGCGAAGTCATGTCCGAGGAGAACTCCTGGTCTCGGTAGACGGTGAGCCCTTCCTTGAGTGTGAGCTGGAACCAGTCGCGGCAGGTCACGCGGTTGCCCGTCCAGTTGTGGAAGTACTCGTGCGCAACCACGCCCTCGATGCCCTCGTAGTCGTCGTCGGTGGCCGTCGTTGGTTTGGCCAGGACGTACTTCGAATTGAAGACGTTGAGCCCTTTGTTCTCCATCGCGCCCATGTTGAAGTCGTCGACGGCGACGATCATGTAGATGTCTAGGTCGTACTCGAGGCCGTAGGTGTCCTCGTCCCACTTCATGGCGGCCTTGAGCGACCGCATCGCGTGCGCGCACTTGTCGGCGTTTTGTGGTTCTACCCAGATCTCGAGCGCCACGTTGCGACCCGACATCGTCGTGAACGTATCTCTCTCGCAGGCGAGGTTTCCGGCGACCAGCGCGAACAGGTAGCTCGGCTTCGGAAACGGGTCGCGCCACTCTACGAAGTGGCGGCCGCCCGGAAGTTCGCCGGCCTCGATCCGATTGCCGTTCGAGAGCAGCACGGGGCATGCGTCACGGTCCGCCTCGATCCGTGTGGTGTATCGCGCCATCACGTCGGGCCGGTCGAGGAAGTACGTCATCCGACGAAATCCCTCGGCCTCGCACTGCGTGCAGTAGTTTCCGTTCGACTGGTAGAGGCCCATCAGCTTCGTGTTTGCGCGCGGGTGCACCACCACTTCGGTTTCGAGGGTGAACCGGTCGGGGACGTTTCGGACCAGCAGCCGGTCAGGCGTCGCCTCGAATCGGTCGGCAGGAACTTCGTCGCCGTCGAGTTTCACGGAACGCAGGGTCAGCTCTTCTCCATCGAGGGCGAGGTCGGTCGTTTCCGAGGTGCGCGTCATGGCCAGCCTGGCGCGAACGAGGGTTTCTTCGGGGTCGAGCACGAACGTCAGATCGACCGTCTCGATCGCGAAGTTTGGGGGCGAGTAGTCGCGGCGGTAGATACGGGTGAGGGCTTCAGCGGCCATGAATCTCGGTGTGCGGGCGAACTCGGCACGAAGCAAGCAGGCTCCGGACGCTCCAGGATCGCAAGGGTTTTACAAGCCTGAACCCAGGAGATGGCCGCATCGCGCACGATGCCGGCTGCGGTTTTGCATCCGTGACGATCCGGGTTGCGGCGCTAAACAGTGGCCATGAACGACTCCGCCACCGCCACGGCTCAGCCTTCGCTATCGTTCGCCGAGGCCACGGAGTGGGACGCCGTCTCACCGAACCGGTTCAGAGGTTCCGTCGACCCAGGTTGGGGTCACGGCCGGTCGGTTTTTGGAGGCGTGGTCGGCGCCGGCCTCGTTCGCGCAATGGCGCAAGACGTCCCAGACGACAAGCTTCTTCGCTCGCTGACCGTGAGCTTCGTCGGCCCCGTGGAACCCGCGGCTCTCGAGTGCACGACGGAGATCGTGCGCGACGGAAAGTCCGCAACCTTCGTCACCGGCTCGGTCGTTCAAGATGGCACGAAGCGCACGATCGCGTCCGCGACCTTCGCCCGGGCGCGGCACTCCACGGTTTCGGTTCCAGGCCCCGCGCGCCCCGAAGCGCCCGACCCGGACTCACTCCCCGTCATGCCGTACCTCGAAGGTGTGATGCCCCGCTTCACGCAGTGGCTCGACTTCCGATACACCCGAGGAACCTATCCCTTCATGGGGAACGACACGCCGGCTATTGCAGGCTGGTGCCGGTTCCGCGACGACGCTCAGCCGGGAGACGCGGCTGGGATGGTCGGCTTGATCGACGCCTGGCCCTCACCGGCGCTTTCCGCATATCGTGCTCCGGCTCCCGGAAGCTCCATCACCTGGAACGTCGACTTCGCGGGCACGCGCCCCGACGTTCGAGTCGACGAGTGGTGGTACTTCGAGGCCGAGGCCTCGTTCATTGGCGAAGGCTACAACAGCTTCGACGCCTCTCTGTGGGCGCCGGACGGTCAATTCGCAGCGCGCTCGCGACAGCTCGCAGGGGTTTTCGAGCGCCCGCCGGCTGGGTGACCCGGCGCTTCGGCGCTAGGGTGCGCCCCATGCCCGATCCCCACATCTTCAAGATTCACGTTCGCTTCCGCGACACCGACGCTCAGGGGCACGTGTACTTCGCCAACTACATGGTGTTCTGCGACGAGGCTTGGGGCGCTTACATGCGACACATCGGGATCCCCTATCAAGAACTCGTCAAGTACGGTGTCGACACCTACTACGTCAGTGCCAGCTGCGACTACTCTGGAAGTGCCGTCTACGAGGACGAGGTGCACGTCGAAACGCACGTCACCCGGCTCGGCCGCTCGAGCATGACCAGCGAGTTCACCATCCGCAACGACCAAGGCGAAACGTTCGCCAAAGCCTCCCTCACGAGCGTGTGCGTCGATCCGTCCACCCGCGAGACCGCCCCCATTCCCGAAGAGTTCCGACGACGCGTCGAAGAGTTCGAGGGTGTTCCTTTCGCCTCCGCCGAGACGCGCGCCTGAACCTACCGCGTCGCGATCAGGTCGCGCGTAACGTGCTCGACCGTCGGGCATCCGGCGAGGGCCATCGCGAGGTCGATCTCTTCTCGGAGCAGCGCCAAGGCATGCTCGACGCCGTGTTGCCCACCTGCAGCGAGGCCCCACAGCACCGGTCGACCGATCAGCACCGCGCGCGCTCCGAGCGCCAGCGCCTTCATCACGTCGGTTCCGCGCCGGATTCCTCCGTCCAAGAGGAGTAGGGTCTCGTCGCCGACCTCGTCTGCGATCGGCGGAAGCGCCTCGATGGTTGCAACGCTCGTGTCGAGCTGTCGCCCGCCGTGGTTTGACACCACGATGCCGTTCGTGCCGTGGTCGACGGCTCGTCTCGCGTCGTCCGGCCGCACCACGCCTTTCACAATCACCGGCATCGGGGAGATCGTGCGAAGCCAGTCGAGGTCTTTCCAGCTTAGCGAGGGGTCGAGGAGCTCGGCGAAGTACGCCGCGAGCCCGGAGTCTCCGTCCGCGGCGTCCACTCGCGCGTACCCCTCGGCGAGCATGTTCTCGATCCCCATCGACTCCGGGAGCGCGAACCCCGTCCGGATATCCTGCTCGCGGCGTCCGAGGAGCGGCGCGTCGACGGTCAGGACCAAGGCTTTGCAGCCTGCGGCGTGGACCCGCTCGACCAGCGCCTCCGTGGCACCGCGGTCCTTGTACACGTAGAGCTGAAACCAGATGTCTCGCTCGGCGGCGGCGACGACGTCTTCCACCCGAGTCGTGCTGAGCGTGCTGAGGATCATCGTCGTGCCCGCGTTCGTAGCGGCTCGGGCCGTGGCGATTTCGCCATCCGGGTGCGCGAGTTTGTGAAAAGCCGTCGGCGCGATCATCACGGGGAAGTCGATTTGCCGTCCGAGCACCTCGGTGCTTGCGTCCCGGCGTGCGACGTCCACCAAGACGCGGTAGCGGAGGTGGAGGTCTGCATACGCGCACTCGTTTCGCCGCAGAGAGATCTCGTCGTTGGCGCCGCTCGCGTAGTAGCTCCACGCGATCTCGGAGAGTGCCTTTTCGGCGAGCGCTTCGAGTTCTTTCAAGTTCAGCGCGTCCACGGGCGCGGAGTCTAGACCAGCCGGCTCGGGCGGACTACCGCGCCCCACCTGGCCTTGTTTTGCGGGTACTATCCGTCGCATGTCCCGCACGTGGAAAACCATTCTCGGCGTGCTCGGCCTGATCCTCGCTCTTCTCCTCGGCTGGGCGGTCTTCATGTTTCGCACGTTCGAGGAGCCTCCGGTCGACCCCGCATGGGCAGTCGAGGGCACCGACGACGTTCCAGACGGCGCGGTGAGCGTTCGCTACACGGGGACTGCCACGCTGGTGTTCTCTGATGGGGAGACCACCTGGATGACCGATGGCTGGTTCTCGCGGCCGAGTCTCGTCGCCGTGCTGAGCGCACCCATCGAGCCCGACATCGACGCGATTGAGACCGGCCTTGCTCGCAACGAGGTCGACGATCTCGTCGCTGTTTTCCCGCTCCACTCTCATTACGACCATGCCATGGACGCACCCGAAGTGGCCAAGCGTACCGGAGCATTGCTTCTCGGCTCCGAGTCCACCGCCAACGTCGGCCGAGGGTGGGGCCTCTCTGAAGAACAGATTCGCGTCGTCGAGGATCGGGTTCCGATCCAGCTCGGTGCGTTCACGATCACCCCGATCGTGTCCAAGCACTTCGAGTTCGCCGACCCGGAGCTTGCGTCGCGTGCCCTCGGAGATCCGACGATCGACGAGCCGCTGAAGCCCCCTGTGATGGCGCTCGATTACAAGGTCGGCAAGGCGTACATCCTCCACGTCGCGCATCCCGAGGGCACCTGGCTCATCGTGGGCAGCGCCGGGTTCGTCGAGGGCGCACTCGAAGACTACGACGCCGACGTGGTGTTCCTTGGCGTCGGCGCCCTCGGTTCACAGACAGACGAGTATCGCGACACCTTTTGGGACGAGACCATCCAACGCACGAGCCCGACACGGGTGATTCCGATTCATTGGGACAGTCTCACCGGTCCCATCGAGGGTCCTTTCACCGGTCCCGTTCGGGCGGTCGCGCTCCGCGTCCCCGGAAACGACGTCCTCCGAGAGTTTCTCCACGACAAAGACGAGGCGAACCCGGAGATCGAGTTCATCACGCTTCCTCGTTACGATCCGGTCGTCTTGTTCTGACGACGCGTCGGAATATTTGAGCCGCCTAGCGTCGTTGTCCTACGGCCTTTTGAAACGCAGGTAGTAGTTCTCTGAGAGCAGGTCGACCTGGGTGTCGAGGACGAAGCCTGCGCCGGTGACCTCTTCCACGACGGTCTGCTTTCCAGCGCATACGTGCTGCATGATCTGCGGCGACGTGAAGCCACGGATTCGCTCGAAGTCGATCAGCACGAGCACCCCGCCAGGACGCAACGTCTCGAAGAGCGAGTTCAAGTAGTTCTGCGGATACTCGATGTGGTGGTACGTATCGCAA
Source organism: Myxococcota bacterium (assembly GCA_039177115.1). Classification (GTDB taxonomy): domain Bacteria; phylum Myxococcota_A; class Polyangia; order Polyangiales; family Houyiibacteriaceae; genus SG8-38. Next base: position 51,094 of record JBCDFZ010000016.1, read on the forward strand.
ATGAAAACCAGATCGACCGCACTCGACTCGAGCCCCGTCGCGCGCTCATCGCCGAGTACGGCAACGACCTGGGTGAGGCCTTCATCGTCGGCGCGACGCCGTTGGTACTTCTTGCGACTGCCCCTTCCCGAAAGTACCGAGCGTTGACGCCCGGCCGCACGCTCGCTTCGTCCGCTGGGACCGACGCTCGCGGGGGCTCTTGTGCGAAGGCAGTCGGGGGCAGGGCTTCGTTTTTGGCGGCGCACGCGCTGAGCCCGACGAGCAGGACAAGCCACCGGGGCACCGCGGACGTGTGCGAGACTGTAGGCTTGTTCCGCGCGCCGCCCAGCCGTTTCGCGTGTGAGGCATCTGACAAAACGCAGCCGCTCGAGCCCTCGATGCGCCATTTTTTCGTCAACCCAGCGTGCGCTCTGCTTCCGACTTCCAAACGACTTCGATCTTCTGTATTAATCGACCTTCCGCTGCCCGCGGAGTGTGCCCGATGAAGGATGAGAGGTTCTCAGCGCCGAGTTGTGTGCGTGGCCTGAGCGTCACGCAGACGTTCGTGGACCGCAGCGTCGTTCCGATGCTCGTGGGCCTGACCCTCGCAACGATGCTTGGTGCCGGTTGCTCCGACACGACGCCCGCGGCGCCGAGCACCGACGGGTACCGCAGCATCGACGGCACCGGAAACAACACCCGCAACCGGCTGCTCGGAGCTGCCAACACCCGCCTGGTTCGATGGAGTCGCGCGGACTACGGCGACGGCGTCAGCGAACCCGCGGGCATCGATCTTCCGTCGACGCGCATGGTGAGCAACGCGCTCTGCCAAGACGTGGCCACCGCCACCAACGAGTTCGGGGCGAGCGACTTCCTGTGGCAGTGGGGTCAGTTCCTCGATCACGACATCAGCCTGACCGAAACGGCTGAGCCCGAGGAACCGATGCCCATCGAGGTGCCTCTCGGCGATCCGTCGTTCGACCCGCAGGGTACCGGTACCGCGGTGATCGAGTTTTCGCGTTCCATCTTCGATCGCACGACGGGCACCGACGAGGACAATCCGCGCGAGCAGATCAACGAAATCACCCACTTCATCGACGCGTCTCTGGTCTACGGGTCCGACGAAGAGCGAGCTTCGGCGCTCCGGGCGGATGACGGGAGTGGACGTCTCCGGATGAGCGAAGGCAACCTGCTTCCGTTCAACACCGACGGGCTCCCCAACGCAGGCGGCGCCGACGACCCCGCGCTGTTCCTTGCGGGAGACGTCCGCGCGAACGAGCAGGTGGGGCTCGCCGCGGTCCACACCTTGTTCGTTCGCGAGCACAACCGCGTCGCAGACGAACTCCTTGCGAACGACCCCTCGATGCTCGGCGAAGAAGTCTACCAGCTTGCGCGTCGCTACGTGGGCGCGCTGATGCAGGGGATTACCTACAACGAGTTTCTTCCAGCACTTCTCGGTCCCGATGCGCTGGCGCCCTACGAGGGGTACGACTCGAGCGTCGACCCCTCGATCGCCAACGAGTTTTCAACCGGGATCTATCGATTCGGCCACAGCGCACTGAGTGCCAACCTCCTGCGTCTCGACGCTGACGGCGACGAGATTGAGGAGGGTCATCTCGGGCTTCGCGACGCGTTCTTCCGCCCCGATCGCCTCGCGCGGGAGGGCGGGATCGAGCCGCTGCTTCGGGGGCTCGCCGGCCAGGCCTGCTCCGCGGTCGACACCGAGGTCGTCGACGACGTTCGCGATTTTCTGTTCGGGCCCCCCGGCGCTGGCGGGCTCGATCTTGCCTCGCTCAATCTGCAGCGCGGCCGGGATCACGGACTGCCGCGCTACAATGAAGTCCGCGCGGCCCTCGGTCTCGCCGTCCGACAGAGCTTCGACGAGGTGTCGACCAACCCGGATACGCGCGAACGTCTTTCCTCGGTCTACGACCGGGTCGACGACCTCGACGTCTGGGTCGGAGCGCTTGCCGAGGACGCGATCAACGGAGGCCATCTCGGGGAACTTGCATTTGTCGTCATGAAGCGGCAGTTCGAGGCTCTTAGAGACGGCGATCGCTTCTGGTACGAGCGGCAGCTCTCTGACGACGAGATCGACGAGATCGACTCCACGACGCTTGCCGACGTGATCCGTCGGAACACGACGATCGGCGACGAGCTCTCTGACGACGTCTTTCACGTGCGCTAGTCCTGGTGCCCGTCGGCTGGTTGATTGCCGGGTGGTTTCGACGCCGTTTCGCGAACGAAATTTCGACGCCGCGCCCCAACGCGAGGCTCCACCGAGCACCACATCGGAGTATGTTGGTACTTAGGTGAAAAACGTCATTCACTTCCCTCCTCGTACGCGGGCCGCGCCTCCGATGGCCGTGGATGTGATGAAATATCGGACCATCCACGGCTATCGGCGCGCGTTTATCCACACGGGGACCGGTCCGGCCGTACTGCTGATCCACGGTATCGGGGATAGCGCGGACAGCTGGCGGGACGTGATTCCGGAGCTCGCACGTCACCACACGGTGATTGCGCCCGACCTGCTCGGGCACGGCGACTCGGACAAGCCCCGGGCCGACTACTCGCTGGCGGCCTACGCCAACGCCATGCGCGATCTTCTCAGCGTCCTCGACGTGCACAAGGTGAGCGTCGTCGGCCACTCCCTCGGCGGCGGCGTCGCGATGCAGTTCGCGTACCAGTTCCCCGAGCTCTGCGAGCGGCTCGTCTTGGTGAGCACTGGCGGTGTGAGCCACGAGGTCAATCCCGTGCTCCGCCTCGCTTCGGCCCCGAACGCCGACTTCTTCTTGCCCATGTTGGGGCTTCCTGGAGCGAGCCTGGCTGGACGCACCCTGTTCAAGGTGCTGGCCTTGCTACGAACCAAGATCGGGGACGACGCCGAGCCGCTCCTCCGTGTGTTCGAGACGCTCCCCGACGCCTCGTCGCGCCGGGCATTTGCCCGCACCCTTCGCGCCGTCGTCGATTGGCGGGGACAGGCGATCACCATGTTGGATCGCTGCTACCTCACGCGAGATATTCCGACCCTACTCGTCTGGGGTGCGCGAGACGGCGTGATCCCCGTAGCTCACGCGCATCGGCTCCACGCAGCGATGCCGGCCAGCCGGCTCGAGGTGTTCACCCGCGCCGGCCATTTTCCTCACCAAAACGAGCCCGCGCGCTTCTCCTCACTCTTTCGAGACTTCTACGGCTCGACGAAACCGTACGCGCACAGCAACAGCGAATGGCGAAAAGTGCTTCGGAGCGGCCCGGTCAACACGGGTAAGCCGGCGCGCATCGTGTCGCACGCCTGACTCTCGTCACTGCTGCTGCTGTTGACCTTGTTGCGCGGCCGCGTCCTCTGAGAGCTTCTCGTCTATGCGCTCCACGCGCACCGTGACGTCGAGCTGCTCTCCCTCGCCACCCGAGTACAGCGTCCCGGCGGTGGGGGTGGCGTCGCGGTAGTTCCGGCCAGACGCGACCCGGATGTGATCGAGGTCCGCGAGACAGCCGTTTGTCGGGTCGAAACCCCGCCAGCCGACTTCGGGGAGGTATACCTCCGCCCATGCATGAGAAGCTTCCGACTGCATTTGGTTCTCGTAGCCCGCGCCCGTGTAGATGTATCCGACCCGGTAACGTGCCGGGACGCCGAGAAGGCGCGCGAGACAAATGAAGAGGTTCGCGAAGTCTTGACAGACTCCGCGACGCTGCGTGTACACGTCGAACGGCGATGTTTCGAGCGTGGTCACGCCCGGGATGTATCGGAAGTCGTGATTCAGGGTTTTGTTCATGTCGACGAGCGTTTCGAGTAGGTCGTACTTCCGACGCGCCGCGAAGCTCATGGCAAATGACGATAGCTCTCGCAGCTCCGATTCGGGTAGCTCGGGTGGCAACAAGAACGGGTTCATCATCTGTCGCTGCCAGGGCATCCAGACGAGCGGGATTCGGGTGCTTCGAAGGTTGGAATGCGCGTCGAGACGGTGGGTCGTGACGCGGGCGCGCGATCTCACCCAGAGCTCGCGGTAGGGCTGTGTGATCTGGAAGCTCAACACGTGATTGCCGAACACGTCGTCGTACGAGAAAGACTGCCCGGGTGGGGAGATCTCGAGCTTGTATTCCCGGACGTCTTGCCCCAGGTCTCTCACCGGCTGAAGTCGAACGGTATGCGTGGAGGTATCGACTGGGGTCAGGTACCGGTAGACGGTTTCGTGCGTGACGATGTACGTGCGGGTGTTCCCCCGCTCAGCCGCCGGCGGACGTTCGATCCGCGCCGGGCTCGTCTCGGTCGGAGTAATGCCCACGGGGGGCGCGGCCAGCTGCGCGGTCGGCGCTCCGGCTTGAACCCAGGACGAGCGTGCGGGCTTCTGCGGCGGTGCCGCGACCGCCGCAGCGTCACCAATGTCGATCACCTGTCCGCGGTTGAACACCCTCATCTCGCCGGGAGAGAAACTCGACCAGTCTTCGTCGGACAGCACACGCGTAGACACGATGGCGACGCTTCGGTTCTCGTCGACGGAGTTGGTGGCTTCGAGCTCTAGCAGGTCGGACTCGAGCTTCGCATCGTTCGGCGGTGGGAGTCGTCGAAGATGGTGGAGCTCATTGAAGCCGTTCTGATCGTGATAGGTCACCACGTGTCGGCCGTCGCTCCAAATCACGTTGAGCGTTCCAAGCTGATTGAGGTCGACGAGCCAGCTCTTGATGTTGGACCATCCGACCTCTTCGAGGGTGCGCGCCCCGGATTCCCTCATTTGGGCCATCAGCCAGCAGAACATATGCTCGGAATCAGTGTGGCCAACCGGTTCGAAGCCGAGCCCGGGATCGAGTGGCAGCGTGACTCCGAGGTCGCGGCCGATGTCGCCGTTGTGGGCGAAGATCCAATCACGCCCGGCGTTGCTCCGGACGAATGGGTGGGTATCACTGAAGGAGCGCCCACGGTGGGTTCCGCTGTGACATACGAAGATGCTCGACCGAAATCGGTCCCAGCGCTGAATCGCTGTGGCGACGGTGGTGTCGTACTCGACGTGCGGGTCTTTCAGCACGGAAGCGCCCACGCCGTCGCGCGGGTACCAGGCGAAGCCCCAACCGTCGGGTCGGTTCCCCTTCTTGAAGCGAATGTGCGGCGACGCGCAATTGTCGTAGCAGATCGCTAGTAGGTCACTGTTGAGCAGCTCCACCATTTCCCTCCGCGATCGAGATCTGCGTCTGCAGATCGGCGTGTTGAAAGAACTCCTGCTCGACCGCCGTGCACATGTCGCTGACGGAGTCCACGAGGTAGGTGAGTTCCTCGTGAAGTTCGGTGCCCACGATGGGCTGACCCTCGCGCAACGCGATGTGGCTCAGCAGTGCTTCGAGCAACGCGGTCGACATGGTCCCGATTCGGTTGGAGCCGTATCCGCGCACCTGGACGAGTGAATGACGGGCGGCGCGGAGGCAGTGTGAGACCGACCTCGGAAGGTCGGGTTCGAAGAGAAGAAAGTTCACCACGTCTCGCGCTTCGGGCGTCCCAAACGATCGTTTTTGGAACGGTTCGGTCGCGGAGCAGCAGGCGAGGAGCGCAGTCCACTGGGCGAGCCGAATCGGGTCGTCAATCGCACGCTCGTCCGGGAAGGTGTGGTAGTTCACGTCCATGAGCCGTGCCGTTTGCCCGGCGCGCTCCAAGTAGCGACCGAGACGCATGAAGGCGAGCGGCTCGCCGTTGAGCATCGTCTCGTCGGCTTGACCGTGAAACAGCTCGCCCATCTCGCGAATGTGCTGGTAGAAGTGGTCCCGGTCGGAACGGTAGAGGCGTCGTCCCGGCCCGCGGGTCAGCCAGTGGTAGAGGGCGTTCACCGTTTCCCACATCTCCGAGCTGACGGCTTCTCGTGCAGTCCGCGCGTTCTCGCGCGCGACGCGTACCGACTCCACGATCGAGGTCGTGTTGCGCGTATCCCACGTGAGGTACTCCTGCACGGTTTCGCCGTTCTCGTCCTCGCCGTGAAACCGCGCGTATGCCTTCTGTTCGCCCGCGACGATCACCAGCGGATGCCATCGCTGAAGCTGGGGAAGATCGACCCCCGGAACGAACGCCCGGTTCACGCGGAGCAGTCGAGCCATGCTGCCCGCGCGCTCCATGTAGCGATTGAGCCAAAAGCAGTTGCCGGCGACACGTGAGATCATGGTGACGAGGCCTCCAGCACCCAAGTATCTTTGGAGCCCCCGCCTTGGCTCGAGTTCACGACGTACGATCCAGCGCGTAGCGCAACGCGCGTGAGTCCGCCCGGCATGACCCACGTGTCGCTGCCGGTCACGGCGAACGGGCGAAGGTCCACCCGCCGCGGCCCCGCCTCTCCGTCGACCCAGGTTGGACAGGTCGACAGCTCCACCACGTGCTGGGCGATGTACCCGTCGGGGTTTGCGAGAATCTGCGACCGGAACGACTCGCGCTCTTCCTTGCTGGCCCTCGGCCCGAAGAGCATTCCGTAACCGCCGCTCCCGTCGACGGCCTTCACGACCATCTTTGCGAGATTGTCGACGACGTGGTCCCGCGCCTTGGCCTCGGCGCAGATGTAGGTTTCGACCTGTCCGAGAATGGGCTCTTCGTCCAAGTAGAACCGAATCATGTCCGGAACGAACGAGTAAATCGCCTTGTTGTCGGCAACTCCGTTCCCAGGAGCATTGGCGATCGACACGTTCCCGGCGGCGTACGCCTCGATCAAGCCAGGCACGCCGAGAGCGCTGTCCTCCCGGAACACGCGTGGGTCGAGAAAGTCGTCGTCGATTCGGCGATAGATGACGTCGACTACTTCCGGTCCGGACGTGGTCTTTACGTAGACGCGCTTTTCGTGAACGAAGAGGTCGCTTCCCTCGACGAGGTCGCAGCCCATCTGTCTCGCGAGAAAGCTGTGTTCGAAGTAGGCGGAGTTGTAAGGCCCCGGGGTGAGTACGACGATTCGACTTTCATGCGGCGGCCTCGCCGACGTCGCGAGTAGGGCGGCCTGCAGGCGCTTCGGGTAGCTTTCCACTGGGCGGACACGGCTCCGCCGAAACACGTCCGGGAATACGCGCTTCATGACGAGGCGGTTCTCGAGGACGTAGCTGACGCCGGACGGGGTGCGGACATTGTCCTCGAGAACGAGGAACTCGCCGTCCGCTCCTCGGATGAGATCGATGCCAGCGATATGCACGTAGACGCCCTTTGGGGGTCGTATCCCGCTGACCTCTTTGAGGTAGCCGGCGCTCCCATGGACGAGCGATGCAGGAATCCTCTCTTCCTTGATGATTCGCTGCTCGCCGTAGACGTCACAGAGGAACGCGTTCAGCGCGGCGATGCGCTGCTTCAAGCCACGCTCGATGGCATCCCAGTGGCTCGATGGGATCACTCGCGGGATCAGGTCGAACGGGAAAATCTTCTCCTGGCCCTGCGAGTCCGAGTACACCGAGAACGTCACGCCTCCGCGAAAGAGCGCGCCCTCGGCGAGCTTCTGCCTCGTCATGAACTCCGTACGTCCGAGCTGGTCGAGCGCAGACACCAGCTCGGCGACGTCTTCACGCGGCTTTCCATCCGCTGCGTAAAGTTCGTCGTAGGTCCTGGGAAGGGGGGCGTAGCCTTCGAGCAATAAGGTATCCCCGGCCAGGCCTACAGACTGCTCAAAGTCCGAAGGCATGAGAAGCAAGCATGCGATCCAGGTTTCCAAACAACCAGCAAAACCTCCGCGTCTTCGCGACTTCTTACGCACCGGAAACACAGTTGAAACCAGCCTCGGTGCTCGCGTCCTCGGCCGGGCGCCGCTTGATCGGCGAGGTCGGATGGGGCATTCCCGACGGGAGTCGCTCATGAACGCTTTCTTTCGCTCGGTTTTGCCCTGTCTTGCGGCCTCTTTCGGTGCGGCGCTCCTCGTGTCTTGCGGCGATTCGGACGCCACACCGACAGACGCACCCGATGCGCTCGGCTCCTTTGGGGTCGGGTACCTCGTCTTCGAGCCTGTCGACGACGATCGCGGCGAACGCCGGCTCTTGGTCGACGTGTGGTATCCGGTCGACGCCGCCGATGCCGAGGCTCTCGCCGATGCCCCCCGCACCGCCTACCCACTGCTCGACCCGATTGCGGCGCTCGACTCTGAGGTGGCCGTGGACGACGCGCCCGTGTCCGCGCGCCTGGGTCAGACGCTGCTGGTCTTTTCACACGGGTACGGAGGCATCAGTAAGCAGTCCATCGGCCTGATGGAGGCGCTCGCGAGTCACGGGTTCATCGTCGCTTCTCCCGAGCACACCGGGAACTCCCAGTTTTCAAGCGAGGACTCGTTCGACGAGGCCGCGGCGAATCGCGTACCCGACGTCAGTTTCGTCATCGACACGATGCTGTCGCGCAGCGCCGACCCGGACGACCCCTTCTTCGGTCGGATCGATCGTGCCCAGGTCGGCGTCATCGGCAACTCGTTTGGTGCGATGACCGCCATCGGTTCGGCGGCGGGCTGGGCGGGCGCGAGCCCGGACCCGCGAGTCGCTGCCATCGTCCCGATTTCGGCCGTCATCGACGGGGACCTCCAAAGCGACGAGCGAACTGGACCGAACGCCGGCTTCACCTCCAATCAGCTCGCTGCCATCGAAGTGCCCGTGATGCTCGTCGGCGGGACCGAGGACATCAACGTCCCGATCGGCAACAACTCTCTCGCGTTCGATCAGCTCGTCAACGCCGAGCGTGTGTACAAAGTCGACATCATCGGGGCGACGCACACGCACTTCGCGAACGTGTGCGACATTGCGAACCTGCTCATCGACATCGGGTTCGAGCCGGACCAATGGGGACTTCTCGGAGCGGAAGAGCTGCGCGAGCCTTACGAAACCACCTGTGCGCCGGACGTGTTCCCGATCACCGAGGCGACGCGGCTCCAGAATCTATACTCCGTGGCGTTCTTTCGCCGCTACCTCCTCGAGGAAACCGGCTACGATCGCTATCTCGACGCGGCCTTCGCCGACACCGAGCCGGCGATCACGCTTTCGGTCCGGTAGCGACGGCTCAGCGCTCCGTCCGCCGCCACTCGCGCTCCCGCTTTCCGAGCGAGAACGACAGATAGAGCGGCAGTTTCCAAAGGAGGTAGACGGGTGCAGCCAGCAGATAGCGAAACGGGACCTCCTTGCGCGCATGGCAGACCCACGCGAGCCCTACGGAAAGCACGATCGCCGCGAGTGCAAGCGAGCTCAGGCCGAGGGCCCAGGTTGGCGCACCGAAAGCCACCAGCGCACCGGCGGAGCCGACCAGCGCGACCGCGATCCCGGTGAGCAATGCAAGAGGCGGGACCATCAGGTCGGCCCCGAGGGCGACTAGCCCGAGGTCGAGACGGCGTAGGCCGAGCGCGAGCAAGCGAGGACCGTGCGTCGCGAGGGTTCCGAGCTGGCCGTGCTCCCAACGCTTGCGCTGCTGGAGAGCCGCCTCTCGTCCCGTTGGAAGCTCGCTGGTGACCTGCGCTTCGATGCTGTGAAACGGTGCCGCACCATCGATCGCCAGTTCGTGGCCGAGCAGCAGGTCTTCGACCAGATGAGAGCGAAGCTCTGGCGCATCGCGCATGAGCCGCCACGGGAATGCCATCCCGCTGCCGGTCAGCTGACACGGCAGTCCGAGCCGTCGGAGTCCTCGAGGTCGTACGCGATTTCTCACGAGTAACGCCAGCGTGGAGATCATCGTTAGCGGGGTGCGCGTCGGGGGTAGGAACGTGTACTCGGCTTGGACGGGTCGTTCGAGATCGAGCGCCTGACCCGCCAGCGTCGCGATCGAGCCCTCGGACAAGCGGCAGTCCGCGTCGACGACGATGATGACGTCGGGTGGGTCTTCCTCGAGCGATTCGACACCATAACGGAGTGCGTAGCCCTTGCCCCGACGCGAAGTGTCGGTTCTCTCGATAGCCTCAGCTCCCGCAGCGCGCGCGAAGCTTGCGGTATCGTCCGAGCAGTTGTCGGCCACGACGACGATGCGGTCGTGCTCGCGCAGCTGTGGCTGCAGTGCGTCGACCGTGGCACCGATGGAAACCGCTTCGTCGTGCGCAGGGATCAGCACGGCGACCTTCGTTTCGTGCAGCAACGCGGGTTCGCGCCGTGGAAGGGGCAGAAGTGCCGCAACGCACTCGATGAGCAGCACCGAGGCGAGCGTGAGGAGGGTTAGCGCCAACGCGACGATCGCCCATGTCAGCCCTGTCACCACGTTGATTGAAGCTAGCGAACGGAGGCTTGTCGGGCAACGCTGGTTCTGAGGGGGAGGTGCCGGCGGCGCCGTTTCCGGTCAGTCCGGGTCGCCTCGGTAGGTGATTCCGAGGAACGGAGTCACGAACCACTCGCTCGACTCGAAGAAATCCCCGGTGCCCGTGAGTGAGATCTTCGAGCCCACGTCGAGGTAGACTCGGGTGCCTATCTTGATGCCGAGGCCCAACTTGCCGGTGAATCCGGGCGCAAACGTGAAGCGCGACCGGTCGAGACAGTACCAGAAGTCGCAGGTCAGACCTTGCGTGTCGCGGTGCCGCCACCAGTTCGCGTCGAACGCCCCGCTAATGAACGGGAGAACCGCCTTGGCCACCGGAACCTGCAGCCGCACCTCGGCTTGGATGTAGAGCCGAGCAAGGGGGCTTCGACCGAGCGCCTGCCCACCGTCGACCGAGGCGAGGTCGATCGGGGTCCAGCTTGCGCCGAACCCGCCCGCAAACACGAGCCAGCCGATGTCGAGTCCGACCCAGAAGTTCATCTCGCCGCCGGGGCGAACGACCTCTCGATCGTTGTCCAAAAAGATGGGTACGCCGACGGTCGCGCCGGTGATCACGCGAAGCTCAGGCCCTAGCACCGGTGTGAAGCGTTTGCCGGACGACGCAGGGATGTAGCCCTCTTCGACTTTTTCGGCCGACGCGGTTTGGACGAAAGACGAAGACGCCAGCGACAGCACCATCAGCGAAGTGATCAAGGTCCGCATGCGTGTCGCGAGGGTAGCACCTAGCTGGGCTCGCACGCACAGAAAGTACCGGTGCGCAGGTCCCTGTCGAGCCGCTTCGCGAGTTTCTCAACCTGGGTCCGTACGCGCCGGAGCGCGTCTCAAATCTGTCTTTTGGACGTCCGCGTGGCGCGCGTTCATAGGCGCCGCCAGCCCTGCGCGTTCGGCCGCCGAGGCCGACGGCCCGCGCAAGCTCAGCGGTGAGGAACTCGAGCTCGGCACGCGCTTTGTCGAGCCGGCCGGCGTCGTTGAACGATTCTGCTTCGTCGATCTGGTGCTGGAGCTGTGCCGTCCGCTGTCGGTAGGCGCGGCGCGCTTCCTCGTCGATTCCTTGCCTGTATCGCCTCGGTCGATCGCTTCGCTCTTTGTCTCGGGCGCACGAGACAACTCGAGCACTTGAAGCTCGCGACGAGCCTCGCGCACCAGCTCTCGATGTCGCATGGCGCGTGGACGGGGCCCTCGTCCGCAATCGTCGCGTCGCCGCAGCCCCTTGCCACCACGACGAGCTCGATGCGCAGAATCCACGAGGCGTCTAGGCCGCGTCACTTCTCCAATATGCTGAAATTGAACATGAAAACCTCTCTTTCCTCGGCTCTGCCTCCCGTCTCGATCCAAGGGCGTACCGTTTTCGGGAGCTCTGTTCCCTCCTCCCGGGCGCTCGAGACCCGGCTTGGTTCGCACCGCTTCCGCGGTTCGGATACGGTCAGCAAGTCCGATGAGACCTCGACTCAACCACCGCGTGTCGGAGCTCCTCTTTCGGCTCCTCCCAGGCAGCAGCCGCGATGGATCGCGCTAGCTGGCTCAAGCTCGCGCTCGTCGCGTTCATCGCGACCGCGGTCGTTTGGCTGTACACGAGCGGTTTCTACAAAGACTTCGATCCCAAAGAGGCGCGCGACTTCGTTCGGGAAGCGGGACCCTGGGGCGCGGTGCTGTTCGTCCTTTCGTACTCGTGTCTCCAACCGTTCGGTATCAACGGGCTGGTTTTCCTGCTGAGTGCGCCGCTCATCTGGTCCCCCGTCGAAGCCTTCGCATTGAACTGGGTGGGCACCGTGGGCACCGGGCTATTCTCGTTCGCTGCCGCCCGCTTCGTAGCCCGTGAGTGGGTCCAGCGAAAGCTCCCGGAGCGCGTACGACGGTTCGACGATAGGCTCCACTCACGTGGATTCGTGACGGTGTTTTTCCTGCGCCTCGTGTTCTACACCACGCCAACGGTTCAATACGCGCTCGGCGTGTCGCGAGTGCGTTTCGGCCCGTTCTTGGCCGGCACCGTGCTAGGGGTCGCGCCGTTTACGATCCTGACGACGTTTCTCGGGGTTCGCATCAGCGCATGGCTCGAACTTCACCCTCTTTCGACCTGGCCCTGGGCCAAGATTGGACCTGCGCTGGTGATTGGCGTGGTGGTTGCCGCGGCGCTCGGGATCTACGGGTTTCGCCGATGGAGGGCGAGGACTGTCGATTAAGCTAAGCTGAAGCGCATGCCGACATCGGGCGAGACGAGTCGCAGCCACCGCGTCCTTTGGGGGGCGCTCGCTGTCGCGTTCGTCGTCATCGCGTTCTTGCTCGGTCGCGAGTCGATGCGGGAGGTTCCACCAATCTCGGAGCCCGAAGCCTCGTCGACTGCGCCCTCCTCGAACTTCGCCGCAACGGACCCGTCCTCGGCTACGGTCGAGGAACCCGCGGCGCCCGCGGCATGGCTCGACGACTCGGACTCAGAGCCGCCCGAGGTGCGGTACGGTGGCGAGGCCCGCATCGAACGACGACCAGACGGGCGTATCGTGATCTCGAACTCCGGCGATTCTCCTGCGCCAAACGATGCTGCGTCCAAGCCACCTCGTTCCGCCCCCGCGTCTCCAACCGAGATGAGCGACTACTTCGAGCAAATGGATGCCATCCGCGCCGGCGAAGAGATGGGCGATCCGAACGCGTTCGCGATGGGTATCGTGCGGTCTGCGTTCAGCGGATCAACCGAAGGAATCTCGTCCCTGGTGGACGATACCGCCGAGATTCAGAGCAAGATGCAGGCCATCACGCCGCCTGCCGAGGCCGCCGACTACCACGAGGCGAGCCTCGCAGCGCTTGCGCAGGGCAAGGCGCTCATGGAGGACCTGCAGCGCGCCATCGAAACTCAGGACGTTCAGCGGTTGAGCGGAATCGCAGCCAAGGCCAAGGCACTCCAATCCACCACGCGCGAGCTCGAGCTCCGAGAACAGCAGCTGCGCTCTTCGCCTTAGGGGTCGCTGGCGGACTCGCGCGTCACCGGGTAGCCTCCGGCCGTGGAACACCTCGAAGCGCCAGACCTGCCGAAGTGGATCGCCTCCAAGGTTCCCTTTACACGATATTGCGTGTCGGTCGGGGACCGTTTGCACATGCACGTGATGGAAACGGGTCGAGGTCGACCCGTGCTGATGGTCCACGGCAACCCAACGTGGGGCTTTCTGTATCGCAAGGTCGCAATGAGCCTGCAGGGGCAGGGCTTGCGCGTGATCATGCCGGATCTGATCGGCTTCGGACTAAGCGACAAGCCGAGGGATTTCGACGCACACAGCATCGTCAACCACAGCCGTTGGCTTGGGTCCCTCATCGATCAGCTCGACCTACACGACACGATCTTGGTCGTCCAAGACTGGGGAGGCGCCATCGGCACGCATCCATTCGTATCTCGTCCCGATCGGCTCGGCGGGATGGTCGTCCTCAACACGGTGCTCGATGCTCCGCCGGCAAACTTCAAAGCCACCCCCTTCCATCGCTTCTCTCACCTGCCGGTTTTGAGCGACATCGCTTTTCGCGCGCTGCCGCTCCCCCAGGCGGCCCTGCACCTGGCTCAGGGCGACAAGTCGAGCATTCGAGGCGACGTAGCCCGCGCGTACCGCTATCCGTTCCGGCACATTCGCGATCGCGTCGCACCGCTTGCCACCGCGCGGATGGCCGTCGACCGGATGGGTCATCCGTCGATTCCCGCTCTCAACGAGTGTGCGGCGTTCGTGCGTCAGTTCGACGGCCCCAAAGCGATGGTTTGGGGGCGCCGCGATCCGATTCTCGCGCGGGCGCTCAAGCGAACGAAGGCCCTCCTCGGCGACCCGCCGGTGACCGAGACTGAGGCCGGCCATTTCTTGCAAGAGGAAGTGCCCGATGAGATCGCCGCGGCCGTCCGAGACGTCAACGACCGCCTAAGCCGCGGACCGACCGACACCGCGGAACAGCAGCCCTAACGCGCTCTTGAAGCGCTCCTCCTGCGCCTCGCGGGATGGGATGGTGCCCCCGAGCCACGTCACCATACCGAAGTAGTGCGTCGAAAATACCTGCTGAGCCGCATCCATCGGATTTAGGTTGGCGTCGATTTCGCCGCGCCTACGAGCCTCCCCGATGAGGTCGGCCACGCGCCGAACGAGGTCGAAGGTCCACGCGGCGGTCGTCGTGCGCTGGTTTCCGTCTGTGAAGAGGAGCTCCTTGATGAACACTCGCGACAGACGTCGGTCTCGCGCGTAGCAATCGGTGAGAGCCGCGAACAGATGAGTCAGCTGGTCCTCAATCGAACCGGACGCCATCGACTCGAACGCACGGTTGGCCTCGGCGTCGATGCGAGCCTGCATCAGATGGATCAGGAGGCTTCGTTTCTCTGGGTAGTAGTTGAACAGCGTCCCGACGGCGATGTCCGCCTCGTCGGCAATCTGGCGGGTCGACGTCGCGTCGTAGCCCTGTGAGGTAAACAACAACCATCCCGCTTGTTCGATGCGGCGCAGTGTTTGTTCCTTTCGGCGTGCTCGACGGCTCATGCGCGTTCCCCCTCGCCGACTTTCCGTCTCGTTGCCGTCCAAACCAAGTTTTCAGCAGGCCTGCGTCAGCCACCTCACCGAAAGGCGCGATTGTCGTTCAGCTGACTTTGGCCGCTCTAGTAAGGCGAAAACACCCATGATACTTCCACCTACCTCGCCCCATGTCTCTTCCAAAGGCACACAAGGCCCTCCTTCTCACGTGGTTGATGGGCGTGACCGCCTGCGGGGACCCGAACGGCCTCGACATCGACGCCACCGAGAGCGGAATCGTCGGGGGCTGGGCGGCGACGACTGACCAGATCTTCGCGACCGTCGAGCTTCGTCGCTACGGGGGCAAACGCGGATTCTGCTCGGGTGCCCTGATCTCTCCGCTGATCGTCGCTACTGCCGCGCACTGCGCGGTGGTCGAGGGCGAGAGCGGGGTCACGCGTCCCGCGGCGCCAGGCACGATTCAAGCCGTTGCCGGACACCTGTCGTCGGCGTCTGCGGACGCCTCGAACCTAAGGACCGTGGTCGAGATTCGAATCCACGAGAACTACGACCACGACTACATCATGGGTCGCAGTCGTGAAGGAGCGGGGAAGGGCGGCATCGGATCCCCGAACGATCTGGCGCTTCTTTTTCTAGGCTCTCCCTTCGATGCCATCACAAACGCACCGATGGTTAGGCGCGAAGACTCCGATGACTTGGTTCGACATGGTGACGTGGCGTTCGTTGCCGGGTACGGCACCTACGATTTCGAAGCCGACCTATCGGGAGCGCTTCACATCTCCGACGCCATCATCGACATCTTGGGGGACCAAGAGCTGCTGACACGCCGGCCCGACCAGCTCGGGGACTCGTGCTTCGGCGACTCTGGAGGGCCGCTCTACCTTCCAACCGACCAGGGCGACTTCTTGGTCGGCCTGGTGTCGCGCGGTCGCTCGGACGTGGATCGAGACTGCGGCGACGGCGGAGTCTACACACTTCTTTCTGCGTATCTCCCCTGGATTGAAGAGACCGCGGGCGCGCGTTTCGATCCGCAGCTCCCCCCCGAAAGCACCGCCATTGCTTTCCGCCCCGACGACAGCGTCTACGTGCCGCCGTCGAGGACTGAGCTCGTCGGTCGCTGCGCAGCCGGGCGCTCAGGTCAGGGCATTCCGACGACGAGCATTCTATTGCTCATGCTTGCGACGCTGTGGCAACGCCGGTCGTCGCGATCCCGCTGAAGCGAAAGGCAGGTTTGCGGCAGCGCGAGAAGCCGGGTCGGAGTACGCTTGGCCGCGACATGGCGCCTTCTCTCGACCCGACGCAGTCACGGCTCACCAAAATCGTGTGTACGATCGGGCCTGTGACTCGCTCCTGGGACGCGCTTTCGGCGCTGTCGCGCGCCGGAATGAACATCGCCCGACTCAACATGTCGCACGGCGATCAGGGGTCTCATCTCGAGGTCATTCGGGTCTTGAAGAGCCTCAACAAGAAGCTCCCGCATCCGATCTCGATCCTCATGGACCTGCAGGGACCGGAGATCCGAACCGGAGAGCTCGCGGAGAGCCTCGACCTCTCTTCCGGCGAAGTCTTCTACTTCACGGTACTCGCCGACGACGCCGAGGAGCGAAGCATCCACGTCAACTACCAGGACCTCGTCAACGACCTGAAGGTCGGTGAACGCGTGACCGTCGACAACGGGCTGATCAACCTCGAGGTCCTCGAGGTGTCCGAACACCGCCTCAAGTGTCGCGTGCTCGACGGCGGTACCCTCGGCTCTCGCAAGCACGTCAACTTGCCCGGAGTGCGTGTGAACCTGCCCTCGATCACGAAGAAAGACCGGGAGGACATCGCGTTCGCGATCGAGCAAGACGTAGACTTCATCGCTCTCTCGTTCGTACGCGGCGCGGCCGACGTGCTCGAAGTTCGGGAGATCGTCAACGAGGCGGGAGGACATCAGCGCCTCATCGCAAAGATCGAAAACCAAGAGGGCGTCGACCACTTCGACGCGATCTTGGAAGCGGCAGACGGCATTATGGTCGCGCGAGGCGACCTGGGCGTGGAAGTCGCCTTCGAAGAGCTTCCCGCGTTGCAGCGGGACATGATTCGCCGTGCGGCCATCGCCGGAAAGCCGATCATCGTCGCGACCCACCTCCTCGAGTCCATGATCGAACACCCTCTGCCGACGCGGGCCGAGGTGACCGACGTTGCGAACGCGGTCTACGAGCAGGCCGATGCGATCATGCTGAGCGGTGAAACCGCGGCCGGTGCCCACCCCGTCCGATGTGTCGAGGTGATGGACAAGATTGCAAGACGCACCGAGCAAGACCCCGGCCTCGAGTTTTTCCTCGAACGCCCGCCTCCGAAGACCCAGCGCGGCCACATTGCGCAGGGCGCCTGCCGGCTCGCGGACTCGCTCGACGCGCGCGCGATCGTCGTCATGACACGTCGTGGACAGTTTGGTCAGTTGGTGGCGAGCTACCGTCCGAAGCGCGCCATCATCTATGCCTTCACCAACATGAGCACCACGCGTCGAAAGCTCTGGCTCAACCGGTCTGTGGTTCCGTTCAGAATGAACCTCTCAAAAGACCCGGAGAAGACGATTGTGAACGCGCTCGCAAAACTGAAGGAGCGAGGCCTCGTCGAACCGGGCGAGCAGGTGGTCGTGGTGTCCGACGTAGCCACCGCCAAGGGCGATTGGGTGACGAGCATCCAGGTTCGGGTTTCTGAGTAGCATCCGGCTTGATTTGGCCGTAAACATTAAGGCAACGATGTTCGCTCGCTTTCTTGGTCTTTCGGTCCTTTTAGGACTTCTCGGGGTTGGATGTGGCTCCGAGGAGCAGGCCTTCGTCGGTCAGCTCGAGTCCAACGTCGTCTACGGAACCGACGACCGGCTCGAGGTTTACAATCATCCAAGCTCTGACTTACGCAGCATCGCGCGCGAGTCGGTCGTCGCCCTGATCAACTCGAACCAGATCGAACGCGGTGCGGACGGAATCTACGTCCTGTTCGCCGTCCCGCTGGCCAGCTCAGAGGGGCTTTGTGTGGGCGAGTCGTTTGCCGACCAACCGACGGCCGCGAACTGTTCGGGCGTGCTCATCGACGACGACCTGGTGCTCACCGCTGGCCACTGTATGCGAACCCAGGCACGCTGCGACAGCACATCATTCGTCTTCAACTACCACCTCGAAGGGCCGATGGAGCTTGCAGCCATCGACGACGACGATGTCTACGAATGCGAAACTATCGCGTTGCGGGGCGAAGCGGGCGGTGACGTGCCTACACCTGACTTCGCCGTGGTCCGCCTCGACCGGTCGGTTTCCGGCGGACACCGGCCCGCATCGATCAGGCCCGCGACGCTGCCGCTCACGGTAGGCGAGCCGCTGACGATGATCGGATTCGGCAGCGGGATCCCGGCAAAGATTGAATCCGGGGGTGAGGTCTTCGATCCCCGAACCGCCTCGCTCGACTATTTCGTTGCCAACTCGGACGCGTTCCGGGGTCACTCCGGTAGCCCGGTCTTCGATTCCGCCAACGAGCTTGCCGGCCATCTCGTCGCGGGTCTCGGGCCGGACTACGTTGAAACCAACAGCGGGTGCTTCGTCGTCAACACCTTTCAAGACACGGCAGCGGGCGAGTTGGTCCACTACCTTGCGCCGGTCGTCGCGGCGCTGTGCGACCAAGGGTTCGGAAGCGATGCGCTCTGCGGCGAGGACGCATGCGACGGCGAGCCGTGCGGCGTGAAGGCGCCAACAACGGGAGGAAATCTGCCGGTCGTCACGACCGGAGGCAGCGGCGGCGCAGGCGGCGGAGGGAGCATTCCCGCGGCGAGCTCGTCCGGATGCCGTGCCGCGCCAGGCACGAGCTTCCCCTCGGGATGGCTCGCCCTTGCGACGCTCGCGCTCTTGGCGCGCATCAGGCGCTCAGCCGTTTGACCACCTCGAGCGCCTCTCGAACGTGCTTCTTGGCGTTGAGCTGCGAGTTGAAGACGTGCTGAATCGTCCCCTCTCGGTCGATGACGAACGTCACACGCCCCGGCAGTAGGCCCATCGTCTTCGGAACTCCGTAGGCTTGTTGAAGGCCTTTGTCGCGATCGCTGACGAGGAGAAACGGGAGCCTATGGTGCTCTGCGAAGCTCTTGTGGCTGGCTTCGCTGTCTTGGCTCACGCCGACTACGACCGCGCCGGCCTCCACGAAGTCTTCGAAGTTGTCGCGAAAGGTGCAGGCCTCTGCCGTGCAGCCTGGAGTCTCGTCTTTCGGGTAGAAGTAGAGCACGACGGTCTTCTCACCGCGGAACTGAGACAGCGTGATGGGCTCTCCGTTTTGGGTGGTTTTCGTGAAGTCTGGGGCCGTTTGCCCGACGCCGGTGATTGCCATGCTTGCCTCCGAGAGGCGCCACGCTAGCACCGTCGCTCCATCGGTGCAGCCGAGGCCCCTGGGTGCTGCAGACGGCGCAGTGCGCTATGGGTCTTCGCCCGATGCACGGATTGATATGCTCCTCGGCGCTTCTCGGCTGGACTCGTCTCCTCGATGAATGGGTGGTCGGTCTCACCGCCTTCAACCGCGTTTCGGTCGATTCCCCCACCTGCTGGGAAGACCCCGACAAGACGCGGGCGACACTGGTATCGGCGGTGCGCCGGGTCACCTCGTTTGCACTCACCGAGGCCGATACCGACCCCGTCGCCATCGATTCCACGGGATGCTTCCATTTCGAGCTCCAGGGTCAGCTGTACCGCGTGGCCACGGCGCAGCTCTCGCCGGCGACCGGAGACGATCTCGCGCGTCGGGTCGCCAAGGCCCTCGACGCGGCGGCGGACGCTGCGGGGGCCACTGCGGACGAGGGGGTTCTCGTCGTCGGCGCGCTTTTCGTCACCCCGGCCCTCGAACCCTCGCTCGGGGCGGAAGAGCGGGCGCGGCACGTCGCGGAGATCCTCGACGAGACGCGGGGTGCCGGCTCCTCGGGGTGCGCCTTCTCGTTCCCGCGGTCCGACGAAATGCTCCGATATCATTATGTAAACGATGCCCACCCGGGGGCGATCCTCACCGTGAAGGCCACGACGGGCGCCTCCCCGATTTCCACTTGAAAAAAGTGAAACACGTTCTATTTTCGGAGAATGATGGAAGAACGGACACGATATTTCACGCCTCCGATTCCGAACGGTTGGTTTCAGATCGCCAGCTCCGACGAGGTGAAGCCCGGCGAGGCCAAGCCGCTCCGGTACTTCGGCAAAGACTTGGTCATCTGGCGTTCCGAGGCAGGCGAGCTTTCCGTCCTTGACGCGTTTTGCCCACACCTCGGCGCGCACCTCGGTCATGGCGGCAAGGTCAAGGGCGAGAGCATCGAGTGTCCGTTCCACGCGTGGCAGTTCGGCACGAAAGGCCAGTGCACCGCAGTGCCCTACGCAAAGCACGTACCTCGAAAGGCCAGCCTCAAACCGTGGCACATCAAGGAGCTCGCAGGGTTGGTGATGTGTTGGCACCACGCCGAGGGTGAGCCGCCGCTTTGGGGCATCCCCGATCGCATTCCTGAGCTCGAAACCGACGAGTGGACTGATTTCGAGCTTCGCGAGTGGAAGATTCGCACACGCAACCAGGAGATGGCGGAGAACGCGGTGGACTCAGCGCACTTCCACTACCTCCACGGGTGCACGAACATGCCGCAATCGGAAGCGACCGTCGACGGACACAAGCTTCGCGTGTTCTCCGGTGCCGGCATGTCGACGCCACGGGGAGAAGTCGCGGGAACCATCGAGAGTCTCAACTACGGCTTCGGTCTTTCGGTCGTTCGCTTCAAAGGTTTGGTCGAGACGCTCAACGTGGCGACAACGACACCGATCGACGAAGACAACGTCCACCTCCGCTTCAACTTCAGCATCAAGAAGCTCGGCGGCGCCGACACCACACGCGGCGTTGGTGCGGCATTCATCGCCGAGCTCAAGCGTCAGCTGGAGCAGGACATCCCCATCTGGGAGAACAAGGTGCAGTACGAAAGGCCGCTTCTCTGCGATGGAGACGGCCCGATCGGAATCTTCAGGCGCTGGTGCACCCAGTTCTACACGTGGCCGGAAGAGGAGCAGGCGGCCGAGTAATGGCGTTCGACGTTGCCGAAGTCGAGGGCGCGTTCCGACACTACTGGCACACCGGGATGATCCGAGAGGATTGGAACGCGTGGGCCGATCTGTTTACCGACGACGTCGTTTACTACGAGCGCATCCTCGGAACGATGCGTGGACGTGAAACCGTAAGGAACTGGATCGTGCCGCTGATGGAGCAGTACGGAGAAATCTACGGCGTGTACGATTGGCACGAGGTCGACCCGAGCGGGCGAGTCGTCTTCCGGATGATCAACCGGCGCGACCATCCGAGCGGCAGCGGTACGCTCGACTTTCCAGGAATCACGGTGCTTCAGTATGCGGGCCAGAATCAGTGGTCGATGGAGGAAGACTACTGGGCGGAGAAGCTCGGCGTCGCGCAGTATCAAGAGTACGGAGAGGCTCTCCAGCAGCACGACTCGGACCACCGAGACAAGCGGACGCGCCTCGACTGGGGCAACGGGCCCGAGTGGACGTCGGGTGCGAAGTCGTATTGGGACTGGCCCGATCGCGAGCGCCCCTCGTCCCGAACTCGGCTTTAGTACTGCGCGTCGAAGTCGATCTCGAGCTGAACCTGGCTCGACGGCCGCGCCTGGCATGCGAGGATCCAGCCTCGTTCGATGTCACTCGGTTCGAGCGCATCGTGCGTAGCCATCGACACGTCGCCACGCTTGAGGAGCGCCATACAGCAACCGCAGTAGCCATCCTCGCATGAAGAAGGTGGGCGATGCCCGGCTTCGACGGCCGACTCGAGGAGGGTCTTTCCTTTTTCGTACGGAACTTCGTGGGTCTGTCCTTCGAGCACGATGGTGAACGAGGTCGGGACCTCGCCGTCGAGCAGCTCGGGCTCGGCGACGGCGGACGACTCGTCGCGTCGGTCCGGGTCGACCGGCGAAAGGAAACGCTCGAACTTCGTTCGTTCGAGGTCGATCCCGGACTTGAAGGCCTCCTCGACGGTGTCCATGTAGCCGGTAGGCCCACATACGAAGAACTCCGCCTTCTCCCATCCGGCGAAGTGGGTCTTCACCTCGTTGATGTCCATGAAGCCGTGGTCGGTATCGAGGTGATGGACGACTTCGAGTCGGTCGGGGAACTCGCGGATCCACAGGTCGAGCTCGTCTTTGAAGATGATCGATCGGGCGTCGCGGTTGGCGTAGACGAGCTTCACCCGTCGGGAGGTCGTGCGAAGCGCCGCCTTGAGAATCGAGATCACCGGCGTGATGCCGCTGCCACCGCCGAACAGGAACACGCCATGGTCGGCCTCGTCGGTTCGAAGCACGAACCGGCCCTCGGGGGGCTGGACGAGGATGGTGTCGCCCACCGAAAGCTGGTCGTTGAACCAGTTGGAGACCCGGCCCTCGGCGACGCGCTTGACTGTGACCTTCGGCCACGGGTCGGTCTCGGGTGCACTCGAAAGCGAGTAGCTGCGCCTGAGCTGCATGCCGTTCCACGGCACTTCGAACGTTAGGAACTGGCCTGCGCGATAGCTGAACGCGCTCCGCAATGCGTCGGGCACCTCGAAGATGAAGGACCGAGTGTCGTGCGTTTCTTGAATGATTCCAGATATATGAAGTTCGTGAAAATCAGCGGGCATCGAGTGGCATCTCAAACTAGAACGTGTTTCACTTTAGGACACGGGCCCCCACCGGTCCAGTCGACAGCCTCCCTGTGTGGCAGTCGGCGTCCGAATCTCGTAGCTTGCTTGTTTCCACGAGGCCAGTGCCCGTGGCTCTCTCTCGAAGCCCCCAGTCAACGCGATCTTCGCCCTATGCCCACCCGAAGGCAGCAAACCGTCGGGATTGATCTCGGTACCACCAACACCGTGATCGCCCAGAACTTCCGAGCACTCCTGCTCGACGAGGGCGGCGTCGTGATGCCGTCCGCCGTGGCGTTCTTGCCGAACGGAGACACGGTGGTCGGTTCCGAGGCGCGCCGCCGACGCGCCATGGATCCGAGGAATACGCTGCTCTCCGCCAAGCGGGTGATTGGCGCCCGATGGCATTCGTCGAGCACGGCGCAATACCGTGAGCACTACCCCTATGACCTGCTCGAGACGTCCGACGGCGGCGTCGTGTTCCGGACGAGGGCGGGGCTCGTCAGCCCAGTCGACGTGGGTGGGAAGGTGGTGTCCGAGGTGTGCGCCCGAAGCCAGACGGCGACCGAGGAAGTGCACGCCGTCGTGACCGTCCCGGTGGGTTTCGACAAGCCTCGACGCGACGCCACCGGTACCGCCGTCGGTCGCGCCGACTTCGCGAGCGTTCGAGCCGTAGAGGAGCCCATCGCGACCGCGCTTGCCTATCTCAGCCGAAGCAGCCTGAAGCATGCGTTCGTGTACGACTTGGGCGGTGGCACGTTCGACGCGGCGGTGGTGGACTGTAGCCGCTACCCGTTTCGGGTCGTGGGGCACGGGGGAGACCCTTACCTCGGTGGCGACGACGTCGATCGCACCATCGCGATCTACGTTGCGGACCGGACGCTCACCCGCGACTGCTGGGACCTCACCAACGACGCCGTAACGTTCGACCGGTTGGTTCTCGCAAGCGAACTCGCCAAGTGCGAGCTCACTGAAACCGAGGAAGCGGCGATCGCCATTCCGAGCGTCGACCCTGCCGCCCCGGCGAGCTGCGGCGTCGTGCGAATTACGCGCGATGAGGTCCAGCAGCTCACGCTCGACCTCGTTCGACGAACCTTCGGCATTTGCGATGAGGTTCTCGCGGACGCCGGATTGAAGGCGCGCGACATCGACGCCGTGTTCCTTGCAGGGGGGAGCACTCGGCTCCCCGGGCTTCGCGCCTACGTCGAGTCTTACTTTGGGAAGCGACCTCGGTTCGATCTCGACCCGATGAGCGTCGTGAGTCTCGGAGCCAGCCTCGCTGCGGCGCGACCGGCGGTGTCAGAGCTCCTCGATCCCTGTGCGTGATTTCGAGGCTTCCACGCGCCTGTCGCGAACGCTCGCGTAGAGGCCGTCGGTCCTGAGGGTGAGGGTGACGATGAGCCTGCTGTTCTCGTTGAAGAACGGGTTTTCCAAGCCCCCGTCGGAGTCCGGGTACTGCGCCCAAACATCGTAGCTGAGCGCCATGGTGAACCACCGTTTGATGTCGTAACCGATGCTGACACGGAAGTTCGAGAACGTGCGCCACCGAGGGTTCGACGTCACGTCGTCCACGCAGAACTCGCCCGTGGCCGTCTCGACGCACCCGAGCGCCAGGTCGTTGGCGCGGGCCCAAAGCGCCGTGTACGACACGCCGAGCGCGAGTCGGTCTACTGGGACGAACGTCCAGAATCCGGTGAGACGGGTGGTGTGCTTGATCGACGCAGTGGCCCCGCCACACGTGTCGACGGTGGAGACCCCACCGGGCCCCGGCGCGATGCGACAAGGCTGAACGTCATCCGGTGCGAGCACTACGTTCGACCCCGCGAACCAACCCCAAAACGCGGCGGTGAGCCCGAGCTGCATGCCCTGCAGGACGCTGAACGGACGGACCGTGGTGAAACGGATGCCGGGCGAGATGTAGCGTTCGCGGGAGCGGCTGAACTTCGACGTGGGGAGCCGAAGGTCGGCGGCGACGAAGAACATGAAACCGGCAGGCCGGATGGGAACCGAGTAGAGGTAGTCGATCCGCAGGTCTTCCCAGAGTGCTTCGCGGCTGAAGAAGCCGAGGCGGTTGAACTCCTCGCTCGGCGAGTCGGTCCACTCGATGCTCACGGTTTGCGTGATCCCGATCGAATGCTCCGGGCTGAAGAGCCACCGCGGTGCTGCAGTGAACCACCACGTGTAGTTCGGGCTGTAGGTGAGCTGGGAGTCTTGGTTGAACGAGTTGACCGTGATCGTCTGGTCGAAGAAAAGCGGGAAGGTCCAGCTCACGCCTTCCGTGGTCGGCACCGGTGACGAAAGCCGCTCCGCGGTGGTCTTGTTGCGCGGCACGGCCGAGGTGCCCGACGGAATCTCGCCTATCGCCTCTTCGTCGGGGCCCGAGAGATCCTCGGCGCCGGTGTCCACCTGTGCCACTGCCGTCGCGGATAGCGACAAACACAGCCAGGCGATTCCGAAAGCCCTCACGGCCACAGTTTGCCATGAGTCGCGGGCGACCGCAGCATCGTCGACCGTGAGGGCGTGGTTCTGACGCGCTAGTTCGACAGCGCTTTGACCACCGCTTCGTCGAGGTGGACGTCCTGCTGCGGGAAGGGAATTCCGATCCCTGCCTCGTCCATGGCGAGCTTCGTGGCGCGCGTAGCCGACTGCCACACGTCCCAGTAGTCCGGCGTCTTGCACCACACTCGCACCTGCCAGTTGACCGAGGAGTCACCGAGCTCTTTCAGGAAGATCTGGGCTGGCGGGTCGGGGATGCGGCCTTCGACCTTGTCGATTGCTTTTTCGAGTGCGGCGCGGGTTGCGTCGATGTCGGCGCCGTAGTCCGCACCCACGGCGATGTCGACACGGCGGGTGTCGTACCCGGTGTAGTTGGTGATCGTGCTCCCAAAGACCGATCCGTTCGGGATGATCAGCCTTCGATTGTCGAGTGCGCGAAACTCGCACGTAAAGAGATCGATGTGTTCACAGGTTCCGCTCTCGCCGTTGACCTCGACGAAGTCCCCGACTTTGAACGGCCGAAACACCAGGAGCATCACTCCCGCCGCAAAGTTGCCGAGCGTGCCTTGGAAGGCGAGGCCGATGGCGAAACCAGCAGCAGCGAGCACAGCCGCAAAGCTGGCCGTTTGGATACCAAACACACCAAGGCACCCGAGAACGGCGCCAATTAGAATGAGGTAGCGAGCAAGCTTTGCGAAGAACCGGGTCAGCGTTGCGTCGAAGCTTCGCTTCTCGAGAGCACCTCGGACGACGCGTTCGGCCCAACCTGCGACGATCAGCGCAAAGATGAGCGCGACGATCACGCCGAGCACTTTGGGTCCGTACTCCATCACGGGTTCAAGTAGTGTATTTGGATCCATGTCCATCTCACCTCTCCAACGGTAAGCGGCCTCAGGCCTGGTTTATCGAAGAAGCGCGTCGAGGATGATCAAGTTCTCGGCTTCGATGTCTTCGACGCTGCCGTCTGACATGATCATCGCCTTCGCGGCGTCGAGGAAGAGCTGTCGATGTTCGCGAGGGATGTCCTCGGGATCGAGATCGTCGGCGCGCGGGGGTACTTGCAACCACTGCGCGACCTGCGCCGTCTCGTCCTCGTCCAACTCCAGTCGCGCGACCATCTTCACGATGAAGTCGCGTTCCTCCGGACGGATTTCCAGGTCTGCCCATGCGAACGAACAAATGAACCGCATGAGTTGAAGCCTGTCTTCCCGACTGAGCTCTTCCAGCATCGCCGGACTGTACTCTGAGGGGAGGTCGCCCGGCTAGTCCGAAGGCGGGCTTTCGGTGACCTGGTTGAAGCCGCGCGCGGCGCACCCTCCAAAGTCGGTGCTGTCGAGGACATCAAGCAGCAGGATGGCGATCACCAGAACGCCGAGGCCCCCGCCGAGTAGGCGGAGGACGAAAGCCCGATCTCCCCGCCGGATGGGACGCTTGTCACCATTCGACATATCACGGAGCCTCCTACAAGACCGGGCCGGCAGCAAGGGCTACCCACTGGGCGTTTTTGGAGTATCTTCGGCACCCCATGGCCCAGAAAGTCACCATGCCCCAGCTCGGGGAAAGCGTTGTCGAGGGAACGATTGGCAAGTGGCTCGTCGCGGTTGGCGACGCCGTTGCCAAGGACGAGCCGCTCGTCGAGATTCTGACCGATAAGGCAGACAGCGAGCTACCGTCCCCGATTGCCGGCGTCATCACCAAGCTGCTCGCCGATGTGGACGACGTGGTCGCGGTTGGAGACCCCATCTGCGAAATCGACGAGAGCGCAGAGGCTTCCGCCACACAGGCCGCCCCGGCCGAGGCGGCCAAGCCTGCGGCTCCAGCTGCCGCGGCGCCGGCGTCGGCGCCGACCTCTCCCTCCGTCCGCAAACTTGCACGTGACAAAGACGTCGACCTATCCGGGGTCCAGGGTTCCGGTGACGCCGGCCGTATTCTACACGACGACGTGATGGCTGCGGCGGCCACGCCGTCGGCGCCGGAGCGCATGGCCACGCCGCCCCCACCTCCGCCGCAGGCAGTCGAGCGAACGCCGGCAGCCGCTCCCCCGCCGCCGTCGGCGCGCCGGGGCACGGGTCCGGCCGGTGCATTCAGGCTGCCGCCCTACGTGCCGAAGGACGGCGACGAGCTCGTCCCGTTCACCCGCCGCCGTCGGATCATCGCCGACCACATGGTGTTCTCGAAGCAGACGGCGCCCGACGTGGTCACGTTCGCCGAATGTGACCTTCACAGGACGGCAGTGCTCCGCGACCAGCATAAGGCGCACTACAAGAAGGAAGGCGTCGGCCTCACGTACCTAGCGTTCGCGATCGCTGCGACGGCTCGCGCGCTCCGGGAGATGCCCGATCTCAACGCGCGCGTGCTCGACGACGCATACGTAAAACTCGCGGAAGTGAACATCGGCGTAGCCGTCGACACCGACGAAGGTCTCGTCGTGCCCGTGATTCGGAACGCGGACGATCTGACCATCCGAGGCATCGCGCGCGCCGTGGCAGATCTCGCGGAGCGGGCCCGTTCGGGGAGCCTCACGCCGGACGACCTCTCCGGCAAGACGTTCACGGTGTCGAACCCTGGGCGCCGGGGCAATCTGGTGGGTGGCGCCATCATCTCGCAGCCCAACGTCGGGATCCTACGTCTCGGGACCATCAAGAAACGTGTCGTCGTCATCGAGCACGAGGGCGAGGACGTGATGGCCATTCATCCCGTCATGCACATGGCGCTGACCTATGACCACCGCGTCGTTGATGGCGTCCACGCGAACGGTTTCCTCTATCGAGTGAGCGAGATCCTCGAGTACGGCGACTTCGAGCTCTGACACCGCGGTTTGTCTCACGTCTCTTCGGCGGGCGGTGGTACCGTCGCCCACGTGACGGATCCAATGGTCGCTCACATCGCGATTCTCGTCGTCGCCGGAGTCGTCGTCGGGTACGCGAGCGGGCTCTTTGGCATCGGTGGTGGCGTCATCCTCGTGCCGACCTTTCTGACGGTGTTTCCGCTGTTCGGCGTGGGCTCCCACGTGATCATGCACTGTGCGGTGGGCACCTGTCTGGCGCTCGTGGTGCCAGCCGCGATTGCGTCCGCCTGGAAGCATCGTGCGCTCGGGAACCTCGACGTCTCGTTCCTCCGCAAGTGGGTTCCCGGGGTCGTCGTCGGCACGGTCATTGGTGCACTGACGGTGACTTTCCTGCACACGAGAGACCTCAAGATCATCTTCACGGTTTACCTCATCCTGACGACCCTCTACGTGGCATTTACGAAGGCGTCGGAAACCGGGGAGGAAAGTGGCCCTGGTCGCGGCGCGGTCGTCGTCGGCAGCACCGTCATCGCGAACCTCTCCGTGTGGCTTGGCCTAGGAGGAGGCACGTTCTCGGTGCCGTATCTTCGCGCGTTCCACTATCCCATGCACAAGGCGATTGCGGTCTCGGCAGCGACCGGTGTCGTCATCGGAACGGGTGGTGCGATTGGCGCGATTATTCACGGGATTGGTGTTCCGGGTCGCTCGCCGTACGCGATCGGTTTCGTGGATGGGCTGTCGTTCGGCGTCATCGCACCCATCGTGATGGTCTTCGCCCCGCTCGGCGCGAAGGCAGCCGCCAAAGCGCCTGACTTGGTCCTCAAGTGGACGTACGTCGCCCTGCTTGCCGGGATCTCCGTCTACATGTCGGTGCGGACCTTCTAGCTAACGGTAGATCCATTTCCCGCGAGCAAGGCCTTCTCCAATCCACTTCACCGTGTCGAGTGCGCACGCGCGCGGCGACCACGAGCCCACGCGGGAAGCGCCAGGCTCGCGATCGAGGCACTCGCTGATGAACTGCTCAATCTTGGCGGCTCGCCCGTTCCAAGTGAGCGACTCGGCTTGGCGTCTCGAGGCCTCACCGAGGCGTCGAAGGCGAGTTTCGTCGCTCAGCAGCACGCGAAGCTCGTGCTCCGCATCGGCGGTATCGCCGGGCTCGACCAGCCATGCGTTCTCGTCGTGGTGGAGAATCTCCGCCGTATCCGG
This sequence comes from Myxococcota bacterium, assembly GCA_039177115.1. Lineage (GTDB taxonomy): Bacteria > Myxococcota_A > Polyangia > Polyangiales > Houyiibacteriaceae > SG8-38. The sequence continues at coordinate 79,922 of JBCDFZ010000016.1, forward strand.
GGTGGCTCCCGCAAAAATGGCTCGTCCGGATGCCAGGTAGAGGAAGAGCTTCAGTGGCAGGACCGTGTTGCCTACCTTCTCGAGTGGGGTGCTCGATGGGGGGATGGTCAGCACGTCCGACGCGTACAGGTATGGGGCGATGGCCGACGACGTCTGCCAGGGAAACACCCGGACATTCGCCATTGACTCGGCCTCGCGTTCGACAGGGCCCTGACCTGTCGACCCCACCAGCAGGAAGACCACTTCGGGCATCCTGGCCGCGAGCTCGAGGATGACCTCGAGTCCTTTCTTCTCGTTGATGCGACCCGCGTACGTGACGACTCGGACCGACGGCGGGAGGTCCAGCAGCGCGCGCGCCTCTTCCTTCGAGAGCACCGGCTGCATGCGCTGCGGATCGAACCCGTTGTGAACCACGCGAAGCTTCTCCGCCGGTACACCCAGCCGAAGATACGATTGGCGGGAGTAGTCTGAGTGCACCACCAAGCCGAGGAACTTCGAATGATCCATGAATCGACGGAAGATCGGTTGCAAAGGTGGAAACTGGTCGCCCCAGGGTCGGTAGTGGTCCATCATCACGCGCTGGCCCGCTTGCAGCGAACGCATCACGACGATGGGGTTCCGCGCGTAGATGAAGTCTGCGCTTCGAAACCGCGGGTGCTCGGGGAAATGGGCAGCGTGATAAACGTGCTGTGCGGCGATGTTCCGGGTGAAGCTCTCCACCGGGGTGATCTCTAGGGGGGTTCGGATGCCGTAGTAGCGCAGGATCTCGGCGCCGAAATCGCCCGAGGCGTCGGGCGGCTTTGGCACTGAAAGGGTCGCCCGGTGCCCACGTCCCGCGAGCGCCCCCGCGGTGTTGAGCACGACTTCAGCGTCCGCGGCGTCGCTCGGGAGAAGGTTTTCGTAGCTGCATAGGATCTTCCAAGGACCCGGGGTCGGCGCAGCGGCAGTCACCCCGCGGTCCTCCTCGCGAGCAAGATCATCACGGCAGGCATGGTGAGCACTGCTGCAAGCAAGCAGGTCACCTCGCTGATCGCCATGGCGAGGCCAAACGAGTTCATGGCTTGGTTCGCGCTTACGTAGAGCGACGTGTAGCCGACGATGGTCGTCAAGGAGCACAGAACCACCGCTCCGCCCGAGCGTCGCACGGCTGAGGTCACCGGTTCCGGGTTGCCGGCGTCCTCCTCGAGCCGATATCGCCGCATGACGTTAATCGAATAGTCCACGCCGTTTCCGAAGGTGATGGGGAACGCAACGAAGTTCAGGAAGTTCAGCTTCATGCCGAGGGCCGCCATCGTTCCGGCCATCCAGACGATCCCCATCAAGAGCGCCATGATCGAGAGCAGGCTGTCGCGACGCCGCCGAAACGAAACGAGTACCAGCACGACCGTGGCCAAGAACGCCGCGATGATCGCGCGCGGCATGTCGTCGTATACCGCGCTGATCATGTCGGCGAACACCGGAGCGCGGCCAGCGAGGGGAGGGCGTTCGCCGTTGCCCATTCGGAGCCCGCGAAGCGCGTCGGCCCACCTCACCAGATAGCGGCCGTCCCACGTGGAGAACTCGTCCGACTCTTGCACCATCATGATGCGGCCTCGGGTGCCGTCCTTCTCGGCGAACCGAAGTGCCACTTCATCCGGAAGGTCCTCGAGCGTCGGGACGGCGATGTTCTCCGGAGGAATGTTGTCGGCGATCTTCTGAAGCGTTTCCTCGTCGTCTACGTGCTCGCGGATGTCGAGGCTGAGTTCGCGAATCTCCGCCAAGAGCGGTTTCTTTTCGTCCGGCTCTTTTGGCAAGAACTCGATGAGCGAGTGGTAGCCCCCGTGGACCGACGACGGCATGGTATCGAGCTGCTCGCTGATGAGAGAGACGTCGTCTTTGTCGTCCACGAGTACCGCGATTCCGCGCCCCTGCTCGTGCGACTTGAGGATCTTGTTGACTCGCCATTGCACCAGTCGTGCCTCGGAGTCTCCTTCCTCCCGCACTGACCGAAGGTTGCGAAAGTCGTACTCGAAGGGGTTTTCGATGATCGCGTAGGTCACGAGGGCGATTGACAGCGCCGAGACGATCACCGACACGGTCACGATCCCGCGCGGCGCCCTCTTTGCAGCCGTGGCAAAGACATCCGCGTAGCGACCCCAAGTGCGCCTCTTCTTGTTCTCCGTCGACGGGAACGGTCTGAAACGCTCGTAGCCTGCCACTGCCGCAGGAAGGATGGTGATCGCCGAGATCCAGCAGAACACCATGCCGACGCCGCCGATGATCCCGAAATCACGAAAGCCCCGGAAGTCGGTGATCATCAGCGACCCATACGCGAGCGCGGCGGCGCCGGACGCGATGAGCGTTGCAAGCCACGTGTTTCGATGTGCGTCGAGCAACGACTGATGCACGTCGGAGCCCGTTCGCCGTTCCTCGAAGTAGCGCGACAGCCAAATGATGTTCGGGTTCACCCCGTTTCCGATGATGATGCTCCCGAGAAACGCCGTGGAAGCGTTCAGCGAGTCGACGGTGAGGTCGGCGACCGCGAAGCTCGCCAGCACGGGTGGGACTAGCCCGGTCCCGAGCAGCACCACCGCGCGAGGGCGACCGAAGAAGAGAACGATGAGCAGGAGGACCGTGCCGACGGTAAGACTCGTGGCCAACACGAGTTCACGTGCGATCGCCTGTTGCTCCTCCTTCGCGATGATGACGTCGCCCGAGAGCGTGACCTTCAGATCCGGCGAGTAGGAGGCCGGATCGAGATCGGCGATCTTGCTTTGAACGCGCTCGATGACTCGGGCCGGGGCCTCCGCGTCGCCACCGACTTCCGACCGGATGAACATTGCGATCAGGTCTCCGTCGGCATGCTGGTAGAAGCCGTCGGGAAACTTGTCGGCCGTCTTCTCGCCTCGCTCGCTCTCTTCTTCGAGCTCGTCGAGTATGTCTTCGACACTTTCTCGTTCGTCCTCATCGAGAAGGTCGACCCAAAGCGGGTTGTGCTTCAAGCGTTCGCGGTCGAGTCGGTCTTCGAGAGCGTCTCGGAGCCGCTCGAGAAGATCGAGGGGCGCGTACAGGTGCTTGTTGTCGCGAACGAAGTCATCGTAGGCGCCGACGTTCCAGTCGACGATGCCAACCTGCTCCGGCGGCAGCGATTCGAGCTCCTTCGCCAGGTCTTCGATGAACCGCCGCATCGCAGGGAGGTCTTTTGACGGCGACTGAACGGCGACCGTCAGTGCGGAGAGCCCCCGGACCCGGTCCCGGACCTTCTCGAGGTCCTGGACGCTCGGCCGGCTGTCAGGGAGCAGCGCGATGAACCGGCTGTCGAGCCCCAGGTTTCGCGCGAAGAACAACGAGATGACCGAGATCACCACGGCCAAGAACAAGATCACCCAGGGTCGCCGAGCCTGGAAGCTGGCCAGCTTCTCGAAAAAATCGTTCACCGAGCGTCCGTCCCGTGGCGCATCGCCCCACCTTATGAAGGAAGTTGCGCTACGGTTCCAGGCATGAAATTCGGCTTTGCGCCCATCCAATCAGAGGCGCGCTACGACGCAATGATCGAGCAGGCCAAGCTCGCGGAGTCGCTAGGCTTCGACACGCTGTGGACTCACGAGCACCACTCTCAGGCCATGATGTATCCCGACCCGCTCATGGCCCTTGCGGCGCTCGCGCCTCACACCCGCTCGATTCGGCTTGGCACCAACATGCTCCTTCTTCCGGAGTGGCATCCGCTGCGGGTGGCGGAACAGGGGGCCATGGTCGACGTCATGAGCAATGGCCGGCTCGTGCTCGGGGTGGCCGCCGGGTACGCCGCGGACGAGTTCGCGGCATTCGGGGTATCGCTACACGACCGTGGCAAGCGCATGGAAGAGGGACTCACGCTCGTTCGAGCGGTGTGGTCGCAGGACAGCGTCACCCTCTCCGGTGAGAACTTCGAGCTCGACGGGTACTCGCTCTTCCCACGGACGATCCAGAAAACGCCACCGATCTACGTCGGCGCGTTGGCCGACAAGCCGATCCGGCGCGCAGCGCGCCTCGGTGACGGCTATGTTCTGAGTGCAGGCTCGACCATGGACGAGGTCGCGGATCGCGTCCCGGTCTATCAGAGCGCCGTCCGGGAGGCCGGCTTCGACCTCGCCGACAAGCAGCCGCTTGCGGTGAACCGTGTCGTTCACGTGGTCTCGAGCCGTGCAGAGCGAGACGAAGCCATCGCCTGGTTCGCAAAGAGCTTTCTTTCCTTCTACGACCGATGGGGCCATGCCGACATCGCGAAGCTCGAGTCGGACGAGCGTGCGTACGAGGTCACGGCCAGCCAGCACTTCATCATCGGTGAGCCCGAAGAGTGCATCGAGCAGATCCAGCAGTACGAGAGGCTAGGCATTGGGCATCTCGCTTGCCTGATGAACTTTGGCAAGCCCGATCGAGAGCGCGTCGAGTCGTCGATGCGCCTATTCGGTGAGCGCGTTTTACAGGCCTTCGAATAAACAGGCCTACCCGAGCCGAAGCGAAACCCCAACGACGATTTGGTAGTCGTTGCTCCGCTACGGCGCTGAGGCGAAGCGGCGCTGCGTCGAGCAGGCTTCCTCGTTTCCGAGTTTGCATGCGGCCTTCACGTCTTGAAGGGCGCGGTCTCTCTCGCCCTTCCGGTAGTACGCACCGCTACGCTCGAAGAGCGCCGCCGCGTCCTTCGGTCGACGCTTCAGATACCGGTTCCAGTGGGCGATCGCTTCGTCTAGTCGTTCCTGACGGGAGAGCACCGTGTCGAGCCCTCGATACGCATCGAGGTTCGCCGGGTCGATCCGGATCGCATGGAGCAGGTCACGCTCGGCGTCGTTCAGCTGGTCCTTCTTCGCGTACGCCTGTCCTCGGAAGGCAAGCGCATCTGCGTACCGCGGCTGAAGCTCTAGGACTCGATCGTAGTTGCGGATCGCGTCTTCGACCTCACCCGCTTCGGCTTGGTAGTACGCCATGCGAACGAGTTTCTCGAGGATTTGGTCGAGGTCGCTCTTGGCTTGGCGGTTCGACGGGTCGAGCTTGACCGCGAGAGCCAGGTCTTTCGCCGCCAGGTCGTATCCCTCGAGCTCGAGTCTTGCGTTCCCGCGCGCCGTCAAGAGTCGAGGATCCTGCGGGGAATGAACAAGAGCTTCGTCGAACGCAGCGATCGCATCTTCGTATCGTTCGAGCTCCGACAGAACGCGCGCTTGGCTTGCGTAGAACCGCGGGTTCGGGCCCGTGCGAATAGCCTCCGCGCAGTGCGAAAGTGCTCGGTCGGATCCTTCGATGGGCAGTGTCTCGCAGAGATCGGCGTCAGCGAATCCGAGCAGCTGTCGGAGCTTCGGATTTTCGTCGACGTACTGCCAGCCCTCCGCCTTCCGCTTCATGAGCTCGTGAGAACCTCCACGCGCTGGCGTCACCGATGCGAGGTACTCGGCGCGGACGTCGAAGCAGTGGTTGCAGTGCTGGATCGCGTCCTCGACGATTTGAGCACGCGCCGCGACGTCTGCCCCGCGTTCTGTTGCGATTGCGAGTCGGAGCGCGTAGGCCTCCATGGCCTCGGGGCGCAGTGCGAGCGCTTGGGAGACGTCGTCGGCTGCGAGGCTGAGAAGCTTCTTTCGCCTCGAGCGGGCTTTCTTGGACGGTTTGCCTTGCGCCGCTGCGCGCTGACGCTCGGCCAGCGCCATACGGTGTTCGGCTCGCGCGAGGTACGGGACGAAGGATTTGGGCGTGGACCTCACCCATCCATCGAACCTGCGGGCGAGCCGCCGATTCGCCGTACGGAACGTCGAGAACGCGACACTCGGCCAGCGCTCTTTGTGAAAGTCGTCCTTGGCCTCATCTTGGAACGACTCCAGCGCGGCCGTGAGCTTCCGATACTGTTTGTCTCGGAGCATCGCGAGCAGGCTGAGCTTGTCGGGAAGGTCGTTTGGGTAGCCGTACTCGTCGACACCCGCGAGACCGAGGGTCCGTGGGGCGTCTTCGTCGTCCGCTCCCGCTGCGATGTCTTGGCCCGGGCCGGGCTCGACAGCCGCCCGTTCAACTCGCGCGGCCTCCTGAACCTTGTGTCCGTAGACGCCGATTCCTATGCCGCCGAGCGCAATCAGAAGGAAGCCGGCCGCCATCACGAAAGGCCACACGCGCCTGGTTTGCTTCTCGCTCTCCTGCGCGGCGAGCTCTTCCCTTCGGCACACGATGCAGCCGGTGTGCACCGTCGGGTCGTACGCCATGTCGTGGGCCTCGCACCTTGCGCGGCTCTTTTCCAGATCGCTCATGAACCCCTGGTTTCCCCGTCTGCCAGAATCGGCGATGGGAGGGGGCGATGCAAATTGGGAGGACACCCGCTGCGGCGAGACGCGGGCGAAAACCAGCCTAACTCTCGTCAGAACGGGCCAGAGAGAGAAACGCAGCCGTGGTGAGCCGAGTGGCTTCGTTTTTCGCGGTCGCAATCGAAGCCGCGTCGAGCCCGCCTCTCATCGTACTCAGCAAGATCCACTGCACGGCGGCCATGATCGAGGTCAGAAACAACGTCGATGGGCGAACGCCGTAGTACGCGTGGAAGTAGGCCTGGATCTGTTGCGCGTACCCTTCGAACATCTGGTTGATTGCGACGTGTGCGCGCGACCCAGGGTCACCGAACTCGACGAACATGAAGTGAGCGAGCTCGTGCTCCTCGAACACCGCGTCGAACAGCTGATCGATGGCGGTTGGCAGCCAGGCCTCGAGCGAACCTCCGTTCGGGAGCGAGTGGAAGATGAAGGTTTCGATGTGGGCGTTCGCCGCGCGCTCCCAGATGTCGTCGATCAGCGCGTCCTTGTCTTCGAAGCATCGATAGTAGGTGTCACGCGATACGTTGGCTTCGCCGCAGACCTGAGAAACCGACACCGCACGGGTTCCATGCTGGACGAAGAGCTTCACGGCCGCATCCACCAAGATACGGCGCTGCTCTTCGAGCCCGGGCCGTTTCTTGCTGCGCCCGTCGACTGGGGGCTTCTGGCGCGTGGCAGACAAAGCAGCTCCTCGATCGACGGTACATAAGCTCGGTTCACGGTGCAATGTGCCGCGCCCGGATCGGAAGTGGGCTTTCGCGATCGCCTGGCGTATTCTCATCGCGGGTATTCGGAGGGCAGGTCGCAGTGAGCCGAAGTCGTTTCCCCATCGTGTTGCTGGTCGTCTTCCTGGGCGGGCTCGCCATGGGTCAGGGAGAGCCTGACTGCCGGGTCGACGGCCTGACGCGACACGTCCTTCGCACGAGTGAGGGCGAGTACTTCTTCTCCGACGAGCAAAGCGAGGGGAGCGCGATCGAGGGATCGCCGAAGGCGTTTGAGGCCAAGCCCGGTCACCGCATCGAGATCTATGCTCGGGACATCAACCTCGAGCGCGAGGTCGAAGACCAAGACTACGGCGGGCCCCCAATATTTCCTGGCGAACGGTCCGACTCCGATGCGGGCTATCCCGGCGTCGAGAACGAATGGGCGTCGTTCCCTGCGGCCGACACCGTGAAGTCGACGGTGCCCATCTCGGCTGACTGGCGCGAGTTTCCCGAGGGAACCACCGCGTTCGCGCTCCACTATGACGAGGGCCGCTGTTCCATCACCGTGCCCTGGCGCGCGGCAGACATCGATACGGGGAGCGCCCTGCTCGATCAGGCTCTTTCAGGGGCAGTCGGCGGAGGCCTCGCCGAGGTGATCCTCGAGGGCGCTGCCGCGGGTATGGAGGGCGCCTCCGGCACGCACGTGTCGCAGAACGTGGCCTGGTTTGCGGACGGGCTCGCCAGCTTTCGCCCGGTGCCCGACGAGCACCCGTATCAGCTCCACGTACTTCCCAAGACCGACTCAAAGGGAGCCGTCGACTCCCGCTTTGCCCTGATCATCGCATACCGAGCCAACACGCAGCTTGACTGGTCCCCAGACACCGCTGCGCAGAAAGTCTTCGTCGTGTTCGGAGGCTTCGTTGCCCTCGGCATCGCGGACCTCTTTGGCATCGGAGAGTGCAAGGAGTTCAAGACTGGGCGCATCACGATCGAAGGATACTTCGACGTGGTCACCCCTTCTGAGGCGGCGACCCCGGTGGGCACGATCGATCTCGACGGAGAGTTCGTGCTCGGCGACCCGCCCGACTCGGTGCTGGCCGAAGCCGGAGACATCGCCGTCCGGCTCACCGACGTTCACGTTCGACAGCAGGGCTGGGGTTGGCCCAACGTCGTGTGCAACAACAACAAGCACAAGATCGAGCGGGGCATCGAAGAGCTCGTCTGGACCACTGCCGCTGCCTCCATCGGACAGCTGACCGGCGCGTTCTCTTCTCTCACCCCGTTCTCGTTCGAGCGATGCCACATCTCTGCGGAGGGCCTCACCTGCGTCATCGCGGAGAACGCAGGAGACCCGGACTTCGTTGCTGCCGACGCACTCGGCCTTTGCGGTCACGACCGTGCGCCGAAGCAAGGAGTACTCCTTCGCCAAGGTTTCCAGCTCTAGCGCCGACAGTGCGCAACGATTGCACTGCGACTCGCGCACGAGGCATCGGAGGCGAGGTGCCTCACCGAATCGAACGTTGACCGGCCATTTACCGTCGAAGTGATTTGCGTGCGGCGACTGACGCGCGCAATGTGAAGACTTGATCGCGACGACGGTCCCGCACCGTTTAGGCAATAGATGCATCGTTCGCGGTCGGGGGGTGAGAGCATGCTTCGAAGCTTGGTGATGGGTTCGCTGGTGATCGCGATCGCCGCGGGCTGTGGAGACTCGAGCGGCCCCGGCGGCGGCGGGTCTGGAGGTAGCGGAGGCGTCGCAGGTTCCGGTGGCACGGCTGGGACCGGCGGCTCTGCGGCGGCGGGCGGCATGGGCGGAGCCTCAGGCATGGGGGGTGCTTCGGGTGGCGGCGGCTCGGCAGGCGCTGGCGGCATGGCAGGCGCTGGCGGCATGGCAGGCGCTGGCGGAATGGCTGGGGCTGGCGGCGCAGCCGGCATGGGCGGCATGGCCGGTTCGGGTGGCGTCGGCGGCATGGGCGGCGCTGGCGGCATCGGTGGCTTCGTACCCGGACCGCGGCTCGTCTTCGTCACGCCGGGCGCGAGCACGCCCGCGGATATTGGCTCGCTCGAGTTCGCCGACTTCATCTGCCAGGGCGTCGCGAGCGACGCGGGCCTTGGGGGCACGTTCCTCGCCTGGCTTTCGACCGACGATCCTACCACCGCACCCGCTTCGCGTTTCACGCGCAGCGCTCAGCCCTACGTGCTCGCGGACGGAACGCAGATCGCGGCAGACTGGGAAGATCTCGTCGACGGCACGCTCGAGGCACCGATCAACATCGACGGGCGCGGCAACCTAGTCGTCGATCCCGCCGGCACAGCATGGACCAACACGACCGCCGCCGGTGAGAGCGCCGGCCCGGACGACTGCGACGACTGGTCGTCGACGGGCGGTTTCACTCCGGCCGGAGAGATCAACGAAACCTCCTCTTTCTGGACGGACGTTGGCAATCTCTTCTGCGACAACGACTCGCACCTTTACTGCTTCCAGCAGTAGCCCGGGCTAGCCAACGGGACGGGAGCCAGTAGACTCCGGTCATGGTGAGGTGTTTGCGACCCTTGGTCTTCGCGGCCGGGCTGATCGTCCTGTCCGGGTGCGGTGACGATGGGGAGTCCGGTGTCGGCTTCTGTTTTACGTGCGTTGGGGTCGATACCGCGCCGCCTGACGATCCCCCAGACTTGGCTGAATCCTGCGTCATGGCCGATAACTCCTTCGAGTGCGTCTGCACCACGGAGAGCGGGGAGACGAAGACCCTGAATCTCACGCCGGTCGGCTGCGAGTTCGAGCAGCCGTAGGTCTCACTCCGATCTCGGAGGCAGCCAACCTTGCCGACGAGCGAGCCACTCTCCGGGCGTTTGCACCGAATCCGCGAGGATTTGGGCCGGGTGACGTTGCAGCAGAGTAAGCTGGGCAACAGTGCGACGGTAGTGCCTGACAACTCTTCCGAACTCGCGCCCGAGGGCGTACTCTCCGAGTATGCCTTCTTATCCTGACTTGGTTCGTCGACGTGCGATACGGTGGCTCGCCCCCGCCTTCACCGTCGTTCTACTCATCGCCTGCGGTGGCACCGAGGCCGATCCAACGCCGTCGGGGGAGTGTACCGACGACGCAGACTGCCCGACCGGTGAGCGCTGCGCGTCGTCTGAAGTCTGCGTTGATGGCGACACACCGAGCGAACCCGTGGCAGAGCCTGAGTGCGCGGTCGACGAAGACTGCGAGCTTTACCCGGGCTACGCCTGCAGTGACGAGGGCGAGTGCTACGAGTGCGAGCATGGGGACCCGAGCCCCGGCAATGTGGAGGTCGCGGTTTGGGAACCGGACGCCTACGTGGCCGGAGAGGACCTTGGGCTCGATTCCGCCTTTGCATACCTGGCGACGCCTTACGAAGACCTCATTCTCAACGCAGAGATCCAAGAGATCTTTGCTTGTGGTGATGTCTACGAGGGGGGCGAGGTCGTCGAGATCGACTCCTGCACACGGTGGGAGGGGGATGCGGCGTTCACGACCGACGATCTAGTTTACCTGCCGGTTGCCCCGGCTTCCTGGCTAATGACCGGGCCCACAGACGGGACGTTCTATCGGTACTTCGAAGTCTTCGACGCGGGCGACTACGAACCCTTCTACTATTGCTAGGAGTCGGACTTGTTCCCTCGGCCTAGGCTGCTCTTCTTGATCTCGACTATCGTCGTCATCGCCGTCTGCGGCGGCGCGGAGGTTCAAGCCACCGGTGGCCGATAACCCGTGTCCGAGCGGCCAGATCTGCGACCCTTTTCTCGTTCAGGAAAGTTCTGTCGGGGGAGCTTCCCGACGGAATGCGTGTCGTTGGAATGTGGAGCCGCGGCAGCGTTCGACACGGACTGCCAGCCATCCGACGGCGAGCCGTGCGAGGGCAGTTTCTATGGCTGCCCGCCGCAGGACTCGGTTTGCGCGCCGAGTCCGACATCGAACTGCCAGCCCGGTATCGATCCCGAGTGTCGCGGAATCTGCCTGCCGCCAATCTGACACGCGGCCTCAGCGGTTTGCCGTTGCTCGAAAGGTCGATCGGGTCCGAATGGAGCGGTCGTCGATGGTGAGCGCCATCACGTTAGCCGGCGGAAGCCTGGCCCATCTCCTCATTTGTGACCATTGCTGTGCCTCAGCGCACCAAAACTTGGTTGTTCGTCGCGATCGCAGCTCAGTAACTTGAAACGAGCGGATCATCTTGACTGGGGGTACTCGATGCGAGCGACGACATCGACACTAGGATTCCTTGGCGGAGCGGTTCTCCTGCTCTTGGGCGTGGCGGCGTGCAGCCAAGGCGAAACGCAGTTCGAACCGCCGGACATCGACGTGGACGAAGTCGAGCCGGGTGGCGCCGTCAGCCTGTCCGGCCAGGTGACGCGAACCACGGCGACGAACTTGCCCGGCAACGGAAGGCTTGCCGCCGCGTGGGACGACTTCCTGCTGCCGCTTCGCTACGCGGGTTTCCGAGCGCCGCGCGGGATGTATACCGCGGCCTGCAACGTCGATGGAGAGACACCGCGGGTCTTCGTGTCTGCGAACGTCGAGAGCACGGTCACGGAACCGCCACCGGAGGGGGAGACTGGGCCGCTCTGGCAGGACTACTGGTGGCACGGGATGATGCTCGAAGGCGAGTACCGTGCTGGAGAAGGCATCGTTCCGCTTCGGCAGGTGTCGCGTCCGGACTGCCAAGAGATGCGGGGCGTGGCGGTCGCTCCCGACTGTTCGTACGTGGCTGCACTCTGCATGAAGCCCAACGAAGAATCGGTTCATCCGAGTTTCGCCGGCAACGGCCCCTTCGATCACGACCTCACGGCCGACGTAGACAACGACTGGATCGACCGTCACCCGAGGAACGGCGGCACGTGGCCGGAGGAGCTGTGGCTCTACGTCTGGGACGGCGGCGACATCGGCGCCGAGCCTTCCCGTTTCGTCGTGCACGGATCGGCGGGAAGCTCGTGGCACTACATGAACTACCGCCTGGTCTACGGTGATGATGGGACACTGGGCATCCTGACCAAAGCCTACGCCGGCGGCCACGAAGGGTCCTCGCTGATGGTGATCGACCGCGCGACAAACACCTTCGTCTCCGGTCGAAGCGATTTCTGGGGTGGCTGTGGAGGAAGCGCTGGGCATCCAACGCAAGGGTTCCTCGCCTACAGCGCCTCGACCGGACGCTACGCCACCCACTGCGGCGGGGACTGGGACAACGGCGACCATGAGAACGTTTCTGTGGGCTATCGTGGAATCGATATCGAAGGCGTTGGCGCGAAGACGCTCTACCGCACCGTCATCAACCAGCAGTGCTGTGCACTCGGCGGTCCAGGTCCGATCGTTCCAATGAACGACGGCGGGTACATGCTTGCGATGACCACCAACGTCGACGATGAGGTCACCGCCAGCATGTTCGAGGTCTCCGAACACATGATGCGGGCGCGTAGCTCCGTCGCGCTGATGCGCGTCGATGCCGCGGGCGACATCGTCTGGGGGCCAAAGTACATCCAGTACCCGGAGGGCGGAGCGCTGTTTGGAGGCTGGCTGACGCACGCCATCCTGGCTGACCTCGGCAACGGCCGGTATCTGTTTGGGTACGGCGTCGCCGGCGTCGAAGACCCCGCGCTCACGTACACGAATGGCGACGACTTCGGCTTCGTCGGCTCTCGCTACAACCCAAGCGAGTATGTCCTTTTTGAGGTCGACGAGAACGGTGACCGGGTCTCTGAAGAAACCGTCACGACCCAGGTCGGCTGGGGTGGTCAGGATGAAATGGTCAACCTCGGCCCGGGTCGCGTCGGCTGGGCCTACGTGCCCGACCCGACTGAGTCGGAAGGGTCCAACTTCGACGGACAGCCTCCGGCCAACTCGCGCATCTCGGAGCTCGCGCTCTTCGTCTACGAATCGTCGGCGCCCTAAGCGCTCTCGAGAAGTCCTTCTTCGATGCGGAGCCACGATCGTCCGCGCGCGGCGGTCGATGCGTTTGTCTGCCTCGACATGCCGCCGGCTCAGCCAGGTCCGTCACCCGCGAGGCTGATAGTCGGTACAAACGCCCTGTTGTTCTAGCGCTTTACGCCGCATGACCTCTAAGCCGCGACTTGTGAGAAGCTTGCCCAATGAGCGCGGTCAAGGAACTGAGGGTTCTCTATTTCTGCCTTGTTCCCGATGCGCTCGAAGCGCTAGCCGCCGAGCTCGAAGCCGCGGGAGTCAGTGCAACCTGGAGCGGTGATGATCTAGTCGTCGAGTTCGATGGCGTTTGCCTTCGACTCGCGCACGAGAACGACGTTTCGAATGTGCGAACGAGACTCGATCGTGAATACATCAGTTTCGTGCTCGTCGAGCTCAGGCGGGACCGCAACGACACGCCGATGGCGCGGCGCGGGCAAGCGGTCGAAGATCTCATCACCGCGCTCGATCACGCCTCCGACGTGGAGCTGCGCTACGGGTTCCATCGCATCGGCCTTCTGATCTCCGACGAGCACGACGACCCGTCGCTGGACTCGCTGCTTCTGAGTTTTGGTGCCCAAGGCATTCGCCTCGCTTGGCGTTCGCGTCCCGGTGAGCAGGGATTCGCTCGAAGAGCGTTGAAGGCGGTGTCCCACGCCGTCAGCCATCGGCGGGTAGGAAAAATGGCGATGTGTCTGTCGGGGGGCGGAACCACGGGCATCTACTTCGAGCTCGGCGTGCTCAAGTGCCTGCAGGACTGCCTCCCCAAAGGTGCCATCTCGGAAATGGACATGTACTTCGGAATCAGCGCGGGCGCGGTCGTCGCAAGCCTCCTAGCGGTCGGCTACTCGGTCGATGAGTTCATGGCCGCCGTCGCGGGCGAAAACGGAACGCGAATGCCACCCGTCGACCTGAAGCTCGTTCGCCGGCACAACTACGACGGGGCTCGCCTGCGGCGGCGCTTCATTCACGCTGCAACTCAGGCCGCACAGAAAGCGGGGCTCGCTCTCGTGCGGCGCAGGCCCTCAGACCCCCAAGCGCTTGCTCCCGGCTATCGCAGCCTCTGGGCGGCACCCTTCACGGCCGAAGCTCTCGAGCAGTACTTGCGTGAGGCCTTCGAGGTGCCCGGAGCTAGCAATCGTTTCGATCAGTTGGATCGAGCGCTCTTCGTTGGAGCGACCGACCTCGACAGCCGTCGTCCCACGCTGTTCGGTTCGAACGACTCCCCGCCCGCGACCATCAGCAAGGCAGTGCAGGCCTCGGTGAGTTTCAACCCGGTGTTCGGTCCGGTGAAGATTGGTGAGCGTTTTTACGAAGACGGCGCCGTGACACGAACGTCGAACATGTCTGAAGCGATTGAACGCGGAGCGACGCTCGTGCTCGTGGTTGACCCATATGTACCCCGCGTCGCCCGCAAGCCCGGTGCGCATGCCGGACGGAGTATGTTCTACCACGTCGACCAGAACCTTCGGACCATGTCCTTCACCCGCTTTGCGAACGCTCGCAAGTGGGTGGTGCGCCGTCATCCCGACGTGGGCCTCTACAGCTTCGTCCCGTCGAACCGGCAGCGCCGCCTGGTTGCCGACAATCCCATGGATCATCGCGCCTACGCCCTCATCTGGAAAGGCGCCTACCTCTCTACGCTCGCCCGCCTCGAGCGCTGTTGGCCCAAGCTGGCCGGCGACCTCGATGCCCACGGTGTGCCCGGCCACTTGGGGACCGCTCGCATCGTCGCCCGACAGCTGGAGCAGGTCGAGCTTCCGACGCTCGCAGACTTCTATCCGGACCGACAGCTCGAAACTCATCTTCCTCCACTCACCCTCGACCGGCAGCGACAACGGCTCGAGTGAACCATGCCGGCCCGCGAGACACGCCGGCGGCCAGAGTTCAGGCAGCTCGCGTCGTGGCTCAAAAGACGGCGTGATCGCCGAGATGATGATCGCCCAATCCGTGTTCGAGCACGTCGCGGAAGTGATCTTCGAGCGTCACGGTCCCGAAGCTTGGGGTGGCCGATGCGTCGTATCGGCCGGCGCGTTCGTCGAACACCAGCATGGATTCGGTCGCGTAGTACAAGCCCGTGCGTGCGAACTCCGCCTTGTCTCGCAGCGGCGGGACCACACGAGACGTCGCGCTCAACGTCGCAGCGACCCCACGCATCAGTCCTATCGGCACATGCCGAAAGCGCGGCTCGCGTCCCAACAATCGAAAGAGTAGCTCCCCCTGTTGCAGCGGCGTTTGTGGCGGCCCGGGACCACCGATCGGCAGCGTTGTGTCGAAACGGGCTGGGTCATCCAGGCAATCCACCAAGAAGCGGGCGAGCTCGCGTTCGGCGATTGGCGTGCACGCGGTGAGGTTGCCGTCTCCAAAAACCACGTAGGGTTTCCCCGCTTTGACTCGTTCGATCTGACCCGACAGTGACTTGAAGAACGCGGTGGGTCGAACGATCGAGTGGCGAACGGGGGCTTGCCGCAGCTCCTGTTCAAACGTCAGTTTCGCGTGTTGAAACGCAAGACGCGGCCGCTGGACGCAGATCGCGGAGAGCAACACGAAGTGCGAAATACCGGCTTGAACGAGAACCCGGAGGAGCTGTGAGTTTGCCTGATGGTCGATTCGCCAGGCGTCGTCCGGTGCGCCGGACCGAGAGGCCAGACACGACACCGCGGCATCGAACCGGGTTCCGTCCACCACGTTGGCGAGCGCCTCGGTGTCGGTCACCTCGCCAAAGCGCACGTCGCATCCGTCGAGTCGCTCGCGGATTACCGATGACTCGAGCTTCCCGTGCACTCCAGCCTGGGGTCGTACGAGGCACACGGCATCGTGTCCTCGTCTCGTCAGCTCAGCACTGACGTGCTGGCCGATGTACCCGGTCGCGCCAGCGACGAACACTTTCATGAGCGAACCCATGATAGACGGATGCCCTCACGATGGACAGGACGGGAGTCGATGCGGCGATGAGATGCCGACTTGGGGGGCGATGTTGGCTGGACCACTTCTCGCTTGCCCTGTCTCGCCTTTCCAGATAGCTACCCAAGAGTCGAAGAGGAGCCTTTATGCGGTCTACCCCCATCTATATTCTCATCGTAGTAACCGGCTTGGCCATGATGGCTTGCACGCGGTCGTCCAACGACTCAGCCGAGACGACGCAGGAAGCAGCACCGGCGGCCCCTGCTGCAGAAGAAACCCCTAAGGACGACGCGGCGCCCGCGATTCCTCGGACTCCTTCGCTCGAAGGGGCCAAGGTCTTCTTCAAGAGTCCGGCCGACGGGGCCACGGTCAAGAGCCCGGTGAAGCTCGAGTTTGGTCTCGAAGGGATGACCGTGGCCAAAGCCGGCGACCCCACCCCGGGCACCGGTCACCACCACCTCATCGTCGACGCGGATCTGCCGCCGATGGACGCTCCCATTCCGTCGAACGACA
>JBCDFZ010000017.1:0-95318 GCA_039177115.1 Myxococcota bacterium
CAGTGCCGCGAGCTGATTCGACCCACGGGAAGCGACGATGCGGTCGGCCCAATCACGGTTAGCATCGTGCGAAGACGGATCTGCGAAGCGGAGCGGCGCATCGAGTTTCGCGGTGCTGACATCGAGGTGCCGAAGTGAGTCGCTTCGAGCGAAGGATCTTGTTCGCGATCGGGCTCACGGTGTTGGTCACGCTCGGCGGTGCGATCTTTTTCGCACAAGGTGCGCTTCGAGAAGTGTATCGCGTGGGCGTCAACGAGCAGTTCGGTCAAGAGCTGGAGCGAGGCGTCGAGGCGAGACGCGACCAGCTCATGGCCCTGCGCGAAAGCTCGGAGCAGGTCGCCGACGCGGTCGCCTGGGCGGTCGAGTCTGAGCTTCGTCAGCGGCAAACGCTGGTCGAAGCGGACGGGCTCTTGGCCTTACTTATCGAGCGATATCCGTCAGTTAGAGCCATCGAACTCGTGACGAGCACCGAGACGGTCGCGCAGGCGAGCCGTGTCGACGCCACCGATCCCGAGCCGCTTCGGGTGACCGTTCGGACACGGCAGGTGCGCGCACGCGGGAAGGACTACCGGGTTGCCGTGGAAGTCACCGTGCCCGAGTCGTACTTCGAGCGGCTTCAGGAAGCAGGCACGGTGGCCGACGTGTACTCGCGCCTGCAGAGAAAGAGCGCCTCCGTATCTGACGTGTACGTCTACGTCTTCGGGGCACTCGTGTTCCTGGTGATCGTGGTGGCGTTCCTCATCGGCGCCGTGGCCTCTCGGCGCGTTACACGACGCGTGACGGACCTAGCCGAGGCTAGCCGACGTGTCGGTGCGGGTGACTTCAGCGTGTCGGTGCCGACCGGCGCCAACGATGAGGTCACCGAGCTCACCCAGGCGTTCAACGACATGGTTCGCGACCTTCGCGACTCTCGGACGCGTATCGAGTACCTTCAGCGCATCAGCGCGTGGCAGGATTTCGCCCGTCGCCTCGCTCATGAGATCAAGAATCCGCTCACGCCGATCCAACTCGCCGTGCAGGAAATGGACGACACCTACGACGGAGACGACCAAGAGTATCGTCGCAAGCTGGAACACGCGCGCGCGATCGTCGAAGAGGAGGTCGCGACGCTGCGCCGTCTAGTCGGTGAATTCAGCGCGTTTGCCAAGCTTCCGCGCGCCGATCTCTCGGAGGCCGATCTCGGCGATCTCATGCATTCCATTGAGGATTCAGTGCCCGCGATACTCGAAGACATCGGGCGAGACCGGCCGGCAGACGTGGAGGTTCGCGTTCGCTACGCAACGAAACCCATGGCCGTGCGTATGGATGCCATGATGCTCCGTCGGGGAATCGACAACATCTTGAGAAACGCCATTCAAGCAGTGCACGACGCCAAACCCACAGGAGGCGGACGGGTCCTCGTCCGATCGTATGAAGTCGATGACTGCGCGTTCGTCGAGGTGCGGGATAACGGCCCCGGCATCTCGGAGGAGAACTGGGATCGCGTATTCGATCCCTACTACACCACCAAAACGGAGGGCACGGGGCTAGGCTTGGCGATTGTGAAGAAGGTCGTGCTCGAGCACGGTGGCGAGGTCGTGCTGGACGCGGCGCCAGAGGGCGGTGCCCGTTTCACCATCGAGCTTCCGCTGGCGGCAGGCTCATGAGCGAACCTCGATCCGGAACCCGATGGCCCTGGCTTCAGTGGGTCGCATTCGTTGGCGTGTTCGTTGCCGTGTACAGCATGGCGAGCCGCGGTGCCGAGCTTCCGCTCGTTGGGGAGGAGGCGCCGAACGTCACACTGCCGGTCGCTGCCGGCGCGACCGAGGACAGTCCGCTCGAGGTGTCGCTATCGTCACTCAAGGGAGGAGTCGTCGTCCTCGATTTTTGGGCCAGCTGGTGCACGGCGTGTCGTCGCGCCACGCCCATCCTCAACGAGCTGAACGCCGAGTTCGAAGATCGGGGGGTGATGTTCTACGCCATCAACGTCGAGCCAATCGACCGGCAGCGGCTCCAGGCGGCCCACCTCTCTTTCGGGACAGGCTTCCCCTCCCTCCACGATCGGGGAGGCACCGCCCAGCGGCGATACTCCGTGGAGATGCTCCCCACGGTCGTCGTCGTGGGCCCGGACGGGATGGTGAAGTGGGCGGAAAGCGGGGTTCCGAGGCGATCCGCGCTCCGCAACGCGATCTCGGAGGCACTGAACTAGGGATCCCGTGTGGGATGGCGCTCTAGCTGGAATTCCGCGCGGTTGACTGCTCTCGGCGCCGCTGTTAGTTTCGCCGGCCGCGCGGGGCGGATGCCGGTTGGCCCGCTCGGGGTGGAGGAACGTTCTTGGTCCAAGCGCTTCAAGGTCCGAACTTAGAGGAGCGGGTCGCGCATCTTCAAAAACTGATGGATGCGGCCGGCGAGGACGTGCGTCGCGAATACCAGGAGCGGTTCGACATCGCCTGGATCTACCATGACAGCGCGCTCGAGGGAGTGGTCTACTCGATGGACGAGCTCCGGTCCGCGTTCGACGACGAGCCCGTGACCGACACGTCGATGATCCCGGTCTACGACGAGATCCGAAATCACATGGGCGCCATCGAAATCATCCGGGAGATGGCGACCCGTCGTCGCTTCACGGTGAACCTCGATGTGATCAAGAAGCTCTTCGCGCAGCTCGCGCCCGAGGAGCTCGAAGGCAAGGGGCCGCCGAAGTACCGCAAGGACATGCCCTTGCACCGCCTCTACTTTCACGAGATCGCGCAGCCCGACAAAATCAGCTACCGAATGCGGCAGCTCGTCCAGTGGCTCTCCGACCCCGAAACCAAAAAGTCGATGCACCCGGTTCGGATGGCGAGCAAGGCGCATCATCAGCTCTTGCAGATCTATCCCTTCCCGCGACACAGCGGCAAGGTGGCGCGGTTGGTCATGAACCTAATCCTCATGCGCGCCGGTTTTCCGCCCGTCGTGATTCACGCGACCGAACGGCAGCGATACTACGAAGCCCTCCGCAGCGGTGAGGACGCAACCGCGAACCTGATCAACCAGGCGCTCGGCGGTGCGATCGAAACCGCGATTCAGTACTTCGAAGGCCAGCGCTGAGCACGCGCGCCCGCGCGGCGAGATCGCGCCGGTTTCGGACTCAGTCGAGGGCGCCGACGAAGCGCGGGAGCGCCGAGATGACGGCGACCTCGGCAGCGCCGGCGTCGAGTACTTGGGGCGCGTTTTCGGGCGTAATTCCGCCGATTGCGACTACCGGGCGAGAGCATGCCCGGCACACCCGTCGCAGGTTTTCCAGGCCTACGACGGGGTCTGGGTTCTCCTTGGTGGCCGTTCGGAACACGGGCCCGAAGGCGACGTAGTCCGCGCCGGAACGCTCGGCGACTTCGGCCTGTGCGAGACTGTGCGTCGAGACCCCAATCTGAAACGCGGAGAGTTTTCGAGTCTGCCCGATGGGTATGTCGTCTTGTCCGAGATGGACGCCGTCAGCGCCGACCAGCATGGCGATGTCTGGGCGGTCGTTGATGAAGAAGCGGACGGCGGCATCGCGGCAGAGCGCCGCAAGCGTCTCCGCCAGGGCGAGCAGCTCGACGTCAGGGAGTCGCTTCGCGCGCAGTTGCAGAGTTCCGCATGACTTCTGCAGCACGCGCCGCGCCAGAGCGACCGGGTCTTGCGCGACTTCCGGGTCGATGATGGCGTAGAGGGCGCTAGGCGGTATCGTCATCGTGCGTGAGTTCTTGGTAGAGATCGGGCCGTCGGTCTGCCGCGAAGTTCCAGTTGGCTCGGTAGCGCGCGAGCGCGTCCCGATCGATCGCACCCACCACGACCCCTTCCTCGTCGCGCCCGAGCTCGGCTACGACGTCACCGCGATGGTCGCAGATGAACGAGCTCCCGTAGAAGGTGATCTCCCCCTCGGTCCCAACACGGTTGGCCGCCGCGACTGGAGTTGCGTTGGCCACCGCATGACCGATCATGACTCTTCGCCACGGGTCGCGGCTGTCCTCGGCCGGTGTGGCGGGTTCGGTTCCGATGGCCGTCGGGTACAAGAGCACTTCGGCGCCTCGAAGCGCCATCGCGCGCGCTGCTTCCGGGAACCACTGGTCCCAGCAGACGCCGATTCCGAGGTGCCCCGCCCCTGTTTCCCAGGTGCGAAACCCCGTATTTCCCAAGTCGAAATAGAACTTTTCCTCGTAGCCGGGGCCATCGGGGATGTGGCTCTTCCGGTACACCCCTCGCTCTTCCCCGTGCTCGTCGATCAGCACGAGACTGTTGTAGCGGGCGTCTCCTTCGGCTTCGTAGATCGACACGGGGAGCACCACGTGAAGCTCTCGCGCGAGTGTGCGAAACCGCGCGAGCGTCGGATGGCCTTCGACCGGCTGCGCGCGATCACGATCCACCTCGCGCTCGTGCTGAGGAAAGTAATGCCCCTCGAAGAGCTCTGGGGTGAGTACGACCTCCGCACCGCGCGATGCGGCTTCACGAACCCATGCTTCGATCCGCGAGACGTTGTCGCGGCGGTCGTCGCTGAGCGCGCATTGGACGACGGCGAGATGTAGCTTCGGAAGGCTCATAGGAGGCGTGGCTCAGGCTGGGTGACGCAGTGAAACGCGCCTCCACCCTTTAGCAAGTCGGTTGCGTTGAGACCGACCGGCGTTCTATCGGGGAAAGCATCGGCGATGAGTTCGAGCGCTTCGTCGTCTTGGGGAACCTCGTACTGAGGAACGAAGACCGCATGGTTGGCCACGTAGAAGTTGCAATAGTTGGCGGGGAGCGGCGTGCCGTTCGACGCGTTGATCGCCGTTGGGGCAGGCAGCAGCCTCGTGCTCAGCCCGTGGTCGGAAAGCTCGGACACGATGCTGCTCAGTGCATCGGCGTCCGAAACGGCTGTCGACGGGTTGGTGCAGAGCACCACGTCCGGTGAGGCGAAGCGGGCCACCATGTCGACATGGCCGTCGGTATGATCGTTCGACAGACCTCTCGGCAACCAGACCACCCGGTCTACCGCGGCGACGGCGCGGAGGGTGAGTTCGAACGCCTCACGCGTGAGTCCTGGGTTTCGGTCGGGGTGAAGCGCGCAGGACTCGGTCACGAGGCACGTACCCTCCCCGTCGAACTCCAGCGCTCCACCCTCGAGCACCAGGTCGACCGCGAACGGTTCGGCGTCCGCGCGCTCAACGACCCATGCGCCGATCGCGTCGTCGCCTTCCATGGGAAACTTCTCCCCCCAACCGTTGAAACGAAAGAGCAGAGCGCCGAGCTGCCCGTCCGAGTCGCCGAAGAGCGGCAGCGTGTCGCGCGTCCAACAGTCGCCGTACCGCGCCATGACGTAGGTCACGTCGGCATCGGTTCCGATCAGGTTTCGCGCGGTTTTTTCGAGCGACTCGTCCCGAACGAGCAGGCTGACCGGTTCCGCCCCTTCACCCGCAATACCGCGACACAGCGCCGCTACCGCTTGCTGCGCAGCCTCGAGGGAGCCCGGCCATTCGTCCGCGAGATGCGGGTACGCAAGCCAACAGCGATGGTGGCTTTCCCACTCTGCGGGGATCCGTATCCGCCCTTTCATCGCGGGACCTTACCACGGCAGGACCTCCTGCTCACCGAAGCGAGCGACCATCTTGTCAACGTGCGCCAGCACTGCTGCTCTGCGCTCGCGAAGGCCGTTCAGCTGTTTTTGGTTGAGTACCGGTGCGAGCGGATCGGAGGCCAATCGTTCGGCGAAGGCGTCGACGTCGAGGGCGCGAACTGCTTCGACGGTGGAGCGCCGAAAGCGCTGCAGCGCTTCGAGACGGGCTTCCATGAGGCCGAGGCGTTGGTCTCCTAGCCAGAACCCGGCGCCATTGTCGAGGTAGATTAGAGGCCCGCCTCGTTCGCGTGTTCGCACGTTGGTGAAGTTGCCGCCCCAGCGGTCGACGTTCTGGGTGAGGTAGTCGAAGACGATGAGGTCGGAGAGCTCGGCCGGACGGCGCGGGTCCGGAGGATCCCCGGCGAGCGGCCGCGAAGGATCCGTGGCTTCCCGAACGCCCGGTCGGCCGTTCAAGTCGGCTCGGTAGTCGATCGGGCGCTGATACGGCGTGATGGGAAGCGACCTCTGCACGCGGAACCAGCGTTCCCAACGGCGCCCCATCTTGAGGCGCTCGAGGCGTTCCGGGATCCACCAGATGAAGGCGCCTTTGAGGTCGCCGTCGGGTTCTCGTTGAAGCTCTTTGATCCGCGCGTCTTTGCCTGCCGCTTTCTCGAGTACGCTCCAAGGAATGGTGCGGCCGGTCGTTGGCGCGACGCGTCCGAGTCCGAGCTCGCGGTCGAGGTAGTAGGCGGCGACCTCCGAGTACCAGTGCGCCGCCGAGAAGCGCTGGTTCGGTTTGAAGTAACCCTCGGTGCCGTCGTCGAGGCGAATCTTGAACGCGAGGCTTCGTCCGCCTTTACCTTTTTCGACCGCGTCGATCGTTCCGGTTCGAAGCGCATCGACGCGTGGTGCATCCGGCTCCCCCAAGAACGCGGGACCGGGGTCCTGTCCGAACAGAAGCGCGGGCCCGACGAGGACGAACAACGCGGAGGCCAAAGCAGCGCGAATCACGACGCCAGGGTAGTCGGCCGGTCCGCGGAGGGCGCGTTTCGGACAACCCGCCTAGATCGACGCAATTGTTGAGGATTTTAGACAATCTTTTACTTTTGGCCTAAGTGGGTGAAATAAATACCCTTTAGGCCGAATTTAACCCAATTTATTAACCCTTTAGGACTGGCAATCGAAGTGCGCGCGTCGCAATACTGATCCTCTATGCACCAAGTGGGGTCGCGTGCGATGGGGAGAAAAACAGCGTGGTTATGCGCGCTTGCCATGCTCCTCGGCTGTGACGGGGTCATCGGCGGCGCCGGCGGCCCCGATGACGTGTTCGGCAACGGCAGCGGGTCCGATGGCCCGGGTCGGTCGCAGGAACAGTTCGTCTGCGAGACGCCGGGCGAGATCGTACTCGGCACGGCGCCCCTCCGGCGGCTGACCAACGTCGAGTACGACAACACGGTGCGCGATCTTCTCGGCGGGACGATGCCGCCACTTCCGGACCAACCTTCCGACGCGGTGCTCGAGGGTAGCTTCGAGAATGACGCGCTTTCACTCGCCCCGTCCGACGTTCGCATCACGCGGTACGAGACCGCCGCGTTCGACCTCGGTGAGCACGCCGTCAACGATTCGGTCGCGCGAACGCGTCTGCTGCCTTGCGACCCGAATGGAGATCCTGCGGGCTGCGCACGCGAGTTCGTCACGAGCTTTGGCGGCCGCGCGTTCCGCCGACCGCTGTATGTGGACGAGGTCGACCGATGGACGGCGTACTTCGAAGAACAGCGATCGGCGATCGACTTCGACGCTGCACTCCAGCTCACGGTGGCCGCGATGCTTCAGTCGCCGCAGTTCCTCTACCGGATGGAGGACGAAGCCACGCCCGGGCAGGAGGGACAGTTCGAGCTGAGTCAGTACGAGATCGCAAGTCGATTGTCGTACTTCCTGTGGGAGAGCATGCCGGATCAAGAGCTCTTCGACGCCGCGGAGGCGGGCGCGCTTCAAGACGCCGGCCAACTGGAGCAACAGGCGCGCCGCATGCTCGAAGACGTTCGCGCCCGGGAGACCGTCAAGAACTTCGCCCGTCAGTGGCTCTACCTCGACCGCGTTCTCGGCGAAGACAAGATTCCCGAGCAGTTCCCGCTCTGGAGCGGGGCCGCGCAGCAGTCGGCACGCGAAGAGTCCCTGAGGTTCATCGAGGGTGTCGTGTTTGGAGGCGGAACCGTTGCCGACCTCTTCACGAGCACCGTGGCCTACGTCGACGACGTTGCCGCCGGACTCTACAACGTGAATTCGCCGGCAGAGCCGTGGGGCGAGGTTCAGCTCGATCCTGCCGAGCGAGGAGGAATCCTCACCCGATTGGCGTTTCTCGCGGGCAATGCCCACGAGGGGAACGGGTCACCTCCGCTTCGCGGCGTCTTCGTGATGGACCGCATCCTCTGCGAGCCGCGGCAGTCGCCCCCGGCCGACGCAGACCTGTCGCCCCCAGAGCAAGACCCGAACGCGGGTCCTCAGACCAACCGTGAGCTCTTCGAGGAGCGGGTGGCGCCTGCCGACTGCCAGACCTGCCACGTTCGGATCGACGGGTTTGGGTACGGGTTTGAGGAATACGATGCTGCCGGCGTCTACCGGACGACCGACAACGGCCTTCCCGTCGACGCGAGCGGCTTTGCGAGTGGCCTTGGAAACGACGCAGACTTCACCGGCGCGGTCGAGCTTCAGGAGCTGCTCGCGGAAAGCCCGACCGTAGAGGATTGCGTCGTCCGCCAGTTCTTTACCTACGGGTACGGCCGGACCATGGAGCCGGCGGATACGTGCCAAGTCGAAGAGCTTCAGACCGCCTTCCGAGACAACGACGGCAACATCGTCGAGATGCTCGTGGATATGGTCACGCGTCCGGAGTTTCGATTGCGTAGCGGGGGAGGGTCTTAGTCTGATGGGATGGTCACCTACCATCGTCAATCGTCGCCGGTTCTTGTCGGCGCTCGGTCTTGGCGCGGGTTCATTGCTGCTGCCGTCGCTCGGCTGGCGAACGGCCGCGGCGCAAACCATGCCGGCACGCGTGGTGTTCTTCATCACGCCCCACGGCACGGTTCCTGGGCGCTGGAGCATGCGTCAATCCGGGCGCAACCAAGAGGAATACGACTTCGCCCTCGGCGGGCTCAGTCAGGGCCAGTTCAGCGACATCTTGCGGCCGCTCCACAGGCACCGTGAGAAGCTCACGATCATCGAAGGCCTCTCGCGCGCCGTGACGTACGCGGAGGAGTACCGAATCGCCCATGGAGACCTCGGTGGCGGCGATGCCAACCGTCATCACATGTGTCAGGCGCACCTCCTCACGAGCAACTGGGCGCTTCAAGGCGTCGGGACGGCACGCGGCGGCGCGCTCTCCATCGACCAAGAGATCGGCAACGCCGTCGGGCAGCCGGGCCGGTGGAATAGCCGTGTCTACGGGTTCAACCATCAGCACGCCTACAACTACGTCGGACCGAATCAGCCGGCTCCTCGCGAGCAGAGCGCGAATACGGCATTCAACGACATCATGGGACTAGCGCCCGAGCCGTCCGAGCCGGGGGCAGAGCCAACCCGCGACGACCTGATTCGTGCGGCCCGAGGCAGCGCTCTCGACATGGCAGCGGAGGAGTTCGCGACCGTGCTGCCGTCTCTCAGCAGCGCCGATCGAGAGAAACTCGAGCGGCACCAAACGCTGGTGCGCGATCTCGAGATTGGGCTCAGCATGCCGCCGCCCACGATCTCTTCTGGATGCGATCCGACGTTCTCCTCGCAGGGTCACATCATCGACCAGTTCTCGCGTATCACCTCGGTGGCGCTGGCGTGTGATTTGACCCGAGTGGTCACATTGGTGACGCAGAATCTCCCGGGTTCCGATTTCGGAGCACCTCCCGGAATCGACATTCATCAAGACATCGCGCATGCCTCCGACGAGCAGAGCGGAACTACGACCGGCATCGAGGGAATGGTCAACTACAACCGGACGTACGCCGAGCACTTCGCATACCTGCTAGACCAGCTCGATTCCGTGCAGGAAGGGTCGGGCACGCTGCTCGACAACACCGCAGTGGTATGGCTCACGGAGCTCGCTACGGGTGGGCACGACATCAATCGGGCACCCATCGTCATCGGTGGCGGCGGCGCCGGATACTTCCGGCCCGGTCGCTACGTGCACTTCCCGGAAAACAACTCCATCGACGTCGCCTGGACGGGATCGACCCGCAACGTAGGCCTCCCGATGGAGCGTCTGTACGTCAATCTGATGCATTCCATGGGCATGACGAACCGCCAGTCGTTCGGCCTCAGTAACGTCCAGTACGCAGGCACCAACGTCTCGCTGAGCGGTCCTCTCCCGCGGCTCACGTAAGCAAGCGGCGAGAGCCCTGTCCACTTTCAAGTCGTCATCCTGCGGTCGACCCGAGAAAATCCACCTCAAGCCCGACGCCACGCTCTCTTGCGGCATCATAGATAGCCGCGGCCAGCGCGAGGTCCTGCACGGCAAGCCCCGTCGAGTCGAAGACGGTCACCCCGTCGTGGTTCGGCGCTAGCACGCCAGCGACGATCTCCCCGAGCGACCCCGCAAGGTCGTCTTCCGTCAGCGCGCCCTGCTTGAACGGGACGTTGACCTCGCCGCTCGAGGCCGCCTGGTGAATATCGTCGACGTACACGGCCGCCCCACGAAGTAGGGTGGTTTCGAGCTCCTGCTTGCCAGGCGCATCGGCGCCCATAGCGTTGATGTGGGCGTCGGGCTTCACCATGTCGGCCCCGAGGAACGGCTTGCGAGACGGGGTCGCGGTGCACACGACGTCAGCCCTCGCCGCCTCGGCCAGTGATCCGGTACGCCCGCCGATGGTCGCGGCGAGTCGCTTGGCCGCTTCTTCGTCGCGATCGTGAATCACGGCGTCGAAGTTCGGGAACACGACGCGGTGCGCGTCGTGCAGGGTGCGCGCCTGGACCCCGGCCCCGATGAATCCGACTGTGGCGGGAGGTTGCCGAACGAGGTGCTTCGATGCGACGGCGCCCGCGGCTCCCGTTCGCAGTGCGGTCAATGCGGTCGCATCCATCACGGCAAGCGGGAACCCCGTTTCGGGCGAGTTCAGAATGAAAGTCCCCATGACCGTCGGCAGGTCGCCCCGCGCCTGGTTGGCCGGGTGAACGTTGACCCATTTGATCCCCGCGCGATCGCCCAGCGCCGCGGGCATTGCGCGGAAGTCTCCGCTCCCTTCCGCCACCGAAAGGTAGATCTTCGGCGGCATCGTGCCTTCGCCGCGTCCGAATGCGGTGAACGCCCCTTCTACGGCGTCGACTGCAAGTGTCATCGAGCCAAGCGCTTCGACGTCGGCGCGCGTGAGGATCAGCGTCTGCACCCGGCGCACTTTAGCGAACGTTGGCGGGAAAGCCCTTGGAGCCGGCTTACCGATAACGTTATAGTCGGCCGGACCCATGGCCACTAGGCAACTCGACGTCGTGGGCGGCTACCCGACGGGGCCCGCAGCCACCATTCGAACCGATCGCTGGTGGGTTGGTCCGTCGGCTACGTTCCTCGGGCTTACGGCCTTCATCATCTACGCCACCTGGGCTGCGTTTCAGGGGAACCACTACTACGCGGATCCGTACCTGAGCCCGCTCTACTCGCCCGTGCTGCTGAGCGATACGGGTATTGCGGGTTCAGCGCCGCTTTCGCATACGTGGATCGGGGCCTGGCCGAGCTGGTGGCCGAGTTTTCTGCCGGCTTCGCCGGCTTTGTTGATCTTGTTCTTCCCCGGGGCGTTTCGGTTCACCTGCTACTACTACCGAAAGGCGTACTACCGGGCGTTCACCGGCTCGCCGCCTGCGTGCGCGGTCAACCCAGTCGCCGAGAAGCGTGCCTATCGCGGCGAGACGGCCTGGCTGATCTTCCAGAATCTACACCGCTACGCGCTCTACTTCGCGGTGCTCTACATCTTCATTCTCTACTACGACGCGTTCATCGCGTTCTTCCGGAACGGGGAGTTCGGGGTGGGTGTGGGCACGCTCGTTTTGCTGGTGAACGCCACGCTCCTGGCGGGGTACACGTTCGGCTGCCACGCGTTTCGTCACCTGGTGGGCGGGGGCTTCGACTGTATGTCGTGCGGTA
Organism: Myxococcota bacterium; assembly: GCA_039177115.1. Taxonomy (GTDB): domain Bacteria; phylum Myxococcota_A; class Polyangia; order Polyangiales; family Houyiibacteriaceae; genus SG8-38. Next base: position 11,649 of record JBCDFZ010000017.1, read on the forward strand.
AGAACACGGTCCGGTATCGCGCGTGGAAGCGGTCCAGCTGGCTCAACGAACGCCACATGCGGTTCGCTTGGATGAGCCTCTTCTGGGTTGGCTTCACCGACCTTTACGTACGCCTCGTCTCGATGGGCGTCATCACGGACTTGAACACCTGGAACTGAGAACGATGGACGTCAGCGAGATTCAGACCTTCGAACATGACGTTCTGGTGATCGGTGCAGGGGGTGCGGGGCTTCGCGCGGCCATCGAATGCAGCGCACGCGGGCTCAACACCGGTGTGGTGTCGAAGAGTCTTCTCGGTAAAGCGCACACGGTCATGGCCGAGGGAGGCATGGCGGCGTCTCTCGGCAACGTCGACCGTCGCGACAACTGGAAGATCCACTTCCGCGATACCATGCGCGGTGGGAAGTTCCTGACCCAGTGGCGCATGGCCGAGCTTCACGCGAAGCACGCGCCCGAGCGTGTGCGAGAGCTCGAGGAGTGGGGCGCCGTCTTCGACCGAACCCCAGACGGGCTCATCAGCCAGCGTAACTTCGGAGGGCACCGATACCCGCGCCTTGCCCACGTCGGCGACCGCACCGGCCTCGAACTGATTCGGACCCTTCAAGATCACGGCGTCCACCAAGGCATTCACTTTCACATGGAGTGCACGGCGCTCCGACTGCTGCTCGACTCCGAACGCATCGCGGGCGTCGCTGCGTATTGGCGCGACACGGGCCGGTTCGTGCTGTTCCGCGCGCCCGCCGTGATCATGGCCACCGGGGGCGGCGGCAAAGCCTGGTTCGTGACCAGCAATTCGTGGGAGTACACCGGCGACGGGGCGGCGCTCGCCTACGAGGCGGGCGCCGAACTGATGGATCTCGAGTTCACGCAGTTTCACCCGACGGGGATGGTCTGGCCTCCGTCGGTGCGCGGAACGCTGGTCACCGAAGGTGTGCGCGGTGACGGCGGGATCCTGAAGAACAACAAGGGCGAGCGCTTCATGTTCAACTACATCCCGAAGCGCTTTGCGGCGGAGACCGCCGACACGATCATGGAGGCCGACCGGTGGCCCGACGATCCGAGCGCGCGTCGTCCGCCGGAGCTCCTCACGCGCGACGTAGTGGCACGCGCGATTCGTGCCGAGGTCGAGGCCGGACGTGGCTCGCCTCACGATGGAGCGTTCTTGGACATCGCGTCGCGTCGACCCGCCGACTACATCCGACGGAAGCTCCCGTCGATGTACCACCAGTTCAAAGAGCTGGCCGAGGTCGACATCACCACCACGCCCATGGAGGTTGGCCCGACGCTCCACTACTTCATGGGCGGAATCCGAGTCGACGCCGACACCCAGCAGACCAACGTCCCTGGGCTGTTTGCTTGCGGGGAGTGTGCGGCCGGTCTTCACGGTGCGAATCGGCTCGGCGGAAACTCGCTCTCGGATCTCATCGTGTTCGGGAAGCTCGCCGGTGAAGGTGTCGCGAACTATCTCGAAGATCTTTCGTCGACGCCGCGCGCCGATGACGACCAGGTGAAAGCCGCGTATCGCGACGCTACCGACGTCCTCAACCGAGAGTCCGGCGAGAACCCGTACCTTCTGCATGAAGCGATCCAGGAGGTGATGAGCCGCAACGTCGGGATCGTCCGCACGGGCCCGGAGCTCGAAGCAGCGGTGGAGCAGCTCGGTGTGCTGAAGGGCCGTGCCAAGAACCTCAAAGCGCTCGGCGCGAGCCAGTACAACCCGGGTTGGCATGAAGCGCTGTCCGTGAAGTCGCTTCTGGTCGTCGGGGAGGCGGTCGCCCGCGCCGCGCACATGCGTGAGGAGAGCCGGGGTGCCCATACACGGCTCGACTTCGAAGGCGAGCGCGACGAGTGCGCCAAGTTCAACATCGTGTCTCGAAAGGGCGCCAACGGTGAGATGCAGGTCGAAAAGGTACTCCGACCTGACCCTCCCCCCGCTCTTGCGGCCGTCGCCCATGCAACGCTCGAGGATCTCGAAGGAGGAAAGATCGGATGACCCAACGAGCCTTTCGGATCTGGCGCGGCGACTCGCAGGGCGGTGAGTTCAAGCAGTACGACGAAGAGGTTGACGAGGGTATGGTCGTTCTCGACGTGCTCCATCGCATTCAGGCGAAGCAGGCGAACGACCTCGCCATTCGTTGGAACTGTAAAGCCGGAAAGTGCGGGTCGTGCAGCATGGAGATCAACGGTCGGCCGCGGCTTGCCTGCATGACGCGAATGAACATCTTCCAATCCACCGAAACGATCACGGTTCAGCCGCTCAAGGCGTTCCCGGTCATCAAAGACCTCGCCAGCGACGTTTCGTGGAACTACGAGCAGAACAAGCGTATCGCGCCTTTCAAGCCAACGCCTCGCGGCGCCGACGGCGAGCACCGGATGTACCAAGAAGACGTCGACCGAGTGCAAGAGTTTCGCAAGTGTATCGAGTGCTTCCTTTGCCAAGACGTCTGTCACGTCGTTCGCGACCGGGATCGCAAAGACGCGTTCGTCGGCCCACGCTTCATGGCTCGGCTCGCGAGCCTCGAGATGCACCCGCTCGACGAAGAGGATCGGATTCCCGAAATCAAGAAGGAGTACGGGTCCGGCATGTGCAACATCACGCGGTGTTGCACCGAGATGTGTCCCGAACACATCAACATCACGGATAACGGCATCATTCCCCTCAAGGAGCGGGTCGTCGATCGCTACTATGATCCGCTTGCACGGGTGGCGCGACTGTTTGCCGGTCGTAAACTTCGAACTAAGACGCGCGCCGAAGAGCAGTCCGGCAAGTAGTGGAGGCCAAGATGACAGACCGCTTCCCTTTGAAGACGATCTCACGAGACGCAGTGGCTCGCGCCGTCGAGAGGGCTGAACACTACCGCTTGCTGAACGACCCGGAGCAGGCCGAGAGCATTTCGCTCGACGTGCTCGCGGTCGACCAAGGGAACGTTCGTGCTCGCATCACGCTGATTCTGGCGCTCACCGATCAGTTCGTCGGCGGCGGTGGCACTCACTCCGCGCGGCGTGCGCTCGAACAAGTCGGGAAGCTACCCACCGACTACGAGCGGGAGTACTACGGTGGTTTGGTCGCAGAACGGCAGGGGCGCGCGCATCTCACGCAGGGCGGCATCGCGCGAACGTTTGCGTACGAGGGGCTTCACGAGGCGATGATGCACTACGAGCGGGCGGAGAAGCTCAAGCCGCCAGGAGTGGACGATCCGATTCTCCGATGGAACGCGTGCGTCCGAACCATCGCCCGCGAGGACTTGCACCCGCGGCGCGAAGAGCCAGAAATGCAGCTCGAGTAACATCCGAAGTTGACGGAGGTCATGATGTCGAATTCAGCGATCGCCCTGATCGCCTTTGCAGGGTGGACCGTCTTGTTGGTGATCGCGATCGTGTCTTTGCGATCGTGGATCTTCCTGGTGAACAAACGGGAGAGCGCAGAGTTTCGCCCCGACGGTAGCGACGTCAACGCCTTTCACGTGCGGATCAACCGGGCGCACGCCAACTGCGTCGAAAACCTCCCGATATTCGCTGCGATCGTGCTTGCCGCGATGGTCACCGGTCACACCGACGTGACCGACCCGTTGGCGCTTTGGGTGTTTGGGGCGCGCGTCGGCCAGACGCTCACGCACTTGGTATCGACCAGCAACGCGGCGATTACCGTGCGCGTCACGTTCTTTACGGTGCAGTTGGCGATTGAGGCGTACTGGGTGGTGAAGCTCCTGCAGGTTGCGTTCGGCTGAGCCCTAGTGAAAGTCGCGCGACTTGGGCGCATGATTGGCGAGCGTGATGTCGGGGATCCATAGCGACTTCGCAATCAGGTGAACCACACCGTCGGCTTTTTGGATTTCGCCCGTGACGCCGAGCAGGGTAGCGGTTTTGGCCACCGTCGCGTAGTCGTCGAACACCTTGCGCCACACGACGACGTTGACGAAACCCGTTTCGTCTTCGAGCGTGAAGAACGTGACGCCGGATGCAGTGCCCGGGCGCTGTCTGCAGATCACCATCCCGACGTAGCTCGTCTGGTGTCCATGGTCGGCGTTCCGGACGTGCTCGGCATTCGGAAACCGTCGCGATTCGAGCGTTTCGCGAAGCCCGCGCATGGGATGACCGCGCGCACTGTGATGACTCGACCGATAGTCCCAGATCACCTCGTCTTCACGGACGAGCGAGGCGAACGAGATCTGACTCGAAGCGGGTTCGAGCGGAAGGGAGTCTTGGACGAAACGCGAGAGGCTTCGCACCTGCCAGATCGCGTCGCGTCGATTGAACCCGAAGCACTCGAACGCCCCGGCTTCCGCCAACGCATGAAGGGCCTTTTTGTTGAGGCGCGTCTCGCGTACGAACGTCGCGAGGTTTGGAAACGGCCCCGGAGCCTGCGCGATTTTCTCGCGCTCGATCTCCCCGAGCCCTTTCACATACCGAAGCCCCATCCGGAGCTTCCATGAAGGCAACGGCGCTTCTTCTGCAGGTTCGAGGGTGCAGTTCCATTGGCTTTGGTTGATGTGGATGGGAAGCACTTCGACGCCGTGCCGCTTGGCGTCTTCGACCAGCGTGGCCGGGGTGTAGAAGCCCATGGGCTGTGCGTTGAGGATCGCGCACGTGAAGGCCTCGTGGTGGTGGCGCTTGAGCCAGGCGGTGATGTACGCGAGCAGGGCGAACGACGCCGCATGGCTCTCCGGGAAGCCGTACTCGCCGAAGCCGCGAATTTGGGAGAATACGCGCTCGGCGAATTCCTCGGGAATCCCCTCGGAGATCATGCGCGGAACCATCCGCTCGCGGTGCTTTTCGATGCGCCCCGACCGTCGCCACGCGGCCATGTCGCGACGGAGCTGGTCCGCTTCGCCCGGTGTGTAGCCCGCCGCTTCGACGGCGAGCTTCATCACCTGCTCTTGAAAGATCGGAACGCCGAGCGTCTTCTTCAAAATGCGCTCGAGCTTCGGATGCGGATAGTCGACCGGTTCTTCTCCCTTTCGACGACGAAGATACGGATGCACCATGTCGCCTTGGATCGGACCTGGGCGCACGATCGCCACTTCGATGACGAGGTCGTAGAAGGTGCTCGGCCGTAGCCTTGGAAGCATCGCCATCTGTGCGCGGCTTTCGATCTGAAAGACGCCGACCGTGTCGCCCGTCGACACCATGTCGTAGGTGGCCTGGTCCTCGGCGGGCACGGTGGCCATGTCGAACGACTGGCCTTTGTGGGCATGCAGGAGATCGAACGCATGATGGATGCACGTGAGCGAACCGAGCCCGAGTAAGTCGACCTTGAAGAGGGCGAGGTTTTCGACGTCGTACTTGTCCCACTGGATGACGGTGCGGTTTTCCATGGTGGCCGGCTCGATCGGCACGATCTCGTCGACCGGCCGATGACCGAGCAGAAAACCGCCCGGATGAATCGACAAATGCCGAGGAAAATCGAGTATTTGGGAGGCAAGCGACCACAGGTGGTGAGTGGCGGGGGCGTCTTCGTCGAGCCCGGCCTCCCGAAGGAGCGTTGGGTTCAGCACGTCGTCACGGTGACGGAGGAGCCGCGTGGCCGTTTCGAGATCGGTGCGCGCGAGGCCGAGCACCTTGCCCACGTCGCGCACCGCAGAGCGGATGCGATAGCGAATGATGTTGGCCACCATCGCCGCATGCCGGCGCCCGTACTTTTGATACACGTGCTGGATCACTTCCTCGCGACGGTCGTGTTCGATGTCGAGGTCGATGTCGGGCGGTTCGGCGCGCTCGACGCTCAGGAACCGTTCGAACAGCAGGTCCATGCGCACCGGGTCGACCGCGGTGATGCCGAGACAAAAACACACGGCACTGTTGGCGGCGCTCCCTCGGCCTTGACAGAGGATCCCCTGCGCGCGACAGAACTGGACGATCTCGTGCATGGTGAGGAAGTAGCCGCCATAGTCGAGCCGCTGAATGATCGACAGCTCGCGCTCGAGCTGAGAGCGCACATCGTTTGGGATGGAGCCGTGATAGCGATTGCGCGCGCCTTGGTACGTGAGTGCGTGCAGCCAGCTCTGTTCGGTTTGTCCGTCGGGGAGGCGCTCTTCGGGATAGCGGTAGCGAACGTCGTCGAGAGAGAACTCGCAGGCGTCGAGCAATGCCCGGGTGTGGACTAGGCTCGCCGGATCGTCGCGGAACAGCTCGGCCATCGCCTCGGCCGGCTTGAGGTCGTGCTCGGCGTTCCCGCGGATGGTGTGCCCGGCCTCGGAAAGAACTTTTCCCCCGCGAATACACGCTAAAACGTCTTGAAGGGGGCGCCGGCACCGGTCGTGGTAGAGCACCTCTTGGCCGCCCACCACCTTCACGCCGAGTGCGCGCGCCGCCTCTCGGAGCGCCCGCTCGTTGGGGTTTTCGTGGTCGCGAAGATGACGCGTGATGAGAGCGTGAAGCGCGTGATGCTGATGAGTGTTCAGGGCCGTGAGCGACTCCGGCGTAGTTCCGAGAAACGACACGTCGCGCACCGGATCGAGGTCTGACAGATGCACGAGCGCCTGTCCTTTTTCACACCGCGCGTGGCCGAGTGAGAGCGCGCGACAGAGATCGGCGTAGCCGCGGCGCGTGTTGGCGAGCGCGACCACCGAGTGCGAGACACCGTCGACGTCGAGTGTGAGCTCAGCGCCCGGGATGATGCGAATGCCGAGGTCTTTGGCGCGCATGTGGGCGCGCACGAGGCCGTAGACGCCGTCGCGATCGGTGATGGCGATGGCGGGAAGGCCTAGCTGATGGGCCCGTTCGACCAGCTCTTCCGGAAACGACGCGCCTTCCAAAAAGCTGTGGTTCGTTTTGACCCACAACGGAACGTAGGTGCCCATGGAACGCTCAATCCAAGACTCCGTGAAGGAACCAGCGTTTGCGCGGCCTGTCGTAGAAGAGCCAAAGCAGATCGCCGTGGTCGGTTTCGGCGTAGTAGTAGTCGCGCTCGACCAGGCGCTTCCACCAGCCTCCGCTCACGCGGTACGGGCCGTAGAGGTGCTCGATGGCCTGGTTTTTCGAGAGCGACGGGCCGGCTTCGGGTTCGGCGGGCTTTCGGGGCGGCAGCGGCTTGGGGCGTGCAAAAACGCGGCGAATCATGGCGGGGTTGTCGGACGAAGCGTTCGAGGGCAGGGCCGTTCGTTGAATGGGCTCCCACGCAAACGAGGCCTCGGGGAGGTGCGCTTCGCGAAGCGAGGCCCGTGTGACCGACTGCTCGCCGTAGGCTGCCCGAATGCGAGCCAGCGCACGATGCGCGGCACCGAAATCGCGCACCGATTGGTGGCCGGGAAGTGCGCCCTGCTCATGCTGTGCGCGCACGGTGTTGGCCACGATGTCGACCTCTTCGACGGCGCCACCGAGCTCCACTTCTCCGAGGCGAAGCCGAATGAGCTCGAGCATCAGCATGAGGTCGAGCGTGGGGGACGCCGGCTCGACGTGTTCTCGGTGCACGGGGGCGCGCTCGAGATGAAGGGTGAGGTCGAGCGATTCGACCGCCTCGCCGCGCGCCCGCACTTGATGGAGGAGCGAGTGGAGCGCGCCCTTCACGGCAAACAGCAGACGGTGCTGGTCGTCGTCGGGAGGTTCGACTTGGAACGAGATGCGCGCGGGCTCGTCGAAGGCGTGCGGCTGAATGGGAAGCTGAAGGCCTTCGGAAAATTGATCGTGGAGCGCGCGGGCGGCTTCTCCAAAGCGGCTTTGAAGCTCGCCCGGAGGAAGCCCCATGAAGTCGCCGAGGGTTTCGATGCCGAGGGCGGCGAGATTTTCGCAGACGTCGCCCGGCAGCGCGAACTCGTCGAGCGGGGTTTGGTTGGCGCGCTCGGTTTCCTGATCGGGGTTTTTGAGGACCGTGACGCAGGGCTCGAGCGACGCTACGGCCAGCGCGCGATAGCGGTGAAAGCCCACCGTCACGGCGCTTTGCCAATGACGCGCTCGGAGGTAGCGATGGATGCACGTGGCCCAGTTGCGGTACCCGCCGTAGAGCCGCTGAAGCCCTTCCGGATCGACGTGAAAGGCGCCCGGGTGATCGATCGCCTCGACCTTCGGTGAAAAGGTTTGAAGCGAGGAGACCAGGTCGCGAACGACGGCCTCGGCCTGTTCGGCCGACACGACCGCGGTATGAAGGTTGGGGAGGAGGTCGCGCGCCACGGTTTGCCGCATGCCGATGCGCAGCCTGTGGGAGCGCGCGCGCGCGTTGAGATGCGTGATGCGCCCGTTGGGCCCGGGGTCGTCGACAACGGCCACGGGCGACTGACGCCATGCCGGCTTTTGCCGAAGCAGGATCTGCATGGGCAGCATGGGCAAGAGCACGCACGCCACGCGCCTCATGGTGCACCTCGCAGTCCGGCGGGCGCTCTCGAGCAAACCGGCGACGGCCCGGCGGCCAACCCGATTTTGTCTTTGAGGACGCGCGCGTGAACTTCGAAGCGGTTGTTTCGAAGTGCGCCGCGCTGCGGTTCGATGCGAAGGCCTACCAACGGGCCCGACGAAGGTTCGTCGCACGTGGTGGACGTGAGCAGGAGCACGCGCCCCTGGTACTGGCGCAGCACGCCCTGAAGACGACCCTGCCAGTTGGCCGACGACCCAGCGGGAAGCGCGTCGGTCAGGTCGATCACGGTGAGGCCAAACGCACCCGACCGCGCGAGCCACTCGGCTGCGCGTACAAGCGCGACCGGGCCGGCGTCACGCGGGATGTGAATGGCAACCAGCGCGTCGAGGTCGACGCCCGCCGCGTCGAGGTCCGGAGGGAACAGCGCACCATCGCGCGGCTGCACCCAAGCCACGAGCTCTCCTTGGGCCTGGGCATGGATCACGCACGACACCGCGGTGGTGGTCCGCGCACACGCATGCTGACCCGACACTTCGACCAGCCGCGCGGGTGGCAGCAGGGCACCGAGGGGCAGCGTCGACTCTGGGTTGGGGGCCTCGAGCTCGCGGCGCGCGTCGGGCGCGGTCTCGAGTGTGATCACCTTGGCTTCGACGGTCCCGGAAGACATGGGACCATCCAGTATACTGAACAAAAAAGCAGTATCAAGGAAAGTAATTAATCAAAGCAATTCAGCAATTTACGAGGATGGTACCTGGTTTTTTACCTTCAGCGACCGCCCTTCTTGAGCTCCTCCAGCGCCTCGAACGATCGGGGCCAGTCGCCTTTCAGCACGCGGGAAAGCGACCGATCGGCGAGCAGTTTTCCTCCGGTTTGGCAGGTGGGGCAGTAGTTGGTTTCTCGGTCGGCGAACACGATCCGCTGCACCGGATCGTCACACACGGGGCACGGCTCTCCGTACTTGCCGTGGGCGGCCATTTCGGGCCGGAACGCCGTGACCTTGTCGGGGAACGTGTCGCCGTGCTGCGCGATGAGCCGGTCGACCCATTCGCGAAGGACTTCCTGCGTGGCCTCGTAGAGAGCCTTCAGCTGCGCGTCGTCGAGCCGCTGCGTCCAAATCAACGGGGAGAGTCTCGCGCGGAGAAGGATCTCGTCGGAATACGCGTTCCCGATGCCGCTGAAGATTCGCGGGTCGGTGAGCCCTCGCTTCACGGTGTGGTTGTGTTCGGTGAGCGCCGCCTTGAAGCCTTCGAAGTCGACCTCGAGAGGTTCGACGCCTCCAGGATCGTGTTCGCGCACGCACGCCTCTCCGCGGCACACGTAGAGCGCGGCCCGCTTCTTCTTGCTCGCTTCCGTGAGCACCAGCGTGCCGTCTTCGAAGTCGAACGCCGCAAGACCCATGCGCCCCGGAATCTTCGCACCGGCTTTCTTCCATCGAAGGCGTCCAGAGATCATCAGGTGAAGCACGACGAAGAGGTCGTCGTCGAATACGAACACGAGACGCTTCCCGAGCCGACGCACGTCATGAATCGTTTTCCCTTCGAGCGACTTCACCGGCGGGTCCACCGAACGCACCAAGAACGGCGACGCGAGTCGAATGCCGAGCAGCGGCTTTCCCACCACGTGCCCACGGAGCGCGTGTCGGTAGAGCTCGATGTCGGGCAGCTCGGGCATCGTCTACCGAGTTCGTGGATCCAAGCGGTCCCGAAGCCAATCCCCCGTCAGATTGAAACCCAGCACCGTCAGCGCGATGGCGCCACCGGAGAACAGCGCCACGTGCGGAAAACGCAGAAGCACGGCGGTTCCCTGGTCGAGAAGCGCCCCCCACGACACCGCTTTTCCGGGCCCGAGCCCCAGAAACGAAAGCGTCGACTCGGCCAGGATGACCACGCCGAGACCCGTCGTGGCCTGAATTACGAGGGGACCGAGGAGGTTCGGAACGACGTGACGCCGCAGCACCTGGGGCGTGGGCACGCCGAGCGCGCGGGCCGCCTGCACGAACTCACGCTCTCGGAGTGACAGGGTCTCGGCGCGTGCAAGCCGAGCGTAGAGCACCCAACCGTTGACAGCGAGGGCGACGATCAGGTGCCCGAGCCCCGGTCTCGCAACGAGCGCCAGCACCGCGATGTTGAGCACGATGGCGGGAAACGCCTGCACCAAGTCGGCCACGCCGGTGATTACGTGGTCGGTCATGCGGCCGAAGTATCCCGCCCACGTTCCGAGCACCGTTCCGATCAGTACGGAGATTCCCACCACCACCACGCCGACGATGGCCGCCAGTCGAGCGCCGTAGAGAAGGGCGCTCAAAATGTCGATTCCGTTGTCCCCCGTGCCGAGTGGATGTGCGCGCGAGGGCGGTTCGTACTCGTGGGCGAGGTCGATCGCGAGCGGATCGTAGGGCGCGATCGATGGCCCAATGACACCGAGAACGAAGAACACGATCACGATGATCAGCCCGACCGGCGTCCGAGCGAGCCCTCTACGAACCGCGGTCACGAGAGTCTCACCCTCGGGTCGATGACCCCGTAGGTCAGATCCACCAGTAGATTCACCGCGACGTAGATCACCGCGATGACCAGCACGCACCCCTGCACGACGGGGATGTCGCGCGCGAAGAACGACTCGAGAAACAGCGTCCCGAGACCGGGTCGTTCGAAGATCTTTTCGGTGACCACCGTGCCGGAAAGCAGCGCCCCGAGCTGCGCGGCGCCGATCGTCATCACTGGCAAGAGCGCGTTTCGAAGCGCGTGCCGAAGCAAGAGGGTCGTTCGTCGGACGCCGCGCGCTCGGGCAGCCGTGATGTACGGAAGCGAGAGCACCTCGATCATCGCGGCGCGGGTTTGGCGCGTGAGGACGGCAGCCAGCGCAGTTCCGATCGTGATCGCTGGCAGGATCAGCGCTTCGGGCCCGGCGAGGTCGTCCCCCGGTAGCGGAAGCCACCTCAGCTTCACCCCGAACGCGAGAATCAGAAGCGGGCCGAGCCAGATGTTGGGGATCGCGAGCCCGAGGACCGCAACGGTCGAAGCGAGCTTGTCCGGCAGCCGACCCACGCGCGCTGCGGCGAGCGTGCCGAGCGGGATTGCGACCAGCCACGCCACGAGCCAAGCGGCGATGGCGAGCACCAGCGTTGCGGGAAACACCTCCTTGACGAGCGACCACACCGAGCGGTCGGGCCGACGGAACGACGTGCCCATCGTGCCGTCGAGCATCTCACCAACGAACGATACGTACTGCTGGCCGATCGGCCGGTCGAGGTTGAGCGATCGGCGAAGCTCGGCCTTCTCCTCAGGCCCGGCCTGGTCTCCGAGGATCGCCTCGACCGGGTCCCCGGGGATCAACCGCACCAGCAGAAACACGATCGTGACGAGCCCGATCACCGTCAGTAGAGCGCGCACCAGCCGGCCCGCCAGGTAGCGCATCAAACCCGGAGACATGCCGGGCCCATACTACTTCTATGGCTCGAGGCTGTCGGATTCTTCGCTCACCGACCCGCAGGGCGCCCCTTCGTCCACCGCCGCGCAAATCGACGAGAGGGAGCGTTCAGACTCGAGGTCGATGACGCGGGCGAGCTGCTCGTCGACTGGGAGCGGCGGGCACAAGTCACCGTTGCGCTCGCCGTCGAGCGTGATCTCGCTGGGCTGCACGCACAGATAGCCGGCTCCGGTTCGGCAGTTGCCGTCGTTGCTACACCCTCTCATGCACCAGGTTTCGGCCGTCCGCGTCGGGTTGAATCGCCATTCGACGCAGATGGCGTTGTCCGGGCAAGTATCCGGGTCGCATCCCCGAACCGTGCAATAGCCGCCCGGCTGTGAAAGATCGCACTGGCGTTCGCCGGTTGCCGAGCAGTCGCGAGAGCCACCGCAGCTATCGCCAATGTTCGGCTGGCAAGCGGCAAGGCCCAGCCAAGCGAAAGAAAGTCCAAGAACAATAAACAGCCGTCGCATCTTTAGCTGGGCGAGCATACGGGACCGACTCATCCGGCGCCAATCGCCCTGCGCCGGCGGCCATCGGTGGTAGATTGAGTCTCACGGTGCGTCTTCTCTCCGTGGGGGCTGGGCTGGCGTGGTTCGTCTGCGTCGTGGCCGTTGCAGCAAGCGATCTGGAATCGGTCGCGGCACTGGTGCGAACGGGGCAGGACCAGGAGGCTCTCGTTGGCATTCGCTCGCTCTCCGAAAGTCAGCGCGACGATTCGGCCGTTCGCTACCTGGAGGGGCGACTTCTTCTCGAGGTCGGCCGACCGTGCGACGCGCAGAAGGCGCTTTCGGAGAGCACGCCGTCGCTTCCCGAGGACATTCGCGTCGACTCGCGCCGACGTTGGGCCATCGCGGCGGCTCGCTGCGGGGACTGCGCCGACGCGCGTCCGGTCCTGCTCGGAACCGACTCGGGCGATGCAGCGGTGACTCGACACGATCGTGTGATTGCCGCCGACTGCGCGATTCAGCTCGGCGAGTTCGAACAGGCTGCCACCGAACTCGAACGGCTGACACGGCGCCGGCGCGAAGGGACCGACCAGGTGGCTCTCTTGGTGATGCTCGGAGACGTCTACGCACGGCTCGGAAGAACTGAAGACGCCGAGGAGGTCGCCCGCCGCGCCTGGATCCTGGCTGTGGCGCCGCAGCAGCGCGACGTCGCCGCCCGCATGGTCGAACGGTTCGAGCCCACCGACGAAGACCGACTCGACCGTGCGCAGTCGTTCGTCGACGCTCGCCGTTTCGGGAAGGCCGTCGAGCTTCTCGAAACCGTGCCGCCGAACGACGCTCTCGACGAGCGCCGGCTTCACATGCTCGGCATGGCGCTGTTCCGCATGCGCACCCGGTACGACGAGGCAGCGCGCGTACTTCGCGCTTCCGCAGAGCGACGCGGGAAGTACGCCACCGAAGACGCCTTCCACGCCGCCCGCGCACTCTCCCGCGCCGATCAGGATGCGCGTGCAGTACGCGCCTATCGCGCCTTTGCGAAGCGGTATCCGAGAAGCCGTCGTGCTCCAGAAGCCCGGTTCCTCGCGGCTTGGCTCGAGATTCGGATGGGTCGCAAGAACGGGGAAGTCCAGATGGCCCGTCTTCTTCAGGGAAAGAACCAGGTGCGCGGCAAGTGGCGGCGTTCGGCGCTTTGGGAGCTCGGCTTTCGGTCTTTCGAGAAGAGGCGCTACGCACGGGCCGCACGCTATCTCGAGCAGTACACGCGACTCGCCACCTCCGCGATGGACGAAGCGCGAGGGCTCTACTGGCTCGGGCGCGCTTACCGACGGGGCCCGAAGGCCGTCGAAGCCTACCGAGAAGCCATCGACGTCGAGCCGCTCCACTGGTACGCGGTGCTTGCCGCCGCGAGACTCGAGCGCTTGGGAGTCACGCCTCCCGATCCCTTCGAATCTCGGGACGAGGGCGGTGCTGCCAGCGACGAAACTGTGGCGCTCGCGCTCCCCGAAACCTTTGTCGTCTATCGGGGGCTCGGGCTCGATCGCGATGGGATTCGGTGGCTTGCCGATCACGAAAAGGGCCTCGTCGACGACTACCCGAAGCCCGATCGGATCCGGCTCTTGGCCACGCTCTACGACGAGATCGGGGCCTACCGTGACGGCCTGCGCGTAGCCCGCAAGAAGATGGCTTTCCTCCACACCGACCCGGCCGAGAACCGTTGGTGGTGGAACGCGGCGTATCCCATGCCGTGGCAAGACATCGTCGACGCGCACCGCGGAGACCTTCCGCGTGCACTGATCTACGCCACGATGCGGCAGGAGAGCGGCTACAATCCCGTCGTAGTGAGTCGCGCGGGCGCCGTGGGGTTGATGCAGCTCATGCCGGAGGTCGCCTCCAAACTCGCGGGTACGCCGACCACGCGCAGGCTGCTCGAGCAGCCTAGCCAAAACATCCCTCTCGGCATCGAGGAGATGGCCGCGCTCGCAAGCGACTTCGACGGTGTGTTCCCGTTGAGTATTGCCGCCTACAACGCCGGCAAGCAGCGGGTACGGCGATGGCTTCGCGAGAGTCGCCGGATGGAGCTCGACCGATTCGTAGAGCGTATCCCGTTCAACGAAACCCGGAACTACGTGAGACGCGTCACCACCCACTACGCTCGGTACGTGTACCTTCAAGATGCCTCGGCGGGATGGCCGACGCTGCCACCGTTCGTCGCGCCCGGTGTCGGCTCGGGTCGATAGTCGACTCACGGAAGACGACGATTCGGGTTGCCCGTTCGTTCCGCGAAGGCCAAAAGACAGGCCAGGCACGCTACCGGGTGAGTGTGTAGACTTTCATGAACTTCATCGCAGCAGGGCTCTCGGACGTTGGGCTTCAACGAGAGCACAACGAAGACAGCTATTGCGTTCTTTCGAAGCACCGCCTGTTCGTGGTGGCGGACGGCATGGGAGGCCATCGCGCGGGGGATATCGCGAGTCGCATGGCGACCGCGGAGATGTCCGGGTTTTTCGACGCGACCAAGGGGCTCGGTGACGAGCCTTCCGAGTGGCCCATCGAGCTCGATTCGCGCCTGACCACCGAGCAAAATCGTTTGGTATCCGCGGTGAAGGTGGCCAATCAGCGGATCTTCCAGGCTTCGGCTCGGAACCGGGCCGTCCAAGGAATGGGTACCACCGTGGTGTGCGCCCTCTATACGCGCGACGATCATCGGATCCACATCGCGCACGTAGGGGACAGCCGAGCGTACCGGGTGCGCGAGGGGAGCATGACTCAGCTCACGCGCGACCACTCGCTCTTGAACGACTACATGCTGGCGATTCCGAACCTCACCGAAGAACAGAAGAGCCAGCTCCCCAGCAACGTAATCACGCGGGCTCTCGGCATGCAGGATGGCGTTGCCGTCGACCTCTACTTCGAGAAGGTAGAGCCCGGAGATACCTACGTTCTTTGCTCGGACGGACTCAACGGCATGGTGACCGACGACCGTATCCTGGGCGTCGTCCTCGAGAACGACGACGACCTCGAGTCTGCTGCGAAGGCGCTCGTGGCTGAGGCGAACCAAAACGGTGGTGAAGACAACATCACGGTGGTGCTGGTCCGCATCACCGATTGACGGAGCTACTTGCCCGCGGGGCTCCCGCCTTTTCGTGGGTCGCTTACCGCCTGCAGAGTAAGAGAAGGCTCACGGGAGATCTCGATCGCCTGCACGTTCGCCACGTTGTGAATCGGATCGATGGTATGCCCTCGCTTGCTGAGAGAGTCCTGTAGACCGGTGTCGAGGGGAGCGACCTTCTCCACGCGAAGCTTCTCGGGCCGCCCCTGATGGTGGATTCGCGGTTGCGCCACGGCTTGGGCCGTGTCTTCGCCGAAGAGGAGTGCGTTCATCGCGACCTGCTCGGTCGCCGTCACGATTCGACTTCCTCCCGAGGCGCCGACACAGAGTACCGGAAGCCCATCCTTGAACACGATTGTGGGGGACATCGTGGAGACCGGCCGCTTTCGCGGGCCTGGGAGGTTGGGCGCGCCACCCACGAGCCCAAACGCGTTTGACTTGCCGACGCCGCTCGCAAAGTCGTCCATCTCGTCGTTCATCACGATTCCGGCGGCCGTGAATCGGGCACCGAAGGGGAGGTTCACCGTGGTGGTGACGGCGGCAACGTTGCCTTCGGAGTCGACCACGCAGAGGTGCGAGGTGCCCGCGTTGTCCGGGGTCGTCGTGGGCTCCGTCGTCCAGACGATCGGCATGTCGTAGGCGTCGGTAGGATGCGCTTGGTCACCGCCCGCGAGCGCCGCCCGCCCGTCGATTCGCTGCGGGCTCATCATTCGATCGAGTGGCTGGATGACCTGCGCCGGATCGCCGAAGTAGCGCTGGCGGTCGAGAAATGGCCCCTTCCAAGACTCCGCGAGCGCATGCAGGTACGCGTCGCCGTAGGTCGGCGAGCTCCCGATCGCCTTCTCGAGGATCGCAAGGCTCTGCAGCATCGTGAAACCACCGGCGCTCGGGGGAGGCGCCGTGACCCACGTGTAGCCGAAGAAGTCTCCCTCGAGCGGTGTGCGACTGACCACGCGGTATTCGCGAAGGTCTTGAAAGGTCATGATGCCGCCCCGCTTCTGCACGGTAGCGGCCATCTCGCGGCCAAGCGGACCGTTGTAGAGTGCCTGGACGCCACTGGCTGCGAACGTGCGAAGGACGTGAGCCAGCGCCGGTCGTTTGAGGATGGCTCCCTCGGTGAGGTTCCAAGTGGACATCACCGGGTCCTGTTCGAGCTGCACGCCGAACGCGGACCCCATGGCGGCGACTGCCTTGCTCACGGGAAAGCCTTCCTCGGCGAGCCGGAGGGCCGGTGCGATCACCTCGCTGAGCGGCATCGAGCCGAACCGATGCACGAGCACGGCGATGCCGGCGGGCTCACCCGGAACGCCTGCCGCGAGCCCCCCAAGCTGCGAAGGAGAGGCGGCCGGTCCGGCAGGTCGCTCGCCCGGAACGTTCTCGAACATGGTCGGCGTCGCGGCTGCGGGCGCCCGCTCACGGAAGTCGAGGAACGAGACGCTCCGGTCGCTGGCGCGATAGTAGAGTGCGAAGCCCCCGCCTCCGAGTCCGCTGCTCGCAGGGTTCACGACACCGAGCGCGAGCATTGTGGCTGCCGCTGCATCGGCCGCGTTTCCGCCTGCGGCGAGCACTTCGGCGCCTGCGCGCGATGCGGCCGGCTGGTCGGCAGCCACAGCGTACGACGTGAAGACCGCCGCGTTTTCAACCTTGGATGAGGCGCCATCCTCGGCAAAGGCCCCCGCCGCCACCCATGCCCCGACGATCGCCAATCCTACGACGGCAACCCGTGCCGTACCCCACGTCTTCATGGCGCACCACCTTGCCTCCAAACCATCACGGATGCTACCGGACAGCGATGCGCTTCGTATTCGTGATGGATCCGGTATCGACCGTCATCGTCGATGAGGACACGAGCTTTGCCCTCATGCTCGAGGCGCAGGCTCGCGGTCACCGCGTCGACCACTGCGTCGCCGCGGACGTCGGGCTTCGAGGCGACGAGGTGGTCGCGCGGGTTCGTCAGGCCACCATGCAGCTCGACGCGACCGCGCCCATCACACTCGGGGAGCGGGAAGACGTGAGGCTCGCAGATGTCGATGCCGTGTTCATTCGAAAGGACCCGCCCTTCACCGACGAGTACCTCTGGCTCACCCTCGCGCTCGATCACCTCGCGGGTCGCACGTTGGTCGTGAACAGCCCTCGCGGGCTTCGGGCCGCGAACGAGAAGCTCTACGCGCATTTCTTCCCAGAGGTTGCGCCGCCGACGATCATGACGAGCCACCGAGACACCATTCTCCAGTTCCTCGGTGACGTGGGGGGCAGGGCCGTGATCAAGCCCATCGATGGGCACGGTGGCGAGGGCGTGTTTCTACTTGCCGAAGGCGACAGCAATTTGAACGGACTCATCGAGTCGGTCACACGCAACCAGGATCGAAACGTGATCGTGCAGGCGCTCATGCCGGAGATCTACGAGCACGGCGACAAGCGAATTCTGCTCGTCGATGGACAGCTTCTCGGCGTGGTGGCCCGTGTTCCGAGCCAAGGCGACCACCGAAGCAACGTGCACGTTGGTGGATCCGCCGCGCCGGCTGAGCTCGACGACACCGACCGCGCCATCATCGAAGCGCTCGGACCGAGGCTCGTTGCCGACGGGCTCTTCTTCGTGGGTCTCGACGTCATCGGGGGTCGACTCATCGAGGTCAACGTGACCAGTCCGACGCTCATCCAACAGATGTCGAGACTCGGAGGTGCCAACCTGGCCGAAACCGTCATCGAGAAACTCGAAGACAAAGTCCGCGCCTACTCCGCTTGACCACGACACCGGCACTGACGCGAAGTCCGTGTCGGGCGCGTGACGCGCGCGGTTTCTGCGCACGGGCGGATCCGCTCGGAAATGCTGGATCCCCCCGGGTTTTCGCGGCAGGGTAGCCCTCCGGTCCATGGTTCCGCCTGACGAAAGCCCGCCCGAGCCCTCGATGTCCTCCGCCGAGAGTCCGGCATCCCGTCGCCCGTGGCGGGTGCTTGCATGGGTTCTCGGCGGCCTCGCGATGACGCTGCTCGTGGTTTGCGCGGCCGCACTCTGGGTCCTTGCAAACCTCGACCATCGCTGGGTCAAAGGCCCGGTCGAAGGCCTGCTGTCGGACCTGGTCGGAACCGAGGTCCGCTACGAGGCACTCGCCTTCTCGCCATTCTCGGGGATACACGCCAAAGGGCTCGTCGTCGCGTCGCCTGAATCGCTCCGCCCTTACGCCGACGACCTCCTGCGGCTCGACGAGCTTCACGCGCCGCTCGAGTTTCGGCCACTGCTCTCGGGCGAGATCGTCGTCCCGGAGGTTCGCGGGGGCGCGCTTTCGCTGACGGTCGTTGCGACCGACGACGGAAGAAACTCGTTCTCCGAGCTCTTCCCTTCGACGGACGAACCGGACGAGCCGAGCGCCCCAATCTCGCACAGCCTCGAACCGCTTCGTGGTCTCGGTATCGACGTTGGCCCGATCGTCCTCGCACCGATTCGCCTGCACACGCTCGAGGTCGCCACCACGACGGCGGAGCTCGGAGGTGCGGGCGGAGGCCCGGACGCTGTGAATGCGGACACAGATCCCCCCGATCAGACCTTGGGGACGATTACGCGTCGGACCGAGCTCGCGCCTCTTGGTCTCTACTCCGACGGCCTCGCGCTGAGCGAAGACCCTGAGGGGTCGATCGCGATTCGTCCGCACCAGGACGATCACGTCGCGCTGACGGTGATTGAGCCTCCCGGAGCGAGCCCCACGGGGACTGCGCGGCTGTCTCCGATGATCGCGGTGAAGCTCACCTCGGGCTCTCAGGTGGCGATCGATGTCAGCGTCGACCTCCTCGATCAGACCCTTTTCCCAGAGCTCCAAACCGTGGAGTCGCTGTTCGTACTGGACGCCGAAGCCGACTTCGAACCGGCCGCGGCCAAGACCACCGCGGTGGTCGACCAGCTCGCAGTCCTCGACGAAGCGTTGGTCGCCAACGTGACCGCCGCCCTTCACGACCCCGAGGCCGAAGCGGCGGCCTTCTCCAGTATCCACGTCGACGGCCGGGGCAGCGTCAACGTGCCGTCGCTCCCATGGGCACTCGAGACCGTGACGCTTTCCGGACTCGTCGGGCAGTATCGAATCGAGGGGCTCGAGGTTCGACCAAGAGGAGTCGTGGCCGGCGAGGCGCGCTTCGAGGCGACCCTCGACGAAGCGAAGTACGACGAAGACCCCGCACAGCTTGCCGTCGAGCAGGGACGCATCGAAGCGTCCATCTCCGCTCCGACCGATCCTGCGGCGAACGTCGGGACACTCGCGGTCGCCCTGGCGTTCGACACGGTTCGAGCGCGTGAGCGTCAGAGCTTTCGATCTACGGTTCGCGACTTCGACCTCGGCATCGAGCTCGAAGGCATCGGTGCCCACGACACCGGCATGCTGGGACTCCGCGGAACGGGAACCCTCCGAACTTCCGTGGAACGATTCACCGTAAACACTCGGGACGTCACAGCGGTCTCGAAGGGTGCGATGCTCGTCGACGTCGACTTCGAGAACAGCCTGGCCGAGGGCGCCCTCCCCGTGGATTTCGTCGCAGTCAACCCGAAGGAGGGGGATCCCGTTCGAGTTCAGGACGCGGTGTTTCGCATTCGTGCCAAGGAACCCACGTTTTGGAACCTCGACCTCGGAAGTCCGTCGGTCGCTCTCGAGGGTTCGATCGACCGCGTGAAAGTGGGAGAGCGTTCGCTCCGTGCGCCATCGATCGAAGTGAACGCCACGCGGACCAAGCCCGACCACTACGCGTTGGGTGCCGAAGTCACGGCCGACCAAGTGAGCTGGGGTCGATTTCGTCGCGAGCCGCCCACCACGCTAGCGGTTCAGGCGGAGGCTGACGCGAGCCGACCCGCGGTCGACGCCAAGGCCGAGCTTGCGATCGCCGGCCGAGAGCCCACCACGATGCTTCTGGCCGCCTCCCACGACGCCCCGACCTCACGCTACGTGTTCGAAGCCTCTGGAAGCGAAGCTGGACCGCTCCTCGGGGCGATCGTCTTCGGCGACGGCGGCCATCGCGCGGATCGCTGGGGCTTTTCTCTCTCGAGTCGCGGGAGGTTCCGCGGCCTCGTCCGCGAGAAGCAGGACGGAACGCTCGCGATGTCCCGTGAGCCCGCCCGGACGACGCGCGGGTCACATCGAACCGAGCTACGAGTCGACGAGATGAAGCTCGTTCGGTTCGAGCTGACGCACGAGCTCAAGGACTTCACGACGACCGTCGCCTCGAACCACGAGGCACCTGGAAAGGGCTCGTTCGACGTCACCACCCGAATCGCGCGCGCCCGCTACGGCGATCGAAAACAGCCCATGACGATTTACGGCTATCAGCAGGGAGTCGACGTGGCCTACGCGGCGCTTCACGGTGCGCCGTCATTCACGATCCAGAGCCGGGGATCGCTCAGCAAGTTCGATCAACCGTACGTACCTCAGTATCCGGTCGCCAACGTCTCGTTTGGCGTCGACGCCGACGTGGACGAAACCCAGGTCTATGCGGTGCGGCAGCTGTTCTGGCGGAACCCGGCAGGCGGGTCTCGCTTCGAGGCCCAAGCGTCGTACGAGGGCTGGAGCGATGCGGTGCGCGAAACCGAGGTATGCGTCAAAGGGACCGTCGGATGTCCCCAGGTTGCCTCGCTCTACGGACGCGAGGCTGCCAACGTCACCGGGCTCTTCGAGCAGGACTTCAGCCGATGGCGCAGCACCGACCGAACCCACAGCGAGGGTTCCCTGAGCGTTCCCTTCACAATCGAATCCGGTGATCTCAACACCTACCGCGTGCTGGCGACCGCACGATTTCGCGACGTGGTGCTCGAGCTGCCACAGTTCGGAGTCGTCATCGACGACCTCGACGCGCAGATCCCGATCGACCAAGAGTTCGCCACCGAGCCGGAGTTCTTCGTGGTGCCATCGCGGGCGGCAAACGCCATGGCGAGAAAGCGCTTCTTCGATCTCTATCCCTTCACCGAACGCGACAGTTTCTTCACGGTCGACCGTGTTCAGGTCGGGCCCGAAGTCGTCGGGCCCATTGCCGCGAACATGCACGTTGCCGGGTCCACCGTGACGATGGATCAGATCCACGCGGCCTACCGCGAGGGCTTCGTGACAGGTCAGTTCTTGGCCAACCTCAACCGGGACGACCCCGAGGTCGCTTTCCGTGGTCACCTTACCGGTGTGCGCGTCGAGAAGGGAAAGGGGGTCCTCGACGCGAACCTCGCCATGTCGTTCGTTCCGACCACCCTCATCGTCGAGGGCAAAGCGCAGATCGTCCGAGTCAGCAAGGACCACCTCTACGCGATCCTCGATGCGGTCGACCCGTACCACGAGGACGAGGACATCAACCGTGTTCGTCTCGGTCTCAAGTTTGGGTACCCTAAGTACGTTCGGGTCAACTTCGACGAGGGGCTGATGGACACCAAGATCGACCTCGGAGGACTCGCGGGCGCGATCCGAATCGACGAGATTCGGGGAATCCCGGTGACCCCGTTTCTCGAACAGTACGTGCAGCCGTACCTAGAGCGCGTGTTCTCGCCTTCACTGCTCTACCAAGAGCCCCCACCCGACATCGAAGACGCTCCCCAGGTGAGCCGAGCGTCGGAGGTCTCGCCATGAGTCAGCCACGCCTACGCTTGGTGACATTCGTCGTTCTCGTGTCCCTCGCCGCGACCTCTTCGGCCTGCATCAAGGCGCCTCCCATCGCGGTGGTCGACAACAGGACTGCGCTCGAGATTCAGGCTGCTGGCGAATACCCGGTGCTGGAGTTCGAGAGTGCCGACGCTGCGTTGCGGCCCGATCCTTCCCCGGTTTCTGGAGAGACCATCGTGTCGACCTCAGGGGGCCTCGCCGCGGTCGGTGCAGACCTAGAGATCTTTCGTGTGTCAGAGACCGACGCCCAGTTCATCGACGCGATGTTGCTCCGTGGGTGCCTTGGAGAGGGGGAAGATGGCCTGCTCAAGTACACGCCCGACCCCTGCGACGACGCGGTGGAAGTCAGCGAGCTCCTGAGAGCGGCCAGCCGGAACAACCTGCATCGGCGCCAGGTTTGGGAGTACCTCGCGAGCCAGGAGCCCCGTATGAGCACGGCGGAGGTCCGAGACGCTTGGCGCTCCGTGCATCTCGAACAAGTTCGCTGCGGCACTTGGATCGAAGCGGACGCGGAATGGACGCAGAAGACGTGCTGAACGGTCTCGCGCGGCCCCTGTGCGTACTTGCGATCGCGGCCTCCCTGGTTCTTGGGCTTCCGTCCGTCGGGAACGCGAAGCGTGGCGCGCGCCTCGTAGACGACTCGAGCCCACGACGGCCCTCACCGACTCTAATTCGGCCGCGGCGAGTCACCATCGGCAACCACAACCATTTCATGGGAGTCCTCGGACCGAACGCCAGGTACCTCTACTACGTCACGGACGAGTTCAACGCTTACGATTTGTTCGTCCAGGCGCCGGTCAGCTCTTCAGGCCAGCCCGTCTTCGAGGCGTTCGGCGACATCACGTGGCCTGCGGTCAGCCCGAACGGAAAAGAGCTCGCCTACATTCGCTACGAGCGAGACGCCCGTGGAGACGCCTGCCGCCGGCGTATCCGGAAGAACGGAAAGGCGCGAAACGATCGTGAAGAGTGTCGCGCCACCGACGACGCCGACCTGCAGATCTACTGGAGGCGCGACGGGAGCCTCGGGGTACTCACGCGCGAGGAGCTTCACGGCGACCACGTGCTGCTCGATGGGGCCTTTTCGCGCCGACCCGAACAGAAGGAAGCGAACGTCGTCGGTCTGGCGGTGTCGCCCGACGAACGGTGGGTGGCCTACGTGCCGCTTTCGCGCCTTCGCGACGAGGTCGGTGTGTCTTTCTCGAATCATGCAGACGCGGATGGAATCCGAATTCGCCGCGCGTACACGGGCGCCGAGGAGTTCAGCTACCAACCGGAGCTTCCCGGCGTGTCCGGCTACCCGCGATTCTCTCCCGACGGAACGTTTCTCTATTTCTCTCAGTTCCTGAACGACACCAACGGCGACGGCGTGATTGACGGCGACGACAACGGCGTGTTGTTTCGTGTGCCTTTCGACGGAGAGCAGGAACCGCCCGTGTTCGGAGAGCCGCGGCAGCTGACGAACGCGCGATGGAACTGCCATTACCCATCGGTCCGCGACGAGGTGATGGCCATCACCTGTGCCATCGATCAGTACCTTCACATCTATCTGCTGCCACCCACCGGTGCGGTGCCGGCGGACTGGAGCCAAGACCGAATCGCTGCGGAGGCCGAAACCGTGCTCGGGCAGTGGCGGCGCCTGCTGCTGCATCAGCACCTGCTGGTCGGTGCGCGGGACGCTGCGGAGCAGGCGAAACAGCTCAAGGTATTGACCAAGATCCATCTCGACCTCCGCGAGTTCGAGGCGGCGATCTACTACGGGGAGCGACGAAGCCAACTCCTCGCCAGCGCCGGCGAAACCGACTGGTGGTCCGACCTGATGGTATTTCTCGCGAAGCACAAACGAGCCGACCGAGCGCTCACTCGCGGGCGATTCAGCGAAGAGTACGTCGATCAGTCACAGAGCCTCACCGAGGCGGTGCGCGCGGTTCCGGTGAACGACTCGCCGGACGCGGAGGCGCTCCAGCAGTTGGTACTCAGCCGCATTTACAGCGACCTCGGCGACAAGGCGACGGCGGCAGAGCTCCTGGCACGCGTCGAGCTCGACCGGGTCGAAGACGAGATGGTGCTCGACTTCGCCTATCAGCAATTCGATCACTTCTACGGTCTGCTCGCGGACTACGACACGCGCCTAGCCCGTTTGAAGGAGGTCGCGCTTCACCGGGGGTCTTCCTCGACTCAAGCGCTTCGGCACAGCAAGGGTTTCATCGTCCTTCTTCAACGCGGGCGACCCGAAGGCGAGCGGCTGGGTCGCCTCGTGGCGGCACGAAAGACCGTGCCCGACGACTCGAGGCTCGCCCGTGCGCTCGACATCGAGATTGCGCTCTACCAGCTCACCGAGGAGAACGCGAAGGAGATCGAAGCAAGGCTCGTCGACCTCTATAGGCGAAGCAAGAACGTTCACGTGCGGCGGTACCTCGTGCTCAGTGCGCTTCGTGCCGCCAACCGCGAAGAGGTGGAATCTCTTCAGCACGCGCTGGTCGAGCTCTGGGTAGAAAGCGCCGAGCGCGACGCGACCCAACAGAAGGCCTCGACGGAGCTCTACGAGCTCGTGGTTCTCGAACGAGCGTACGATGCGTTCGAGGAAGGCGACATGACCACGGCCGCCGAGTACTTCGACAAGGCCCGAAGCGCCGCCGACTCGCTCGCCGGTCATGTTGGATGGATTGAGTCGCAGCTTCGCATGAACGCCCCCGACCTGGCGCGCGCCTACGACTCCGACGACCCCGCAACTCGACGGTTCGTCGACGCGTACCTCCTGGCTCGGGATCTCGGCTCCATCGAAAGCAACAGCGAGTTGAAGAAAGTCGTCGACCGGGTGACCGACTTGCTCGAGCCGGCAATCGAGCAGCAGCCCTACGAGCCCCTGAGCCATCTGCTGCTCGCGCATGCGCTTCATCACCGCGGGATGCGAACCGGCGGTCGAGACGACGTTGCCGCCGCGGTCCGTCACTACCTGCTCGCGCTAGACCTAAGCTCCCGGCGTCCTCGCGTGCGTGCCTCAGCGCATTCGGGGATGGCCTTGGCGCAAGCGTCCCTCGGCAATCACAGACGAGCGCTCGAGGACTACGAAGACAGGCTCGAACTCCCCATGGTGTCCCCCGCGGAGCGAGCCGCGATTTTGCTTCACTATGCAAGAAGCTTGTTCCACGTGAACGAACCCGAGGATGCCGTGGGCGCCCTCACCGAAGCGCTTGCGTTGATTCAGGCGGATGACGCGAACGGTGCCGCAGATCTGAAGCGCTACGAACCCTTGGCCCTCGATCGGCTCGCGCTCTATCAGCTCGACGCGGGGA
Source organism: Myxococcota bacterium (assembly GCA_039177115.1). GTDB lineage: Bacteria > Myxococcota_A > Polyangia > Polyangiales > Houyiibacteriaceae > SG8-38. Next base: position 36,872 of record JBCDFZ010000017.1, read on the forward strand.
AGATGGCGGCTTCGCTCGACACTCACGATGCGCTGCGTGAATCACTGCGGGCATGGCCCGACCAGCAGCCGTCGATCAACGAGGTGAAGGCCGAGGCGCGCCTCGCGACCGCGTACCTTTTCGCGGACGATGCGACCGAAGCGCTTCGCATGGCGACACGCGGGAACGAAACCTTAGACGACGCCGCACCGCTTCGGCCTGACGAGATCGACCGCCAGGTCCGACCGGTAACCCATCGGTTTGCGTACGATGAGGAGCAGCTTCGGATCATGCTGTCGGGCCTCGAAGCCAACGCATCGAGGCAGCTCGACGATCTCGAGCAAAGCCGGGCCTCGCTGCTGACTCGAAAAGCAGAGCTCGAGAAACGATACGAAGAGAAGGAAGTCGATGAGGACCTTCTCGAGCTCGCCCGCACCTGTCTTCGACTGGCCGACGTGGCGAATCAGGAGAGCAATCTGGCAGAAGCGCAGCGCTACCTCGAAGAGGGCCTTGGGCACACCGAGAAGCACACCGAGCTCACGGGAAGCGAGGTGAGCGAGATCGGGTTCTACCTCGTCAACGCCTACGCCGCCCTTCACTTCCAAGGCGGAGCGGACCTCGCCGGCTATCAGCGGAACCTCGAGGAAGACTTGCTTCACTACTACGTGTTCTTGTCGGAGGTTCACAACCCCGACTGGGAAACGGAACGCGTGCGGCTCGAGTTCTTCTTGACGCGACTTCGCCTCGAAGCAGGGAACCGCAGCGAGGTCCCCGCTGCACGGGATGGCGACTGACACGACCGCGGAGCGGCGCGCTACTCTAGTGTTCGTCGCGCGGCCCAGCGAGAACCGAACGCGGCGAACAGGCCGACCGCAAACGCCACCGGGAGCGCGGAGGTGGCGCGAAGGATGTCGAGCCCATCGAGGAAGAGGCCGGCCAGCCCGAAGAACGCGACGAAGAAAGTCCAGAACCGGAGGCGTGCGGTTCGATCCGGCACAGCGTCGTCCGCCCGGTCTCCGAGCAGGAGAGCGGCCATGAGCAGCACAGCACTGAGGACGAGAGAAAGAATGTAGAGCTGGATCAGCATCGTCGCCTCGCTCAGGGCTCGGGGCGGACGCCCTCCACACCCCACGTGACGTCGACCGGGAGAAGGCCGGCGCCCCGACACGCCTCACGGAAACGATCCATCGCTCCCTTCTCTTCGAAGAAGGCCACCGCGACGTCGCCTCCGCCCGCTCCCGAGGGCTTTGCGGCGCCGCCGTGGCTGCGAGCCAGGCTGCGAGCGCGCTCGAGCGCGCCATCCACGATGGGAGCACCGGAGGCGTTCCCGAGCGCCTGCATGGCTTCACCGTAGGCATCCGCCACTTCGACGACTTGGCTCGCACGCCCTTGCGCAAACGCCTCGGCGAACCGGCCGGCCTGCTGCTTGAGGGAGTCGATGCGCTCCGCGTAAGCACCCGGGTTATGGTCGCGAAAGCGGTGAACGGCGCCGATCAGGTCGCTCGTTCGAGCGGGTTGCCCGGTCCACACCAGAGCGATCTCGAGACCCTCGAGTCGCGCGACGGGCTGCACTTCGGGACGATTGCCCGACCTGATGAATCGAAGGAAACCGCCGTACGTCGAGGAGGCGACGTCGACTCCGCTTCCCGAGGGAGCGACCGCCGCGTGTCCCTCGAAGGCGGACCGGAACACCGCGTCCTTCGATGCGCGAGTGGCGAGATCGTGGCCGTGGTGAGCCATGACCGCACCTGCTGCTGCGACCGCCGCCGCAGCAGATGACCCGAGCCCCAGCTTTCGTTCGCCTTCGTACAGCGATCGCACGTCGATTTCGATGGGGGACGGCGCAGCGCCGAAGGCCCGGGTCGCGATCTCGAGGGTGGCCTCGACCTCAGCTGCTAGCGGTGCCATCGCTTTCTCGGCCCAGCGGACGTCGACGCGCCGGCTGACGGCGGCCACGATGGCGGGTGCCCCATCGAGCACGGCGTACTCTCCACTCAACAGCGCCTTCCCCGGTGCGCTGGCGCCCCCGCTCACGACGCGGTCTCCACCTGCACCGAGCCGCCGGGCTTGGCCACCCAGGTCCGGGTCACGCCCGCGGTGCGGTCGAGTGCCTGTCGCACTCGAGTCGCATCGCCCACGGTGCAGAGCGCTTTCACATGGGGGCCGGCGTCCATGGTGGCCCATACCGAAACGCCTCGCTCACGAAGACCCCTGACGGTGGACAGCGCTTCGAGCGTTGCAGGAGCCCAGTAGAAGATCGGCGGGTCCGACGTGATGGCCGAACAGTGAAACGCGAGCGTGCTTCGCTCCATGGCGGCTCCGAGCTCGTCCAGGTCGCGTTCTTTGACGGCTTTCTTTATCTTCCGGGCCCATTTCGGCGCTGTGTCGACCCAGGCCTCGTAGAACGGCGATGTCTTCCTCGATCGCTCCATACCCTCGGTCGACCCAACCTTCTTCGGCCCCGTTTCGGTCACGGCGATGACGAGACGGACGTTCCAGTGGTCGGGAGGTGCGATCGGGCGCGCACTGAGGTCGTCCTGGCCGCGGGTCCCCGCCGGAAGCTCCACGAAACCCCCGAAGATCGACCGTGCGGCAGACGCGCTCGACGCACGCGCCAACGCGCTGAGTTTGCGGTCGTTCCAGCGAACGCCCGCCGCCGTCGTGGCCGCCGCTGCCAATGCAGCGAAGCCCGACGCGCTCGAGGCTAGCCCGGCAGCCGTCGGAAAACGGTTGTGACTGGATACCCGGGCCCGCGTGCGTGTTCTCGCTTCGCGTCGGATGCGCGCGAGCATATCGACCACGCGTGCGCGCTCGCTCGACGTTGCGCGTCGCCCGTCGAGACGCACTTCGTCTTCCTGAAGAGTTGGATCGAAGATGACGCGGGTCTCGGTTACCAGCTGGTCGAGGGTGAGCGAGATGCTCGGGACCGCGGGTACGTTGCGCTTGAGGTCGACTTTGCCCCAGTACTTCGCGAGCGCGATGTTCGCGTGCGCTCTGGCCAGCACTTCCGCCTGCTCGCTCACGCGCGCACCTCCGCGACGAACGCCTCGTCGCCAAGCACCGAGGCGATGCGCATCGCCTCGTCGTTCTTGGGGGCCAAGGCCACCATGCAGCCACCGCCGCCGCCGCCAGTCATCTTGGCTCCGAGCGCGCCCGCGTCACGAGCCGTCTGGCACATCTTGTCGAGCTTGCTGGTGCACACCATCAACGAGCTCAGGATCGAGTGGTTCAGGTCGAGGAGCTGCCCGAGCGCCACGTGGTCGCCGCTCTGGAGAGCGAGCCGCGCGTTGCGGACGAGCACCTCGATGGCTTCGAACGACTTTGTGACGAGCGCGCGATCGTCCTCGAACTGCCTTGCAACCAGGTCCACCATCGCCTTCGTGCTCGGGCTCTCGCCGCTGTTTCCGATGACCAAGTAGAGCGGCTTGTTGGAATGAAGCGATTCGAGCGGCGAACCTTTGCGAAACAGAGCGACGCCGCCGACCGCCGACATCGTGTTGTCGACGCCAGACGGGTTTCCGTGAAACACGGCTTCCCAGGCCAGGGCGGCTTCGGCCAGCGCCTCCCTATCGCGCGTGTTCCCCAACGCTTCGTCGATGGCGTCGAGTACGGCCACGCCGATCGCCGCCGAACAGCCGAGGCCCGCGCCGGCTGGGAGCTCGACGTCGGCGTGAATCGAGAGCGCCGGCCGTTCCCGGTAGCCCTCGAGCGCTACGGCAAAGGCGCGCTCGAGCGGTTCGCCATTCGGGTCAGGCGCAATCTCGAGATTCCACGGGGCGATGCTCAAACGGTCCTCTGAGGCGGGTTCCGCGCGCGCGGTCACACCGCGTTCGATGCCCACGGCAATAGCCGGGTAGCCATGAACGACGGCGTGCTCCCCGAACAGGATGACCTTGCCCCGGCCGAACCCCATCAGGTTCCCCTGTCGGTGAGCATCCGAGTGACTTCGTCGAGCAGCGCTCGCGCGTCCGCGTCGAACGGGCTCTCGTCGAGTGCCTTCGTGGCTTCCTCGACCAGCGCACGAAGTCGTGCTTCGACGCAGCCCTTCGCGCTGAGGAGTACGCGCGTCGCTTCTGACACTTCATCGTCTGAAGCGGCGGCGTTGCCCCACGCACGGTCGACGATGCGCTTGTCTGACTCGCTCGGACCGCTTTTTCGAAACGCGCCGATCACGGCGTTGTGCTTGCCGTGCTGCAAGTCGTCCCCAGGTTTTCCGGTTTGCTGAGCGTTGGCAAAGGTGCTCAGCAGGTCGTCTCGAAGCTGAAACGCGATCCCTAGCGGCAGCGACCAGCCGCGCAGGGCTCGCATTGCGGAGTCGTCTGCGTCCGCTGCGATGCCTCCGAGTTCCGCCGGGCCGCGCGTCGTGTAGCTGCCTGTCTTCAAGCGATGCATCCGCTCCACGTCGTCATCGGCGATCAGGTCGAGCTGCTGCCCCGCAAAGACCTCTTTCTGAATGTCGACGAACGTCCTCAGCGCTTCGGTCCTGCGGTGCTCTGGCAGTGGGCTCGCCAAGAAGAGTTCCCAGCTGAACGTCGACGCCAAGTCGCCGGCCAGCACACCGAGGCTCTCTCCCAGGTGCCGGTCCCCGTGACGTTTCGCGAACGCGAAATGTACGGCCGGACCCCCGCGACGCTCGTCGTCTTCGTCCATCCAGTCGTCGTGGATCAAGAGGTAGCTTTGGAGAAGCTCGAGCGATGCGCCGATCTCCAGGATGGGGCGTGTGTTGGTGTCCCCGCTGACCGCCCGATACGCCGCCGCGGTCACGATGGGCCGAAGCCTCTTCCCACCGCGCATGGTGAGGTCTCTCACTTCGTCGACGAGGTCGTTTGCATGCGGCGATAGCCCGCCGGCCTCGTCTCGCTTCGACTCGAAAAAACGACGAAGGACGTCGTCGACGTCGTTCCGGATGCTCCCCATCCAGGTTTCGAGATTGGTTTGCCCTTGCGCCACGGTCTCCCGGTCCTTATTCCGGAGCTACGTACACGCCGCGAAGGGCACGAGCAAGACAAGGCGATGAGCTCCGACATCAAACAGCGCAAGGCCGATCACCTGGACCTTTGCGCGACAGACGACGTGGAGTTCCGCGATCGGAGCACGCTGCTCGAATGCGTCCGACTGATGCATCAGTCACTCCCGGACCTCGCGTTCGACGACATCGATACACGCGTCAGACTCCTCGGAAAAGACCTTCGCGCACCGATCGTCATCGCCGCCATGACGGGCGGCCATGAGCGCGCCGCAGACATCAACCAGGCGCTCGCGTCGATCGCCGAAGCCAAGGGGTATGCATTCGGTCTCGGCAGCCAGCGCGCGATGCAGAAACGGCCGGACACGTCTTGGACCTACCAGGTGCGCGAGGTCGCACCGAGCGCGCTGGTGTTCGGCAACGTGGGTGTGGTTCAAGCCCGCGACATGACCACGGCGTCCATCGCCGAGATGGTGGGAGAGGTCGGCGCCGACGCGCTGTGCGTACACATGAACCCGGCCATGGAGCTCGTTCAGCCCGAGGGCGACCGAGATTTTCGAGGCGGCTTGGATACGTTTCGACGGCTCGCATCCGATCTCGCCGTTCCCGTCATCGCAAAGGAAACCGGCAACGGCGTCAGCCGCGAAGCGGCTACGAGCCTGCTCGGTGTTGGGGTTCGACACGTCGATACGTCGGGGGCTGGCGGAACGTCATGGGTCGGCGTCGAGACGATGCGCGCGGAGGGTGCGAGCAGGGCCATTGGTGAGGCGCTTTGGGACTGGGGCATCCCCACGGCAGCGTCCGTTCACTACTGTGCTTCAGCCGGCATGACCACCATCGCCACCGGCGGTATTCGCTCGGGCTTGGATGTGGCGCGTTCGATTGCGCTCGGCGCCGAATGCGCCGGCATCGCCAGAGTCGTGTATCAGGCGTTCCTCGATGGCGGCACCAAAGGCGCCGAGTCGTACCTCGAAGGGGTCGAGCGAGAGCTTCGGTCCGTCATGCTGCTTTGCGGCGCGCGCAGCCTTGCCGACCTTCGGCGAGCGCCGCGGGTGATCAGCGGCGAGCTCAAAGACTGGATCGCCTGACTACTTTTCGGGAGGCGGTGAGCTGTCCACCGGTGTCTGGCGGTCCTGTTCGGTCGGGCTGTAGCGCAAAAGGTCCTCGACGCGCTCGAGTAGTTCGCCTTCGAAGTGAACCGAAAACCTCGGTTCGAGCAGCTTGCTCCGCACGCGCCAGACGACCGGATCTGCGGGATCGCGCAGCACCACGGGGATGGCACCGGCGAGGACCCAGGGTGAACTGAGTATCGCGTCGTTGAGCGCCATCCGGACCCGAGAGGCATCGTGGTACCCCTCGAGTCGAACGACGACCTCGTGCTCCGCCTCGGCGCCGGAGTCGTAGACCATCGGGGCGGCAACCATCGCTCGGTTCGGGACCGTGAGCCGGTGCCCCTGACCGTCGCGGAGCCACGTGGCGCGAAGCGATCGCCCCTCGACCGTTCCCTGAAAGCCGTCGCCTGAGACCCACATTCCCTTTCGGACGCGACGCTCCCCGGCAAGCACCGCCCCCGCGACCATGTCCGCAAACAGGTCACGCACCGACCAGCCGGTCACGATGACCAGAATTGCCAGGCCCCACAGGATCCAGTCCTGCCCGGCGGGGAGGAGCTGAAGGATGATGGCGATCACGATCCCCAGACCGGCAATTCTCAGCGCGATGACGAGCCCCGCCACGGCTCGGCGCGCGGGCGCGTTCACCGTGATCCAGGTTCTGACCCTTTCCGCGACGAGCAGCGCAATGCCGATGCCCAGCAGAGACAGGAACAAGATCAGCAGCGGTCGCCTGCTAGGCGCCGGCGGCTCCGGGGTTTCGACCGCTGGTTCTCCGGTTTCGAGCGGCGTCTCGCTGATCACGGGCGAGCTCGGCGTCGGCTCGGTCGGCTCGGCTTCCTCCGGACTCATCTTGATCAGCCGCTTGGTGAGCTTGTCGTTCACTTGGCTCGGTTGAGCCTGCGACTCGCTCGGTTCGGCCGAACCCTGCTGAGCCTTCACGGGCGTCGCCACGGTGAGAGAGAGCAGCGCGGCGGCAGCGAGGAGAAGGCGCTTCATAGAACCCATCCTCTCTCCGCGAATACGCGGCCGAGCGCACCGCGGAGGTGGACGGCGATCACGAACGACCCCTCTCGCTCTTCGAGCAGTCCGAGGTGGGCGAGACGGCTCAGCTGGGCTTGGGCCGTATTGCGATCGAGCCGGAATAGGCGTGCCTGCCCCGCGTCGTCCATCCATCCCTCCCGCGCGATCTGATAGAGGTTGACCAGGATGTCGTCGGGCAGGCGTTTGACTCTGGTGTAGGGCGACGCGGGAATCGGGCCCACGTGAACCACGTCGTCGTGGATTCCGCGAATTGATGCGAGCCACAGTCGAAGCGAGTCGCGAACGAGCCCGCCGGTGGCGTCGTGAAGCTCGTGAAAGTACTGGTCGTAGGGTCGGCGGATTCGACTCGCGCTCCGCGCGAAGATCCCCTCGATGGGAGAGCCGTCGCTCCTGTCGAACGAGTGCTCGTAGCCGCTCAGACGGTGCCGCGCCATGACGGCAGCTTGAAGCTCCTGTTCGTTCAGCGGCTCGAGTCGAATGACCTCGGGGAACGCATCGCGAAGAGGAGCCACGGTAGACGCAAAGTTCCAAAACAGCACGGCACCGTGCGCGAGCCAGCGACGCCGCCCACCTTCTTCGATGATTCCCGAGACGAAGCGTCGCAGCGGGTCGAAGCCGCCAGGTGCCATCGAGAGCATCCAGTGCAGACCGTCGACGACCACCAGCTGACCCTCCGGCTTGTCTTGAAAGATGGCATCGACGTCTTCGACCGACACCGGGCCCGTGAACGACACGCGCTTGACGTTCTTCCATCGCCGGCTTCGAACGATCGCGCTCGAGACCGCCGCCTTCCCGACGCCATCCACGCCGACGAGGGCGACCGAACGGAGTCGGCCCTTCACTTCGCTCGAGAGCACAGCCTCCGCACGCCGAATCTCTTCGTCGCGGCCGGTGAGTACGTCGCCCGCTTCCATCGTGTCGGCGGCGAACAGTCTCCGGTACACGAGCGGCAGGTCTACGCCCACCTCGGGTGCCACGAATGACCCTGCGGACAGTTCTTCGGTGGGGGTGGGCCGGATCAGACCGAGCTTCTCGCCCCAGCGCTCGAGTCGCTCCTCTCCGAACAAGGCGCGCAGCCCACCTCGGAGCTGCGCTTTCACGCGCTCGATGCGCGGAAGGCTCTCGGCCTGCTCGACCATGCGCATGCCGCTTGCGGCGCGCCTCATCGCTTCGAGGCGCGAGCGGCTGAACGTGCCTTCCGCAAGCTCGCCGCGAAGGGCCTCGAGTGTCCCGAGCGACGCGTCGCGCATCTCGGAATCGACCAGCGCCGGCCATCCTTTGGCCTCCGAGCGGATCTCCTCGAGAGAGTTGTAACTGCGTTCGAGCTGTCCGTAGACCATGTCTCGAAGCAGGCTGTACATCTCTTCGGGAATCGACTCGTCGTGAACGATTTCGAGTTCCGCAGTCGCGAGCTCCACGTTGAACGCGACCACGCGTTCGAGCTCTTGAAGTAGGTTCGCGAGCGGCTGCACTTTCTCTGCAAGCTCTCGACGGCTCGCGAGAAGCTTCGGGGCGACCTGGCTATCGATGTACGTCAGAACGACCTCGCGAAAGGGCACCTCGACCTCCGGCAAGGCTGCCGGCAAGCGCCACTCGCCGGTTTGGCGCTGTCCCACGGTGACTCGGTAGCGTGGGGTCAGGCCACGACACGCTTCGACCAGGGTATCGAGCAGCGGGGCGATTCGGGAGTCGTCGCTCAGGTCTTGGTGGAGCTCGGTAGTGACGCGCGCGGCTTCACCCGTCACCTTGCTCGTCCCTTCGGTGGCTCGCTTGAGCGCACCGGCGAGCTCTTCGCCCGAGTAGTCCCGTTCGAGTTCGGCGTTGAGCTCCTCGAGCGTTCCCTGCAGCGTTTCACTCACGCGATCGGCCTGACCTACCGCCCGACGCTTGAGCGTGTTCGAGAGCCGAGCGACGTACTCGGCGACACTGTCTTTGATGCGTGCCTCGAGCCCCAGGAGCTCGAGCTCCATCGCGAGCGACGAGTACTCGGCCGAGCTTGCCTTGCGCAGGTTGGAGACGTCTTTGGTCAGCGTCTCCATCGCACGCATGCGATTGGCGAATCGACGGCTCGTTCGACGCGCGCCTACCGGGAGGTCGAGGGTGCAGAATGTGGGGAGGTCTTCTTTGACCTTCACGAACCCGTCCGCGAGGGCGCTTGCTGCTCGATGGGTCCCGTCGCTGGTGATGCGCACGACTTCGTCGATCGCCAGCGCGAGTTCTTCTTCGACGTCGTGACGGAGCTCGACCAGCTGCTTCTCGAGGTTGGCCTCCGGGTCGGCGGCAATGTCGACCAAGTCGTCGTAGCCGTCGATGACCCCGTCGAAGAGGCTTCGGGTTCGCGCGGCGAGGTGCCGGTCGGCCTCGACGAACAGCGCGGCCAGGCCTTCGAGGCGCTCGGGCGCCGTATAGGAAAGGTGGTACCGACCGAGCGCGCGCATGCGAACCGCCCTCACCGGGGGGGACTGACCGACGGCCTTCCGCCATCCGCGCCGGATACGAAGCCACTGGCGACGCACGCGCTTCGAGAGGGTGTCGTCTTCCTTGGTTTCGTACGACTGAGGTTCGTGCGGCGCGATGACGGTTTCGGGGAGTCCGTCCACGATGCTGTCGACCTCCTGAATCATCGATTCCGGGGACCAGGTCTGCTTCGATAGGGTCACAGACCGACCGAGCACAATCCCTCGCCAATGCGCCGCGAGCTCTGACTGCGCCGACCGGAGCATGGTGACGAGTTCTTCTCTTCCGGCTTCGTCGTCGGAGCGGGCCTGCACGGTGAGGCGACGGTGATGTCGAAGGAACTCTCTCCGAAGGTCGCGAAGGTATTGGCCCGACTCGACTTGAAAATCTCGGAGGGAGCCGGTGGAAACCTCACGCACGACGCTCTGGAGGTCTCCGGCGAGGTCTTGGATGCGACTATTGAGCTCGGCGCTCTCGGTCTTGAGCGGCTTGCCCCAGAGGTCTTTCGTACCGATGTGCTGGGGCCACGGTTCGAGTTTCTTTCGCCCGCCTGCCTCTTCACCCTTTTCGACCAGTGCAGGCGGCCGCACCGACAGGTGCCGCGAAGGGGCGAGCGAAGACCGTCCGGTAACCGTTTCCCCGGCGAGGCCGAGGCCCATCTTGAACATGACTGGGCCGACCAGCTCGTTGATCGCTACGCCGCCGATGATGAGGGTCTCGAGGGAGCGTCCAAGCTCGCCGAACGCGTTCCCGACGATGGCAGCGAGCAGGATCGAGACCCCGGCCTGCGATACGAACCCCATCCATCCGAACTGCTGCGTGGCCTCGTCAGCTCGGCCGATACGCGCGCCCACCTTGGTGCCCGAGTAGAGCGCGAACCCGCGAACGAGCACGAGTGCCACGGCGTAGAGGGCGACCTGGCGTAGCTCTTCGAGGTGGAGCTTGGCGCCCGCGAGTGTGAAGAAAACGACGTAGACCGGCAGCGAAAGGCGTTCCACCGTTTCGATGAGACGGTGCCCGTGCTTCGAGAAGTTGGCGACGCCGAAGCCCGCCGCGAGGAAGACGAGCACCGGGTCCCATTCGAGCACGCCCGCGATGTACGAGACCAGGAACACTACGCCGACCACGAAGATCAGCAGCTCCTGGTTCACGTAGCGGAGGTAGAGCGCCATCAGGCCGCCCACCACGAATGCGCCGAAGAGGATCGACACGACGATGTGCTGAAAGAGGTACGCGGCGATGCCGCCTTCCATGGTGGTCACCCCGAGCTGCGTGCCGACGATCGCGCTTGCCACGGCGAACGCCACCACGACCAGCACATCCTTCAACACCACGGATGACAAGACAGTTTGGGTCATGGGCCCGGCTGCGCGGGACTCCATGATCACTGCGATGGTTGCCGCGGGCGACGTGGCGAGCGACACCGACGCCACCATGGCGCCCACGGCGATCGCGGCAGCCATGGGCAGCCCTTCGACTCCCGGCAGTGCGATCACGGGCACGGCACCCGAGATCAGCCAAAACAGCGCCGTGACCAGACCGAGGACGGCCACGACCTGGCCCGCCAAAATGGAGGTGATTGCGCGGAGGCCCTTTCGAAGCCCGTCGATCTTGAGCTCTCCGCCCGCCGTGATGGCGATGAGGGCGACCGCGAGCGTGTCGAAGAGATCGAGCTGCTCGATGACCTCGTCATTCAGGATGCCCTTGTCGAATGGCGGTGGAAGCGAGAGGCCCGCCAGCGACTTCGCCAACGACGGGCCAAACACCAGGCCGGCGATCAGGTATCCCGTGATGTGCGGCAGCTTGATCTGGCCGACCAGGCCGCCGATGGTGTAACTCGCCAGCACGACGAAGCCGAGCGCCAGCATTGCGGTCGGGTCGAAGTCGTGCATCGCAAACTGATCGAACCGGTAGAGGCCGACCATTCCGAACAAGAGAAGGACGATGACCGTGAGCTGACGCCGCACATGCGTCTCTTCGTCGGGCGGGGGCATGCTGTACGAACCCATCGTCAGCGCCTCCAGACCCCGGGAAGAAAGAGTGCGAACAGCGTGAAGAACTCGAGCCGTCCAAGCAGCATCGCGAGCACGAAGAAGAGCTTACTTCCAGCGCTGTAGGCGGCGAAGTTGTCGGGCCCCTGGTGGAAGGGTGCGGGGCCCATGTTGGAGAGGCAGGTCAGCATCGTTCCAAACGCCGTGGGTACGGGCACGCCGTCGACGAGTGTCACGAACAAGATCCCGAACGCGATACATCCCATGTAGATCAGAAAGAATGACGCGACGTCGGCAAGCACCTGGGTCTTGATCGACACTTTACCCATGCGGACGAGCTGCACGGCCGAAGGTCGAAAGCTCTTCTGTACCTGGGCGATCGCTTGTTTGCCCATGAGCACCGCGCGCTCGATCTTGATGCCGCCAGCGGTCGAACCGGAGCAGCCTCCGACGAACATCATCAGCAGCACGATCGCGAGGGCCGTGGAGCTGTAGACGCTGTAGTCGTCGGTGCCGTAACCGGTCGAGGAGATCGTCGTTGCGACCATGAAAAACGAGTAGCGGAACGAGGTCAGGAGTTCGTCGTGAACGTCGAGGTTGAGGATCGTCAAGAAGATCACCGACGTCACGACGATCGCCACATAGGCGCGAAACTCGATGTTTCGAACGAGCCCTCTCCAGTGTCCCGTGCGAATCAACCCGTAGTAGAGACCGTAGTTCACGCTGCCGATCAGCATGAACGCGCCAATCACGTACTCGACGGCCGGCCGGTTGAACCCGCCGACCGAGCTGTCGAGCGTCGAGAAGCCGCCCGTCGATAGTGTGGTGAACGCGTGGCAGACCGAGTCGAAGAGGTCGAGGCCGAGGAACTTGAGGAGGATGATCTCGAGAACCGTGAGCGCGGCATAGAGCTTCCAAAGGGCAAACGAGGTTTCTGCGATTCGAGGTCGCAGGCCTTCGGCAGTGGTCCCGGGCACCTCGCCCCGAAAAAGGTGCTTTCCGCCCGCGCCGAGATTTGGGAAGACCGCCACGAAGAGCACCACGATGCCCATGCCACCGAGCCACTGGATCAGCGATCGCCAAAGTAGAAGCGGGCGGGAGAGTCGAGTTTCGATGTCGGTGACGACCGTAGCCCCGGTGGTCGTCAGGCCGCTCACGGACTCGAAGAACGAATCGACCGGCGACATCGAGGCGCCTAGAATGAACGGGACCGCACCGCATGCCCCGGCTGCAATCCAGATCAACGACACGGCCAACAGGGCTTCTCGGCGAGAGATGCGATCGCTCACGAAGCGGCGGCCGTACCCGAACAGGAAGCCGCCGAGAACGAGGACGATCGCCGCGGAGAGCCCCAGCTCTTGGGAGCCGCCCTGAGGGCGGTTGAGGTCTGGTGCGACTTCGTCCCAGGCCATGGCGACGAGCGCGCAGAGCGCAAGCATCACGCCGATACCCAGCACGACGACGCCAACGGGGCGGATCACGCCACGAAAATCTCTAGACTGGGTGCTCACTCGCCCCTCGGCCGGAAGAGTCGTTCGACGGTCGCGCGCGCCTCCTTCGTGGTCATCAAGATGACGCGGTCCCCCGGTTGAACGACGTCTTTGCCTCTCGGGATGATCACGTCGTCCCCATGCACGATCGCTGCAAGTAGAGAACCGCGCGGCAGGTTCATTCGGTGCAGGGGCTTGTTGACGGCGCGACACCGTGCGCTTGCCGTCAGCTCGACGACCTCGGCCTGTCCGTCTTCGAGCACCGTCAGACTGTGGAGGCCGCCCCCGCGCGAGAAGCGAAGGATCTGATCGGACGCCACCGTGCGCGGCGACAGAACGATGTCGATACCGAGCTGCCTGTAGATCGACGTGTAATCGGCGCGCTGCACGATGGTGGCCGTTCGCTTGCACCCGGCTCGCTGAGCGAGAAGCGCAGCCATCAAGTTGATCTCGTCGGCGCGCGTCACCGCGGCGAACAAGTCATAGGTGCCGACCTCCTCTTCTTCGAGAAGGGCGCCGTCGGTTCCGTCGCCGTGAACGACCTGGATTCCTTGAAACTCCGCGGAGATTTCCTCGGCCGTCGCGAGGTCGCTCTCGATCATCATGACCGTGGCTTCTTGCTGAAGGAGCTCGCGCGCGAGCGCCTTCCCGACGACGCCGCCTCCGACGATGCAGATTCGCCGCGCCTCACGCTCTTTGCTGAACATGCGCTCGGCCGCGAGTACGCCCTCGGGCCGGCCGATGAGATACACGCGATCGCCCTTCACCAGCACGTCCGCGCCGCCGGGTACGAACAGGTCGCCGTCGCGAACCACTGCGCTCACGAGGGTATGGGGAGGAAGCTCCACCGAAGAGAGCGGCTTGTTGAGTGCGCGCGACTCTTCGAGGTCGATTTGTACGAGCTCCACCCGGTCCTGTGCGAGGTCCACGACGTCGGAGGCGCCGTAGGAGCGCGCGATTCGACTGAGCTCCTGCGCGACCAGGACTCGCGGGTTGATCACCACGTCGACGCCGAGAACGCCGTAGCGAAGACCCTCGGTCCACTCCGACCATGCCGTGCCTTGGACGCGAGCCACCACGTGCTTCGCGCCAAGCTGCTTTGCCCCGAGCGCAGCGACGAGGTTCATTTCGTCGTGGTTGGTCACCGCGACGACGAGGTCGGCGCGCGCCGCCCCAGAGACCTTCAGGAGTTTCTCGCTCGCTCCGTACCCGACGATGGATGCAACATCGTAGTGCTCCTCGGCGTACTGAACGGCCTGAGAGCTACTGTCGACGGCCACGATGTCGTGCCCTTCCTTGTCGAGCACGCTGAGCAGGTGACGACCGACCTCGCCGAGGCCGATGACGACGATGTTCATCCTATGCGACTCCCACGGAAGGCTCGGGATCCTTGCGCTCGTTCTGAAGGTCGCCTTCGTCGACCAACAGACCCCGCAACAGGCGCGGCGCGAGCAAATCGTTGAGAATGATCGAGCACAGCACGACCGAGTACGCCATCTCCACCGCCGGGCCCTCGTAAACGAGACGGAACGAGACGGCCATGGCGAGCGTCACGTCGCCGTGCGCCAGCAGACCTCGAAAAATGTCTTTGCGAATGCTGGTTCCCCATCCAGCAATGAGGCTGGCCAGCCACTTCGCGCCCGTTCGTACGGTGATGAACGCAACCACGGCGATCGCCGTCGGGATGAGGGGAGACGGTGTCCACAGCGCACCGGCGAAGATGAGAAGCACGATGGTCATCGGGCGTTCGGTCGACACCAGCGTCGAGTGAAGCAGCTGCCCTCCACGCGCGGTGTTCACGAGCCAAAGGCCCATGATTAGGTTCACCGCGAGCGGCGAGAGCTCGAGAAAATACGCCCCGCCCGAAGCGAACGCGATGATTCCGACCAGCGCCAAAAAGCGTGAGTTGTCGGATTCGTCGCCTGCCAGGAAGAGCGAGAACAGGATTCCGAGGGCGCTCCCGAGTCCGACCGTGACCCAAGCCCAAAGCGACCGCGAGTAATCTTCGGCGGCAGGCGCGTTCTGGTGAAACACGCAGAAGATCAGCCCGAAAGCGAGGATCACCGCGATGTCGCCGAGGCGCGTCCCGTTCCGGAGAAGCGGTGCGAGTCGTCCGCTGATTTCGTATCGCCGCGCCAACAGATCGAACGGCTCGGCCGAGTCGGTTGCGGCAAAGCAACCGAGCGCCGCTGCGCTCAGCGCACAGTCTTGTGAGGACGCTTGCAGTAGAAACCCGCTGTCGAGCAGATAGAAAGAGCCGAACCCGACGACCAACCCAGGCAGCACGTGATGGAGAAACACGATGCGCCACGTTGCGGGGTCGAGTTGTTGAAGGCTCGCAAAGTCGAAATCCGTGCCGCGAAGGAGTCCGACCCACCCGGCGGCAAGCGCAATGATTGGAAGCAGGCCAGTCAGATCGTCGAAGGCGTTCACCCATGGAAACACCGGCCCGAGCAGAACTCCGAGCAGCAGGTACTCGACGCCGCTCACCACCAGGAAGCGGCGCTGAAGACGCTCTACGAAGTTGTGGGCGAGGACGTATGCGGCGCCGATCACCAGCACCAGCAGAACCACGGTGCTCAGCTCGCTCGTGTCGCCGCCGCCATTCGGCGCGCTCGCGGCCCACGCGCGGCTCGGGGCCAAGACCCCAACCGCTGCTGCTACGCCGGGCGCACACCACCCCGCGCCCCCCTGTGCCTTCCCGGCCATACTCGCCCAATTGTGAAGAAGAAGACGTCCGAGCGGTAGTTTACCCGCTGGACACGCGTTTAGGACAAACGAATCAAGTGTTGCGAATTCCGTCGAGGACGAGCCCGATCAGGGTGTTCGCGGTCTCGAGGGGGTCCAGGGGAAACTGATTTCGAAGCGAGGCCAGAGCGAGAGCCTCCACCGCGCCGCTTACCGCGAGCGCGCTCACGCGAGGATCGCGAACGCTGAGGAGCCCGCGCTCCACGGCCGTTTCGCTCAGAGCGATCGCCCGATCGTCGAGCTCCGCCGCGAGCTCGGAAATCGCCTGGCGTGCCGCGGTGGCGGGTGCCCGGCGCTCCTGCAGGTAGACGCACGTGGCATCGGGGTGCGCGGCCAATGTCGCAATCAGTCTTGCTCCGAGCTGCCGGTATGCAGCCACGGTGTCCTCCCGGCCCTCTGCATCGCGGAGCATGTCGTCGCATTCACGAATCGCAGTTCGTACGGCGACGGTGACCGGTTCGACCACGGCTTCCACGAGGTCGGCTTTGTCTCGGAAATAGCGATAGAAGTTCCCTTTCGCCATGCCGGCCTCGCGCGCGACTTCGTCGATGGTCACGCCCTCGATGCCGCCCTTTAGAAAGAGATGGAGGCCGGCCTCGACGAGGTCCTGCACCCGCTTCTTTCGATTCAGGTCGCGCTTCCCGCCGAGTGCGCCGGGTCGCTCCGGGGGTCCAACTCGTCTCGGTCGTCGTTCGTCATCCATCACTCGCTCCTGAACGGGCTGGAGAGGCGTGGCTTCCAAGTATGCGACGCCGCCCCGAGAGGTAAAGGCGGTTCCGCGAAAATCATGCGCGCCACGTCGCTCAGGGCCCGAACGTTGCGACGATGCGAAGAAACCGTCACAATTCGTAGTGTTAGGCGCGTTTGACACCACGGGCTTGCGCTCCTACGAGCTTGGCTTAGGACCCAACTAGGGGATCGTCATGAACCTGCCAGCTCGCAAACCCGATTGGCTACGCGTCCGGCTTCCCGCCGGTGACGAACAGGACGAGTTTCAGAGCCTGAAGGCGAAATTTCGGGCTCGCGGGCTCCACACCGTCTGCGAGGAAGCGCGCTGTCCGAACATCTTCGAGTGCTGGGGCAAGGGGACCGCCACCCTCATGATTCTCGGCGAGACGTGCACCCGCGGCTGCCGCTTCTGCTCGGTGCAGACGGGGAAACCCGGTGGCGTCGTGGATCCGGACGAACCCGAAAACACCGCGCTCTCCCTTGCCGAGATGGGCCTCGCGTACGTGGTGCTCACCATGGTCGACCGAGACGACCTGCCGGACGGCGGAGCTGCGCACGTTGCCGATACCGTCGTCCGCATTCGGCGTCGTAGCCCCGACCTCAAAGTCGAGACCCTCGTCGGTGACTTTCTCGGTCGACATCGCGACATTCGCACGCTCGTCCGCAGCGGCCGCCCCGACGTGTTTGCTCACAACGTCGAGGTGGTGCCTCGCCTCCAGCGCAGGATTCGCGACGCGCGCTGCTCATGGGACCGTTCGATCGACGTGCTGAAGACCGCGAAAGCCGAGGGGTCTGCAATCACCAAGAGCTCGCTGATGGTCGGCCTCGGGGAAACGGCCGAAGAGATGCACGAGGCGATGGGGCTCCTTCGCGAAGCGGACATCGACGTGCTGACCATCGGGCAGTACCTTCGCCCTACGAAACGCCACGCGCCCGTGCAGCGCTACGTCGAACCAGACGAATTTCAGGCTTATGAAGAGACGGGCAAGGCGCTCGGCTTTCGGTTCGTCGCCTCCGGGCCGCTCGTGCGATCGAGCTACCGCGCGGCTGAGGCGTTTCTCCACGACGAGCTGGTGATGGGCCGAAGCGCCCAGGCGCCTACGCTCGGTGAGGCGCCCGTGATGGATCGCTACGGAAAGAAGCGAAAGCTCTCGGTGGTGACGTAGCGAAGGGAAACGATGCAGGTCATTCGCGAGGACGGTACGCTGGACCCTGGTTTCGACCCGGGGCTTTCGGTCGACCAGGTCGTCGCGCTCTACAAGGCGATGGTACGGACCCGCATTGTCGACGACCGCCTCGAGCGGCTTCAGCGACAGGGGCGGATTCCCTTCCACGTGGGCTCGCTCGGGGAGGAGGCAGCCATCGTGGGGGCGGCGGCGGCCCTTCGTGAGCAAGACTGGATCGTTCCCTGCTACCGCGAAGTAGGCGCGCTTCTTTGGCGCGGCTATCCGCTTCAGCAGTACGTCGATCACATGTACGGCAACGCAGGCGATCCCATCCATGGTCGCCAGATGCCCGACCATACCTTCAGTCTTGCGCATCGCTATCTGTCGGTCAGTGCTCCCATCGGCACGCAAATCCCGCACGCAGTCGGCCTCGGATGGGCCGCGAGGCACAAGGGTCTCGACGAGTGCGTTGGGGTGTTCTTCGGAGATGGGGCGACGAGCTCCAACGACTTTCATGCCGCCATGAATTTCGCGGCGGTGTACGAAACTCCGACTCTGTTTCTCTGTCGCAACAACGGGTACGCGATCAGCCTGCCTGTCGAGGAGCAGACCGCCGCGCGAAGCCTGACGGACAAGGCCGGGGCGTACCGGATGCCCGCTTCGAAGGTGGACGGGAACGACGTGCTAGCCGTGTGGCAGGCCGTTCGCGACGCGATGAAGCGCGCCACGGGCGGCGGGGGCCCAACCTTCGTCGAGCTGATGACCTATCGGCTCGGCGGGCACTCCACGTCAGACGACCCGCGCATCTACCGATCCGAAGACGAGGTCGAGTCGTGGCGACGCGCCGACCCGCTCGACCGGGTTCGAAAGCACATCGACCAGCAGGGCGCGTGGGACGACACGCTCGACGCCGACTGGCGGGCCGTGTGCGACGAGGAGATCCGCGCGTGCGTCCGTGCCGCCGAGGAGAAACCTCCGCCCGCGCTCGACACGATGTTCGGCGACGTCTACGCGGAGCAGCCCGCGCACCTTCGGGAACAGCAGGCCGACTGCGAGTTGACGCGCCGGGGCGAGGAGGGCTGACCGCGATGCCCGAGATGAACCTCGTTCAGGCGATTCAGCAAGGCCTCGCGACGGCCATGCGACAAGACCCAGACGTCGTCGTCATGGGGGAGGACGTGGGCCGGCTCGGGGGCGTGTTTCGGGTGACCCAGGGTCTCCGCGACGAGTTTGGGGCTGGCCGCGTGCTCGACACGCCGCTCTCAGAAACCGGCATCCTCGGCACGGCCGTCGGAATGGCGCTTCACGGGATGCGCCCTGTTTCCGAGATCCAGTTCGCCGACTTCATCTATCCGGGGTTCGACCAGCTCGTGAGCGAGGCGTCGAAGTATCGGTATCGCACCGCGGGCGAGTTCCACGTCCCAATGGTGGTTCGCACGCCCTACGGCGGCGGCATTCGGGGCGGGCAGTACCACTCCCAGTCACCCGAGTCGCTGTTCATCCACACTGCGGGGCTCAAGGTCGTGTGTCCCTCGAACCCGTACGACGCGAAGGGGCTCCTGCTGTCGGCCATCCACGACGACGACCCCGTGGTCTTCTTCGAGCCCAAGCGCGTGTATCGCGCCGTCAAGATGGACGTTCCCGAGGAGGCGTACGAAATCCCCCTGAGCGAAGCGAAGGTCGTCCGACCCGGCGCCGACGTGACCTGCGTGGCGTGGGGCGCGATGCTCTACGAGGCGTACGCCGCCGCCGAGTCCGTGTCCTCCGAAGACATCGACGTCGAGGTACTCGATCTCCGAACGCTCTGGCCGCTCGATCTGGATGCCATCGTTCAAAGCGTGAAAAAGACCGGTCGCCTGGTCGTCGTGCACGAGGCGCCGAAGACCTGCGGCTACGGCGGCGAGCTGGTCGCACTCGTCACCGAGCGCGCGTTTCTTCATCTCGAGGCACCGCCGCGACGCGTGACCGGATGGGATACACCGTTCCCTCTCACCCACGAACACGAGTACCTGCCGCTTCAGCATCGGATCGTCCCCGCCCTTCGAGAGACGGCGCGCTACTGACATGACCAAGCTCGACTTCAAGATGCCGGACATCGGCGAGGGTGTGACCGAGGGCGAGATCGTCGAGTGGTTCGTGAAGGAAGGGGACGCGATAGCCGAGGACGATCCGATGGTGGAGGTCATGACCGACAAGGCGACCGTCACCATCGGTGCCCCCTGCGACGGGCGCGTCGGGTCGCTTCACTTCGAGGTCGGTCAGGTCGCAGCCGTGGGCGAGGTCATCCTCACGCTCGAGTCGGGCGGTGCACCGGAGGTTTCGCGGCAGGATCGTTCGTCGGGGCCGTCGGCCACCGCCGTTGGCGACATCCAAGATTCGTTGCCGGGAGCCGCGTTGTTCGAATCGTCTTCTGAGACCGGGCGCGCTCCAAGCCCGCCCGAGGCGCGAGGTGCCGGTCGGAACGGCGGGACCGTGCCCCGTAGGCAGAGCCCGGTGCGCCCGCCATCGGCCGCGCAGCGTCGCGCGAGGCGAACGTCCGAGCGCGCCTCCCCCGAGATCGCCTACTTCGAGGCGAAACCGCTCGCCACCCCCGCCACGCGGCGGCTCGCCAAGGAGATGGACGTGGACCTTCGGAGGATCCGACCGACCGGTCCCCTCGGCCGAGTCACCCGCGAAGACGTTCGAGCCTCGATCCGGGGCGCCATGGCGCAGGACCGCCCGCACGACTCGCTCGAAGAGCGAACTCCGATTGTCGGCATGCGGCGTAAGATTGCGGAGCGGATGGCGCACGCCAAGTCCACCGCCGCCCATTTCACCTTCGTCGAGGAGTGCGACGCATCGCGCCTCATCGAGATGCGGGAGCGACTCCAGCACGAGGCCGCGCGGCGCGGCGTGCGGCTTACCTACATTTCGTTCATCGTGAAGGCCGTCACCGATGCGCTCGGCAGGCACCCGCTCCTGAACAGCGCGGTCGACGAGTCCAAAAACGAGCTCGTCACCAAGCGCTACTACAACATCGGGGTTGCCGTCGCGACGGACGCAGGTCTCGTCGTACCCGTGGTCAAGCACGCCGACCGCAAGCGTCTCTTCGAGGTAGCCATCGAGGTCGAGCGTCTTTCGGCGGCCGCACGCGAGGGCACGCTTGCGCCGGACGACCTTCGAAACTCCACGTTCACCATCACGTCGCTCGGGCGGCAAAGCGGGCTTCTCGCAACGCCGATTCTCAATCACCCGGAGGTCGGGATCCTCGGCGTGCATCGCATCAAAGAGAAGCCGGTCGTTCGAGACGGGCAGGTGGTCGTCGGGAACGTGATGCTCTTGTCTCTTTCGTTCGATCATCGCATCGTCGACGGGCACGTTGGGGCTGCTTTCGCCTACGACGTCATCGATACCCTCGAGAACCCGACACGCCTCTTCAACGACTTTCTCTGATGCCGAATCTCCGAGCCCGACTCCTGTCGTGGTACGACCGCGAAGGCCGTGACCTGCCGTGGCGACACGCCCGCGACCCGTACGCGATCTGGGTGTCCGAGGTGATGCTGCAGCAGACGCGTGTCGACACCGTGATCCCCTACTACGAGCGGTTTCTCGCGAAGTTTCCTACGGCAAGAGCCCTGGCTGAGGCCGACGAGGACGAGGTGCTCGCGCAGTGGAGCGGTCTCGGCTACTACCGGCGAGCGCGGCTTCTCCACCAGGGGGTGCGCGAGGTCGTCGCGCACTACGGGGGGGCGGTTCCTGAAGATCCGACCGAACGGCGCGGCCTCCCTGGGGTGGGCCGGTATACGGCAGGCGCGATCGGGAGTATCGCCTTCAATCGCGAAGAGCCGGTGGTCGATGGAAACGTCAGCCGGGTGCTCTGCCGTCTATTCGGAATCGACACGCCGCTCGGGTCTGCCGCAACGACCAGGCGCCTCTGGGAAGAGGCGGAACGCCTGGTCGTCGGTCGCCGCCCGGGAGACTTCAACCAAGCGCTGATGGAGCTCGGTGCCACGATCTGCACCCCCCGAAGTCCCCGATGCAGCGACTGTCCTGCGGCCGAGGAGTGTGAGTCGATGGGGAGCGAAGATGCCACGCGGCTCCCCATCAAGGCGCGCAAGAAGCCGCCGAAGCACGTCGCCCTCGTCATGGTCGTCGCGACCTCGGGTCGGGGGGTCGATCGTCGTGTGTGGCTCGTCAAGGGCGACGGTGCCCTCTTCGGAGGGCTCTGGGGACTCCCCTCGGCTGAGCACGACCCCCGTGACGCGCTCAGGCGGGCGGGGCTCGAAGCCCGTCTCAAGCCGGGCGCACCCGAGCGTATCAAGCACGTGCTCACGCACCGTCAGCTCGACGTGGCCGTCCACCGGGCCACCGGGGTCAGGGCAACCCCGTCGGCGTCCGCCAAACCCTTCGATCCGCGCGCCCTCGGAGAGCTTGGAATCTCCACGCTCACGCGCAAAGCCCTCGAAAAAGGGGACCTCGCCCTCTCCGAAGCACTCCTCGGTTGAGCGCCCGCACAGTCGATGCCCGCTTCACGGCGACGGCGACGCCGATTAACCCGAGAGAAAAGGTGCCTGTCTCCTTTCTTCGCGGATAGACTGCGTCGGTGGAAATTCTGGCGTTTCGCGGAGTCTCCAAGCGGTTCGGGGGGAAAGTCGCACTCGACGGGGTGACGCTCGACGTCGGCGCCGGTGAAGTGTTTGGTCTGATGGGTCCGAACGGCGCCGGGAAAACCACGTTGATTCGGATCGGGCTCGACATCCTGCGGGCCGACACCGGGCGGGTGACGCTCTTCGGTTCGTCGCTCGACCGGATGACGCTCGACCGCACGGCCTACCTCCCGGAAGAGCGCGGGGTCTACCGGCGCGCCAAGGTGCGGGAGCTTCTAACCTACCTCGGCCGACTCAAGGGCCTCAAGTCGCACGACGCGCGGCTCGCCGCCGACCGCTGGCTCGAGCGCGTCGGGCTTTCACACGTCGCCAAGCAGCGCGTCGAGAGCCTCTCGAAAGGCATGACGCAGAAGGTTCAGATCGCCGCGTGCCTGATGAGCGATCCGGAGCTTTGCATTCTCGACGAACCGTTCTCCGGGCTCGACCCGGTCAACGTCGCGCTGGTGAAGGATCTCATCGAGGAGCGCCGCTCCGCCGGACTCACCACCGTGCTTTCCACCCACCTCATGCATCAGGTCGAAGCGCTCTGCGATCGCGTCGCGCTGATTCACCGCGGGCAGCTCGTCGTGTACGGCCGCCTCGATGACATCCGACGGCGCTACTCGCCGCACGAAGTGGTGGTTTGGAGCAGCACCGATCTGGTTGCGCTCGGCGTCGACGCCATCCGCGATGGGAACGGCGCTTGGCGCGTTTCTTTACCGCGGTCGGAGACGGCGGCCGGGTATCTTCATGAGCTCGTGCAGAACGGCGTCGCGATCGACCGGTACGAACCGATGGTCGCACGGATGGACGACATCTTCGTGAGCCTGGTGAGTGGGGGGGCGGAGTAATGCGTCCCGATCGCGTCGCCCCCATCGCGAAGTTCGAGTGGCTCTCCGTGGTGAAGCGTTGGTCGTACCTCTTGGCCACGTTCGGGCTGCCGCTGTTCCTCGCCGGCATCTCGGGCGTGGTGCTCGGCGCACAAACCTACTTTCTCACGCAGCGGGCAGCAGAGAGTTCGTCGTTCGGGCTCATCGACGAGGCTGATGTCGTCGATGCCTCGGTGTTCGACGAAGATGGCCCCCACCCCACCTGGCAGGTGAACGCCATCGAGGTCCAGCTCTACGACTCGCTAGAGCGCGCGCAGCAGGATCTAGCGGCCGGCGAGATTCGGGGCCTCTACGTCGTCGAGACCGACTATCTCGAAACCGGTCGCGTGCGTGCGGTGCAGTCGGAGAAGACCCCACTCCTCAGCATGCGCGGCACCACTATCGAACCCATGCTCCGATCGCTCTTGCGACGCTCGCTCATGGTCGACCGCCTCGACGACGACGTTCAGGAGCGGGTGCTGTCTCCCGCAAACTTCGTCCGGAGCCGGCTCACCGAGTCGGGAGACGACGTGCTCGGCATCGATGACACACTCGATCTCTTGGTCCGAACGACGATCCCGCTCTTCCTCGGAATCCTGCTTCTGACGGCGCTCCTCAGCGCATCGGGCTATCTCGTACAGACCGTATCGACCGACAAGGAAAGCAAGATCGTCGAAGTGCTTCTGTCGTCGGTGACGCCCGAAGAGATCCTCGCCGGCAAGCTCATTGGCCTCGGCGCGGCTGGTCTGATGCAGTTCGCGGTTTGGTCGTCGATGGTCGTGCTGGTCGCGGCCAGTGCGTCTGCGGCGCTCGCTGCGTTCGTCGAGATCCCGTGGCAGGCGATCGCGATCGCACCGGTGCTCTTCATTCTCGGCTACCTCTTCATGGGTAGCTTGATGCTCGCGACGGCAGCACTCGGCGCCAACGCTGCGGAGAGTCAGAAGCTCACCGTTGGCTGGGCCATGCTGGCGATCCTGCCGCTGATGGTGATGGTGATCCTGCTCGACGACCCCCACGGGGTGCTCGGCCAGGCCATGACCTGGGTGCCGTTCACCTCGCCGCTCACGGTGATTCTGCGGCTCGCCGTCGACCCTTCGGGCATTGCCGGGTGGGAGATCGTCGGCGCTATCGCGGTCCTTCTGGTGTCGATCTGGATCGCAATTCGGGTGGGCGCGCGTCTTTTCCGAGTGGGCTTCCTGCTGACGGGCTCGCGTCCCTCCCTTGGAGAGCTTTGGCGCCAGGCGCGATAGCCTCGTCTACGCCACGGGCGGCGGCAGCGGCAGCTCTTGGTGATGGATCACCCGGTGACTCGGGGCCGCGTCGTGAACGTCGACGGTCATCGCGTCGAAGTCGAGCACGGTGAAAGTCTGGTCGCTTCTTCGGTGGATGGTTCCGGCGTTGATCACGGTCAGGCCCGGAAAGACGCGCACCATGTACTGATGCGTATGCCCGCCGATCATGAACACCACCTCTTCGTCGAGCATCAGATCTCGAAGCGTTGGAATGTCCTGCAGGGCGTACCCCTTGGTTTCCGGGAGGAGCCACGCCTCGTCGGCCTCGCCCACGCCGTGACAGAGAAGCGCCGTCCCGTGCGCTGTGTCGTAGTGCCGGACTTTGGGGAGCGACTCCATGAACGCACGCGACGAGTCACTCACCGAGGTGGTTGCGAACTCGAGGTTTCGCTGTTCGCCCGTGAGGAACCATCGCTCGTGATTGCCTGCCACGCACTGCACGTTTCGAGACGCGAGGAGCGACAGCGTGGCGTCGGCGTCGCCTTCTCCATCGACGAGGTCACCCACGCAGAGCACCGTCTCGATGTCGAGCGTACCGAGCGCATCGAGCACCAGGGCGAGCGTATCCGTCTCGCAATGCACGTCGCCAACCACGCCGCAACGCCCGAGCCTCATAGCGCCTCCCACAGCCACCAATCTAGAGGCAATTGCGGGGAAGCGCCAAGGAAGGACGCGCCTGGTGCTCCGACGCGCCGTGTTGTAGACCCGCTCCCATGCTCGACCTTCGCTACGTCAGCGATAACCTCGCCCAGGTCAAAGCCGCACTGACGCGTCGCGGATTCGATGACGACGCATTGCTCGATCGGGTGGGCTCTCTTTCCGAAGCCAGGCGCAAGTCTATCGCCGAGGTCGATGCGCTTCGTCAACGTCGAAACGAGGCAAGCCAGGCCATGTCGCAGGTCGCCGACAAGAAGTCGCCCGAGTTTCAGGAGAAGCGAGAGGCGCTTCGCACGCTCGGAGACGACATCAAGCAGGCCGAGTCGCGGCAGTCCGAAATCGAGCATGAGCTCGAAGCGATCTTGTTCACGCTGCCGAATCTGCCCCATCCGGACACACCGGACGGGTTGACCGAAGAGCACAACGTGGAGATGCGGGTTTGGGGCGAAAAACCGGCGCTCGACTCCCCGAAGGATCACGTCGAGATCGGCCTCGGTCTTGGAATCGTCGATTTCGAACGGGCAGCGAAGATCAGCGGTTCGCGCTTCGTCGTGCTGATGGGGGCGGGAGCGCGTCTCGAGCGGGCGCTGATGCAGTTCATGCTCGATGTGCACACGTCCGAGCACGGCTACGAGGAGGTGTGGCCTCCGGTGCTGGTCAAAGACAGCGCCATGTTCGGCACCAGCCAGCTTCCGAAGTTCGCCAAAGACTCGTTTCGCATGGCGAAGGACGAGGACTGGGAAGCCGAGGCGGGTGCGCAGGGGCACGACCTCTACCTCGTCCCGACCGCCGAGGTCCCCATCACGAACCTCCATGCCGACGAGATCCTGCCCGAGTCCGACCTCCCGGTGACGTACACCGGTTACACGGCGTGCTTTCGGAGCGAGGCCGGCAGCTACGGCAAAGACACGCGGGGAATGATCCGGGTTCACCAGTTCGACAAGGTCGAGCTCGTTCGGTTCTGTCACCCCGACCACGGCGACGCCGAGCTCGAGCTGCTCACGCAGCACGCCGAGTCGATTCTCCAGCGTCTCGACCTCCACTACCGCGTGGTCCAGCTTTGTGCGGGCGACATGGGGTTTGCCGCACAGAAGTCGTACGACCTCGAAGTGTGGCTCCCTGCGCAGGACACCTTCCGCGAGATCTCCAGCTGTTCGTGGTTCGGCGACTTCCAGGCGCGCCGGATGAAGGCTCGCTTTCGGCCTGAGCCGAAGGGGAAGCCACGGCTTCTGAATACCCTCAACGGTTCCGGGCTGGCGATCGGGCGAACGCTCGTCGCGATCCTCGAACAGAACCAGCAGCCCGACGGGTCGGTGGTGATCCCGAAAGCCCTCGTGCCCTACATGGGCGGGCTCGAAACGATCGCACCGGGCTGATGGCCGACCTCGCCATCCAACGAGACGTTCCGCTCGCGCCGCTCACGACGCTCGAGCTCGGCGGGAGCGCGCGCTTCTTCGTTCGCGCGGCGGACTCGGCCACGCTGCGTCTGGCGCTTCGCTGGGCGAGGGAAGAAGAGCATTCGGTCGCCATCATGGGCGGCGGATCGAACCTCGTGGTGCCCGACTCGGGGTTCGACGGCCTCGTCGTGCACATGGGACTCAGCGACATCGCGTTCGATGACGACGGGACCGTCGCCGTCGGGGCGGGAGTGCCTTGGGAGCTCGTCGTCGATGGCGCGGTCACACGCGGGTGGGCGGGCCTCGAGTGCCTGACTGGGATCCCCGGCTCGACGGGCGCTACACCGATCCAGAACGTGGGCGCCTACGGCCAGGAGGTCGCTGAGGTGCTGGACGAGGTGATCGCCCTCAATCGGCGAACCCTCGAACTCGAGCGAATGACCGCGACAGACTGCGCCTTTGGCTATCGTGACAGCGTGTTCAAGCGTGAGCCCGACCGGTATGTCGTTTGCGGCGTGCGCTTTCGCCTTCGGCCCGGTGGCGCTCCGACCGTTCGCTACGGGGAACTCGTACGCGCCGTACCTTCATCGCCTTCCCTTGGCGACGTCCGGAGCGCCGTCCTCGACCTTCGCCGAAGGAAGTCGATGGTGATCGATCCCGACGACCCGAACCGAAGAAGCGCAGGATCGTTCTTTCTGAACCCGGTGGTTTCCGCTGCCGACGCCCGCCGCGTCGTCGAACAGGCCCTCGCTGAAGGCATGGCGTCGACGGAAACGGAGATACCCCAGTACCCGGCTGGAGAGAGTGGCGTGAAGCTCGCCGCCGGCTGGCTGATCGAACGTGCGGGTATCGCGAAAGGGTTTCGTCGAGGGAACGTTGGCGTGTCGAGCCGCCACGCGTTGGCGCTCGTGCATCACGGTGGCGGCACGACGGCCGAACTCCTCGCGCTCGCGGACGAGGTTCGGACGCGCGTTCAGGACCGCTTCGGAATCACGCTCGACCAAGAGCCGCGTGTCCTCGCGTGACGCGAGATCGCCTTACTCCTCGAACGGGTTGCTGTACGCCGGGTTGCGGATGAACTCTTCGTCGGTGAGCGCGCGAAGGAACGCCTTCAGGTCTTCACGCTCTTGCTCGGTGATTTCGAAGCCATTGAGGAAAGAACTCTTGTTCGGGTTGTTGAACCCGTCGCCTGCGTTCGGACCGTCTTCGGTGAGCGTGCCTCCACGTGCGTAGTGGTCGATCACCTCATCGAGCGTTTCGATCGAGCCGTCGTGCATGTAGGGCGCAGTCAGCGCGATGTTGCGAAGCGTCGGCGGTTTGAAGCGGCCTTTGTCTCCCGGGTCGCCCGTCATGTCGAACAGGCCTTCGTTCCCCGCCGGATAGCTGCCCTCTTCGTCGAGGCTGTAGAGGCCGTTGTTGACGAAGAACTTCTGGTCGAACACTTGAAACGCGTCGTCCGAGGACTGTGAGTAGAGAAAGCCGCCGTGGCAGTGGAAGCACTCGAACGCGTCGAGCACGCCCGCCGCGTTCTGGCCGCCGAAGAAGAGCGCCAGCCCTCGCTGCTCGGACTCGTTGAGCGCCGTCGTGTCGCCCCCGGACCAGCGATCGACCCGCGAGCCGAAGCTCGTGAGGCTCCGCTGGAACGACGCCAGCGCTCTGGTGATGCTATCGACGCTGACCGGGTCCTCTTCATCCGGGAATGCTGCCGCAAACATGTCGGGGTACTGCGCGTCGGCGTTCATGCGGTCGAGCAGCTCTCCCTCGAGGTTCGCCAGCCCGAGCTCCACCGGGTCTTCGCCAAAGAGTGGAACCATGGCCTGCCGCTCGAGGCGAACCAGCACGTCGTTCGCCCACGTCAGGGAGGCCTGATAGCCGGCATTGGCGAGGCTCATCGAACCGCGCGGCGTGAGCTCGCCGGTGGACCCCGGGGATACCGGGAGCCCATCGGTGAACGCCAGCTCCTGCACGTGACAGCTCGCGCAGCTCTGCGTTTGGTTCCCCGACAGCCGCGTGTCGTAGAAGAGCCAGCGGCCGAGCTCGACCTTCTCGACCGTCATGGGGTTGTCCTCGGGGACGCGAGGAGGGGGAACCGTTTCTGGCAGATCCCAAACCCAGCCGGACGGATCGCCGCCGCCTTCACCTCCGGCGCCGGTGCCGGAGGCGTCGCCGCAACCCACGAGGGCCAGCGAGAGTCCAAGAGCTGCCAGAAACGATTTCATTCAACGCGGAAGAACTGCTGATCGCCGGCTGGCTCGTCTTCGAACGGAAGCCCGAGGTTCGGGAAGATCGCCAGGCAGTCTGGATCCGTAGGACCAGACATGCAGCCGGGCGGCATCGGCGCAAGGGTGCCGAGGTCCTGACCCTCCGTCAGCGCGGCGACGTCGGCGTAAATCACGCTGGTGTCCAGGTCAAAGTCCTCGAACTCTGCGGCGACGGTGTTGGGGGCTCCGCAGGCTGTGGTGCCGCCGGAAACCGGGTCGCCGTCGCACCCGGTACTGCCGAGGTGCATTCGCCAGCCGCCGCCGGAGAACGAACCCGAATCGATTCGGAGGAACTTGTACCCGCCCTGCCAGTTCCAGTGGAGTGCCGTCAGGTTGAGTGGGGGCGGCGCCGTGGCGGGGTTCGCGTGGTTCGTCTCGAAGGGGATGCCCATGGTGAAGCGCACCGCGTCGTAGTCGCCGCCCGGGACGGTGCCGGTGACGGCATCGTTCGTGTCGAGGTTACCGAGTTCCCCGCACCCGTCTTCGAAGTCGAGCAGCGCCGTGCCCTCGGCCTGGAAGATGGTGTCGTCGAGCTCGACGGGCACCCAGTCGCCGCCCGCGTTCCGAAGCTCGACGTTTTCCACGAAGAAGCGGAAGTCGACCAGCTCGAGAGGCGTGTCTTCAGAGCCGAGCTCGTAGGTGTCGCCGCAGACGAACATCTCGTCACCGACCACGGCCTGGAAGGCGATGCTCACGGCTTGGGAGTCCATACCGCCGGTGCCGCCCGAGCCGGCGTCGCCGCCGGTGCCGCCCGAGCCAGCGTCGCCGCCGGTACCGCCGGAGCCACCCGTGCCTCCGCCGGAGCCACCGTTGCCGCTGTCGTCATCGCCACAGCCAACGCCCGCTACGGCGAGCGCGGCAATCAAAATCAATCCTCTACGCATGTCGTTACTCCTACTTCTCTCCCGGGGGCTCACTGGCTTTCCGCGGCCATCGAGTCCCGTATGTTCTCGGCCACTCTTCGCTGCACCGCCGCGCTTCCAGCGTCGCCGGGCGCGACTTGTGCAAAATCGATGCCATCGAACCAACGCATGTGGTCGATTTGGATGGAAACGTTCACCAATCGCGGACTGTCGAAGACGAGCGGCTCGGTGAAGACCAACTCATTGGGCAGGGAGTCTTGGATGCTCACCTCGAAAGGCGTGCGCACGAGGGATTCCCCGTCTTCGATGTCTCCCGTCAGCAACACGCTTCGATCGAGCATCTCGTCGTTGTTTTTGATCCCAACGGCGTCGGCGTCCGCCGGGGCTCCGATCACGCGGAGCCCGCAGTAGCGTCCTGGCGGAGGCCGGATGGTGCCCACGACGAAGCCGATTCCGCCGCTTTCGAGCAGATCCAAAACCAGCGGAATTCCGAGGCTCGTCGGGGTGGTCGGCGTGTGGGCCTTGGCCCGAGAAACTGTGAAAAGTCGCCAGAGAGCCCGGGCAAAATTGTCGCACCGGATGAGCTCCACGGGGCCGAGCACGATGAGGGCCCGGTCGAGCCAAACCCGGTACCCCATGTCGGTCCGCAGGGCCTGCGGGGTCGGCGGAGTCTGGTAGGCGATGTCGACCTCGATCCCATCGGTCGTTCGCGTACAGCCCGCGCTGAGGCCTAGGCTCACCAGGAGCGCTCCGATCGCGACCCTAGATCTCATAGATGAGCCCCCCGATGATCGCGAGGCTCTCTCGGTGCGCTCCGTCGAGCCGTTGGATGAGCGGCACCGCCGCCGTGAAGTGCATCAGGAGCTTTTCGTGGGGCATCGCGACGAGGCCGAAGGTACCGTACGTGATGTGCCCGCCGGTGTTGGGGTCCCGCTCTCCTTGAATGAAACCCGGCCCGTCCCAGCGAAACTCGGCGCCGACCTGAAACCCGAGGAACGTCCAGGGCTGGAACTGAGAGATCACGGTTTGGCGAGAGCTGATGCCGGCCTGCGTGTCCGCGGTCCCGGTCGTGGGAAACGTCGTCACCGAGGACACGTAGAGCGACCAAGGGTCTGAGAAGAACGCGTAGGACACCCCGGCGATCGGATCCCACGACCCGGTGCCCGACTGAAACTCGAGGGGCAGCGGTACCCCGTTTCCATCCGTCTCGATGGTGCTGGTCGGAAACTCGAGGCCCGCGATCAGGCTCACCAGGTGCCGCGGTGCAAACTCACGATCGCGAAAGATGACGCCGCGGAAGCGGAGCTCGAGGTCTCCAGGCGCCCAGATGTCGGTCTCCGCGAGGTTCACGGCAGTCACGAAACGGTGCACGACGGGCATCATCGCCGAGATGGTCACCCGGTCGGTCGGGGAGTAGGCACCCGCGATCTCGAGACGCTGCTCGGAGAGCTGGAGCTGGTCGACCTGCGGGTCCCCGATGCGGTCGTTTCGATGGCGCACGGTCGCCGACGACCGAAAACGGTGGGCTTTCGGCTGCTCGAACCCGACGATGGTCAGAGTGGGATCGCCTACCCCACAGGTTCCGCACGCGGACGCCTCGGACGGTCCGAGCGCGACCATCCCAGCCGCGATTAGAGCTACCCAGCAACACCTCGCCACCCGGAGAGGCTAGATCTAGTAAGCCCTCGAATGAATGTGGCAAATCGTCGCAGCGCGGTCATCGACGCGTGGGGTATTTGGCCAGCTTTCGCTGGAGCGAGCGCCGGTGGATTCCGAGCACCTCGGAGGCTTTGGTGATGTTCCCGCCGCAGTCTGTGAGGACGCGCTGAATGTGCTCCCACTCGACTCGGGCAAGGGAAGGGGTCTCCGTCGGGCTTTCGTCCTTGAGTCCGGTCGGCCCCGGACCTCGCTCGAACGCCGCGATGAGCTCGTCGACATCCACGGGCTTGGTCAGGTAGTGCGTCGCCCCGAGTCGGACGGCCTCGAGCGCCGTGGCGATGCTGCCGTAGCCGGTCAAAACCACGATCCGGGTCGCGGGGTCGATACCGTGCAGCGCCTCCACCAGCTCGAGGCCCGATTTCCCGGGCATCCGGAGGTCGACGCTCGCAAGCTCGGGACTCTCGTCGGATGCGCTCGCGACCGCACCATCGTAGTCGCCCGCCTCGCGGACGTCGTAGCCCCGCTCCGAGAAGGCACGCGCCATGCGGGCGCGAAGCCGCTCGTCGTCGTCGACGAGCAGGATCGATCGGGAGTCTAGGGTGTCCGCGGAGGTCATGTGGCCTGGGGAAGAAACACGCGAATCGTCGTGCCGTGGTCCACCTCGGACTCGATTGCGAGGCGGCCGCCGAGCGAGTCTACGAGCGTCCGCGCCAAGAACAATCCGAGTCCCATGCGCTCGCCGGTGGTTTTGGTGGTGAAGAACGGTTCGGCGGCCCTGCGCCTCACGTCGTCGTCCATGCCGCACCCCTCGTCGGCGAAGCGGAGCTCCACCTCCTGGCCGCGACGCTCTACGTCGAGCGAAACCCGGCCCCCCTCGCACGCATCGAAACCGTTTCGGGCAATGTTCTCCATCAGCTGGAGAATGGCTTCGCGAGGAGCGAGGAGCTCTCGGGTTTGGACCCGGGTCTCCCAGCGTTCCGCCTGTTCTGGACGGAGCCGTTCACGCACTTCTTCGACGAGGCCCTCCACCTCGAGCGCCTCTGGCGTTTCGCCGGTGTGCTCTCCGCCCGCCAGCGCCATACGGTCGAGCACCGCGCGGCAGCGGTCGAGCTCCTCGCGGATCAGCTCGGCGTCGTCGACCAGGGCCTGGGCATCGGAGAGCTCGGACGCACGCCGTTTGAGCTCGTTGGCGGCCACGGCGATCGTTCCGAGCGGGGTGCCGAGCTCGTGCGCCGCACCGGCGGCCAGCGTGGCGATCGACGCGAGCCGGCCCCATCGATACGTACGCTCCTCGGCCTCCGCGAGTGCGCGTTCCCGCTCGCGAAGCGCGTCCGAGAGGCGACTCACGAAATACGCGATCAGCACCGCGGTGAGCGCGAAGGCGACGAACATGCCGTAGAGGTGCGCCTGAAAGCTGTCATCGCCTCCGTGGTGCATCATCGGGTCGCTGTTCGAGGACAACTGGGAGAAGAGGCCTGCGAAAGACACCACGCTGAGCCCCGCGATCAGCCAGGTCCACTGCGCCGGCAGCATCACGGCCGACATCGCAATGTACACGACGAACATGACGCTGAATGGATTCGTGGCCCCCCCGGACAGGTAGAGAAGGCCGGAGAGAAGCGCCACGTCGAGGACCAAGAACGCCCCGAGGAACCGCGTCGGTCGAAGCATCAGCCAGACGTTCGACAGGATTCCGATGCCGATCAACGTCCAGATCGGCGCCGCCGGCAGCGTCAGCTCGAGCACGCGCCTAGCGACTACGATTGAAAGCACTTCGATGGCGATGGCGCCCCAGCGCATGCGGGCGAGCCACTCCGCATCGGTCGCGTGGCTTCCCTCAGGAGTCTGTTTGGGCTTCGCCTTCAGCGGGGGCATCGAGTTCAACACTACCGTACATCGCCTCCGCGATCTTGTAGGCGCTCAGCTCGAGTGTCTCGAGTGCGTCTTTGATCGCGATCGCGTCCCCTTCTTCGACGCACTGATGAAGGGTCGCAATGTCGGCCTCGACGGTGGCGATCACGTCCTCCGGGACGAGCTCCCGGCATTCGGCGACGGCGCGCTCGCTCGTGTAGAGCAGGGCCTCCGCCGCGTTTCGGAGCTCGGCCAGCTCCCGCCGCTTCTCGTCGGTGGTTTTGTAGGCCTCCGCCTCGTCGATGATGCGGGTGATGTCGTCTTCGGTGAGACCGCTCGACGCTACGACGCGGATGTTCTGCTCGCGGCCGGTCCCAAGGTCTTTTGCGTGGACGTTGACCACGCCATCGGCGTCGATGTCGAAGGTCACCTCGATCTCGGGGACGCCCCGCGGGGCGGGAAGAATCGGCGCCAGCTCGAACTTCGCGAGAGACTTGTTGTCATCGGCCATCTCACGTTCGCCCTGGAGCACGTGGATGGGCACGAAGCTCTGGTTGTCGACGCTGGTGGTGAAAGTTTCGCGCGCCCGCGTCGGAACCGTCGTGTTTCGTGGGATGAGCTTGGTGAACACGCCGCCGCCGGTTTCCACGCCGAGGCTGAGCGGCGTGACGTCGAGCAGTAGGACTTCTTCCACATCGCCGGCCAGCGCGGCGCCTTGGATCGCGGCGCCCATCGCGACGACCTCGTCGGGATTGACGCCCTTGTGCGGCTCGCGGCCGAAGAAGTCGGCAACTTTCGACTGCACCATCGGCATGCGTGTCTGCCCGCCGACGAGAAGCACTTCGTCGATCTCGTCGGTTTTGATGCCCGCGTCGGCGATGGCTTGTTGGCAGGGACCGAGGGTTCGATCGATGATCTCCGACACGAGGATCTCGAGCTCGCTTCGTTTGAGCGTGGTTTCGAGGTGCTTCGGGCCGCTTTCGTCCGAAGCGATGAACGGCAGGTTCACCTCGGTTTCGAGCGACGACGAGAGTTCGTGCTTGGCCTTTTCGGCCTGCTCCTTGAGCCGCTGGAGAGCGACCCGATCGTCTCGAAGATCGATGCCGCTCGCTTCTTGGAAACGCCGCGCGAGCTCTTCGACGAGCGTGTTGTCGATGTCTTCCCCGCCGAGGTGCGTGTCGCCGGAGGTCGATTTGACGCTGAAGACGCCGTTGGCAATCTCGAGAATCGAGATATCGAACGTGCCGCCGCCCAAATCGTAGACCGCGACGCGCTTGCCTTCTTTTTCCTCGAAGCCGTAGGCCAGCGCCGCGGCCGTCGGCTCGTTGATGATTCGGCGAACCTCGAGGCCGGCGATTTTACCGGCGGCAATCGTGGCAGAGCGCTGAGCGTCGTTGAAATAGGCAGGGACCGTGACGATGGCTTCCTGCACGTCTTCACCGAGAAACGACTCTGCGACCTCGCGCATCTTCTCGAGCACCATCGCCGAGATCTCGGGAGGTGAAAAACGCTTGTCTTCGATTTGAACCCAGGCATCGCCCCGATCGCTTTCGACGACGCGGTACGGCGCCAGGCGCGCATGCTTCTGCGCTTCCGGAGCTTCGAAGGCGAGGCCCATCAAACGCTTGATCGCGAACACGGTGCTGTCCGGGTGCGTGACGCCCTGCCGTTTTGCAACGCTTCCCACGCGACGCTCGCCGTCTTTGCTGAACGACACGACCGACGGCGTCGTCCGGCTCCCCTCCGCGTTCGGGATGACCTGCGGCTCGCCGTTGTCGACGAAAGCCACGCAGGAGTTGGTCGTCCCCAGATCGATCCCGATGATCTTCCCCATTGCGCCTGACCTTCTTTATACCCCGACCCCCGGGGTTGGCGCACCTTGTCGGCGATTATTCCGACTCGGTATCGTCTGTCTTTACACCGGAAGGCTCACCGTCACTACCCTGATCGCCTGTGCTGGTTGGCGGGCGCGCAACCACGACCATCGCCGGCCGGAGCAAGCGCTCGCCGAGTTTGTAGCCGGGAACCACCTCCGACACGATCGTGCCCGGCGGATGCTCCGTCGTTTCCTCCTGCTGCATCGCATCGTGCAGATTCGGATCGAAGAGTTGTCCAATCGACTTCACCCGCTCGAGACCGAGTCGCTGTGCGACTTCCTCGAACCCGCGAAGGACCATGTGCACGCCTTCCGCCACGGCGCTGACGTCTTTTGCCTCACCCATCGCGTCGGCTGCGCGCTCGAGATTGTCGATGACGGGCAGCACCTCGCGGAGCGTGTCCTCGATGCTACGCCGCCGAACCTCTTCGATCTCTTTGCGGGAACGCTTGCGAAAGTTGTCGAAGTCGGCCGCGATCCGAAGCAGCTGCTCGCGCATCCGGTCCCGCTCCGCGCGGGCCTTCTCCACGTCGGACGGTTCGTCGCCCGCTTCACCGCCGTCCGAAGCCGTTCCCTCAGCGCCTTCTTCGACCCCGTCTTCTTCCGGAAAAACCACGTCCTCGTCGTCTCCGACGACGCCTTGCCCGTTGTCGGGCTTGTCCCCCACGTGTTCACTCATACGCTCTTCGACTGCTTTCTAGGAGTCTTCTGATTTGCCCGGTACCCGCCCGTCGAGTACGTCGCTGAGCACTTCGGCCGCGAAACCCACCAACGGAACGTACTTCCTGTAGTCCATTCTAGTCGGTCCGACGATGCCAAACGAGCCAATCGTCGACCCATCCCGCCGAAACGGGGTCGAGATGACGCTGATGTCCTGCACTTCGGCGAGTGCGGCCTCCGACCCGATGAAGACCTGAACGCCGTCGGCCTCGAGCGTTCGTTCGAGAAGATCGACCAGCTTTTGCTTGTCCTCGAACGCGCTCAGGTAGCCCCGGATCTTCTCGGCGTCACCGAACTCGGGTCGGTCGAACAGCGCGCCCTGCCCTTCGATCACGACGCTCGCCCGCTCGACTTGCCCCTCGACGGTCGCCTCGACCATGCGCTGGGCTTGGCGTCGAAGCAGCTCGTACTGATCCTGCTCGCTCGCCAGCCGAACCAGGAGCAGGTCGCGGACGGCTCGGAGCGTTCGGCCGCCAACGAGCTCGGCCAAGTAGTTGTTCACGCGCTCGAGCGTGTGGTCGTCGACCGTCAGGTTGGTCACCACGATTCGGTTTTCGACCGTGCCTGAGCGAGCCACGAGGACCGCGAGAATGCGTCCGGTCGCGAGCCGCATGAAACGGAGCTGATCCAGACGCGCGTCGGCCCCAGACGGCCGCGCGATGATCGCCGCGGTTCCCGTCAGGTGACTGAGAAGCTGACCGGTTTCGCGAGCGGCGTCGGCACCTGCGTCGAGACTCCGAAGCCTTTCGATCAGCGCGGTGCGGTGGGCCTCCGAGATTTCGCCCGCGGTCACCATCGCGTCGACGAAGAAGCGGAACCCCGAATCGGTGGGCACGCGCCCGGCACTCGTGTGCGGCTGGTGTAGGAGCTCGCTCTCTTCGAGATCTGCGAGGACGTTGCGAATGGTGGCGGGTGATAGATTGACTGCGTACCGCTTCGCGACACGGCGCGACCCGACCGGCTTGCCCGAGGCGATGTACTCTGTGACCACCGCGAAGAGGATTCGACGGTGCCGCTCGTCCAACGTCACTGACACGTCACTTGGAAAGTAGAATTTCGGCCGGAGCTGTCAAGCCCGGTGCACGGCGCTAAAAAACTGGCTCCCAGCCAGCCGCTGAGGCAGGCTCCAGGCCATGAAGCCGACGGCGGCGCTCCTTCCGTTCCTCTTGATGGTCATGGCCATCATGACGGTTCCGACTCTCGTGCTCGACGAGCAGGGGCTCCCCCGCTTTCGCCAGCTCAAGACCGAGCTCGAGGACCTGCGGGGTTCGAACGCCGAGCTGGTCGACGAGATCGCGAGCCTCAAGGCCGAGATCGAGTCGCTTCGCGCCGACACCCAGTACGTCGAGCGCATCGCTCGCGACGAGCTCGGGATGGTGCGACCCGAAGAGTTCGTGTTTCAGTTTCCCACGCCCTAGACCGCACTCACTTGAAAATGATCGGCTGCGGCTTGTCCTCGAAGCCGCTCGCGGCGTTGCTCGCCCTTGAAATAGCGGTGCTATTCCGGCGGGCTCCCGCCTTGCGAGCGACTCCGTGTCCTACGTCTCGCTCAATCACTTTCAGGCGAGCGCGGTCTAGCCCGCGCTCACTTGAAGATGATCGGCTGCGGCTTGTCTCGCTCAATCACTTTCAAGTGAGCGCGGTCTAGGTGGGTGCGTCCCGTACACGGGTCGATTTTTTGCTGAACGTCTGGGGCCCACGTAACACGCCCTTTGTATGACCGCCCTCGTCCAGGCAGCGCTTCGGGTTCGGCGCACCGCCCGGTCGGCATGGGGTCTGGCCGCCGCGCTCATGCTCGGCGCGTTCTTGGTTGCGGGCTACTTTGCACCGGGTCGCGCGCTCGGATGGGGGCAGCTCGCCTGGTTGGTCGCATGGGTGGGCGTGCTCGTCGTGCGGGCGCGCTTCGTCATTCGGCAGGGCGCCGACACGCGGCTCGTGCTGGAGCTCGGTGTGCTGCTGCTTGTGGGCGCCGAGGCGCTCGTTCAATGGCGGGGCGGCGTCGCAGGTGAGCTCCACCCCTTGGTGTACGTGGTGGTCGCCGTCGTGACGGCGTTTTCGCGCGGCTGGGTCGGCGTGGCGTTCGTCGGGCTCGCTGTCGCGTTCGACCTCGCGCTCACTGCGCTGGTGGACGGCGTGGGCGATCCTCGCGTGCTCGGTGCACACGCGGCGTTCATCGCCGCGTTCGGTGCCATCGGCTTCGTGCTGACCAGAGCGGAGATCATCCGAGTTCGCAAGAAGTCCGAGATGGCGTTTGCTGCGCAGCGACAGCGAGAGAACGACGAGACGCGCCTCTTTCGACTCGTCGCGTCTTCGTCGAACGATCGTCGCGACGAAGCACGAATCAACCGCGCGAGCGTGCAGGAGGTGCATCGCGCGCTGTATCACGCCGTAGAGCTTCTTCACCGAACACTCGGGCTTCATACCTGCGTGCTTCTCATGCCCACCGAGGACGACGCCGATCTCCGGATCGTCGAGCTGGTCACACACAGCGACGACGTCGCTGACGGCCCGTTTTCCCTTGGTTCTGGGGCCGTAGGGGCCGCCGTTCGGCGTCAGGTCACGACCAACCTCCACCCCATCCGGCCGGGCTACGGCGGGCTTTGTTACTACCGAAGCCCCGCCACCGTGCAGTCCTTCTTGGCGGTACCGGTGGTCGACCAGGGTCGCGTCACGGCCGTGCTGTGCGCCGACCGAGTCGACGACCGCCCCTTCACCCAGGAAGAGGAGCAGCTGGTCAAAGGGAGTACCGGGTACATCCTCCGTGCGTTTCAAAACGAGCGCGTGTTTGCGCAGCTTCAGCACTCGAAGGTGCAGCAGGAGATTCTCTATCGCGGATCGCGGGCGCTCAGCGAAGCGAGGACGCAGGACAGGGTCATGGAGGTCGGGCTCGCGACCGCGAAAGAGATCGCGCCGCACGACTTTGCGGCGATCACCGAGTACCAGCGGGATGGGCGGAAGCACGTGGTGCGCCGGGCCGTCGGCGAGCGCGCGGTCGACTTTCAAGGGCTTCGCTTCCGCGACAACGCGTCGCTGACGGCCATGGTGGTGAAGAACCGGCACTATCTTCCCTACCGCGGGGAGTACGATCCGAAGCAGCAGGTGCTGTTCACGAAGAAGGCGCGCCTCAAAGGCATGGAGTCTCTTCTCGTGCTGCCCCTCGTCGCGCGCGAGGAGCCGATCGGGACGCTCATCGTGGCGGCAAAGAAAGCCCGAGCGTTCAAAGGCTCCGATCGCGACACGCTCGAAGCCCTCGCCAACCAGCTCGCAGTCGCCATGGCCAACGCGCGCGCCGTGCGACAGCTCGAGGAGAAAGCCACGACCGACGGCCTCACCGGGTGCCTCAACAAGCGCGCGTTTCTCGCGGAGCTCGAGCAGAAGATTCTCGCGGCCCACCGGTTC
This sequence comes from Myxococcota bacterium, assembly GCA_039177115.1. GTDB lineage: Bacteria > Myxococcota_A > Polyangia > Polyangiales > Houyiibacteriaceae > SG8-38. The sequence continues at coordinate 76,023 of JBCDFZ010000017.1, forward strand.
GGGCGTAAGTTGTCCCTAATTGTGACTGATTTGGATCATTTTAAGGCTGTAAATGACACCTATGGCCATGCCAGCGGCGATCGAGTGTTGCAGGAGCTCGGCCGCGTGCTGCAGCGGGTGAAGCGCGAAACCGATCTCGTCGCCCGCTTCGGCGGGGAGGAGTTCTGCGTCCTGTGCGAAGAAACCGATGCGCGAGGTGCGCGCCTCTTGGCCGAGCGCGTTCGCGAAGAGCTCGAGAACACCGAGGTGCAAACCGAGCTCGGCCCGCTCAAGGTCACCGCGTCGCTCGGCGTCGCCACCTTCCCCGACCACGCCAAAACCGCGGAGGCGCTGTTCGCTCAGGGCGACAAGGCCCTCTACGACGCCAAGAACCGTGGACGCAACCAAGTGCGAAGCGTGCAGGGCGCACTCCCTACGTGAGCGCCAGCGTGCGCGGGTCGAGCATCCACTGGAACGAACCGACGCCGTCGACGCGTTCGATGAGACACGCCGCGGCGGTTTGGAACGGAGGGAAGCGTTCAGTTCCGGCGAGGTGGCCTGCGAGCACCTCGACTTTGGGCATGTGCGTGACCATTGCGATGACCGCATCGTCCGCTGCGTGCTCGAGTGGAAGAAGCGCCTGTGCGGTCGTTCCCTCGTCGCTCGAAAGTGGGGTGTGGACTTCGATGGGCCCGTCGAACGCGGGCTGTGTCGCGGCCAGGATCTCCGCGGTTTGGACGGCCCTCACGAGCGGGCTCGTATAGATGCACGAGAACTGCAGGTCGAGGCCGGCGAGCGTGGTTCCGACGCCGCGCACCGAGCGGCGTCCCCCGTCGGTCAGCCAGCGGCGGTGGTCGTCCGGGGCGAGGCGAGTATCGACGGCCTCCCCGTGTCTCATCAGCACGACGCGCATGCACCCCACTGTGGCACGTGTCTCGTGACGCGCATTTTTTTCATTCGTCGTTCTCTCGGCCGTAGGCGGTACGCGCGAACGATTCCTCCGGCGCGAGGACCAGCCGTCGGCGCGCATAGAGGGCGAACCACAGGAGCCCGAGGCCGTACCAAACCGCGGCGCCGATCACGACCTTCCGGTAGATCGGGTCGGTTGCAAAGAGCGCCACGAGGGTGACTACCGCAATGATCAGCGCGAGCGCGGCCCCGGGAACTCCGAGCGGGCTCCGGTAGGGGCGAGCGATGTCGGGGAGACGCACCCGCAGCAAGATGTACGAGAGCATCTGCAGCGCATAGGCGATCACCGCACCGAACACCGCCATGTTGAGAAGCACGGCACCCACCGGATGCTCGGGGCCGAGCGAGTGGATTCCGTACGCTACGCCGTAGCCCAGCATGGCGCCGACGAGGAGCGCGGCGTGGGGGGTCTGTCGAGTGCGGTGCGTACGGGACAGCCAGCGGGGGAAGTAGCCCGCGCGAGAGAGCGAGTAGATCTGACGGCCGTAGGCGAAAATGATGCTGTGAAAGCTCGCGACCAGCCCGGTAACTGCGACGAGGGCGAGCAGCGTCGCGCCGAGACCCTCTCCAAACGTCGTCTTGAAGCCCGCGAAGAGGGGTTCCTTCGAGGAGCCGAGCGCTTCGGCGCCTGGCGCGATGCCGGCGTTCAAGAACAGCGTCAGGAACGCCGCGATGACCAGCGTGACCAGGCCAAAGACCAGGCCGCGGGGAAGATCCCTCGCTGGCGCTTCGGCCTCTTCGGCGGCGAGGGGGAGCTGTTCGATCGCCAGGAAAAACCAAATCGCGAAGGGGAGCGCCGAGAGGATTCCGAGGGGCCCCTTCGGCAGCCAGCGCGAAGCGCCCGGTTCGGGTTCGATGTCGAGCGCCCAGCTGAGGTCGAAGTGCGGGATGGCCGACACCCAGAACACGACGAGCACACCGAGCGCGAGCAGCGTGATCAGCACCGTGAATCGAAAGGTGATTTCGACTCCCACGATGTTCAGCCCGACGAAGACTCCGTAGCTCACCAACCACCACAGCGGTTCGGCGGCGACCGGAGTCCCAAAAATGGCCCCGAGATAACCGCCGATCCCAACCACGATGACGGCAGGCGTGAGCACGTACTCCATGTTCTCGGCGAGGCCGGTGATGTACGCACCCCAGGGTCCCATGGCTGAGCGCGCAAAGGAGTACGCACCTCCCGTGTGGGGAAGCGCTGCGCTCATCTCTGCAATGCTGAAACAGAGCCCCGCATACATCACGGTGATGATGATCGTAGCGGCGAGTAGTCCACCAAAGCCGCCCGACGCGAGCCCGAAGTTCCACCCGAAAAAATCGCCCGAAATCACGGCGCCCACCCCGAGCGCCCAAAGGGACCAGACGCCCGCATACCGTCGGAGCCCGCGTTCGCGAAAGTACGCGTCGCCCACCCGATCGTATTCCACCCCCTGCTCTCGATCTTGCATGGGCGAAGTGTAGCGGCTTGGTCCTCGCGGGGATAAGGTTCCGGCCATGTTGTCGATCGACCTGACGGGGAAGCGCGCGCTCGTGGCCGGAGTGGCAGACGACGGGGGCTTTGGGTTTGCGATCAGCAAAGCGCTCGCGGCGGCGGGCGCGACGGTCTGCGTGGGCACGTGGCCTCCCGCGCTCGGGATCTTCGAAACGCTTCTCCGACGCGGAAAGCTCGACGCGTCGCTCTCCATGCCCGACGGAGGAAAGCTCGAGTTCGAGGCGATCTACGCGCTCGACGCCGAGTACGACACCCTCGAGGACGTTCCCGAAGAGGTCCGCGCGCAAAAGCGGTACCGGGACCGCGGCGACTTCAGTATTGCCGGGATGGTCGACCGAATTCGGAACGACTTCGGGGAGGGTTCTCTCGACATCGTCGTCCACAGCCTCGCGAACGGCCCCGAGGTGACCAAGCCGCTCATCGAAACCAGCAGAAAGGGCTACCTTGCCGCGCTCGGCGCGAGCGCCTATTCGTTCGTGTCGCTGGTTCAGGCGGTGCAGCCCCTGATGCGCGACGACGGCGCCTACCTCGCCCTCTCCTACCTAGCGAGCCAGGGCGTCGTCGCCGACTACGGCGGCGGGATGGCTTCGGCCAAGGCCGCGCTCGAAACCGACGCGCGCATGCTGGCCTTCGAGGTGGGCCGCCGTCGCGGGCACCGCGTCAACGTGATCTCGGCCGGCCCCTACGCCTCGCGGGCCGCCACGGCCATCGGCTTCATCGACAAGATGATCAAGTACTACGAAATGAACGCCCCCCTCCCCACCGCCCTCACCGGCGAAGAGGTGGGCCACGCGGCCGCGTTTCTCTGCAGCCCCCTCGCGAGCGGCATCACCGGCACCGTCCTCTACGTCGACAAGGGCTACCACGCCATGGCGGCGCCCGCCGACGTCGAAGGCCTCATCGACAAACTGAGCTAGGTTGCATCGGGGTGCCCCTTGGCTCGGGGTGCCCGCCAGGGCGTCCCGAAAGAGCGTGGGCGGATCGGCAAACCGCTGGCGTTTGAGATTGGGGTGCTTGGTGGCGGGCCTGCCTAGAGGCGAACCTTAGTGACATCCGACCCGCCCGCCCCCACCCGTAGTCCTCCCAGCGCGCCGCGGCGTTGCCGCGCGCTTGCCGGCGCGCGTAGCGCGCCGCGGTTCGCAGCGCTCACTCTTGCTGGCTGACCGGTTGGGGTGATCTGTTCGGGTTGGTTTCGGCGGGTGTTGGGATTCGGCGTGCCTTGCGGGTCGGAGCGTTCTGGGTTTGGAGGGGCTTTCTCACCTTGCGGGAAGACTGAATTGGCCTTTTTTGATGGGGTTCCTACCGCCCGCGCGGGCAGTAGCTAAGGTGATACGGCAGGACGGTCCGCTCCTCGTTCACCCGGCTTGCTTGGCTTCGAGCACGCGATCGAGATCGCCGCAGCCGACGCGGTTCGAGAATGCTGGTGGCCTTGCGACATGACTGGTCTCCGAAGGGCCTTGCGACCCTGTTGACTTATCGGCGCTCCGGAGCCCGCGTTGCGTGTCCTCGTGGCCCGGTGGGGTGCGGGCGGGAAGCCGCGTCGTGCAAGGTTGCTTCGTGCGCCGAGGACGGCGGGCCGCGCCCTTGCCGACCGCTGAGCCGGCGCTGCGTGCTTGCCTCCGCTGCGTGCTCGCTTGCGCGAGCCCGCGTTAGGCCGCGACCATTTCCTGTCGTGCGGTGGGCCGGATGCTGCTGGTTTCGGGGGCGACCTGGAGGGTCGCCGCCAGTGCGCGCTCGGTGCGAACACGCTCGAGAAGCCAGGGGTCGAGCGCGCGCATGAGGGCGCGGGCCGAAGGGTGTCGGGAGGCCGGGTTGCGGCTCATGAGTTTGCCGAGGACGCGGTCCATATCGGGGCAGACGTTCGCGGAGTACAAAGAAGCGGTCGGTGCGTCTTCGCGGATGATTCTCCGGAGTACCGCGTTGACGTCGCGGCCCGTGAACGGCAGCTCGCCCGTCAGTGCTTCGAACATGGTGATGCCCACGCCGAAGAGGTCGGCTCGCGCGTCCACGAACGGGTTCCCGCTCGCCTGCTCCGGCGAGGCATAGCTCGGCGTGCCGTACACCCGGCCCCGCTCGCGCGCGCGCTCGTCCGGAGGGGCGGTTTCCGCGGCGCAAACGCCGAAATCGAGAAGGTGAACGTCGAGCTCCCCGTACGCCCCTCGGTTCATCAGAATGTGCTCCGGCTTGATGTCCCGATGGACGTAGCCGTGTCGGTGCACGCTATGAAGTATCGATGCGAGCCTGGCCATGATGACCGAGACTTCGCGCGTCCCGATCGGGCCGTTCCTTCGAAGGTAAGCGGCCAGGCTCTCCGAACGCATGTACCTCATGACGACGTAGGGCGACTCGTCGTCGAGCGTTCCGTGATCGATGACAGGGACGATCCCCGGATGAAACACCCGCCGCGCGACTTCCACCTCGCGGCGCACCCGCGCCATCAAGTCGAAGTTCCCCGAGTGCGCCGGTCGAAGCATCTTGATGACGACTCGCTCGAGGGTCGCCAGTCGCTCCGCCTCGAACACGATGCCCGTGCCGCCGACACCAATCACGTTTCCGATCCGATAGCGGCCGTCCAGAAGCACGCCACGCAGCTCGCACCGCTCCTTGATCGCCGACATGGCCCCACCTTCTTTCGGGTGGGATCGACGGTCAAAAAAAGCGCAAGCTGCCGACGAATCCTGCCTGCTAGAGTCCCGATCCGATGGAGCTGACCTTCCGAACTGCGCGCGCCAGCGACGAGTGTCGCGACCTCCTCTACAGCTCGGCTCCCGAACTGTACGACTACATGTATCGGCGAGGACCGATCCGCGCCCAGGACTACATCGCCCACGAGTTTAGGGCGGAGCGCGGGTTCATCGCGCACCCGATCCACACGGTGGCGCTTCATCGCGGCGAGGTCGCCGCGGTTGGGGCGTTCTACACCTGGGACGACTACCCCGCGATGCAGCGTGGGAGCGCCTACGAGATCCTGCGGTTCTATGGGTTCACCGGGACGCCATCCGTGCTCCGCGCGGCGAGTCACTCTGGAAGCGTCATTAACCGACCGCGGCCGGGCTGTGTGTACATCGCGAACCTCGGCGTGCGTTCGGACTTGCGCGGACGAGGGGTCGGGAGCGCACTCGTCGAGCATGAAACCGACAAGGCGCGCCGCGCGGGATACGAAACGATGACGCTCGACGTCGCAGACAACAATCCGCGCGCGGAAGCGCTTTATACGCGCCTCGGCTTCGAGTTCCAGAAACAGAAATGTTTCAGAGGCAGCAAGGGAAACCGCGTCCCAGACGCGCGCTTCATGATGCGCGCCATCCGTGCGTGACCGAATTGTGTGCAGCAGTACAACACGCACCGACATGTGCTCTACGTGTTCGCGTCCGATAGCAGCCAACTCGGTCATCGAGCTGACAAAACATGACGGTGACCGCGGGGTCGATTGTTGCGAGCGCGTTTCGTTTTCTCGTTTTCGGCGTTGACACTATCGGGACGCTTGAGCGACATTCCCTGACGGCTGACGAAGGATCGCTGAACCCACGGCCCAACTCGAGGAGACGACCACACCGCGTAGACCCATTCTTGCCCGGAACGTTCCGAGGCGTGTGATCCGCACGAGGGTGCGATTCGAGCGCACGATCAGCCCCCAAAGAGGGGGCAGTCCCTTCGCCCGTTATCTGGGGACTGTCTCCTCTTTCGTTTTTAATCGCTTCAACTGCAATCAAAGCGCAGTGCGAAAGTCGTCGATGGTTTCCTGCTCGTCGTACCGATGCTGAAAACCGGTCGCTCGCGCGAATGCCGAGCTGTCCACGACGATGGGGTACTTCAAGTGATCGATCGCGGCGGGCGGCAGGTTGGGCAAGGCCAGCCGCCCCAGTCCGAAGTTGATCAGGGCTGCCGGGACGGGAAGCGTTCGGCGCCCGGCCGCCTTGGCGATGGTCGAAATCGGGACGGGTGACGGCCCGGACACGTTGTAGACGCCGTGAAGCTTCCGCGAGAGCGCGGTGACGATGGCCTCGGCGGCGTCTCGTTCGTGGAGGAAGTGAAACAGCGGGTCGAACCCCATCACGAGCGGGACCGTGGGGCTCCTCAAGTAGAGCGCGAGTGTGCCGTGTTTCGTCGGGCCGAGCGTGTACACCATGCGGAGCACACACGTCGCGATCTCTGGATACCGCCAGAGCGCAGAGGACGCGTAGAGGTCGGCGGCGACCAAGTCGGCGAGCTCGGGAAACGCGTGCGCCGACATCGGAGGCTCATCCTCCGTGTGGTAGAGCGGCGAGTCGGCCGCGGCACCGTAGTACGTGTGCCTGCCGACCATCACGGCCTGCTTCACACCATACGCGTGGCAGTGCTGAATGAACGCACGCGTTCCGTAAAGGTTCACGCGCATGCGATCGGGGCTTTTGTGCACGAGGTGGGTGACGGTCGCCATGTGAATTGCACCGTCTGGTCGCCGGCTTCGAAAGACGTCTTCGGCAGGGCGCTTTCGGATGTCGTACTGGAACATCTCTACGCCCTCGGGTGCGTCCACCCACGGTCGGCGGTCGATTCCCACCACTTGGTGCCCAAGGTCGACGAGCCTCGTTGCGACCAGGCGCCCGAGCGTTCCGGCAACCCCTGTAATCAGCACGCGCATTAAAGCACCAGGTCCGCTTCGCCAATCTGCCCTTCGCGGAGCGCTCGCCCCTGCCGAATGAGATCGCGGATCTTGGTCTTCACCTGGTCGACCATGGCGTTGCAGACTTCGTCGCGTTCGTGTCCTGACCCTTCGAATTTCATGGGCTGGCCGTATAGCAGCTGAAACCGGGTCGGCTTCGGAACCAGCACGCCCCACTTCGTGACCGGGATGTACGGGACGCCGAACAGCTTCCCGAGCCGCTCGAGGTTCGCGATGGTCGGGAGCGCTTCCCCGCCGCCGACGAAGCCAAACGGAATGATCGGGCTATTGGTTTCGAGGGCCAAGCGAAGGAATCCCGTACCGAAGTTCACCAACGTGTCGGCGTCTTTCGCTAGCTTGGCCGTTCCTCGCGCGCCCTCCGGAAACACGAGAATCAGCCGTTCGTCGCGAAGCAGTCTGAGCGCTTGGTCCGGGTTGCCGGTGAACTGTCCGGTCCGGCTCATGAACTGGGATGCGCCCGGAAACTGGTGAATGAACCGGTCGATCATCGAGTGAGGAAGCCGAGGCTGTTCGGCGTCGAGAAGCATCGACCCCATCACCATGGCCGCGTCGATCGCGACACCCCCCGAGTGATTCCCGATGAGGAGCGCGCGTCCGGTGCCAGGGACGTTCTCGAGTCCATAGTTGTCGACCGTGAAATAGTTGCGATAGGCCCAGGCAAACGCCGACACGGCACGCTTCAAGTCGTTCTTGTCGATCCCATACGGATCCACGCCGAACTTGTTGAACGACAGATCGAGCATGTCGATTCGTTCAGCGACTTCTGGGTTGATCGGAAGGAGGTTGTTGAGCACGGAAGTCTCGCGTCCGGGCTCCGATCTCTAGGTTGCCGTGCCTTGAAAAGCAATCATTCGTCGCGATCGCGTCGAATTCCGAGCGCACGCATCTTCTTGTAGAGGTGGCTCCGCTCGAGGCCGAGGTCGGCGGCGGTCTTGGTTACGTGCCCGCCTCGGTGCTCGAGGGCGCGCTCGATCAAGTCTCTTTCAGCCGCGTCGACCATCTCCCTGAGAGGCGTCTCCGGCTTGAAGTAGCTGCCGCTCGGGGGCGTAGACCCCAACGGAAGCAGAGTGCGAGCGTCCTGCTCGGTTACGGTCTCACCCGGTGCGAGGATCACCAGACGCTCCACGAGGTTTCTAAGCTCTCGCACGTTCCCCGGGTAGTCGTACGACTCGAGGAGCGCCATCGCTCCTTCCGACATGGTGTTTGCAGCGCCCTCGTGAACCTCTCGCGCGAGTTTCAAGAAATGGTTGGCGAGCAGCACGATATCCGAGCGCCGCTCGCGAAGCGGAGGCACCTCGAGCGGGACGACGTTCAGGCGGTCGTAGAGGTCGGCACGAAACCGACCCTCCGCAATCTCCTCCGAGAGCGACTTGTTGGTCGCAGCGACCACGCGAACGTCTACTCTGCGCGTTTCGCTGGCACCGACCGGCTCGACTTCGCCCTCCTGCAACACGCGCAGCAGCTTGGCCTGCATCGAAAGCGGCATGTCTCCGACTTCGTCGAGGAATAGGGTGCCGTCGTTGGCTCGCTCGAACTTTCCGCGGCGCTGCTTGGTTGCACCCGTGAACGCGCCGGCCTCGTGCCCGAACAGCTCGCTTTCGATCAGCGAGTCGGGCACCGCGGCGCAGTTGAGCTTCTCGAACGGACCGTCGGATCTCGCAGACCCCTCGTGAATAGCCGATGCGACGAGTTCCTTTCCGGTGCCGCGCTCTCCGAGGACGAGCACCGTGGCGTTCGCTCGAGCGGAAAGCGCGATCTGCTCGCGCAGGCGATCGATCGCAGGGCTGACTCCGAGCAGCGAAGCCCCCACGTCGTAGCGTCGTCGAAGCTCACGGTTCTCCCGCTCGAGCGCTTCGAACTCGAGGCTTCGTTCGAGCGAGAGCAGCAGTCGGTCGCTTCCAATGGGTTTTTCGATGAAATCCCGGGCGCCGCGTCGAGTCGCCTCGACCGCCGTATCGATCGTCGCGTTCCCGCTCATCATGATTACCGGTGTATCGATGCCCTGCTCGGACAGCGCATCCAGCATGGCCAGACCGCTCATCCCGGGGAGCTGAACGTCGAGCAGGATCGCGTCGAATGGCGTGCGTTCGACCTTCTCGAGCGCGATCTCCGCGCTGCCGGCGACCTCTACGGCGTACCCTTCGAGACCAAGCGCCCGGGACACGGTCGTGAGAATGTTCTTCTCGTCGTCGACGACTAGAATCGACGCAGCCGGCATGGCGCTACGCTAGCACGCTCCGGGCTTCAAGCGCCGGTTCCGCTGCCACGCTTCTTCAGCGGGATCGAGCGCAGCTTGGTTTCGGAGATCCGCTGATTGGCCTTGAGCCAAGGGGTCAGCACGTCAGGAGCTTCAGGCCGAGCATAAAGATAGCCCTGTGCGATGTCGCAGCCGTTCTGTCGCATGTACTCACGTTGGCTCTCGGTTTCGACACCCTCTGCGACCACCTCGAGGCCGAGGTTCTGACCGAGACCGATGATCATTTTCGAGATCGGCCCGCCGCGCTCGTTCGACTCCACGTTTTGGACGAAGTTCTTGTCGATCTTCAGCACGTTGAGCGGGAACTCGTGCAGGTACGTGAGCGACGAGTAGCCGGTACCGAAGTCGTCGATGGCGATGCGGACGCCTACGTCGCGGATCTCTCGAAGCAGCCCGCCGGCGACCGCAGCGTCGGCCATCAGAGAGCTTTCCGTGAGCTCGAGTTCGAGAAACTCGGGCGGAAGGCCGGTAGCGTCGAGCGCCGCGCGCACCTTCTCGACGAACATGGGGTCCTCGAACTGCTGCGCGGACACGTTGACCGACACACGCATGGGGTCGAAGTCCATGTCGTGCCACGCCTTGACCTGCTCGCACGCCGTGCGGAGCACCCATTCTCCCACCTCGTCGATCAGGCCGAACTCTTCGAGCGCCGAGATGAAGTGGTACGGAGTGAGAAGCCCGCGGGTTGGGCTTTCCCATCGAAGAAGCGCCTCCACCCCCACGATGCCGCCGGTGCGAAGGCAGATCTGCGGCTGATAGAACAGGCGAAACTCGTCCTTATCGAGTGCACGTCGGAGCGCGTATTCGAGTGCTCTTCGAGACTGCGCCTCTTCCTGCATCGCGTTGGCAAAGAACTGGTATCGGCCGCGCCCGGACGATTTAGCCTGATACATTGCGAGGTCGGCGGCGCGAAGCAGTTCCGAGAGATCGTTGCCGTTGTCGGGATACATGGCGATGCCGATGCTGGTCGACGTGTTGACCTCGTTGCCTTCGACCGTCTTCAGCTCTTCGAGACTCGCCATGATGCGTTCGACGACCGGAAGCACCTCTTTGGCTTCACTCACGCCCTCGAGGATCACTGCGAACTCGTCACCACCGAGGCGCGCCACGGTATCCTGATCGCGCACGGCCGCGCGCACTCGACGCGCCGCCTCTACGAGGAGCTTATCGCCGACCTCGTGGCCGAGCATGTCGTTGATCTCCTTGAACCGGTCCATGTCGAGCACGAGCGTCGCCACGCCGGTTCCCGAGCGGGTGGCCCGCGCCAGGGCGTGCTCGACTCGTTCCCGGAGGAGCGTTCGATTCGGAAGCGAGGTGAGCTGGTCGAACTGAGCGAGCCGCACCAGCTCGAGCTCGGTCCGTTTTCGTTCGACGGCATACCGGATGACGCGGTGTAGGTTCGCGCCGTCGATGTGACCCTTCACGAGATAGTCCTGCGCGCCCGCCTTCACCGAGCGGAGCGAGATCGCCTCGTCCTCCCACGCGCTCACGATCACGAGCGGGATGTCGGGGTACGAGGTCTGCAGGCTCGATACCGTTTGCGTGCCCCGCGAGTCCGGCAGGTTCAGGTCGGCGAGGATGACGTCGGGTGAAAGGTCTTCCGTCGACAGCACGGCGTCGTTCAGCGTCCGCACGTGGGTGATCCGGTAGTACGCGTCCGTGATGCGCCGTAAAAGGCGTCGGATCAGCTGTGCGTCGATGAGGTTGTCCTCCACAAGGAGGACTTCCCGGACCTCTCGCTGCTCCTCGTCCCGATCACCCAGCATTCGACCTACGACCCTAGAAAATACGTTACCAACGCCTTATTACAGTGCTATGGTTTACGAGGGGCGTCAAGGGTGATCCGGCCCCTAAGGGTGGTCGTGCTACCGGGTAAAGCAGAAATCTCTTTGGTTTCGGGGAAGAGGCGGATTCGGGTGCTCATTGCGTCTGGGAGTCCCGAGCGAATTATGCTCGTCCGAGAGAGCCTCCACGCCTGGCCCGAAACGGTGGTGTGCCGGGTGGCGGTGAGCGTGGAAGACACCCTGGTTCACCTGGAGAGCCACGCGCCGCACATCGTTTGCTGGGATACCGAGTTCGGGCCCGAGCCGCCCGCGTCCGCGACCACGTCGATCCTTCTGCTCGAAGAGGATGCCTGCCATCTGCCCGCCGAGCGTCCGCTCGAAATGGCGATGCCCGACGCCTACGTCGCAGGCCTCCAGCGTTCCATCAATCGCGAGTACGAGCTTCGACGCGCCCTCGTACAACTGCGCGACGCTCACGGGTCCGAAACGCAGAGCCGACTGCTGATGACGCGCGCCACGGACGGCATCGTCGTCATCGACTCCGAGCATCGCGTGGTCTTTGCCAACCCTGCGGCCTGTGGACTGCTCGGCTCCGACAACAACGCTTCTCTCGGCGCGATCTTTCGCGACAAGATGCCGACGGAAGGGCAGCCCGAAATCTATCCCGTCACGCACGCCAACGGAACGCTCTCCTCCGTGACGGGCACCGCGATTCACTCGATTTGGGACGGTCAGGAAGCGACGATCGTCCAGCTCCAGCCCACGCTCAAGCCCAGCGTTCCACCACCGCCGGGTCCGCGCGTTCCCGAAGACCGGCTCCGCGCCATCGGTCGACTTGCCGCCGGGCTCGCGCACGAGGTGAACAACCCGCTCACGTTCGTGCTTGCCAACCTCGAGAGCCTTCGCGAGTCGCACCAGTCGCTTCGCCGCTTCGTGCGCGACCTCCAGAGCGACCTCGCCAACGACGGTGAAATCAGCCCCATGGGCTTTCAGCAGCTTTCAGACGAGGCCAAACTTCAGGAAGTGATCGACGATGCCGCCGATATGCTCACCGATTGCTACAAGGGCATGCACCGGATCCAAGACATCGCCCGGAGCCTTGGCACCTTCTCCCGCTCCGTCGACGAACAGGCCGAAATGACCGACGTGGCGCGGGTGGTCGATGACGCCTGCGCCATGGTGTTCAACCAGATTCGCTACCGCGCGCGCCTCGTAAAGCGCTTCGAGCCGATCCCGATGCTCCCCGCCTATCCGGGCCGAATCGCCCAGGCGCTCGTCAATCTGCTCACGAATGCGGCCGACGCCATCGACGGCGGCGCCTACGACAAACACCGCATCGTCGTGTCCACGCGCCTCGAGAGCGACGAGGTCATCATCGGCGTCAGCGACACCGGGATGGGGATCGACGACTCCGATCGCGCCCGCATCTTCACGCCTGGGTTCACCACGAAGGCACACGACGGCGGGATGGGTCTCGGGCTCACGCTCTGCAAGCGCGTAGCCGAAGAGCACGGTGGTCGCGTCGTGGTACACGGCCTTCCCGATCGAGGGACCCGCTTCGAGCTGGTCATCCCAGTAGATACCGGCCTCGAACCGGTGGAGCGTCCGCGCGAGAGCCGACCGATCTCCGAGGCGCCGACGTCTCGCGCCCGGATTCTCATCGTCGACGACGACGCCATGGTGCTTTCGGCCCTCCGTCGCCGCCTTCGCCGTCGCTACGACATCGTCACGGTGCTTGGTGGCGTCGAAGCGTTGGCGCGGCTCGAGGAAGACCCCGAGTTCGACGCCGTGATCTGCGACCTGATGATGCCCGAGGTCGACGGCAAGTCGTTCTACGAGACGACTCAGAAGCTCTACCCGCAGCTCGCAGACAGCATCGTGTTCATGAGCGGCGGCGCATTCACTCCACGCCTTCGCAAGTTCGCCGCCTCGGTTTCGAACCCCGTGCTTCAAAAGCCGGTCACACGCGAGCATCTGGAGTCGATGCTGATGGCGATCCGCAAGGACACGAAGGCGATCTAGGCTCTAGTCGTTTCGGAGCCCAAGCTCTTTCATCTTGTTCTGAAGGCTCTTGCGCGAGATCTTCAGAAGCCGGGCGGTGTGCGTGACGTTTCCGCCGGTTTGCTCGAGCGCCCGAGCGATGAACTCGCGCTCCACCTTGAGCGTCGCCTCACGAACCACCTGCTTGAGCCCTGCCTCTCCCCCCGTGGGGTCGAGCGTTGCGGCTAGCGGATTGGCGTTCTCGGCGCCCGCGTCGCGCACGTCGGGCGTGAGATACTGCGCGTCGACCTCGCCGTCGTCGGCGAAGATCATGCAGCGCTCCACGACGTTTTCGAGCTCGCGAATGTTGCCCGGCCAGCCGTACCGAAGGAGGCGACTCATCGCGTCTTCGTCGAAACCGGTCACTTCGCGCCCGAGCTTCTCGTTGAAGCGGTGAACGAAATGGTCGATCAGAAGCGGGATGTCGCTCGGTCGCTCGCGGAGTGGCGGCAGATGTACGTGCACCACGTTGAGCCGATAGTACAGGTCCTCGCGAAACTGGCCCTCCGCGATCTGGGCCTTGAGGTCGCGGTTGGTGGCCGCGATGAGCCGTGCGTCGACCGTGATGGTCTTGATCCCACCGACGCGCTCGAACTGCTGTTCCTGGATGGCGCGCAGCAGTTTGACCTGCATGCTGACCGGGATCTCCGCGATCTCGTCTAGGAACAGAGTCCCGCCGTGGGCCAGCTCGAACCGGCCTGGCTTACTCGTGGTGGCCCCCGTGAACGCCCCTTTTTCGTAGCCGAAGAGCTCGCTTTCGAGGAGGTCCGGGGGGATGGCCGCGCAGTTCACGCTCACGAAGGGCTTGTCCTGTCGGGCGCTGTTCTCATGGAGTGCTCGGGCGATCAGCTCCTTTCCGGTGCCGCTCTCCCCGGTGATCAGCACCGTACTCGGGGTGTCCGCCACCTTCTCGATCACGTCGTACACCCCGTGCATCGGCGGGGAGTGCCCGATGATTCGGTAGCGGCCTCGTTCGTTGGGGTCGCCGCGAACATGAGTCTGCGACAGCTCGCGAGTCTTGGCGGCCTTGTTGACCACGTTGCGAAACTCGGTCTGATCGAACGGCTTCGTGACGTAGTCGAACGCGCCGAGCTTGAGCGCTTCGACCGCGGTGTCGACCGTGCCGTGCGCGGTGATCATGATCACTGGAAGTCGCGGAAAGCGCGTGCTCACCGCTTCGAGTACGCGCATCCCGTCGAGCTTCGGCATCCGGAGGTCGGTGATCAGCACGTCGATGTGATGGTCATCGAGCGCCTTCAGCACCGCCTCCCCGTCTGCAACCGTGTGGACCTCGTATCCGTCGTGCTGGAGCTGAGCCTTGAGGACACGCCTGAGGTTGTCCTCGTCGTCCGCTACCAACACCTGTTTCGTTTCGGTCACCGGGCCGAGTGTAGCGCCCGACGCACGGGCGTGCAGACTACCCCGCGGCGACGCGCTGCTTGGCCGCGCGGACGACCGTCGCGCGATTCTTCCGCGACCGCTCGTAGTCGAGGACCGCCGTCGCCTGCGGACCTGAGAGCCGCTGAATGCGTCCGACCACGTCCTTCGCCGTGAGCTGGTCGTAGTTGCGAATCGGCGCTCGACCCGACTTTTCCGTCGCGGGCCGTGCCTTCGGGCGAGGCTTGCGGTCGGTGGCCTTGTCGGGCTTGCCGTGTGTCAGTCGAGCCTCCACCCGCTTCTGCGCGTCGCCGAGCACGTCCTGCGTGGCCTTCAGCACGCGGGTCTCGAGCTCCGTGGGCTCGAGCGCCTTCTGGGCGGCCTGCGCGCGCGTTTCGAGGTCTCGCGCCCGGGCCGTGAGCGCCTCGAGGTAGGCCTCTCGTGTCTTGATCGAGAGGGCGGTCCAGTCGGTGGCCTCCTGCTGGCAGGCTTTGCCGAGCGTCGTGGCCGAGCCCGCGAGCGCTGCGGTGAAGGCGGTCGTGGCCTCCGCCATCCGGTCGGCGAATGCAAGGCTTGCGTCGCGGGTCTCCGTCGCGAAGACGGTACCCGCCTCGCGCGTTTGCTGGATGAAGAGCAGGCCCTGGCTACGGAGGCGAGTGCCGCTCGCGGTGAGTTGTTCGGAGTAGGACATGATTTCGTGAACCCTTTCGGCTGCATGACGCAGCGCGTTATCAAGGGGCACGATAGCCACACCTGGCCCGCTGTCAAATCCATGCCCAAAGCGTGGTTCTTTACCCCACATGCATTAGACTTTAGGGCTAGTGACGAGGTCGATTCGAACGCTGGTCGTCGAGGACTCGAGCGCCATGCGTGCGCTCTTGACCGACCTGCTTCGTGAGCGAAATTACGAAGTCGTCGCGGTCGACAACGCCGAGGACGCCCTCGTGGCGCACAGCGCCGAACCGTTCGACCTCATGCTCGTCGATTGGACGCTTCCGGCCATGTCGGGCCTGGACCTCTGCCGAGAGGTTCGGAGCAAGGAGCGAGGGGACGAGGTGGTGATCCTGGTGATCACGGGCCGAAACCGTGCCGAGGATCTCGAGGCCGTCCTCGACGCGGGCGCGTCCGACTACCTGGCCAAACCGGTCGACCCCCAGATTCTCGCGACGCGGCTCCTGATCGCCGAGCGGACGCTTCGTGGGAATGCGCAACTCGCTGCCGAGCGAAAGGACATGCAGTCGCGGCTGGTCTTCGCCGATCGCATGGCGTCGGTGGGGACGCTCGCCGCCGGTGTCGCGCACGAGCTCAACAACCCGCTCATGTACGTGCTCTCCAACCTCCATCTCACGCGCGAAGAACTCCAGTCGCCTCAGGACGACGACTGGCTCGACCGCGCAAAGCAGCAGGTCGATGAAGCGATTCACGGCGCGGTCCGCATGCAGAACGTCGTGCGTGACCTCAAGACGTTTTCGCGAGTCGACGACGAGCAGCGCGGCAACGTCGACGTGCGCGGCGTGCTCGAGTCGTCGATCAACATGTGCTGGAACCAGATCCGCCACCACGCCACGCTTCTCCGTGACGTCGGGGAGACTCCGCTCGTCGAGGTCAACGAGTCCCGCCTCGGGCAGGTGTTCCTCAACCTCCTGATCAACGCGGCACAGGCCATGCCGCAGCGCCCCGTCGAGCAGAACGAGATTCGCGTCCGAACCTACACCGACACGGAGGGCTGGGCGGCCATCGAGGTCATCGATAACGGAAACGGAATCGACCCCGAAACCCGAACCCACATCTTCGACCCCTTCTTCACCACGAAAGGCGTCGCCGAAGGCACGGGGCTCGGCCTCTCCATTTGTCGGAGCATCGTCCAAAGCGCCGGCGGGTCCATCGACGCCGAGAGCGCCGTGGGCTCAGGGACCACCTTCCGGGTGAAGCTCCCGCCCTCGAAGCGCGCTTTCGTCCCGCTCGTGACCCAGGCGCCGCCCGCGATCGAACCCGGGGTGACGGCGCGCGTGGTCGTCGTCGACGACGAACCGCTGGTCGGCCGGTCGATCCGTCGCGCCCTTCGTCACCACGAGGTCCAGGTGTTCCTCACCGGCCGCGACGCCGTCGAAGCCCTCTGCGCGAACGAACCGTGCGACGTGGTGTTCTGCGATCTCATGATGCCCGGGCTCAGTGGGATGGACGTCTTCCAAGAGGTAGCCAAACGCCGCCCCGAGATCGCCTCCCGCTTCGTCTTCATGACAGGAGGCGCCTTCACGCCCGCCGCGCGTGACTTCCTCAAGCAGACTCCCCTGGTTTGTCTCGAAAAGCCGTTCGACCTTCACCAGATTCGCGACTTGGTGCGTGAGCGCGCCGAAGCCGCCGTCGGCTGATGGGCAATCGCTACGCAGTTGCGGCCGCGGTCTTTCGCGTCGTAGAGGGCCACGTCGGCTCGCTCCAATAGGTCTGCGCCGGTCTCGTGTTCGTTGCGGCACGCGACGCCGATGCTGACCGTGAGACGCTTACCGGGCTGACCCTCGCCACCAGGAAAGTCGGTCTGTTCGACCAGCGTTCTGAGCTTCTCCGCCACGAGGATGGCCGTGGTGGAGTCGGTACGGGGAAGCAGCACGACGAACTCCTCGCCGCCGATGCGCGCGATGGTGTCGATGCGCCTGAGGTTTCGGGTCATCAGACCGGCGAGCTTTCGAAGCGACGCGTCGCCCGTCGGGTGGCCGTGTCGATCGTTGAGCGACTTGAAGTAGTCGATGTCGATGGCGAGGACGCTGACGGACTGGCTGAACCGCTCCGACCGGAGGAGCTCGTCCTCGAGCCGGATGCGAAGTAAGCGCCGGTTTCCTAGGCCAGTCAGATCGTCGTGCTGAGACCCTCGGCGAAGCTCGTCGAACAGCTGCGTGTGTCGAATCGCGAGCCCGAGCTGGTCTGCAATGGCCGATAGGAGCGAGGAGTCCAGGTCGGAAAACGCGTTCTCCGAAGCCCGCGTGACGGCCAGCACGCCCGTCGTCTTTCCGTGATGAATCACGGGGAGGATCACCATCGACCCGGCTGGCGTGACCGGAGCCCAAAGCGAGCCCTCCGGGAGCGCGGAGAGGTTCCCGATGCGGATCATCTCCCCCGTTTCAGCGACCTTCCCAAACGGTTCCTCCTCGAACAGTACGATCCGCTCGAGGAGGTCTCCCGGGCGCTCGAACCCATGGGCCGCGCGAAGCGTGAGCCGCTCGGTTTCGGCGTCGACCAAGAAGAGCATGCACTCCCGAAGGCGAAGCGCGCCTCCCAGGCGACCGGTGATGTGGCCCAACACGGCGTCGAGCTCTTCTTCGGAAGCGCTCGCTCGCACGATGTCGAAGAGAAGAGCGCGCTCGCGAAGGCGCTGCTCGAGCTCGGCGGTTTTCTCGCCGAGCGCCTGCTTGAGCACGAGCTCTTCGCGCGTACTCCGAAGCTCTTGCCCCTGCTCGATCATCCGCACTTCGAGTGAGGTGAGGTTTGCGAGAAGCGCATTCACGGCGCGACCGATGTCGCCGATTTCGTCGTCCCCGAGGTCTGGGAGGCGCTGAAGGCTCTTCTCGCGTGCGTGCGCGTCGAGCACGTCGACGACGTACGCGACGCGGCGACTCACCGCGTACCCCACGTAGAACCGGGTCAGCACCGCGGCTGCAATGGAGGCCCCGCCGGTGATCCACGCGAAGGACGCTCCGTCGACGTCGATTCCGAACTGCCGGAGCGCGTACCAGCCCGCGATCGCCAACAGCAGTGAGAGCAGTCCCGCCTGCAGGCCGGAGCGCAGCGCAAGAAGACGACGGGATGCTCCTGGCATCCTTTCACGCTACGGGGCACGGGCGTTCAGTCAAGAGCGGCGGGTCGCACAATCACCGCAATTTCAGGGCGAAGAGGCCCCCGAACCGGCCCCCAAACGGTCCCATGGTGGCGATGGGTGGACTCGAACCACCGACCTAGCGCGTATGAAACGCCCGCTCTAACCGCCTGAGCTACATCGCCAGAGGGCCGCGAGTATAGGCGTGAGCACCCCGCGCGCAATGTGGACCTCTGTCGCCGAAGGTACGTACTTGGCAGCGCCCTCGGGTTGGTCTATTCGACCACGGTGTCGAATCCTTGGACCGCCGCATTCCGCATGCTGACGGCGTGCGTGCTTCTGTTCCCCACCGGGGCGCTTGCTCAATCTGGCTGGGGAGAGCCCCTCAAGCCGGCTGCGCCGAAAGAGGCTCCGCCGCCTGCCGCGCCCGCTGAGTCGCCGGCGCCGTTGCCCGACCCCGACCCAGTGCCCGAGCCGCCCGTCGACGCGGCGCCCAACCCCGACTGGTCCGACGCGCCGCCGACCGAATACGAGGAGCGGTCTCCGCAGAACCCCGACTGGGTGGAGGAAGACGAGCCGCCCCCGATTGGCAACCAGCCCGACCGCGCATCGGAGGTGTACGGTATTCGCTACGCGAACCGGGCGCTCACGATGCCGCGCGGCATGATGCGGGGGACCTTCGACACCGTGATCGGTCGTCGCCAGGAAGAGCAGGTGGGGAACTTCGAACCGTTTGGCGACACCGGGACCATTTCGACGATGAACCTAGGCGTGGCGATTTCCATCGCGGACGACATCGAGATCGGCTTTTCTCGCTACCGCATGGGCAGCTACCCGCCTCGCGGCGTGTTTCCCGACCTCGGGTTCGGGCCCTCGGGGCTCGTGTCGATGCTGTTCGCCCCGGATGTGAAGTTCGGAGACATCCCG
>JBCDFZ010000018.1:0-95128 GCA_039177115.1 Myxococcota bacterium
ATCGCGGGTCGAAGTCTGGGTCGAAGCCGCTCGAAGGACTCAGGGGCCAGCAGGTCTTCGGCTCGGAGGAGTGACGGCTCACGCCGGCCTGTCTCGACTCGAGGCGGCATCGTCAGCGCGCCGCCCCGCCGCAGCTTTGGGCGAAAACCGCCCTGATTCCGGTCAAGACTGCCGTTGCGGGTGCGGGTCCCTGGTCCACCTGCAAAGCCTAGGGCGCCCTCCCAAGGGCTTCAAGAGGAAAATGAATATCATTTTCACTAAAGCGCAGGGCGGGCGGTTCGCCCCCGGACCTCGACGCGGCTAGGCGCCCGGCCCTGCCGATGACGAGCCCAGAGGAACAGCAGGAGGCCCGAGATCACGAGCACTGCTTCGATCGCAAGCGCAGACGGGTCGCGGAGGACGTCGGCCTGCGTCGCCGGGCGGGCAGCGGCGGCGAATACCAGCAGGCCGGCGGTCAGTTGAGCACTGCGATTCACGTAGCCCGACAGCGAAGTCCGGCGGACGACCGCGACGATGATGACGGCGACCCAGACAGAGAAGTATAGCGCGACGCTGAACAGGAACGGGTCGACGCCCGAGGGAAAGAAGGGTCGCGCCGCGAGCAGCGCCGCGGTCGCGACGACGATCCCAGCGCAACCGCCGACAGCAAGGCTCGGCGGCCATCGTGACGGCTCGGTCGACACCTGCTCTCGATGCGCGATCCACACCGCAAGTCCGCTCGCGATGAGCACGCACATCACGCACCCGAGTACGAAGTAGATCAGCTTGAGCGGCGTCCCCCCGTAGGTCGCATAGTGAAGCGGGCCAACGGCAGCGTAGAGCTGCTGATACGGACTCTCCTCCGAGAAATCGAGAGTCTGCACGAAGGACCCATCGGCCCCCGAGTAGATGCGGGCCATGTCGTCGCCGAGTCGGTCGTCGCGGCCGAGATGAACGTGGACACGGGCGGTCTCGTCTTTCCATCGTTCCAGGAACAGGAAGTGAAGGTCGCTTCCTGGCACCTCGTCGAGCGCCTGCTCCACCACGTCGTCGAGGTTGACCATCTCGACTTGGCGGCCGGTCGCCTCGAGCTGGGGACCGATGACCGCCTCGAACACCGCCTCCTGAGACCCAAGCGCCGCGAAGCCCATGACCGCGGTCACCAGACCGGCGAGTCCTACCCAGGCGCCGGTCAGTCCCATCAAAAGGTGAAATGGAAACGCCCAGACGCCGACTCCTTTGTGCAGATCGGCCGCGACTTTTCGAGCGCTGCCGCCGGTGTTGAGGGAGTACGCCTGCTCTCGAATCCGCCGATGCATGAGGAGGCCGGCGATGATGCTGAGCATGAAGAAAACACCGACGAAGCCGCTGGCGTATCGCCCCATCGCGTTTTGAGCGACGAAGTTGGTGTGCATCCGGACAAGCATCCACGTCGAGCCCGAAATATCGAGCGCGGCGGCCTGTTTTTCGGCAGGGTCGTACCGAACCCACTCGATCCCGTTCCAGCGATCGGGATTCATCCACTGCACGGTCAGACACCCGTGGTCGCTCTCCGGCAAGTGCACCACGACGGGCACCGTGAGATCGATGCGCGTGTCGGCGTCGTCGACGGCATCCTGGATCGGGAGGTCGCCGGGTGCGCATCCCCGCATGGCCGAGTACTCCCAGTGCATCATCTCATCGGCGAGGACCGCGACGGTCCCCGAGAAGACGGTGGCGAACAAGAGAACACCGAGGCCGACTCCCAGCGAGGAGTGAAAATCGAAGAGCGACTTGGTCCACCACTGTGGCGTTTTCATGAAAGCCCCTGCATGTGGATCGCCACGGCGCTTGCACACACCGCGTTGACGGCAACGAAAGCGCCAATGCGGTAGAGCGGCTGCTTGAGCGCGATCCCCACGAACGCGAGGATTACCCAAACTGGCACGAACGAGAGTCCGGCAGCGAACAGCCTGTTCGGCATCTCAATCGGAAGGTAGATCGCGCCGGCCGCCGTGAGGCAAAGCGCCGTCACCAGCGAACCGAGAACGACGAACACGGTTGTCCTTCGCTTCATCCAAGACCCCATGCGGCGACCGCACCGGCCACGCCAATGCTCGCCAGTGCGACGGGTGCCGATCGTGCGTGACGCTGCAGGTAGGCCCCCGCCCATACCACGAGGAGCGCGGCCGCGATCCAGGTCACGAGCCACCACCAAATCGCCACGGTGGTCGGCCAGTGGCGCAGCGCGATCGACCACGAGACGACGAAACCCGCGAGCCCAAACACGGCGAAGCCTATGCGACGTGCCGTGCCTGCTGGAGTCAGCGCCGACGCGCGAAACGCGCCCATCATCACGACCAGCCAGCAAAGCAGCGCCGTCAGGGCGAGGGCTTCATTCATGGGCGAGGCCTCTGACGGTTGTCGGCGGTGTTGAGCGGGCGCTGCAGGTCATCGCGGGTCAGTCGTTGAGTCGTCCCATGACGGGAACGGCACCGTTTGTCTCATAGACTCGGGTGGGCTCGCCAGCCGGATCGGCAGGGTCCGCCTCCCAGATCTCACTTGTGCCCTCGAATCGATTGGTTGGCGTGAAGAGAAACACCCGGCCGTCCGAGACAGTGCCGTTGCCGCCCGCCAAGCTGTGGAACGGAAGGCCGGCCACTTCGGTGCCGGTCTCATCGTCGAGGTCGATCAGCCACCATCGGGACGCGGGCTGACTGAAGTAGCCAACCGGGTCCTCGTCCAGGGAAATCGTGATTTCTTCGTCATAGATGGCCGACACGTACCCGAGCCCGTCCGCGACGTAGATGAAAGCCGTCGCCTGCCGCCCCCCGAGCAGGTCGGGCATCTCGAGCAGCCAGTCGGGGTCGAACGCGTCCTCGCCCGGGAGAATGCGAAGCATGCAGGTCGGCGGGGCGTCGGGGCCAAGGGCGTCGGTGGCGCCATAGTTGTCAGCAAGAACGTAGATGGTTCCGTCTTCGGCAAGGTTGGTCGCGCCGCGCGTCCCGACGCACCGAAGGTCTTCGACGACATCACTCACGACGCCGGCTTCGATGTCGATGATCCCGAGTTGGAGCCCTTCGAACGCGTCGAGGCCGAACGCGTTGGTCTGCTGCACCATGAAGTAGATCTTTCCATCGCGAACCGCCGCGCTCTCGATCGCCGGCTCGAACCCTTCCTTCCGAATCGGAGAGAGGTCGATGGTTCGCCCGAGCGTCATCTCGGTCGGGCTCCAGCCGTACCCTGTGCCGCCCGCGGCATCGAGCAGAAACGCCTCGTCCTCAGAGATGTAGACGGCGAAGCTCGGCAGGAATGCAATCCCGGTACCGACGAAGGATAGGCGCTCCGAATCGTCTTCGAGCGCAACTTCACCGGGACGCGTCCGTACGACGGTGAGCGCCTCGGGATCGCCGATGTAGGCCACGCCGTTCAGCAGGTAGAGACGGCCGTTGCCTGGCACCTCGCGGGCGAGCGACAGGTCGAGCGGCTCGGTCCCCGGCGAGTCGACGAGCTGAACGAACGAGGTGCGACCGTCCGGCGTCTGCACCACGGTCTGCACGGCCCAAGACTCGGGGCGCCCGGCCGACCCACCGCCGCTGCCACCGGTCGCGCCGCTTCCGCCTGTGGCGCCGCTTCCGCCGGACCCCGACGAATCGCCGCATCCGACGGCGAGCACGAGCATCGAAGAAAAGAGGAGTGCTGCACGAAAGAATCGGTTCATGATGAGTTTCTGTCTGTTGTAGTTGAAAGTCATTTTCATTTATGCCAAGAGCTGCGGCCAAGTGCATAGCACAGCGCCGAAGGAGACGTGAGATGAGAAGAGCACTGCGGACAGCAACCTGGTTCACTCTGGCCGCACTGCTGGTCGCAGGATGCGGCGACTCGGAGGCCGACACCGGCGGAGCCGGATCCGGCGGCGACCCATCGGGGACTGGAGGTGCCGGCGGCGTCGACGTCGTGCCCTCCCCGCTCTACGCGGTGTGCGGCGCCCTCTTCACACCGGACGGGACGTCCGGATACGTGGCGCTGGTTCCCGATCTCGAGCCCACGACGACCTTCGAACTCTCGGACACCCTAGAGGTCCCGGGGGGAACTCTCTGCGCTGCCACGGGGGATTCCGACGCACTGTTTCTAGGCGTTGGCGAGCGCTCGGTCATCCAGCGTTTTCGCATCGAGGACGATCAACTGGTGTTCGATGACGAGTTCGGTCTCGCGGGGCTCGGTATCACGTCGCCCACGGGCAGGAATCCGATTCACTTCCTCTCGCAGACGCGGGCCTACTTCATCGACGGTTCAACACTTCAGGTCGTCGTTTGGAACCCGGAAGAGATGATTATCGAGGACTCGTTTTCGATCGAGGGGCTCCAGCAGGACGACTACTCGATCGGCGTGAACTTCGTGGACCGGGTTGGCGACCGTTTCGTCATGAGCGCACGCTACTTTCGGCCGGACGAATCTGCCGAGCTCTTGGCGACCGCGGTCATCATCGACAGCACCGACGACTCGGTTCGCTACGCGGAAGACGCCCGGTGCGGCAACCTCGCATGGTCGACCGTCGCCGGCAACGGGGACGTCTACTTCGCTTCGCACCCGAGCCAGGCGGCTCGCGTGCGTGCAGGACAAGCAGGCGACCCGGTAAGCGCGCCCTGCCTGCTCCGCATTCGCAACGGCGAAAACGAGTTCGACCCGACGTTCTACGTCGAGCTCAACGACCTAACCGGCGGCCGACCGACCGGCGCCCTACTCCGAGGCTCTGGAAACTCCGCGTACGTTCTGGCCTACGATGAAACGGTGGTCGCGATCACCCCACAGAACGAATCGATCATGACGATACTGCCGGCGTGGCGATACTGGGCGCTCGACTTCGATGGGAGCTTCGAGAGCGCCGACGAAGTGACAGCGATTCCTCACGGCGCCGGCTACGGCATCGGCTTCGTGGTCGACCGCACCGACGGCCCCGCGCCGTACATCGTGAGCATCGCCGGCGACCTGTCCTCAGGAACGCTCTTCGACATCGGCGACCCCGACGGATTCGTCGAGGGCCTCACCGCCCCCGGGTTCCTCAACCAGGCAATCCGGGTTCGCTGAGGGTCGACGAACCAAACGCTAGAGGTCCGGGAGGCGTTCTCCCCAGCTGATGAGCGCCTCGGCGAAACGCTGACGAACCTCGGCTTCGTTGACGGTCAGTACCTGACTTTCGCGCATGATGATGCGGCCATCGACGACCACGGTGTCGACGTCGCCCCGCTGACCGCCGCGACTGAGGAACGTAAACAGCGGCGTGGTCTCGCCGACGTAGCGTTCGTCGTCGATTCGGTGCGCGACGACGTCGGCACATTGACCGACGGCGAGCGAGCCGATGTCGTCCCAGCCGATGACCCGGGCTGCGGTACTGGTTCCCATTTCGAGTGCGAAGTGACTCGGGACGAGCGCGTCGTTCTGCCCGATTTCCATGTGGATGTTCGCCGCCTGCTTGCACGACTCGTGCACCGTTGCCGTGGAGATCTGACCGCCATCGGTTCCTACGGCGACCGGGACCCCTGCCTGCCAGAGCCTCGGATGCGTGGCCTGCGACATGTAGTCTTGGCCGATGAGTCCGGTGGTTGCGGGCGTGTGGTTGATGCCCATCTCGGTGGCCGCGAGACGTGTGATTTCGTCGTCGTTCACGAAGCCACAGTGGCACGCCATGAACGTCCCGACGTCGAGCGCACCGAAGTCGTCCATGCGTTCGATGGGCTCTCGACCATGCACTGCCAAACTCACGGGTCGTTCGTTCGCAAGCGCGGCCACGTGAGTGTTGAACTGAATCCCGTTCCGGTCCGCGAGGTCGATCATCCCCGACAGGAGCGCATCGCTCGCGAACGGATGGTAGAGACAGCTGGTGGCAACGCGGATCCGCGGGTGCGCACCGTTCCAGGTGCGGATGAGGTCCTCCATGGCCGCAAGCTCGCTGTCGGTGTCGCGGATCGGGCTGCTACTACCGTCTTGCGAAACCGTGACGTCTCCGGACAGCATGGTCACGACGCCGCGAAGACCGAGGTCGACGAGGGCCTGCGCGAGCGGTCCGCCGTCGCCGGACCCGACGTCCATCAGCGTCGTCTCCCCTTGCTTCAGCGCGTCGAGCGCAAGCACGGCGGCTGCCGCATAGGTTTCGTCGGGCGTCGGGATTCCACGAAGGCCAATCAACAAGAGAAGCGCCTCACTCGAAAGCGCATCGAAATCGCCGCCGCCGGAAAACGCACCCTCGGTGTCGGGTTCGTTGTAGTCCGGTAGGTTCCCTGCACCGAGCGCACGAAGGAGCCCCCAGTTGTGAAAATGCGTGTTGATGTAGCCCGGCATGAGCATTGTGCCCGCACAGTCGATGACCTGGCCCGGGGCGCGCCCGACAATCTCGCTCGAGGGGCCGACGGCGGTGATCACGCCGTCCTCGACCGCGACCGCACCGTCGAGGAAGTAGCGCCGCTCCGCGTCCATCGTGAGGACGAAGGCGTTCGCGAGAACGAACTGCGTCAGGTCGAGGAGCTCGGCATGATCGGTCGGAGGGCACTCGAACGGCGCCATCCCACCGGCCCCCCCCATGCCGCCGACGCCGAGACCTCCGCCGGACCCGCCCCGTCCACTCGTGGTCCCGCCGCAGGCCGCGAGCGAGCCGACCACTCCGGCGCCTGCCGCGGCCTTCGCCGACATCGAGAGCAGCTGCCTTCGCGACAACCCGTTGCGGGCCATCTTCATCCGGCGCCCGCTCAGTTTCCCTAATCCATACATCGGCCGATCTCCTCGGGTCCCGCCCGTCTCTCGCTTCCGAAGGTTCGGAGCGAAATCGCGCGATTTATGCGTGTCGAGACGGGAAGTGAACATCGATGTTCAAAATTGTCAATACATGTTCGAAAAATTATGAACTTGGGTTGACAGAAATGAACACTTGTGTTCAAACACAGCCATCTGAGGCAAGCACAATGATGAAACCCAACGCGAGTACGCAGAAGTTGAGTCCGGCCCTGACCCGCATCCACGAAGCTGCAATCGGCCTCTTCGCCGAGAAGGGATCGAGCGACATCACGGTCAGCGAGCTCGCCCAGGCGGCCGGTATCGCCCGCGGCACGGTCTACAACAACCTCGAGTCCACCGAGACGCTCTTCGAGGAAATCGCGACCCGGTTGGCCGACGAGATGCTCGACCGAATCGTCGCGAGCTTTGCGGACATCGAAGACCCGGCAGAGCGGCTTGGCCGTGGCATGCGCCTCTTCGTTCGTCGCGCCCATGAAGAACCAAACTGGGGGCGGTTCTTCAACCGGTTCGCACTGACGACGGCGTCGCTCCAAGCCGTGTGGACCGGCGCACCCATGGCCGACGTGCTCACCGGCATGACGTCGGGCCGCTATGCGCTTTCGGCGGAGCAGCTCCCCGGCGTGATGGCGCTGATCGCGGGTGCCGTGCTCACGGCCATGCTTCTGGTGCTGGAAGGTCACCGCACATGGAGGCAGGCCGGGACCGATGCCGCAGAGCTCGTCCTTCGAGCGCTCGGACTGTCGTGCGAGGAGGCTCGCGAAATCGCGAACGCCGAGCTTCCGCCGCTGCCGGAACTCGAGGCATGACGCCAAGCTCCGCACCGCGGCTGTCGACCCGAGAGCCGGCCCGGAAGACGCACCCTATCGCGCGTGCGAAGCGCCTCAGTCACGTCACATTCGAGCGCCCCGACCTCGACCGAACTGCAGTTTTTCTGAAGGACTTCGGCCTCGAGGTCGTCCGCCGTACGAACACGGAACTGCTCCTCCGCGGAGCCCACGACCACGACTCTTGCTACGTCGTTCGTCGCGGACCTCGGCCGCGCTTCCTCGGGTTGGGATTCGAAGTCGGCTCGCTCCTCGAGATTCAAACGCTGGCCGCGCTTCCCGGCGCCACGCGCATCGCGTCGGTCGGCCGTCTCGAGAACGGCGTCGCGACGCGGCTTCGCGATCCGTCGGGCTTCGAAGTGGAAGCCCTCCTCGCCACCGAACGGAAGGCTCCGGAACCCGTCGAGATTGCAGCCGACGGCCGCACGTCACGACCGAACGTACTCCGTCTCGGGCAGGTGGTGATCGAAGTCGCAGACTTTCAGGCGTCGAGCGCCTGGTACACGGAGCACTTCGGGCTGATCCCGAGCGACGTCGAAGTCCTCCCTGACGGATCCCCCGCGCGCGCCTACTTTCGCCTCGACCAGGGCGCCACGCCGACCCCGAGCCATGCGCTCGGGATCGCGCAGGGGTTCGTGCCGTCGTTGAACCGAAGCGCGTTCGTCGTCCGCGATGCCGACGCGATCCGCGCCCGAGGCGTTGCCTTGACGAAGCGCGGCTGGACCCATGCGTGGGGCATGGGTCGACGCATCGTCGGCGCGCACGTGTGCGAGTGCTGGAAGGACGCATACGGCGACAAGCACGAACACTATTGCGGAGGCGAGCTCGTCGATGCCACGCGCGAGCCGAACGTTCATCCCATGGCTGCGGAGTCCGTCGCGCCCTGGACCAAAGTGCCGTCGAGTCGAATCTCGAACGCGAGATGGTCCACGAGGAGCTGGCTTCGCGCATGGGCCTGGTTGCGGGGCAACCCGAAGGAGTACCGTCATGTCTTTTCGTAGGTCTCGTATCCCGCGCCGGAAGTTCGTGAAGCTCGCTGGGGGCGCGTCGGCAAGCGCGACACTCGCCGCGTGCGGGAGCGCCGAAGGAACCCCGGACCCGATGGACCCCACCGATCCGATGGAGCCCATGGACCCCACGGACCCCGGGAACAACCTGACGGCGACCACGATCGACACGCACCACCACATGGTCCCGGACTTCTACGTACAGCGACTCGCCGACGCCGGGATCGTGACGGCCGGCGGCATTCCGTTCCCGGAGTGGACGCTCGAGAGCTCGATCGAAACGATGGACAACAACGGCATCGACCATGCTGTGCTCTCGCTTTCCTCTCCGGGCGTGTTCTTCGGCGACCAGGCGTTCGCCACCCAGCTCTCGCGAGACGTCAACGAGTTCGGCGCGAGTATCATGGCCGACAACTCGCGCTTCGGGTTCTGCGCCAACGTCCCTCAGCCGGGCGGCGAGGAGTCCGCCGCGGAAGCCGTGTACGCACTCGATGAGCTCGGCGCCGATGGCGTGGCCCTCCTCGCGAGCGCGGGAGATCGATTCCTCGGCGACCCCGTCTATGACGAACTGCTTGCGGAGCTCGATGCGCGCAACGCGGTCGTCTTTCTGCACCCGAACCAACATTCGAGCAGCCAGCCGGAAAACCTCGGCCTCGACACCCCGGTGTTTGCCGTGGAGTTCGTCGTGGATACGACGCGCGCGGTTCAAAACATGATCTGGCAGGGGACGTTCGAACGGTTCCCCAACATCCGATGGATCGTCGCGCACGCGGGCGGGACCATTCCGTACCTCGTCTACCGACTCCCACTGGTCGAGATCGCGTTCCCCGACCTGCGTGAGCGATCGCCCGAAGGCACCCTCACCTACCTGAAGCGTCTCTACTACGACACGGCGCTTTCGATGTCGCGAACGGCGCTCTTCGCCCTGCTCGACCTCGTCGGCCCGGACCAAATCACCTTCGGAAGCGACTTCCCGTTCGCACCGGGGCTTCTCGTCTCGCGCCAAACCAACGAGTTCGATGGTTTGGCAGAGGACACCGGATTCCCGGCCGTCGATGCGTCCACGGTCGAGACGATCCGAGGCAACGGCTACACGCTCTTCCCGCGGCTCGGATGATGGAGGCTCATATCAACAGCGCGCCGGTGGGCGCGGACCTTCAGTCGCGTCACGTCGCGTTCGCCAGTCGCCGCATCTTCGTGAACGAGGCCGGGAGCGGATACCCGGTGCTGATGCTTCACGGGGGCGGGCCGGGAGCCAACGGGCTTTCGAACTACGGCAGGAACATCTCGCCGCTCGCGGAGCACTTCCGCGTGCTCGTCCCCGACATGCAGGGCTACGGTCAGTCGAGCAAAGGCCTGCATCGAACCGACCCCTTCGGCGACCTCGCGGACTCCATGCTTGGCCTCATGGACGCGCTCGACGTCCCGCGAGCGCACATTGTTGGCAACTCGCTCGGAGGAGCCTGCGCGCTCCGCATGGCGCTCGAGCGTCCCGATCGGGTGAGCGCACTCGTCTTGATGGGCCCGGGTGGCGTAGGTACGACGCGCGCGCTCCCGACCAAAGGCCTGAAGCTCCTCTTCGACTACTACGAGGGCGACGGGCCCACGCTCAACAAGCTCCGAACCTTCATTCGGGAGTACCTGGTGTACGACAGCAGCAGCGTACCCGACGAGCTGATTCGCAAACGTTTCGAGGCCAGCCTCGACCCGGAGGTCGTAGCCGCTCCGCCGCTTCGAAGGCCGAGGGGTATCCCCAACGTGAGGAAGATCGACTTCACGCGGGACCCTCGGGTGCGGCGCTGCAGCGCACCGACCCTCGTACTTTGGGGCGCCGAAGACCGCGTGAACCGTCCGAGCGGGGGCGAAGCGCTTCGAAGCCGTATGCCGAACTGCGACCTCTATCTCTTCAGCCGGACCGGTCACTGGGTCCAGTGGGAGCGAGAACATGAGTTCAACCACGCGACTTGCGCGTTCCTCGAACGTCACACCCCTACGCACTGAGCGAGCGTCGATGTTGCAGCGCGATGTCTTCGGCGCGGTCTCGATGGGCTACGTCGTGATCGAATCCGATCGCCTCGACGCGTGGCGGCGATTCTGCGTCGACGGCCTCGGTCTTCATCTCGCGCAGCGGGAACGCAACACACTCGCGTTTCGCATGGACGACCACGCGAGCCGAATTCTCGTCGAACGCGGCTCGGCAGAGGACGTCGTGGCGTTGGGGTGGGAGTTCCACGACGAGGCGGCGCTCGAAACCGTGCTGGCGCGTCTTCAGGAACGGAAGATCCCGGTCACGGAGCTCGATCCGTCGGTTGCCCTCGCTCGAGGCGTCGATGCAGCGTGGAGACTCGACGGTCCGAAGGGGCTGTCCCTCGAACTCTTCACGGCGCCGAAACTGGTCGAAGCCCCGCTTTCGATGCTGACGAGTGGTTTCGTCACCGGCATCGGCGGGCTCGGCCACGCCGCCATCATTTCGCGGCGCCCAGAGGCGATGCTCCGGTTCTGGAAGGAACTCTTCGATGCCCGCGTGAGCGACTTCATCGAGGACAACGTGGGAGGCATCACGATCGACCTGACGTTCCTCCGCCTCAACGAGCGGCACCACACGTTGGCCATCGGTACGACGCGCGGCGTCCGGATCGATCCCATTCGAACCCAGGTCCAGCACATCAACGTCCTCGGAGCCACGGTCGAGGACCTGACCGATGCACACCAGCGGTGCCGCGACCTCGGGTTCGAGATCGCGCACGGCATTGGCCAGCACCCGAACGACAAAGAGCTGTCGTTCTACGTCGTCAGCCCATCCGGGTTTGAGGTCGAGTTCGGCTGGAACGCGATCACCGTGGACGAATCGGACTGGCAGCCCACGATCCACCGAGGCATCAGCGTCTGGGGACATCGGCCGGAAGACAGCTCGCCGTTCGCCGCACTTGCCCTGAACGGCCGCAACTTCTGGCATGGGGTGCTTTCACTCCTGAAGCCGGAACTTTCCCCTTTGCCCGAGGAGCACCGACGTGACTGGAAGTAGCGATGACAGCAGCCAGACCGTCGACGTCGCGATTGCCGGCCTTGGACCCACCGGGCTCGTGCTTGCGCACATCCTCGGCAAGCGCGGTCACGACGTCGTGGTGCTCGAACGGGAGCCGGAGTTCTACGGCAACGCAAGGGCCGTCTACACCGACGACGAATGCATGCGGGTGTTCCAGTCGATCGACGCCGCAGACGAGCTCGGGCGCGACATGTTGGTCGACACACCGGTTCAGCTCTGCCGCCCTGACGGCAGCCCGATGGCGCAGCTTCGAGGCATGGAAAGGCGTTTCGGCTGGCCGGTGGTGAACTTTTTCTACCAGCCATACATGGAGACGAAGCTGGCCGATCTGCTCGACCGCTACCCCTCGGTCAAGGTTCGCCGCGGACGCCAACTCACCGGGTTCAAACAAGACAGTCGCGGTGTCGTCGTGACCCATGAAGCCACGCGAGAGGTTCGCTTCACCGATTGCGGGGATGCGAAAAGGGTCAGGTCGATCGATGTGGATGAGCAGACCCTGTCGGCGCGATATCTGGTTGGCGCGGACGGCGGTCGAAGCACCGTGCGAGAGATCCTCGGGATCGAGATGACCGGGAAGAGCTTCCCCGAACCCTGGCTCGTCGTCGATCTCAAGTCGAAGAACGGTGCGTCGTCGCTGCGGCATCTTCCCTACTTCAATTTCTTCTGTGACCCCGAATGCCCCGCCGTGAGCTGCCCGCAGCCAGACGGGCACCATCGGTTCGAGTTCCGACTTCGGCCGGGGCAGACGAAGGAGTACATGGAGAAACCCGAAACGGTGCGGCAGTACCTCTCGAAGTACGTCGACCCGGACGACTTCGAGGTAAAGCGGCGCCTCGTCTACACCTTCAACGCTCTCATGGCGGAGACGTGGCGCAAAGACCGCGTGTTCTTGGCGGGCGATGCCGCGCACATGACGCCTCAGTTCATGGGCCAGGGCGCGAGCTCTGGGATTCGCGACGCGTTCAACCTCGGGTGGAAGCTGAGTGCCGTGCTGAAGGACCAGGCCAGCCCGAGCATGCTCGACACCTATGAGAACGAACGCCGCGACCACGCGAAAGCCATGATCGATATCTCGGTCCTGATGAAAGACCTCGTGTCGCTCTCGAACCCGGCAACGGCGGCGGTTCGGAACCTGGCGCTTCGAGGCGTCCGGAGTGTGCCCGGCCTTCGCGCGTGGTTCGAAGAGGGACGGTTCCGGCCGAAGCCGATCTACCGACGCGGAGGCTTCCTCGGGATGCGCCGACGACGACGGCGAGGCCCAGAGGGCGCGATGGCGCCTCAACCCGAGGTCAGGACAATCGACGGCCGTCGCGTGCTGCTCGACGACCTGCTGGGGGACGGCTTCTCGCTGATCGGCCAGGAGGTCGACCCGAGGCACGGGCTCTCAAAGGGCTCGCAGGCTTGGCTCGAGCGGATCGATACGAGCTTCGTGAGGCTGTGCGCCTATGGCAACAGACCTCAAGGTGAGCCGGCCCGCCGCGGCTGCCCTGGGCTCCAGGAGGTCGAGGAGATGGCCGGAGACATGCTCGACTGGTTCAAGAAGGCCGGGTTCTCGAGCGATGGTGTCGCTCTCATTCGTCCCGACGGATTCGTGTTCGGTTTGGTCGGAGCCAACCAGGTCGATCGCGCGGTGGCGGAGCTTCAACGCCAACTGCAGTGCTGAGAGGAGCGATCGATGCAATCCACCAAGCGTACGGTCGGTACGGAACGGGCAGTGGCCGATGCCATTCGCGCAGCGCGGGAGCGACGGGAACCCATCGCGCCGATTCGAGGCGCGCTCGGCGACCGAAACATTCAAGCAGCCTATCGGGTGCAGGCACTCAATGCTGAGGCTTGGTGCCGGACCGGGCACCGGCGAACGGGACGCAAGGTGGGCCTGACGTCGACCGCCGTGCAGCAGCAGCTCGGCGTCGACCGGCCGGACTCTGGGGTTCTCTTCGACACGATGGCAATCGACAACGGCGGGACCGTAACCGCGACCGCCTGCATGCAACCGAAGGTCGAAGCAGAAGTCGCGTTTCTCATCGGCCATACCCTCGACCGCGACTACCTTCGCGACTCGCCGCTCGAAGAGGCCGTCGCTTGCGCGTACCCGGCCATCGAAATCTGCGACAGCGCCATCGCGCGTTGGCAGATCGGAATCGTGGATACGATCGCCGACAACGCGTCGAGCGGGTTCTACGTCCTTGGGGGTCCCGGGGCGACGCTCGCCGAATTCGATCTCCTCGGGTGCGAGATGCGGATGGAGATCAACGGCGCGGTCGCCTCGGTGGGCGTGGGTCGCGCGTGCCTCGGCAGCCCGATGCGCGCACTTCGGTGGCTCGCCGATACCAGCGCCTCGCTTGAAGACCCGATTCGGACCGGCGAGGTCGTGCTCTCGGGGGCTCTCGGACCGATGGCAACGGTCGCGCCCGGCGATCGCGTCAAAGCGGAGATCGAAGGCCTCGGGACCGCACGCGTGACGTTTGGAGGATGAAATGGGCGGAGTGTCTTGTGCGATCGTCGGCTCTGGGAATATCGGGACCGACCTGATGATGAAGGTCCTCTCGAAGAGCGACGCGCTCGAGCTTGCCGGATTGGTGGGCATCGATCCCGCGTCCGAGGGGTTAGCCCGCGCGCGAAAGCTCGGAGTCCGCACGTCTGCGGACGGGCTCGAGCGCTTTCTCGGCGCGCTCGGCCAGCCCGCCCCGAAGATCCTGTTCGATGCGACGTCTGCGAAGGCCCACGCGGAGCACGATCGCCTGGCGCGATCCTACGGGATGCACGTGGTCGACCTGACCCCTGCCGCGCTCGGCCCGTATGTGGTGCCGGTCGTCAACCTTGCCGACGAACACACGACCAATCTCAACATGGTCACCTGCGGCGGGCAGGCAACCGTGCCCATCGTGCACGCGGTGTCGCGCGCCGCCGAGGTAGAGTACGCTGAGATCGTCGCGTCGATTTCGTCGCGTTCGGCTGGCCCCGGGACGCGCGCCAACATCGACGAGTTCACGGAGACGACTGCGCGCGCGCTCGAGACTGTGGGAGGCGCGCGTCGCGGCAAAGCCATCATCATCCTGAATCCCGCCGAACCGCCGCTCATCATGCGCGACACGATCTACACGTTTAGTCGGGGCGGAGACGAAACCGCGATCGCCGCGTCGATCGAACGGACCGTACGCGAAGTCCAGCGGTACGTGCCGGGCTACCGGCTGGCCCAACCCGTGCAGTTCGAATCGTTCGGCCGCGAGCGTCCGCTTCGTCTTCCCGGGGTGCCGCCGATGGAAGGGCTCAAAACGAGCGTGTTCGTCGAGGTGGAAGGCGCCGGCGACTACCTACCGCCCTACGCGGGGAACCTCGACATCATGACGAGCGCAGCGCTCGCCGTCGGAGAGATACTCGCGAAGCGCATGAAAGGAGCACACCCATGATCGAGCAGGCGCCCGAGGTTCGCGAGCGACTCTACATTCAGGACGTCACCCTACGCGATGGAATGCACCCCATACATCACCAACTGTCGCTCACCGACCTTCGCGAAATCGCCGTTGGGTTAGATCGCGCCGGAGTGGACGCAATCGAGGTAGCCCATGGAGACGGCCTCGCGGGCTCGAGTTTCAACTACGGCTTCGGGTCGTCGACCGATCTCGAGTGGATCGAAGCGGCCGCGGACGCAATCTCGCGCGCCAAGCTGGCTACGCTCTTGCTCCCAGGTATCGGAACGGTGCAGTCGTTGAAGGACGCGGTTGCCGCGGGCGTTCAGTCCGTACGCGTAGCCACACACTGCACCGAAGCGGACATCGCGAAGCAGCACATCGAGACGGCCCGCGCGCTCGGGCTCGATACGGTCGGCTTCTTGATGATGTCGCACATGGTCGACGCCGCGGTGCTTGCCGACCAAGCCATCTTGATGGAGTCGTACGGCGCGGAATGTGTCTACGTCGTCGACTCCGGAGGCGCGATGAACTACTTCGAGGTCGCCGCCCGGGTGAAGCGGGTTCGGGACGCGCTTCGCCCCGACACCGAGGTGGGCATCCATGCCCATCACAACCTGTCGCTCGGCGTCGCCAACTCGATCGCAGGCGTCACCTCGGGTGCGCGGCGAGTTGACGCGTCGCTCACGGGGCTTGGCGCGGGGGCCGGAAACGCCCCGCTCGAGGTATTCGTCGCGGCAGCGAACCGGCTCGGCTGGACGCACGGATGCGATCTCTATGCGCTGATGGATCTCGCCGACGACCTCGTTCGTCCGCTCCAAGACCGGCCGGTACGAGTGGACCGTGAGACGCTCTCACTCGGCTATGCCGGCGTTTACTCGAGCTTCCTTCGTCACGCCGAACGCGCGGCCGCGCGGTATGGGGTCGACGCGCGGCGGATCTTGGAAGAAGTCGGCCGCCGAAAGCTCATCGGTGGCCAGGAGGACATGATCGTCGACGTGGCGATCGATCTGGCTCGGGGCGAACGCGAGGTCGAGCGCCCTCATGAGGCCGACGCGTCCGCGGTTTGAGGCTAACGACTTCGTACCGGTGAAAGCGCGGGACAGCGCGCCCCTGGGGCTCAACGAGAAGCGCTACCTCTTGCCGGCCAGTAGGAGCTCCGCTTCGTCGATGTCGATCTTGGCGATACGGGCGAGGAGCCCGAGCAAGACCGTCACGACCTCGTCGACCTGAATGTCGAGCTCTCCCGTGACCCCCTCCAGTACGGAGTCGGCCATGTTGGACACGAGCTGCTGCGCAACGAACGCGTCCGCGACGGAGATTTCGGAGCCGACGTACGCGAACAAGCGAACCACCGCTTCTGCCGCGTCACGCTTTCGCTCCTTGTACGCGCGCGCGGCGACCGGGTCGTTGAGGGCGAGAGCGCGCAAGCTCTGGTAGCAGCCCATCCACTGTTTTCTGTGCTCGAAAATTCGATACACGGCGCGGCGCGCGCCGACTGCGATGGACGGGTCGCTGTCCAGGTCACTGATGAGCTCGTTGAGGTTGGGCTCGACGTTCGGGTAGCACTCGAGGAAGATCTCGAGCTTGTTCTTGAAGTGCTTGTAAAAGGTGGCGGGCGCATACCCTGCGGCACGTGCGATGCGGTTGGTGTCCGTGCCGTAGTACCCCACCTCATTGAAAATCTGGGCAGCCGTCTCGAGGAGCACCGTCCGTGTGTCACGGGGAGCCTCGGCGGGCGCGGTGGAGTTTGGCGGGGTCATGGCGTCAGAAACCCGGTCGGGGGCCTGGGTCGCGGCCTGAACGACGCGCCGCAGCAAGACCGTAGTCGCGACGATTCCCCTGGACAAGGAGGAGCCGCGATTCGGGTTCTCTCTTGCGCAGCTGGGCGTGGTCCAGTATACGCTGCTTATTCATGGAGATACTTATATCACTTCCGTCGATTTAGCGCACGCCTCGACGATGCGCGCCGAGAGACGGAAGCCGGGCTCGCCCGTTGAGGGGAGAGAGGTCTTGAAGATGCCCACCAAGTACACGCTGCGACTCTTGCTGCTGACGTTCTTCGCACTCGCGGCCGCATGCTCCGATTCGACCCAGGCGACCGGCGCGGGAGGAAGTGGGGCGACCAGCGGAACCGGAGGCACCGGCGCGACCGGCGCCGCGGGGGGTACCGACGCCGGTATCGACAACTCCGGAAAGGTGCTCGTCTACGTGGTCAACACCGGAGAAGAAACGCTCTCGGTGATCGATCACGAGGCGCGCGAAGTGAGCACGCTCGAACTCGGCGCGATCGCACACGGACAGATTCCCTCGAGCACGGGCGACCGTCTCTACGTATGCACGGAAGACACGGGTGAAGTGATTGCAATCGACCCGCGTACGCAGGAGATCCTTTGGCGCATCGTCGGCGTAGAGGGTCGCCTCGACCAGCTGCACCAGCCGAGCCTCATCGACGATCGATGGCTGTTTGCGCCGGACACGTTTGCCGAGCGGACCGTCGTCGTCGACGTGGAGAACGCGCGGCTAGACGACATCATCTCGATGGTCGACGACACCGATCCTGAGAACCCCGTGCCCTACGAAGGGCTTCACAACAGCTACCCTTCGGCCAGCGGCGAGTTCGTATACGTAGAGGGGATCCTGAGCTCACGCGTCGCCAAGGTCGACGCGGAGACGCGGGAGATCGTCCGTCACTACGTGCTCGACGGTTTCCCTCGCCCCATCGCCATCATGGACGACGAGAGCCGGATGTTCGTCCAGAGCACCTTCACGGAGGGCTTCCTCGTCATCGATCTAGAAACCGGCGAAGAGGTCGAGCGTATCGAGTTTGGGAACGAGCCCACCGCGGTTTGGGAAGAAACCCTGACCATCCTCAAGCCGATGAGCCACGGCATTGGGCTCACTCCCGACGAGAGCGAACTCTGGGCCACCAGCACCATGGCGGATGAATGGCGCGTCTTCTCCATCCCCGACCTGGAGCTCCTTGCCGTGATCCCAATCCCCGAGGGCAACGCCCCGAACTGGATTGACTTCACGCCTGACGGCAACTTCGCCTACGTGAGCAACACCACGTTCGTCCCGGACCCGAACGTCTCGAACACGCCGCGCGAAGACGTCCCGGGAACGGTCACGCTGATCGACACCAACACCTACGAGGTGGTGCAGACGTTCGAAGTTGGACCGCTCCCGAAGCGAGTTCACATTCTACAGGTGCCGGAGTAGCGAGAACGCCAGTGCGCGCCTGGACGCACGGCGAGCGCGGACACGTGGACCTTTGGGCGAGCGCCTAGAACGCGGCCCAGCGTCGGAGGGCGCGTCGGAGCGCTCGCGCGCTTCCGAAGCCCGCGAGGCTGGCGATCTCGTCCTCGCTCAACGCCTGATCTCGAGCGCTCTGCACAATCGACCTGCGCGTCGCGTCGATCACCTCGCGGAAACGCGTCCCCTCCTCGTGGAGACGGCGCTGGAGGGTTCGCTCGCTGACCCGCATGCGCTTAGCCGTCGAAGCCAGGTCGCAGGTCCCTTTCGCGAGGAGTTCCTCGACGGCGAGACTCACCCTGCGAACGAAACCCGGCTCCTGTATTCGCGAGGACATCTCGCTTGCAAGCGCCTCGAGACGCACTCTCAAGACGGGGTCCCAGAGCTCGAGGCGCATGTTCCAGACTTCGTCGGAGAACACGATGCTGGTCTCGGCCTGATCGAACCGCACGTCGCACCGAAAGACACGTTCGTAGTCGTCGAGACCCCCGGAAAAGGCGTGCTCGAATCGAATCACCTTGGCCGTCGCCTGGTTCAGGGTCATCTCGTCGATGAGCCCTTGGAACGCCGTCACCAGGAATTCCTGCTGATGCCGAAGGACGCCGTTCGGAACGCCGAAACGAAAGCGCACGACCTTGTCGGAGCCTTCGTTCACGATCTCGACGACGTCGCGATCCGCGAGGAGTCGCTGGTATTTGACCAAGCTCGTGAGCCCATCCGCCAGGGATCGCCCGCTGACGGCGAGGATCGCCAAGATGTGATTCTCGCGCGGACAGAGGTGTTCGCCGGCGTGCAGTCCAAGCCTCGGGTCGGCGCTGATCGTGAGCGCACTCTGCCACAGGCGGGTGCAGTCGGCTTCGGAGATCAGCGCGGTTGGATCGCGCATCGTGTCGTAGTCTAGGCCCGCGCGTTCGCACACTTCCTCGGCGCAAAGGCCAACGCGTTCGAGTGCACGCATCACGCCGCGAACCCAGGTCCCCGAACGCTCCAGTCGCGCAGCCGCCGGGGCGCTCGCGCGTCCGGTCGCCGTCGCCACCGCTACTTCGTGCGCTCGCACGGCGGCGCCTCTTGTCCTTGGTTTGCTCGCATACGGGAGGGGAATCGCGAAAGGGTCGACGTTATTCCTCCAACGCCTCTGTTGACGCCATCCGCGCCGGGGTTGGCGGAACTCGTGCCCAAACGTCCCCCTGGGCAAGGGCCCCGGAGCTAGAGCTTCATTCCTGCCCAGAGGACCTCGCCCGCACGGGTGACGAGCTCGTCGTCGAGACGGGTCTGACCGAGCCTCTCAGATTTCATGAGCCCAACGAAAGCGCCCCAAAACAGGGCCACGATCACGTCGGGCGGCGCAGGTAGTTCCCCTTCGCTGCGCTCCACGAGCCAGTCCTCGAGCGGCTGGACGACGCGCTGCTGAAGCTCGCGGCTCTCGTCGTCGAGGTACGGGGCGTGGTAGTGCATCTCCACGAACTGAAAGGCGAGCGGTTCGCGCTTCGCGAACGCTGCGAGGCGCTTCCAGACGCCACCGAACAGATCGTGCGAGCTGCCTTCGGGGTTGAGACTCCCCAGGATCTCGCTCCAGAGCCGCCGCTTGGTCTCTCGAAAGAGGACGTTCACGAGGTGCTCTTTGTCCCGAAAATGCCGGTAAATGGTGCCAGCACCCACGCTCGCACGCTCGGCGATCGCTGGAACCGTGGCCCCGTCGTACCCGCGCTGGGCGACCACTTCGAGGGCCGCGTCGAGAATCCGACGACGCGTTCGCTCCACCTTCGACTGTGTGGCAGCCGGCCGCGACATTTCGGAACGAACATTCATTCTTTTTTCTACAGCGCTTTTCACTAGTTCGTCAAATACCAAATACGACCGACCATGTCAGCGAATCTCGAGAGAGTATTTTTGTGAATAATCATTCCGTTTTGATGTTTATCGAGGCAGGCCCGCGATAGGGGCTGGATTTCAACACTCACCCAAAGGAAACGTCATGAAGAAAATCGGAATCATCATTCCTCTCAGTGTGATGCTCGGCCTGGCCGCGCAGGCCTCGGCACAGGTCTGCGAGACGTCACGCGCAGCTCGGGACTTCTACCGATGCACGTTCACGAGTAGCGAGGTCGTCGACCTCGAGCAGTTCGCCGAGGACGCGGCGGCCGCCTTCGGACAAACGGACTGCCGGGCAGATCTCGACGCGGTCCTCGTCGTCGAAGCCTACGGCGGCGAGGGCGGCGCGGGAAAGAAGAACTCCGGCATGGACGGAGGCAAAGGCGGCCGGCGCGGGTACGCGCAGATCAACAGGCGACTCGGCGACTTCGCCGACGAGCTGTACCTCTACGTGGGCGTCGACGGCGGGAGCGCATCCAGCAACGACGCAATTCCGG
Organism: Myxococcota bacterium; assembly: GCA_039177115.1. Lineage (GTDB taxonomy): Bacteria > Myxococcota_A > Polyangia > Polyangiales > Houyiibacteriaceae > SG8-38. The sequence goes on from JBCDFZ010000018.1 coordinate 20,659, forward strand.
GAGGAAGTTCGACCCTCGTCGCAGACGGAGACCTCACGTGGATCGACGATCCCTCGAGCGTTCGCGATCCCTCGTCGGTCGGCATCTATGCGGTCGCCGGTGGTGGCGGCGGCGGAAGCAACGCCTCTGGCGGTGGCGCGGGTCGGCGCGGCGGAGCGGGCGGATTTCTCGCAGGGAACGCGTCGAGCACCACGCAGGCACCTGGCGGTGACGGGCGTGCCGGCAACAGCGGCTTCGGCGGCAACGAAGACGGCATGGGGTCGGGAGGACGAGGTCGCGGTAGCGGCGGCGACGGCGGTCCGGGTATTGGAGGCGGGACCACCGTGGACGATCCCAGCTACGAGATGTGGGAAGGCACGGGCATCGGGCTCGCGAGCCTGTTCTGCACCGGAGGCGAAGGCGCCAACAACTCGGGCTCGGGCGGCGGCGGCTTCGGCTGCGGAGGCGGCGGAAAGTCGCCGAACGGTCGTCGGAATGGTGCCGGGGGCGGCGGCGGGAGCTTCGTCGACCGCTCGGATCACGGGCCGTCGAGTCTGGTTGCAACCGAGCTTCGTCTGACCTCGCCCGATGCGGAAGAGGACAGTGACGACCTGCTCGCCGACGAACCCCAGATCGTGCTGACGCTGGAGGTGCTGTAACTCCGACAGTCGGAAGCGGAAAGAGGTTGGGGCTAGCTTCGCATCGCAGGAACGTCGGCTAGCCCTGCCTCTGCCGTGTCGACCCCAAGCGCTTGAAGCAGACCGGCGAAAATGGTCGGCTCGTCCATGTTGCGACCCGGGTCCGGTTGTCCGGTGCTCGGGTCGAAACCATAGGTGAGGCCTGTGTCGGGGTTGACGCCGCCGAGTACCTGGTTGCCGTTCACCATCGGCGACATGGCGATGATGCCGTTGTTGAGGTCGTGGCCGCTGCCAAACTCCGGCGCGCCGGCGGGCCTCCGCTTGGAGCGACCGAAGTCGGGTGCGACGTAGATCATCGTCCGGTCCCAGAAGCTCTCGCCGTTGCCGTACTCCTCGGCCTTCAGCAGATCGATTAGGCCGCCAGCCACTCGGAAGACTCGGTCCCACATGAGCGCTTGAGTAGCGCGATGCGCTTGGTGCGAGAAGTCGAACGCAATCGGCGTATTGAGTATCGAACCCTCCGGAATGATCTGATCGCCGTAGTCGTCGATGCTCCCACCGTTCGTGAGTGACCCGAGATCGAGTGTGGCACCTTCGCGAAGCGCGACGTCGAAACTTGGGCCGAGCGTGACGGTGACTGAAACGCGGTTCTTCAACAGCAGGAAGGCGAGCGCGGCTTGCGCGTCGAGCGGATCAGTCAGCACGTCCGGGAACACCTCGAGAAGCCGTTCCGCGTCCTCTGATGCAGTGAGCCCGTACTCGGCGAGCGGAAACCGAGCCGAGTTGGGGAAGAGCAGCAGCTTGTCGATCAGGTTGCCCCCCTCGATGGCCGCCTGCGGTGCGCCGCGCATTCGACGCCAATGCGCAAGCCGCGCGCTCCGCCCGAATACGCGGTTGAAGGCAGAGCCTGGCTCGAGGCGGTCGTTCCGAAGCGTCCGCGCACGCTCGACGAGCGCACGATCGACCGGCCGCGGAAGCCCCTTCACGCCGTCGAGAGCCAAAGGCCAGAGCGCAGGATCGGCAACCGTCTCTCCGAACGCGAAGCTCGGGAGCGTGGTGTCGGCACCTCGCTCGGACACGGCGTTGTCGGTTGCGAGGTGTACGTTGGGAAGCGGGAAACCTGCGCCGTACTGGTTCGCGACGATTTCCTGCATGGTGCGACCCAACCAAGCTTCGTTGCCCGTCACCGCACGGCGCTGACCGACGGCGTGGTTCACGCTGGTGCGTGTCCAAGTGGCCACCATGAGATCGTCACGGTTCCGCGTAACGAACTCGGACTGGTTGGAGCGAAACCCGATCGGGATGGGACCAACCGTCGGTCGGCGAAGATCGACCGCGCGGAAAGGAGTCCCCTCGATATCGAGCACTTCCTCGTCGGGGAAAGTGTTGATCGCGTCGCCGTTGGCGCTTTCGGAGCCTCGAATCGCCAAGAGGCTGTCGATGATGGACCCACCGCCCGAGGCGGCCAACACAATCAAGAACCGCGGGTCTTTCGCACCGTCGGCGGCGCGAGTGCGTTGCCATCTGACGCCGAGTGGCGCACCCACAGCGACTCCAGCCGCTGTGAGCCCCTGAACCAGTCGTCTTCTCGTGAGCTTCGACATACTTCGTTCCTCAGTAGAAGAGGCCCTCCATGGTCGTCGCGACCGCGAAACACGACGCAACCGCCCACTCGCGCGTGGCTTTGTCCGATGGGCCATCGACAACCTCGATGGCCTCAGCGTGAAACGCCACGAGCTCGTCCAGCTCTTCCGGGGTCGCGTCACGACGGAGCAAACGGTCGTAGAGCCCATTCGCCGCAGCGCGGAGCGCGGCATCGTTCGTGGGACCGTTGGCAAGGTCGCCGAACAAGACTGCATCGGTCGGCACGTCGAAATCACGATCGACGCGCGTTGCGCAGGCGGTGAGTGCGACGCGGTCCACGGCGATCGGGGCCGTTACGGGTGCGACCGGCAGTGGGTCACGGATACCCCGCTGATAAGGCTCAACACCCCCGAGGGTGATGCGGTGTGCCTCTCGGTAGCAGTCGTAGAGGCCAAGCTCGTTGCACACCTCGTTCGGAGCGAGGTCGAGCCCTGACGCGAGGTCGCGAACGAAGCGGCCCTGCGTCTTGAACTTGACCCGCGCGGTCGCCGATTCGACGACGGTGTCGTTCACCGGCGGCTCGACGCCCGCGTTGTTTCCGATGGTACCTTCGCACCCGAGCGTCGCGAGCGCGCCGCCGAACAAGAGGAGCCATTTGCGTGTCGCGCTACGGGACACCGTATGCCTCCGTCATGATGATCGCGTGCAGCATGCTGTCGACCCCGTATTGGTGCTCGGCCATGAAGTCGCGCCAAAGGCCATCGAACTCGGCGGTCTCCTTAGGAGCTGGCGGCTCGCCCATGAGTAGCTCCCAGTAGTCGCTCACGGTCGCACGGGCGAACGCGTCACTGTTTGTCGCAACTGCCGCCCATTCGACGAGGTCGTCGACGGGCTGCCCGAAGATGTACCCCTGCTCGGGCGTGTCGACCACGGATTCGCTGTCGGTGCTCGTGAAGAACTGAAGCCGACCTGGGTTGTACGACCCTGGAATGTACCCATCGAGAAGCCCGCGGTCGCCCCCACCGATCCCCTCGTAACGGCTGAAGGGGTACGTGAGCGGATCGAGCGTCGAGTGACATCCCGCGCACACCGGCTCTTGAACACCCTTGTCGTCATAGTCGACCGGCTCGTCGTCGATTGGGTAGAGGCCCTCCATCTTCGAGATGTCGTAGCCGAGGTAGGACCGATAGGCCGCGGCAGCCGTCGTTCGAGGCACCGCGGTGAACATCGTCATCATGAAGAGGTTCCAGCGCGTGGTGAGCATCCCAGCGCGAACGTTGGTGTCGGTCAGCTGCGCCACGCCGCCTCCGCGTGTCGCAAGCTCCTGTAGGTAAGACGCCTCGTAGCGCTCGTATTCGGTTTGCGGTCCGTCGCTCCGCCGAACGAAGTACTGACCGGTCAGGACTTCGCGCGCGTCGTGGTTGTCGATCTGCGTGTAGACGAAGAGGCTGTAGTCATCGAGGTAGTCCGCGAGCGGAATACCGCCCGCGTCCTCGCCGGCTTTCACCGAAGCGACGGGGCGAACCTTGCTGTTGGCGAGGTTCCAAACGATGCCGTCGCGGCCGCGCCAGAAGTTGGTTTGGAGGCACGCGTCGAGCGCAGCGTGGAGGTCGGCCTCCGGATCCTCACTTGCGCGAAAGGCGTGGAGCGCTTCGCGCGACGGCGACTGGCCGCAGAAGTCGAGCTGCACCTTCTTGAACGCAAAGTCGTAGTCGTACTCGCAGACCTGATACTCCGGGGCCCAGTCGTCGGGGAGCGTCGCGCACTCGTCGCCCGCCGGTACACTGTTGGGGTCGCCCGGGAACGATCCCGCGATGAACTCCTCGAGGTTGGTGAACCCGTCGCCATCGGAATCCAGGGGTTCGACGTCAGCGAGCGCGAAGGGAAGGCCGTCGGCGTAGGCCACGTCTGAGAGAGGCCTCGACTCACCCGGAAGCAGAGCGCCCGACAGCGACTGCCCAAACGGATTCAACGCAGGCGGCGCCGTATGACAGAAGGCGCACTCCGGAGTGCTCGTCGCGCAGGCCGGTGCGTCGGGATAGAGATCGCAGAAGACCTCCGGCCCGGGCGGCCTCGCCTCGACTTCGCTGATAGGCGTAACCCATACCGCTATCGAAAGCAGGGAGAGGAGACAGGTTCGGTCGAGAAGTAGGCGCCGCATTACGGGTCTCGGACGCCCAACAAATACCGTACTGAATTTAGTTCAGCAATGCGGCAAATGGTCGCGACCTGGCAAGGATCCTTTTGACGCAACGCGCTAACTTCGCTCGAAACTCGCCGGTTTGGACTCGACCGTCGCGCCGATGATAGCGCGTGACGCGTCGATGCCATTCCCGTCGTCGAGCGCGTCGCACCATGAGGCACGTCCGGCTAAGGACAGACCTCTTCGCGCTTTCGAAAGTTCCGAGAGATCTTGAAACCCGAGTACCCAACGGCGGCAGCCCCCGCGACGAGCAAACCGCTCCCCAGGCCGATGAGGACAGGCTCTTTGTCCAGGATACGACTGTTCCCGGTCCCCACCGCTGCATCGATCGACCCGATGATCAGCGCGCCCACGCCGAGCACGAAGCCGATGCTCGGCCCCGCCATGTAGCAAGGTCGGCACTCCCCGCCGCGCTCATGCGCGCACCGGATCGGTGGGGAGCGGGGTGGCCGCCTCGGTCGCCGCCTCGGTCGACAGGAGCAACCGCCAAGACGGCTGGTGACGAGGCAAGGACTCGACACGCGGCGCTGGATCGGCTGCGGCTTCCCCGAGAGAAACGAAAACGGCGCTCAGAGAGATAGCGCCACCACCAAGGATCGAAGAGTAAGCATGCTCGAGACTCCACCATGGCCAGTCGGAAATGACAAGCGTGGGCTCCGAGGCCAACACGCCGAGTCGGCCCATCGATTCCTCAGCGAACCAGGAGTGTCCGGCCATTTCCAGTCTACCGCGTCCGCGCGTACGACACGCGAGAGGCACATGTCCGAGTCATCGCGGAGCAGAGGTGGCATGGCTCGGCTGCGCGCAATGAACTGCGAGCGCCCCGTCTGGCTCCCCTCCCAGCGGTCGCGCGCTGCGGGCGTCGAGAGTGTGCGAGGGCGGGTGGAGGCAGCGCCGGTCGGCGGGTTCTCGTGGTGCGGGAGGGCGGGTTTGAACCGCCGACTTCCACCTTGTCAAGATGGCACTCTACCACTGAGTTACTCCCGCAGATGAAGCGGCGTCTTAACGCTGGGCTCAAGAGGTGTCAACCCATCGAAAAGGCAGGGCTCTCTCGCCTCTTGCGGGGGTGGTCATAAGACCCTGCCGAGCGTTGCGTTTGTGGGGGCGCGCTGATAAGTCCACCGACGAATGGCCGGAAAACCTGGCGATGACGACACCCAGCTGCGCCCGCTTCCGTCGGTGGGGATGGCGCTGCTGCCGAACGAGCTTCGCACGCGCCGCGTGAGGCGCCTGGTCGCAGCAGGGGTGTTCGCGGCGGTCTTGGTGGTGTTCTTCGGCGCGTGGGTCGTGCGGACCCTGACGTCGTCGGAGTCGAGCACCGACGGCGCGGAGCGCACGACCGGGTCGATTGCCGGCGTCGCAGGGCAACGGGATGATGAAACCCTCACTGCCATCGTGGCGGACCCTCCGGAAGAGAGCCAGCTGTCCGACGCGGAGCGGCTCGCCCTCCAGAGGTCGCGTCCCAACGCTCGCTACGAAACGCCCTTTGGCGGCGTCCCAAGCTTTCGAGGCGCGCTGCTGAACGCCGGACTCGAGGCCGAAGAATGCAACGAAGTCGAGCAGGCGCTCAAGCACATCGTCGATTTTCGTCGCTGTCGACCCGAACATAAACTGGTCGTCGAGCGTGATGAAAGCGGGGCACTCAAGACCTTCGAGTACCACCCCTCGGCCACCGAGTTCGTCACCGTGGCACGCGGTGAAGACGGCCTTTTCCGTGCCGAACAGATCCGCATCAAGGTGGAGCGAACGCCGATCGCACGGGCGAACTCGGTTCAATCGTCCATCGGCGATGGCCTCACCGACCTCGGGCTGCCGGCTGGGCTCGCAGCGTTCTTCACCGAGGCGTTCGAGGGCCGAATCAACTTTCCGCTTCAAGCGCGGCAAGGGGACGTGTTTCGGATCCTCGTCGACGAGGAGCGCGTCGACGGCGAGTTTCTGCGCTACGGGCGGGTTCACGCGGTGGAATACGACGGACAGAAAACAGGAAAACACCGAGCCTATTTCTACGAGGCGCCCAACGTCACGGGCCAGTTTTACGACGACACGGGTCGGGCGATGCAGGGCGGATGGCTGAGGACGCCGCTCCGGTACGACCGACTGTCTTCCCGTTTCAACCCGCGACGATTCCACCCCATCTTGAAGCGCATCATGCCGCACCTCGGCGTGGACTACGCGGCCGGCACGGGCACCCCGGTGTGGGCGGCCGCGGATGGGCGTGTCACGTTCGCCGGGTACAAAGGACCGAGCGGCAACCTCGTGATCATCCGTCATGCAAACGGGTTCGAGACGCTGTACGCACACCTGCACCGCATCAAGTCGGGGATACGCCCGGGTACGCAGGTGAAGCAGCGCGACCTGATCGGGTTCGTCGGCTCCACCGGTCGATCGACAGGGCCGCATCTACACTTCGGATTGAAGAAGTTCGCCCGCTACATCGACCCGGTCGATGAGCTGAATGGCCCAGGCCGACGCCTCTCTTCACGAGAAATGCCCGGCTTCAAAGAATCCATGACACAGAGCCAGACCATGCTCGACACCATCGTCGACGTCCCGGACGTCGTCGTGAGCGTAGACGAGCCCCTCGTCGAACACGTCGACGAGATTATGGACTGACCCGATCCTCGACCGCCCCTGCCTCTGAGAGCTCGGGCTGGGCGCTAGTCGCGCTTGCGCTTGCCGAACACCGAGGCGGCCAGGTCGAGGCCTCCACCAAAGGCTGATGACGGCGGATCGAACTCGGTCGCCGAAGGTCCCGCCGCAGCGTGTGAAGGAGATGCAAGGCTCCCATCGGATGCGGGGTCTGACGCGGGAACGGATCTGGACGGCGGGCGCGGTGTGGGTTGTTCGGTCGCGCGACGTCGGGCTTCAGCCGTCGGTTTGGGCGGCTGCGTCGGTGCGCGCCAGCCAAAGACAGTGTGCCTCGATTCTGCCTTCGGCTCCTGGAGGCTCGACTCGACGGGCTCGAGATCGACCCCAGCGGGAGCCACCGGAACCCCGACGAGTGTTCTCTGATCAAGCACGTAGGAGGCGTCGGCACGAAGGCATCGCATGCTCTGACGAAGCTGACGACGCTCGTCGTTTCGAAGCGCGTCGAAGGCGATGCCCATGCCAATGGAGGTGATGCGCCCTTCCCCGCGCTCGAGCTCGACGCGCCGCACGCGTCCGGCCACGCAAAGCGGCTCGTCCCAGTCGGGCGGGTAAAAGGTCAGCGTCACTTCGCTCCCGATCTCGAGTAAGAGATCGGTCTCGACCCACACACCGTCTTCGCTCACGTCGGTTACGCGATGCGCGATCACCTCACCCCAGACGTCCGAGTAGATCCCGCACTCGAGGTCGATGAGGCGACGAACCGCCCCACGCGACTCTCGTTTCGCCCCGAATTGGCGCAGTGCCATGCCTCGCTTGTAAGCGACTGTGCGACAAAGCGGCAAGTTACGCGATCAAGTCGATCGCGTGCTCCGGCTCGAGGACGTAGCGGGTTTGATCCCAGCGCCCAGGCGTCGCCTTGGCGGTTCCATCTTCGCCAACGTCGTACACCCAGAGCCCCTCGCGCCCCGCGTGCGTCGTGCTTCCCGCGCAGCAGAGCGGCAGCGCGCTCTCCGGAACCACGACGTGGTAGCGCCAGTGTACGTGCCCATGGACGATGACACCGCGATCCGCCCCTCCGCAGGTCGCGAGCAGCTCGTCTGCGTTCTCGAGCCCGTGATGCGGTCGGTCGGGTTCTCCGTTCGCAAGCCGCGGTGCGTAGTGCGTCGCCACGAATACGAAGCGGTCGCGAAGACGCGGGTCGGCCAGCACCTGCTCGAGAGCGTCGATCTGCGCGTCTGGGATTCGGCCGTTCGAACTGGTTGGCGACTCGTTGGGGCGCGCGCTGTTGACGCCCACGATCGCTATCCCATCGAGGGCGAGCGACACCTGCGGCCAAGGACCGTCGACGGCGTACTCGGGCAGGTCGGTCTTGAGAAACTCGCCGAAGTGCCGATCGAACCAGCCTTCGTTCGCGGAGTCCGATAGGTACAGATCGTGGTTGCCCGGGACGGTGAAGAACCCTTCAGGAAACTCGGTGAGCGGCTGCACCACTCGCCTTGCGTAGGCGAGTTCAGCCTCGGTGCCGAGGGCCGTGTAGTCGCCGGTGCACAGCACGAGGTCCACGCCGAGCTCGCGACCGAAGTCCGCCACCGCTCCAACCTTCATGGCGGCATCCTCGAACAGCCGCCGCCGATGGAGCCGGAGGTTTGCAAGCCCAATTAGCCGCTTGTTGAGGAAGCGCGAAACCGGAACTCCGGCGAAACCGTCCTCGAGGTGCAAGTCGCTCACGTGCAGGACGCGGGTCACGGCGATCTCGTCACGGCCACCCCGCGGGGCTTCCGAGCCCTGCGCCTTCGGGCAGTTTAAATCGAACGTTCAAGCACTGTACGGCCTGACCGGCTGCACCCTTCACGAGGTTGTCGATCGCGCTCATCGCGATCACCGTGTCACTGCCCGCAGGGCGCGCATAGGCGACGTGCACCCGGTTTGACCCACGCACCCAAAGCGTGTCGGGATGCTCGCCGGGTTCGAGCACGTGAACCGACGGCGAGCCCTCATAGAGCGCGCGTGCAGCCGCCGTGCACCGTTCCGCCGTCGCGTCGACGTTCGCGGCCGTCGCATAGCAGGTTGCGAGAATGCCGCGCGTCATGGGGACGAGATGCGGAACGAAGGTGAGCTGAATCCCCCCTTCCACGAGCCTCGACAGCTCCTGCTCGATCTCCGGTCCGTGCCGATGAACGCCCGCCTTGTAAGCGCGCACTCCCTCGGCAGCCTCGGGAAAATGAGTGGACCCCGAAAGCCCGCGACCCGCCCCCGACACGCCCGACTTGGCGTCGACGACGATCCCACGGGTTTGGACGAGGCCGGCATCGATCAGCGGCGCCAGCGCGAGAGTCGCCGCCGTGGGGTAGCAGCCCGGCACGGCAACGAGGTCAGCCGTGGAAAGCGCCTCGCGATGAAGCTCGACGAGCCCGTACTGCGCAGCGGGCAGCAGCTCGGCGACGGGATGCTTGCCGTAGAGCGCCTCGTAAGTCGCGAGATCGTCGAACCGAAAGTCCGCCGACAGGTCGAACACGATCACCCCGCGCTCGCGAAGCGCACCCACCGCCTCGGCGCTCGCCGCGTGAGGGAGAGCGCAGAAGGCTACGTCGACTCGCTTCGCCAAAGCGGCCGGATCAAACACCTCGACGTCCCCGTCGACGATCCCGCGTAGGCTGGGCAGCACGCTTGCGATCGACTGGCCGGCCGTCGCGTTCCCTACGACCGACACCAGCTCGAGGGATGGATGGCCGAGAACGAGACGCACGAGCTCGGCTCCGGTGTACCCGGTCCCACCTACTACCGCCGTGCGTATCGTCTTGTCGGCCATCGTGATCTCCATCTCTCGTCAAGGGTCCATTAAGCAAGAAAGCCGCGGCACACCAAGCGCCGCGGCTACCATCGCATGAAAGCGAAGCTCAGCGCTTGGAGTACTGGAACTTCTTTCGAGCGCCCGGCTGGCCCGGCTTCTTACGCTCCTTCTTACGCGCGTCGCGCGTGAGGTAGCCGGCACGCTTGAGGGCAGGCTTATTGTTGACGTCGGCGCCAACAAGCGCGCGGGCGATCCCGTGGCGCACCGCCACGGCCTGCGACGACACCCCGCCACCGACCACGTTGACCTCGACGTCGTACTGGCCCTGCTTGGCGAGCGCTGCGAAGGGCTGCATCGCGATGATGCGGAGGATCTCGCGAGGGAAGTAGTCTTCGAACGTGCGGCCGTTCACGGTGACGGTGCCCCCGCCTGGGCTCAAAAACACGCGGGCGATGGCGTTTTTACGCTTGCCCGTTCCGTAGTTGCGACCGTCGATGACTTTAGCGTGGGTCATTCCAAATCTCTCTTGGCACTAGTGAGGAAGGGGCTCCGGCTTTTGGGCCACATGGGGATGGGTCCCTTCCGGATACACCTTCAGCTTGCGAAACATCTGTCGCCCGAGGCTGTTCTTCGGGAGCATGCCCTTGACGGCCCGCTCGACCACGAACTCGGGCTTGCGCTCGAGGAGGTGGCCGTAGCTCTCGGACTTCAGCCCCCCGGGGTACCCCGAGTGATGATGGAAGTACTTGTCCTCGCGCTTGTTCCCCGTGAGGGCCACCTGCGCGGCGTTAGTCACGATGACGAAGTCGCCGGTGTCGACGTGAGGCGTGTACTCCGCGCGGTGCTTGCCACGGAGAACGTGCGCCACCTTGGCCGCAAGACGCCCAAGAGGTTGCCCCGCCGCATCCACGACGTACCACCTGCGTTCGATCTCTGAAGCTTTGGCACTCTGCGTAGCCATCATCTACTCCTAAGCCCCCGTTTCGGGGCGCGTTTCCTAGCCGTCGACCCCGATGCTGTCAAGCGGGCGCCGGGGGTTTGCGGCGCTCGGAAGTCGCGGTTTTCACGCGGGTTTCCGGCACGGGGCTCCGAGACCCCGCGAAATCGGGTACATAGCAAGAGAGATGAGGTTGAGGAAGCCGCGCCGCGGGGGCCGCCGCCCCGATCGGGCGGGCGCAGCCGCCGCGCTGCTGGCCGTCGGTATCACCCTGTGCGCCCCTGCGTCCTCGGGCGCCCAGGGAGGGCAGGTGCAGTGCATCGTGACCGCGAATGGGGCCCCCGCGACCGGGACCATTGCGATCGCCGGGCCAGGTGTGAAAGAGACCGCCGGGACCTGCGGCGCGCCCATCCGAATGGAGGCCGGGCGATGGAAAGCGACGGTCCGCCTCGACGGCGCGCTCGACAATCCGCTGAAGCAGGTCGACGTCAACGTCACGGCCGGCAAAGCGACCCGCGTTTCGGTCGACTTCGAGATCGGGACACTCGAAGTTCAGATCCGCGCCAAGGGAGCCTCGGGCACGGGGATGGTGACCGTGAAACGAGGTTCGCAGCGCGTAGGCACCCTCGGGGCCGGTGTCGCCGCGCAGCTCAGCGCCGGAAAGTACGAGGTCACGGTCCAATACGACGGCCGCGAAAAACGTTACGCAGTGACGCTCCAACCGGGGCAGCGACGGGTGTTACGAGCGCAGTTCTGAGGAGGCCGAGGCTGCAGTTCTGCGGGTCGCGCCTCGGGTACACCGTATACTCGACCCCCTAGGGGCCACTGCTAGTGTCCGAACAACCCATGGCCGACATGCCGGAGCAGCTTGCGCAGCGATCACCCACGCCTGCGCCCTATGCGCCGAACGCCATCCTTCGATGGCTGTACCGTCGGTTCTTTGCGCACATCAACGTCGACGAAAACTGGAGCCGGGGTGTCCGTGAGTCCGCGAGTCAGGGGGTCGTGGTCTACGTCATGCGCTCGCTTTCGTTCCTCGACTTCCTGTGCCTCGACTTCTTACTGAAGAAGTTTGGGCTCCCCCTGGTGCGGTTCGTCAACGACCTCGGCCTATGGATCCTCGAACCCTTCGGTAAAGGCGAACGCCGGCTGAGCCTGCGCCGCCAAATCCCAGAGGAAGAAGCGCTCGAGCGCACCGTCGGCGATGGCTTCAGCGCGCTCCTGTTCCTGCGCCGCCCACCGCAGCTCGGACGACAGGCGCGGCGCGGGCGGAAGCTCGAAGTCGACTTGATTCAGACGTTGGTGAGAACGCAGCGCACGTCGTCGCAGCCGATCCTCCTGGTTCCGCAAACGTTCGTTTGGAGCAAGCAGTCCGGAAGCACGAGCCCTGGGGTTCTCGACCTTCTCTTCGGCCCCGTACAGTGGCCGGGGCGCATCCGCGTCGCGTGTCAGTTCTTGCTCAACTACCGCAACGCGAAGCTCCGCTCGGGCGAACCGTTTGACCTCAAGGCGTTCCTCGACCGTAACCAAGAGCTCACGGACGCGCAGATCGCAGACAAGGTTCGGTACGTCCTTCTTCGTCGAATGGAGCGCGATCGTGCCGTCGTGCTCGGCCCGATGAAGAAGAGCCCCGTACGCATGCAGGAAGAGCTCCTTCGTAGCCCTCGCATGCGCGCGGAGATCCAGCGATACGCGAAGCGCAAAGGCATCTCCAGAGCCAAAGCCGAGAACGTCGCCCGCAAGCACCTGAAGCAGCTGTGCTCTCGCCCCACCCCGTTCGTCGTGGACATGCTTCACCGATTCCTGACGTGGGTGTGGTCCAAAATGTACGACGGCGTCGTGTTCGACAAAGAAGGCCTCGAGCGCCTTCGTGTGGCCGCGCTCGACTCCTCTCTCGTGCTCCTTCCAAGCCACAAGAGTCACGTCGACTACCTGGTGCTGAGCGACATGCTCTACGCCAACGCGATGCAGGCGCCGCAAATCGCCGCCGGCGAGAACCTGAGTTTCTGGCCCATCGGGCCAATCCTCCGCCGCGCAGGCGCCTTCTTCATCAAGCGGAGCTTCAGGGGCGACCGGCTCTACCCTGCCCTCGTCGAGGCGTACATGCGGAAGCTCATTGCCGAAGGCTTCACCACGGAGTTCTTCCTCGAGGGCGGCCGCTCTCGAACCGGAAAGGCGCTCCCCCCAAAGTACGGGCTCTTGTCGATGGTCGTCGACGCCGCCCTGAAACTGCCCGCCACGAAAGTGCGCCTCGTTCCCATCTCCATCGGATACGAGCGGATCATCGAAGAGCACTCGTTCGTGCACGAACTCGGCGGCGGCGAAAAGCAGTCGGAGAACATGGGAGACCTTCTCAAGAGCTCGAGCATCCTACGGTCGAAGTGGGGGCGGCTCTACGTACAGTTCGGTGAGATCATCGATTTCAACGACTTCGTCCGAAGCACGCTCCAGCGCTCGGACAGCGGACTTCATCGCATCGAGGACCTGAGCCCCACCCAGCAGCGGGCCGCGGTACGTGCGCTCGCCCACAAGGTCATGTACTCGATCAACGAGGTGACGGTGGTAACGCCTGCCGCACTCGTGGCCACGGCGCTACTCAGCCACCAAAAGCGCGGCATGACCAAGTCGGGCCTCGTCGACACCTGCCAAGATCTGCTTCTCACCCTGTCGTCGATGGGCGCGCGAATTGCGCACCAGCTGCGTATCGGCGAGGACAGGATTCGCGAGGACACCATCGAAGAGGCCCTCCGCCTCTTCGTCGACGCCCGCCTCATCGTCACGCACGACACGGGGCCCGAGCCCATCTACACCATCGACTCGGAGCGGCGAATCGCGCTCGAGTACTACGTCAACACCCTCATTCATTTCTTCGTACCGAGTGCGCTCATCGCCTCCTCACTCCTCGTCGACCGCGAAGAATGGGTGGACATGGGGCGACTCAACGACCGGGTTCGCCGCCTCTCGAGGCTGTTCAAGCACGAGTTCATCTTTCGTACCGACGCCTCGTTCGATCAGATCTTCCGAGATGCGCTCGCTGCCATGGAGAAGGCGGGTGAGGTCGAGATCCGAGACGGCAAAGTGCAGGCCACGGAAGGCATTCGCCGACAGCGGCTCGAACGATTCGCGACGATGCTACAGACCTTCTTCGAGAGCTACCTTCTCGCGCTTCGCGGCGCCGAGTTCGTGCTGGAGGGCCCCGTCCCCAAAAAAGACTGGTACAAACGCACGCTAGCTCTTGGGCAGCAAATGTACCTGGCCGGCGAGATCGAACGTCGGGAGTCGCTCTCCAAGCTCAAGCTCGAGACCGCCGTGAAAGCGCTTCAAGACTACGAGCTCATCACGATCGAGGGTGACGCGATCAGTCGCGGTCCAGGCGTCGACGGCGTCTCCGACCTCCACGCGCTCGAGCCGAAGCTCACACCCTTCCTGCGGTGACCGAGGCTGCTCTCTGCGTCGGCATGCTAGGCGGCGCCTTGGCGACGACGACGGCCTCGTCCCTGCTCCCACACCGTGCACACGGGGTGCAGGAGGCAGCGGGCGCACTTGTCGAGATCGGGACGGCTTGGGCACTCGCGCGACACACCGAGGTGGCAAAGCGCAAAGTCGTACTTCACGGGATCGTCCGGGTCGTATCGGCGAAGCGATGCGGTGATGTCCTCCGCCGTCGCCCACGACGCCGTCTTTCGCTCCGTCAGCCCGAGGTTTCGACCGATGCGATGCACATGCGTGTCGACCGGCATCACTAGCTGCGAGGGGGAGATCGACCACAGCCCCAGGTCGATTCCGTCGTCGGGACGCACCATCCATCTCGCGTAGAGCAAGAGGCGTTTGCATGCGCTTCCTGCTCGAGGGTCGCTCACGAGGTGGCGAAGGTTGCGTGTCCGGGCTTCGCCGCGAAGCGCATCTGCGAAGAGTGCGAGCGCTTCTCGAAAATCGCCGCCCGTGTCTTCGTAGCGCGCCTCGAAAGCGGAACCCAAGCTTCCGTGGCTATCGAGAAGGCGACCGGCGCGGCTGAGCACCACGGCAAGATGGTCACCGCGATAGATCCTGTGAACGAAGCCGCTCAGACGTTCGCGAAGCTCTTCCTCCGTTGCGTTGCTGCAGGTTTGTGCAGGGCGCGTACCCAAAACCTCGAGCGCGCGACCGACGCTCCGCCGGGCAGCCAATGCGTTTCCAAACGCGAGGCTCGACGCGAGCAGGCCGACAACCTCCTGATCGACCGGGTCGTCGTAGCGGTGCACGAAATCGATCGGGTCTTCGCTCCGGCTCCGCCTGGCGTAGCTGTCTTCGAGCAGCGCCTCGAGTCGCTCGCCGATCCGATCCATCTCATGCTTCTTGCTATATTGGCTGGAACGCCGCAATGAACCCGAGTCCTTCCCTGCATGTAAGCCTCCGTGCGCTGTGTTTGGCGGTGGCCCTGTCGATGGGTTGCGGCGCGGGCGCGTCCAAGACGGGCGACGGCCGCTCCGTCAATGCCGAAGATAGAGGACCGCGACTAGAACTCGGCATACGGCTCTCAGACGGGCGCTGGCTCGAGCTGGGCGACGTCCGCGGCAGGCCGGTGCTGCTGTTCGTGTTCGCGACGTTCGACATGGTGAGCCAGGCAGCGATCAAGCCGCTTCGGCCATTCGTCCAGCAACACCCGAACGTCGTCGTGGTCGGCATCGCTTCCGAGCCACGCGCGACACAGCTCGTCGAGGCGTGGGCGTATGCGCTCGACCCACCATTCGCGGTGGGCGCGGACCCCTACGGCAACTTGGAGAATGGGCGCACGGTGCTCGGCCGCATCGAGAAGGTCCCAACCTACATCCTTTACGATGCGGCAGGCTACGAAGTGGATCGTGTCGTCGGCTATCAAAGCGAAGCAGAGCTCGAAAAAATGGTGTCGCCCGTCGCCCCGGCCAAGTCAGTCGACCCCTAGCTCGCGCCACAGTGCCTCGATATCCTCACCGAGCCGCTCGACCGCGAGCTGACGAACCTGGTGAGGCGTCTCGTGGATCATCGCCTCTTTCGCAAGGTCTCGAACGACGGCCAGATCAACCGCACGTACGACTTCGCGCGCGAGCGGGATGAACGTGACGGGGACCGATACGTCGCGCAGGCCAAGTCCGAGCGCGAGCGCGAGTCCAATTGGGTCGGCCGCCATGTCACCACACATCGAACATGGTACGCCGGCGTCATCAGCGGCGCTCACGGTGGCTTCGATCAGTTTGAGCACGGCAGGGTGCAGTGGGCTCGCCAAAGCTGCCGAGTGGTAGTCACGTCGATCGATCCCGAGCGTGTACTGAACGAGATCGTTGGTGCCAATCGCGAAGAAGTCGGCATGTTCGGCGAACCGAGCCGCGCTGAGGGCTGCGGACGGAACCTCGACCATCATGCCTACCTTTGGCTGCGGGAGACCGAGTTCCTCCGCGCATTCCGCGACGAGAGATCGACCACGGTGCAGTTCGTGGAGCGCACCGACCATGGGAAACATCAGCGAAACGGTGCCGGCGTCCTGCGCCTGAAGAACGGATCGAATCTGAGTGCGCAGCCAGTCTTGCTCACGCTGTTCGAGGAGCGCCGTGTGTAGGCGTTTGTCGTCGCGAAAGTCGAACGTTCGAAACACCACCCGGTTCGGAGACAACGCAGCCGCCACACGCCGGTAGAGTTCGACCTGACTCTCCTCATCGGGAGGCTCCGCTCGATCGAGGCACATGAACTCGGTCCGGTAGAGCCCGACGCCCTCGGCACCGCGTGCGATTGCGGACTCGATCTCGGCAGGAAGCTCGATGTTGGCGCCGACGGCGACGTCCGTGCCGTCCTTGGTGGTCGCGTTGGCCGCACGCTCGGAGCTCAGAAAAGACTGGAAACGGTCACGTCGCGCCTCGGCGAGGCGCTGCTCGGCAGCGTCGGCGCCGAGGGTCACCTCCCCCGAAAAACCATCGACGACGACGATCTCGTCCTCCTCGACGGCGACGGGCAGCGGGCCGGTCCCCGCGACGGCGGGGATGCCGAAGGCGCGAGCAAGGATGGCGGTGTGACTGCTCGTGCCGCCCATCTCGGTCACCAGACCGAGTGTGGGCGGCGCCAAAAGATGAACCGCGTCGGCCGGTGTCAGGTCGTGCGCGAAGAGCACCGAAGGAACCACCGAAGGACGCTCGAGGCTAACTTCGCCTGCGAGATGTCGAAGCAGATGCTCCTGAACGTGGTCGATGTCGTGCGCGCGCTCCTGAAAGTACGCGGAAGAATTGCCGAGGAGGGGCGCTTTGAGATCTTCAACGACGCGTCCGAGTGCCCACTGCGCGCTGAGCCTCTCGTCGCGAATCAGCCGGGTGGTTGCGTCGATGAGGAGCGCATCCCCGTGCATCAACAGGTACACGTCGAAGATGGACGTATAGCTCGACCCATGCTGATCGGTGAGCGCGTCTCTCGCACGCTCGATCTCGTCTCGGGACGCAGCTACAGCTCGCATGAACCGCTGCACCTCCTCGACTACGTCGTCCTTTCGGAGTCGTTGCCAAACCGGCGCCCGACGGCCCCGGACGACGAGGTTGGCTGGCCCCACGGCAACGCCAATCGATGCCGACACGCCCCGGATGCGAACCGGCCGCATCATTCGCTCTCCCCGAAGCCCCCGGCAACCAGTTCACGAAGCGCATCGAGTGCCGCTTCGGCGTCGTCGCCTTTGGTGCGAATCGTGAGCATTGCCCCGCGCTGCCCACAAAGGAGTAGAACGCCCATGATGCTCTTGGCATCAGCGACTTGCCCATCTTTGCTCACCTCCACATGGGCGGTGAACTGATTCGCGAGGTCGACAAGCTTCGCAGCGGCTCTCGCGTGTAAGCCGAGCTTGTTGGGAATCTCGACTGTCCCGACAAACGCGTTGGTCACTTCGGCGCGCGCTCCGCATCGCGATGAGAGACGACCACCTCATTGTCGCTGCCGAGAATTTCGCCAAGGTGCTCCGCCACGGCCACGGACCGATGACGCCCACCCGTGCACCCGAGGGCGAGAGTCAAGTAGGCCTTTCCCTCCTGCGCATACTGAGGCAGTGCGTACTCGAGCAGCGGGGTGAGCCGTCCGAGCAGCGCCTTGGTTTCTTCCGCTTCGAGGACGTATCGCGACACGGCAACGTCGAGCCCCGTCTTGGGCCGAAGCTCCGGCTCGAAGTGCGGGTTCGGCAAGAACCGAAGGTCGAAGACGAGGTCCGCGTGCGTGGGAATCCCGTACTTGAATCCGAACGACACGATGCGCACCACCATGGAAGATCCGGAGGGGTCGCGCCCGATGTGCTCTACGAGCCGTCGACGAAGATCGTGCACACTGAGCTGTGTCGTATCGATGACGACGTCGGCACGCCCACGAAGCCCAGCGAGCCGCTGCCGCTCTCTGCGAATCGCTTCGAGCAGGTCCCCCGACTCGGCAAGTGCATGCGGGCGCCGCGTTTCGCTGAATCGACGCACCAACACGTCGTCCGAGCAGTCGAGGAACACGACTTCGACGCGATGGCCAGCGTCCTCGAGGGTTTGAAGTGCCTGCTCGACCCCTTCCAAGAACGCCCCCGTGCGAACGTCGACCCCTAGACCGACGCGCTCGAGCGCACCGTCCCGCCCCGCCAAGGTGAGCAGCTCAGGCGCCAGAAGGGGCGGCAGGTTGTCGACACAGAAGAAACCGGCGTCCTCGAGGACCCGGAGCGCTGTGCTCCGACCGGCGCCGGAAAGCCCGGTGACGAGAATGATCTGGCGTTCGCTCCCCATTACTCAGACTCGGGATCGGGACCGTCGATGTGACCCATCAGCGTTCGAATGAAGTTCTGAGCGCCGTGCTGGCCGGCGGCCTTCAAGATGTGGTTGCGCGCGGCAACCTCGAGGATGACCGCCATGTTGCGCCCGGGTCGCACGGGGATGCGGAGCATGGGAATCGGGAGCCCGAGGACCTCGAGGGTCGAATCGTCGAGCCCAAGCCGATCGAAGGGTTCTTCGGAATCCCACGGGCAGAGTTCGATCACGAGCTGCACCGTTTTCTCGGCACGTACGGAGTTGGCGCCGAACAGGTCGCGAACGTTGATGATGCCGATCCCTCGAAGCTCGAGGTGATTTCGGAGCGGTGGAGGAGGCCGCCCGAGAATCCGCTCCGAGGGAAGCAGCGACAGAACCACCTGATCGTCGGCGACGAGCCGGTGCCCTCGCTCCACTAAAAACAGAGCACACTCGCTCTTGCCAATCCCACTCGGACCGAGCAGCAGCGTTCCGATTCCGTGCACGTCCATGAGCACGCCGTGTCGTGTCTCTGACGGAGCCAACAGGGCGTCGAGCACCGAGTGCACGACTTGGATCGTCCGACTGGAGCGAGGCTCTGCGACGACGAGGGGCGTCGCGGTTTCTTGAGCGGCCTGCACCAGCGGCGGCGGAGGCGTAACCCCGCGCGTGACGATCACGAGTGAGAGCCCCAGCTGAAAGAGCGCGTTGGCGCGGCGAAGCTGCTCGTCCGGCGGCAGCTTCTCGAGATACGTGACCTCGGTCTCGCCGAGAATCTGCACCCTGGTTGGGACCACCCCATGAGGATGCCCCGCGAGCGCGAGCCCAGGCTTCTGGACGCGAGGATGGTCGATCACCCGGTTGG
Organism: Myxococcota bacterium; assembly: GCA_039177115.1. Taxonomy (GTDB): domain Bacteria; phylum Myxococcota_A; class Polyangia; order Polyangiales; family Houyiibacteriaceae; genus SG8-38. Next base: position 39,984 of record JBCDFZ010000018.1, read on the forward strand.
AGCCGTCGTGCCCCGCCACGATCTCGATGAACGCGCTCACCTTAGGATCTCCGAGCACGTGGGCAACCGAGATGCCCTGCTCGACCCGCATGCTGGCCATGGCGCCTGTGGTGTGCGGCGGAGAGGGTCGTGTCACCCCCTCAATATACGCGAGTGGGTAGCTCGTGTCTCGAAGTCAGGCTTCGACGAGAATACGGTGCGCGTCCACGTCATCTCGCGCCCGAATCAACGCGTCTCGTACGTTGTCGTCGCGAAGCACGCGTGAAACGCCCGCGAGCGCAGCGAGGTGCCGTTGAGGCATCGATCGCGGCCCAATGATGCCCACGAGAATCTTCACCGGCCTCGCGTCGACGGCGTCGAAGTCGACGCCGTCTCTACAGACCGCCACGGCTGCGCGCAGCTCGTCGACGCCGTCGAAGCGGCCATGAGGAATGGCCACTTCGCTCCCAACGCCCGTACTCGCGAGCCGCTCTCGCTCGGCGAGCACCTGGTACACGATGTCTTCGTTGGCGGCGCGTTCGGGCCGGACCAGCAGACTCGCGATCAGCCTGAGCGCGTCCTCCTTGTCGTTCGGCACCTCCTGGGTGCTCACGCGCTCGGGATGAAGCAGCTCGACTAGCATTGCCAGCGGTCAGTACCCCACCCGGTCGCGCTGCGCAACGCGGATCAGCCCTTCGGGTTTCGTAGCGACTCGCCGCTATGTCGGCGCTTGTGTGTCGCCGTCGCCTTCATGTCACGCACTTGCCGATCGATTTTGTCCAGGACTAGGTCGATGGTGGCGTACATGTCTTCGGAGTTCCCATGACATGCGTACTGGTGTCCGTCCCCGGTGAGCGTCAGGTCGACCCGATGCAGATGACGCTCCATCGAGAACGTCATCTCGGCGTGAATGGGGGCTCTCATGTACTTCTGGATTTTGGCGATCTTCTCGGATGCGTAGTTCTTGACTCCGTCTGACGACTCCATGTTGCGAAATGAGAAACTAATACGCATCGACCCTCCATCCAGCTTCAAAAGTATTTCTTACGTTTGGACGAACTCAGTATTCCGAGCATCTCACGATACTTGGCTACCGTTCTTCGCGCGATCTTGATGTCGTCTTGGGCGAGTATTTCAACGATCCGCTGGTCTGACAATGGGGCACGCTCGTCCTCACCCCCAATGATCGACTTGATGGCCTGTTTAACGCTCTCCGACGCGATATCGTTTTGGTTGTCGCGGCGAATCGCGCTGTTGAAAAAGTACTTCAGCTCGAAAGTTCCGCGCGGCGTGTGAACGTACTTGTTGCTCGTCACGCGGGAAATCGTGCTCTCGTGCATGCCCACCGTTTCGGCCACGTCACGCAGAATCATGGGTTTGAGGTACTCGATGCCTTTGTCGAAGAAGTCGCGCTGCTTCTCCACGATGCACTCGGTGACTTTCACGATGGTCTTCCGACGCTGGTCAATGCTGCGGATCAGCCACTGGGCGCTTCGGAGCTTGTCTTGGATGTACTCCTTGGCCTTTGGGTTGTCAGCCATGGCCGACCGATAGAACCCGCTGATCTTCAGCTTGGGCATGCCGTCGTCGTTGGCAACCACGTAGTACTCGTCGCCGACGCGGTGCACGTAGACGTCGGGAACGATGTAGCGCGGCTCTTCCGTTTGGAAGCGTCGGGCCGGGCGCGGCTCGAGTTCCGCGATGATCTGCGCCACGTCGTACACTTCTTCGAGCGGGCACCCGAGTGCCTTGGCAACCGCTGGGTAGTGACGCTTCTCGAGGTCGCTGAGGTGGTTCGCGATCACGTTGAGCACGAGTTCGTCCATCTCGAAGTGAACGGCTTGAATGGTGAGGCACTCTTCGAGCGAACGCGCAGCAACGCCGATCGGGTCGAACTGCTGGATCATGCGGAGCACCTCTTCGGCGTCCTCCGGGTCCATCCCCGCTTCCGCTGCGAGCCGCGGGACGATGTCTTCGGGCGCCGTGCCTTCGATCTTCAGGTAGCCGTTGTCGTTGAGGTTGCCGATGACCAAGGCACCGAAGCGGCGCTCGTCGTCCATGAACTCGCCCATGCGGAGCTGCCAACCCATGTGATCGGTCAGGTCCTCAGCACTCGACAGCGTGGCCTCGAGCCCAGGAAGCTCGTCGTCGTTGCGACGCACGGTCGGCATGGGTGCCTGTTCGGTGTAGTTCTCGACGTAGCGTTCCCAGTCGATCTCAGCCTTCTTGGCCTCGGTTGGATCCTGCGGCGGGGCTTCGACCTCTTCGGTTTGAGGGGCGCGCGAATCTCGGAGTTCGGCCCCCTCCTCGAGCATCGGGTTTTCGAGGAGCTCTTCTTGCACGAGCTCACTGAGCTCCATGCGCGACATCTGCAGCAGCTTGATCGCCTGCTGAAGCTGCGGCGTCATGATGAGCTGCTGAGATAGCTTGAGTTGCTGCTTGAGCTCCATTCAGGCCTTACATCCTTGCGGGATGTCGATAGTCATTATAGACACCTAACGCTCCAGGGGAAACCGACTACCCGATTCGCGAAACACCGTTCGCTCCGCTACCCTGTGGTGGTGATTGAGGGGTCACCATCGTCGAGGGGCGTCATCGTCGTCGCGGATGATCACAAGCCCACCTGTGACCACCTCGCGCGAGTGCTTCACACTCACGGCTTCGACACCCTGGCCGTCTACGGTGGCCAAAAAGCCGTCGATGCGGTCCGCAACCGAAGCGTGGATCTCGTGATCCTCGACGTGGCCATGCCGGGCCTTGGCGGTATCGACGCCTGCAAGGTCATCAAGACAATCACGGAAGACCGATTCGTACCGGTCATCCTACTGACTGTTCGCGGAGACTTGAACGGCCGGGTGCAGGGCTTGCGCACGGGCGCGGATGACCATCTCGAGAAGCCCGTCGAGGACGCAGAGCTGATCGCGCGTGTCGAAAACGTACTTCGGATCAAGCGCGCACACGACGACGTGCAGGTCGCGCGAAAGAAGCTGCGGTACACATCGCTCCACGACCAGCTCAAGGCGCTTCCCGACCACCGTCAGTTCCACGAGGCACTCAAGGGCGCATTCGAAGACGCGCAGCAACGACTCGAACCTCTCGCCTGTTGCATCCTCGCCATCGAAGACTTCCGCCGCATCGCAAAGGAGCGGGGCCCGGAGTTTGCGTCGGCAGTGCTCGACGAGGTGTCGAGCCGACTGCGTGAGACGGCGAGCGTCGCTAAAATGATCGCGCAGTTTCGAACGGCGGAGTTCGGGATCCTGATGAACGACACCAAACCTGGGCGCGCTCTATCCATCGCCGACCGAATCATGGCGGAAGTTGCACAACAGCCCATCGAGGTCGACCACGGCGGCCTCATGCTTCGCGTCTCGATGGGCGTGGGGCTGTACCCGAGCGCAAGCGTCCGCAGCCACAGCGAACTTCTCGACGCCGCCAGCATCGCCGTCACCCGGGCGCGTATGGCCGGACCGAACCGCGTCTGCGTCGTCCAACAGCAGGGCTATATCTTCCGCCCCACGGTTCCGGGCGCCGCCTAGAATCCACGTCGCCCGCGACGCCCCAGAAAGACCGCCGCAACGGCCGTGCCGAGGCACGCGGCGACCATCATCACGAGACCCGAACCCCAAACGAGGTCCGCGGATTCGAGCGCTGCCATGATCCGCACCCGCCGCGCCGTATAGGCGACCGGAAGGAGGGCACCCAACGAAAGAGCCACGATCGCGCCACGCGACGCCCTCATGGCGTCGAGGCTCCTGCGTTTCGCCAAGATGAGCAGCATCGCGATGGCGGCCAGAGGCACCATCCAAAGGTTGTAGGCACCGTCGATCGCGACCTCGAGAGCCGATGCGACGACACCGCGCGAATCGGCGAAGGGCAGCGCAAAACCAACCAGAACGGCCGACGCGCCGGCAAGTACGGCACCGCGACCATACCGAGGGTCCAAAAAGAAGGACACTCGATCGTCGGCGAAGCGAAGGTCTTTCGGAAGCCGGTCGATCGTCACGAGGAGCAGCCCGTGCTCAGGGCAGTCGTCTCGGGCCTCGAAGGCTTCCTTGCAGTACGGGCAGAACAGGATCGGCGCTCGCGAGGCTTCTCGGGAAGCCCCTTGCGCTGAATCGGGGTCGTGCGTTTGTGGGGTGTTCGTGATACCGCTCCCCCGAGCAATGGAGATCCGGGGTCTCACCAAGGTCGACTACGACTATATCATCTCGGTGCTCGACCAGTGGTGGGGCGGGCCTGCCGGGCGTCGCGCGGACCCGATGTTCTTCTACGAGTTCGGTGAGCACGCGCTCGTCGCCGATCAGGACGGGCAGGTCATCGGCTTCCTGTTGGGGGTGGTGGTTCCCAATTCGGCGGCCACGGGCTACGTCCACCTCGTCGGCATCCATCCGGACCACCGCCGCCGCGGGGTCGGCAAGCGCCTGTACGAACAGTTCACCGAGCGCTGTCGCGCGGCGGGAATGAAGCGAATCAAGTCCCTTGCGGCCGAGGGTCACGAGGGCCCAATTCGCTTCCATACCTCCATGGGCTTCGAGAGTACCGAAGTCCGCGACTACGCCGGCCCAGGACGAACCCGAATCGTGTTCATCAAGGAGCTTTGATCGGGAGTCGACTCCCGTTATTCTGAGGGCGAGGCAAGCGGGGGAAGATCGACGATGAGTTACTCAGGCGCGGACGAGGCCAAGGCCGCCCGCGAATCGCTCGGAAGGACACTCGAGGCGCTGCAGCGCGAGGCGGACATCCCCGATGAGGTCTTGGAGATCGCTCAGAACGTCGCCCAGGCCGTTGGGGCTCTGTTCGAAGCCCAGCACGCCTCCACCGAGCCCGATGGCAAGACCTGCGTGAAGAGCGCCCTCGGAACGCTGAGTCAGACGCTCGCCCTGCTCCAAGACGTCAAGACTGAGCACGGCGGCGTACTGATCGCAACGGAAGGCATCGCGGAGGTAACCAGCCAGCTGTTCCCGCTCACCAACCGCCCGAGCGCGCGCCCGGAGGGGTCGCCGAGTTCCAGCCCCTCGAGCCGCCCGGCAGGTGTTCGACGCATCTCTTCGCGGCCCGTTTCCTCACGACCGGCTTCCCATCGGCCGTCGTCGAACGCGCCCGCTTCCGCGGGACCGTCCGCGCCGCCGTCCAAACCTCCGAGCCTGAGGCCCTCGGCCCCCCCGCCGATCATCAAAACAACGTCGGCCCCCCCGGCCTCGGCCGCGCCGTCGCGCCCACCCTCGAACGCGCCGGCGGCCCCACCGTCGCGCCCGCCATCCGCACCGGCAGCGGCGCGTTCCGCGGCACCCGTATCGGAGCGTCCCGTGTCCAACCGACCGCTCACGGGAGCTCCCATCTCGAGCCCTCCGCCCGCGCCCGCGCAGGCAGGGGGGATCCCGACCTCGATGCTTCCTCCGCCGGCACCGGTCCCGGTGGGCGATCGACGGCGCATCGAAGCCAACCTCGGTGCGACTACGCAGTCCAACTTCTATGTGGGTTTCAGCGGCGAAATCGCACACGGCGGCGTGTTTCTCGCCACGTATGAGTCACTCGGCAAAGACACCTCGGTATCGATGCTCGTCACGCTCCCCGGAGGGTTCGAGTTCGAGTGCGACGGGTACGTCCGTTTCGTGCGTGACCCGATGGACTTCACGTCGGAGTCAGAGCCCGGCATGGGCATTCAGTTCGAGAGCCTTTCCGACGAAGCTCGGGAACTCGCGCTGCGTTTCGTACGCCAGCGTGCGCCTATGTTCTACGACGTTTGACGGCCGCGCGACGAGCACCCGCTAGGGTTCCCCGAGGAGCTTGCTCATCGACGCTTCATCGACAGGCGTGAAAGGGTACGACTCCATCTCCTCGGACGTAACCCAGGCGTAGTCCTTCACGGCGCGACACGAGAGGTCGTCGCTCTCGAGGCGGCATTCGTAGAGATAGAGGTCGACCGCATACCGGTCGTAAGGATGGTTGACAAACGAGATCAGCTGGCCGACCGACACGTCCACGCCGAGGCGTTCTCGGACTTCACGAACGAGAGCCGCGCCGTCGGTCTCGCCCTGCTCGACGCGCCCCCCGGGAAAGTCCCACAGAAGCGGCAGCACCGCGTTCTCACGGCGCTGCGTGATCAGGTAGCGCCCGTCGCGCTCAACGAGCGCAGCGACGACTCGGATGGTTTTCACGTCGGACGGCACGTCGCGGGATATAGCATCGCGATCGCGGCGGTGCTTACATCGGGTAGGCGTGGACGATCTGACGCGCAGGTCGCTCGATGTTGAGCACCGGACTCGTGATGAGGTCCCGGCCCGAGGCGATGAAGAAGAGGGACTCGCCAACGGTCGGCAGCCCCTCCGAGGCGCTGATCGCGCCGTTGTCGTGAAACTTGAGTCCACCGGACACCGTGCTCCGGAGCGCGAGGTGCCCCGACAGCCATTCGCCGCTTCGCCGATCGCGGACGCCCACGCACACGTTGCGACGAACGTGGTATTCGCTGTTGCGGGTTACGAAGACGCGGTGAATTCGGCGTTCTTTTCCGAGATAGCCCATCTCAAACCTCCCTCGGCGGGTACGATTAGGGTTCGAGAGGTCACCTTACATGTGGGATAAAGTAGGTGCAAAAAACTGGCGGCGTCCCCTGCTCCTGCAGGCCGACAACTTCACGCCTGCCGCGCGGACCCCATGGGGGGGCCGGCGTCTCGCGGACGGCCTGAAGCGGGCGTCCGGCGTCGCGCCAGGGCGCGTCGTCGGCGAGGCCTGGGAGTTCTCGGTGGAGCCCGACTTCCCGAGCGGGGTTGAGGGCGGCCGGCTTCTCGACCAGGTCATCCGCGCGGACCCCGACGCATGGCTCGGTCGCGATGTCGGAGAGGGGTCGACGGCGCTGCTGGTGAAGCTGCTCGACGCGGCGGACGACCTCTCCGTGCAGATTCATCCGACCGACGACGACGCGGCACTCGCCGACGACGAAAGTGGCAAACCGGAAGCCTGGTACATCCTCGACGCCACGGAGGGATCGGGGCTCTACCTCGGATTCAGGCGCGGGGTCGAGCGGGAAGACGTCGAGCGCGCCATCGCCTCGGAACGGGACGTGAGCGAGCTGATGCACTTCGTCCCGGTGTCGACGGGCAACGCCTTCGTGATCGAACCCGGCACGCCGCATGCCGTCGGGAGTGGCGTCCTGCTTCTCGAGCCTCAGCGCGTGGCGCCCTCGAAGCGCGGGATCACGTACCGCTACTGGGACTGGAATCGCCGATACGATCCCGAGGGTCGGCTCGACCCGAACGGAAAGCCCCGTGAGCTTCACCTGCAGAGGGCGCTCGACGTCACGCGTTGGAGCGGCCCGCGAGAAGCCGAGCTACTCGCCTCCATTCGTCGCGACCTCGGCGCGCCAGACGTTGCCGGTGTGGCGAAGCTCGAGGCGATGATCGGACTCGACGGGCCCCTTCGATCGCGCACTTTCGACATCCGTCGTGTGGCGGGGACGGGCGAAATCGACCTGCCGGATGCGACATCGATTCGGTCGCTCACCGTTCTCGGAGGCACGTTGGCCATCCGGCACGAGGCGGGCCAGCTGGAGATACCCGAGGGACGAACCGCAGCACTGCCCGCGTGCCTGTCGTCGGTCGGCTTGGAGTTGGCCGAAGCGCACGCCGTGCTCTGCGAGCTGGTCTGATCCCCGGGTAGCACTAAGCAGGCTGCCAGCCCGTCGACATCCGGCTCTGGACAGCCTGTACCGCGAGGCCGTCTGCCACCTCGTTCAGTGGAATCCCCTGATGGCCCCGCACGTGGAACAGCAGGGTGTCCGGGTGCTTTTCGAGCCAGCCCTTGATTTCAGCAATCAGCGGCTTGTTGGCCTTGGCTTTCCATCCCTCCGTGAGCACGCCCATGGCGTACTTGGAGTCGGTGTAGAGTCGAAGCGGACGGTCGAGCTCGTGGGCCAGCTGCACGGCGCGCAGGATCGCGGTGAGTTCGGCGACGTTGTTGGTGGCCTCGCCGAGATACTCGCTGAGCTCTCGTCGCTCGTCGTCGAACAGCGCCACGACCCCGAGCCCAGCAGGACCGGGGTTTCCGCTGCACGCGCCATCCGCATACGCAAGGAGCTCGCTTCCGCTGGGCGCCTCGGGAGGAGGTGCGCCACCAGGCTTTCCCTTCTGCTTCTTGGTTGCCTTCCCTTTTTGCACGGGCTCCGCGTCGCCGCAGAACGAATCGGGCTCGACGGCGTCGGAGGCCGAAGGCGCGAGGTTCCGCTCGGTCGCGAAGTATGCGCGGCCGTCGTTTGGCTTGTAGCGGATCTCGACACGGCCACCCGTCGACACGAGGTTCCCCTGCTGATCGCAGCGGGCGAAGACCTCGGCATTGCGAAGCCGCATCCGGCGCCATGGCATGGCCGACGCGTTAGCACGACCAGTTGCCGCACGAAACAAACTTCCTACGCTGCGACCATGCGTCGGGCGATCCAGGTGGCAATCCCGACGGCGTTGGCCACGCTCGCCCTACTCTGGTTCCTCGTCGAACAAGGTCGCACGAACGAAACGGAGCGCGTGCTCGGCCAGCTGCCGTCGACCGCGAAGGCCGTCGTTCGCGTCAACGTCGCATCGATTGCGGAGGAACCGGCTTGGCGCTCACGACTGGATGCACTGCTAGGCGAAAACCAATGGAGCGACATCGAAGCGGAGTGCGGAATCGATCCGACCACGGCACTCGACGAGCTCGTACTATGGGCGGGTGGCCCCGATGACGAGCCCTTTCAAACCCTCGGACTGCTCATTCGGGGATCGTCCGTCGACGCAGAAGGCTTCGCGCAGTGCTACCGGCAGCTCGTGGAGGCCCGCGGAAGCGAGGTGACGCGCCTACCGACGGCACGAGTGCCGGTGCTCGGAAGTACAGACGGCCGGAGCGCGCTTGCGGAGGTCGACGATCATACGGTCGTGACCGGCTCCGCGTCCACGGTCGCCGAGTTCCTGGCCGTCGCAGGGGAGTCTGCGCCGTCTCTCGAGAAGAGCCCCGAGTTCGAGTCGATGTGGTCGCGCGCCCATGGGGGCGTCGTCACGGGCGCGTTCATCGCGCCACCGCGATGGCAGACGGCCATCGCGCGGATCGGAGCCATCAGCGAGGACGCGTCGGCACTCGAGGGCGTCGAGGCCATCGGACTCAGGACCGATCCGCGCGCCCCCGGCGTCCTGACACTGCTGTTCGACGTACGAGACGAAGGCACGGCGCGTCGAGACGCAGCGCTCATCGAGGTCTGGGCGCAGTCGAACCCAGATACCGTACCCGCATCATGGCGTGACGCCCTCCGCGCTGCCGACGTGAGTGCGACAGGCACCGAGCTTCGGGTCGCGCTCGACTTGGCTAGTCGCTTTGAGCGTTCGGACTAGACGCCCTGCCACCACCGTAGAACGCCGAGCCTCGGTACCGGCTGCTCAAACGCTCGACGAGAATCTTCACGACGGCGGCAGCGGGGATGGCGAGCAGGACACCGGCGAATCCGAGAAGCTCGCCGCCGACGAGCAGCGCGAAAAGCACGGTGATCGCGGAGATCCCGACGGTGTCGCCCATGATCTTCGGCGTGATCACGAACCCCTCGAGGCCTTGAATGGTGAAATGAACGGCAAGAACGGAAAACACTTGGGGCCATCCCTGCCAGTAGAGCGCCGTCATCAGGAGCGCGGTCCCAAGCGCGGTCAGGCTGCCCACATACGGAATGAACGAAAGCAGCCCAGCCATGATCCCGATGGGAAGCGCCAGCGGAACCCCGATGACTCCGTACCCTAGGCTGTAGAGTACGGCGAGAATGGCCATCACTGTGAACTGGCCCCGGAAGAACTGGCCGAGGACGGTATCAATGTCGCGAAAGAAACCGTATGTCTCAGGCCGGTGGCGGGGCGGCACGAGGTCGGCGATGCGCGCGACGATGTTGTCGAAGTCGTAGGTGAGATAGAACGCGAACACTGGCACGATGAGCGCCGCGAGAACGGAGCCGACGGCAGAGGCCGTGCCCCCGAGAAGCCATGAGATGGCGCTCGATACCGGCGTGTACGTTTCGGCGAGGAGCGACTGGGCGTCCAGGTGTAGGTCTTCGAGCGCTTCGGCGAACGACGAGGGGATGGAGAGGCCGTACTGCTCGAACGTCGGCTCCCACTCGGCGCGGAGCTCGGCAAGCATGCCGGGAAGCTTCTGGACGAAGCCGGAGACCTGCTGGAACACGAGCGGCGCCACGACGAACACAAGCAGCGCCGTAACGATGAACACGACCACGAGCAGCACGGCAATCCCGACGCCGCGCGCGATCGACGTATTGCGAATGAACGGAAGTTCTTCGACGCGGTCGACGACGGGATCGAGCATGTAGGCGATCAGAAACGCGAAAAACACCGGTGCGAGAACACCGCGAAGCGTGTAGAGCAACCAAGCCCCCGCAAAGAGCGCCAGCGTCCAGATCAACCAGCGGGGAACCGAGTCGCGTTCAGTCATGGAGGCCTCGTGCCATGGCGCCTATGCCCGCCTCCGGAAGCAATCGGACGCGATCCCGAGGCGGCGCCGCGGAGGGCGCGTTTGTTCGATGAAGCGATGGGTCACGGGGTCGTGGTAGCCGCTCGCCAGGCGAAGATCGGGAACCGATTGCCGGTAGAACTCGCCGATTCGAAGCATGCTCACCTCGCGCACGTACTTGCCCACGATCGAAGCCAACGCGACCGGCAGATGGCGCGCATCCGCATCGACCTCGAAGCGAACCTCGCCGAGGTTTTCGATCGCGTACCGACGCTGCCCGCGACGACCCCGGAGCTCCGTGGCGCCGTGGGCGAGCTGAGAGAACCGCGACGCGTAGTCTCGAATCCCGCCGATCATGCCGCAGATGACGAGCAGAGGGGCGCGCTGCTCTCGGTGCACCGTCGAGATGAGGTCCTCGAACATGCGAAGGTCGACCTCGAGCTTGTTGGTACCTCGGTCGTACTCGTCGTTGAGTACGCCTGCGCAAGCGAGACGGCTTCGCACATCGACGAGAGAGAGGCCGGAACGCCCGATGAGTCGATCGAGGAGCCCGGCGCCGGCCCCCGCGTCGCCACCAAACGCCGGAAGCGCAACGTCGACGCCCCAGCACTGCGCCGCCGTGGCGTCGTTCGGGCAACAGGGCCGAAGTGTGTCGCTCGCTCCGGACCAAACCCGCTCGAGCAGATCGCTGGCATGCGACGGTTGTTCGCCGGTTCGTTCGAGAAGCGCGAGCGCAACCGACTCGGTGAAGGCCATCCTCCCGAACCCGCCGGTCTCCTTGCTATCGGTGAGACCGAGGGCAAGGCCGCGTTCGCAGAGCGCGGACCGACGGTAGCTCGACGTGCGAAGGACCACCGACGTCGCCACTAGCGGGCCCAGCCTCGGCCCGAGCCCGTTCTCGTCGACCCCCATCACGAGCATGTTCGCCGTGTATCATGGACCCGCGCGACCCGACCACCGGGGACTGCTTGGCCCTAGAGCGAAATAGCGGTAATATTATGTTGCTATGGTAGCTGGGTCTCGTGCGTCTTCCGAAGACGAGAGTTCTGTGGCGGGGGAGAGTCCCATCGCACGAATCGTGCGGGAGGCCATCGAGGCGGTGGCGGCACCCGACGTTCGCCAGCAAATCATGCATCGGGCGCTTCACATGGCGCACGAACACCGGATGCCCACGAGCGGCGCGCCGCTTCACGACTTCATCGATCGGCATCTTCGATCGGCGACGGCCTTCTATCTCGGCAACGAAGCCGCCGAATCGATCATGACGAACGTCGAGCCGCTAATTTCGCTCGCCGAGAAGATCGCAGCGCGCTCTCCGCACAGGAGCTCCGATGAACGAGAGCCGACCCAGCGCGTCGGGCGCGAGCGCCAGTACTCGGGGGTCTCGCCGAAAACCGAGGTGGAGCCCGAAGACGACACGGACACGTCGAAGTATCCAAGACTCCAAGCCCAAAACGCCGCGCTTCCCATGGTGTTCGTCGCAACCCGAAGCGAGGCTCGCTGGGCAGGCATCGCCGAAACCCTCGAGGCCGTCGCTGCGGTGCAGCAGATCGAAGACGTGGTCGCTTTTCTCGACAACCTCAAGGCGACCGCCTCGCTCAGTCCGCTCTTGGTGATCGACTGCGTGGAGGCCTCGGTTCAGCCGTCCACGATCGCCACGCTGGCAGACGAGCTTCCCAAAGGGTCCGGCGTGTTGCTTTGGGGAGCGACCGACCAGCACCAGCACCTAGTCGAAGCGGCCACCCGTGACCGCGGCTGGCTGCGATGCGAGCCCGAAACGCCTCCGAAAGACGTCGCCATCTTGATCGAGATGCTGCTCACCGAGTAGCCAGTCTACGAGCTGCGCGTCGCGCCCCCCGACCCCGGCCGCCGCGTTGCGCTTGCTCGCCGTGTCGCTTAGCCACGGCCAATGAGGAGCTTCCTCGACGCAGCCAAAGTCCCGCTCGACCGGGCCGCAGCCTACGCGCACGTGAAAGTGGTCGGCATGCGACTGACCTCGACTCGGCTGATGTAGGACCCAAGTCGCCCGAGCGACCGCTTTCGCAGAGGGCTCGTGACGGGCGGCGTAGCGGAGCAGCCGCGCCTTCACGTCGTTCGAGCAGAACATCCACTTCACTCGCGCGTCGTCGTCGAGCACGAGCGTTCGAACGAGGTGCCAGTTGCGCGCTTCGTCGAACTCGAGAACGTGTTGGTCGTGCGTGCCGAACCCGAATCGATCGAAGGCCATCCAGGCTGCTGCGCGGGCGGGCAGGCCGCCGAGATCTCGCGCGTAGAAGATCAGGTCGGCGTCTCGCCCGGCTCGGTGGCTTCGGTGGCGCGGATGTGCGCCACCATACGGATTGGAGAGGTCTCCCACGCGCAGGGGATAGCCGCCGGGAAACGTCTCCGCGACGGACTTCGCGGCACGCTCGATCGCGTGAACCAGCGTGGCGGTACCGAATCGCGTCGACTCTCCTGGGCGGAGTCGACGGTAGCCAAGCCCTTCGTCCTCGAGCCGAACACCGCCGACGAGGTAGCCGTCGTCCGGGCTCCCGACCGAGATCGCTTCACCCGTCGGGACGGGTTTCGGCACACACCCACAAATCGTTGCGATCATCAGCGACGTGAGCATCCTCACCATGGCAATGCATGATAGCGCACGCTTCCGCTTGACGGGTCAAACCGGCCACGTCAGCTTCGAGCCGACCGTCAAATGACAGAGCAAACAGAAGGGTTCATGGACCGCTTGAGCGCTCACCTCGATCGGGGTTGGGAGCTGGTCACACAGGGGGATCTCACGGGTGCAATGGCCTCAGCCGAGCAGACGCTCGAGCTCGACGGAGACTCGCCCGATGCGCACAACCTCATCGGGTACATCCACGCGGCCAACGGCAGTTTGGAGCTCGCGCTCGAGCACTATCGTCAGGCGATCGATCTCGACGAGCACTACCTCGAAGCCATGCTCAACGCGGCAGAGCTCCTCATTCATCCGCTCGGGAGCTACGCCGAGGCCATCCGAATCCTCGACCAGGCCCTCGAGAGCTGCCAGACGGCCGACGACATCGCCGACGCCTCGGTGCTCAAGGTCGATGCCCTCCTCCAACAGGGTGACCGCGCCGCTGCAGGCGAGCTGCTACTCGGTCTTCCAGAGGGTCCGTTCGAAAACCCACAGCTCGACTTTCTAATCGGTCGCGCGCATTTCGAGCTCGACCAGCTGGAAGCGGCCGCCGTGCTGATCGAACGCGCCGCCTCGCGCCAAGACGCCTCGCCTGACGTCCTCTACTACCTCGGCCTTCTGCGCGAACGGCAGCAGCGCCCTGCGGAAGCCTCGCTCGCGTTCCTCAAAACGCGGCACCTCGACGGCCAGCTGCCGAAGCCGCCGTGGTCGCCCTCGGCTCCGAGGTTCGAGAAGGTGGTCCAGGGCGCACTCCAAGAGCTCCCAGAGGAGATCGCGAAGCGCCTCGAAGGCAACCTCATTATGGTGACCGACCTGCCCGGCCTCGAGGTCGTCGCCGAAGGCGTCGACCCCCGAACGCCCCTACTGCTAGACGAGATGCAGGCAGGAAAAACCGACGGCCAACAGCGACGCCTCTTCGTCTACCAGCGAAACCTCGAACGCCTCATTCGGCATCCGCTCGAGCTTCAGCAAGACGTCCTCGAAGTCCTGCAGCGCGAGCTAGCGTCACACTTCGCCAAGTAGGCGCCCCCAGGTTTGGCTGAAGTCTTCGGGGAGCGGCGCCTCGATTCGTACGGTGCCACCGTCAACCCCTGGGAACCCGACCGAGCTGCAGTGCAGCATGACCCGCGGAGCGGGAACGACCTCGCCCGTCTGAAGGACGCAGCGACGCGCCCCGCCATACGCGTGATCGCCAAACAGCGGAACACCCGCCCGACTCGCGTGCACGCGAAGCTGATGCGTGCGGCCGGTTTTGGGCACGAGACACAGCAGGGTCCCTGCCGCCCCACGCTCAGCCACCGTGCACACGCTGCATGCGTCTTTCTGTCCGCGACCGCTCCCGGCGACCCGGAGCCGCTTGTCCTGCGGATCGATCGCGATGGGCCAGTCCCAAGTCGCTTGCTCGAAAGATACGGGCGCGACCGTCACGCCGAAATACTCGCGACTGTAAGTGTTCGCGTTGCGCGCCTCGCGGAGGTGCTCGTTCGCCAAACGTGTGAGAGCGAAGGTCACGACGCCGGTCACGGGCGCGTCGAGGCGTGACGTAGGGTGGATGAAAGGGTGCCCGGAAAGCTCGGACTTCGCCCAGTCGACCAGGCACGGCCGACCCGAGGCGGGCGACGTCGTGGGCATGCCCGCTGGTTTGGCGACGATGAACAGGTGAGTGTCGTGATGGAGAATCGCGGGCGCGAGAGCGCCACCCTCAGCCACCGAGAATCTCCACCGTTCCTGCATCCCCGTCGATGCGTACGAGGTCTCCCTCGTGGAGAGCAAGCGTAGCGTTCGACACGTTCACTACGGCGGGGACGGCATACTCGCGCAGGATGATGGCCGCATGTGAGAGAGGACCCCCAAGCTCGGTTACGACCCCCGAGGCGGCGAGGAATAGTGGGGCCCAACCCGTATCGGCGGCGGCAACGACGAGAATCTCTCCGGGCGCGAGCTCGGGGGCCTGTGAGGGATCTCGAAGAATCCGGGCGCGCCCTTCAGCAACGCCTCCGCTTGCAGCGAGCCCCTGAAGGCGAGTCGACCGCGAAACGTCTCCTGAGTCGTCTGGCGGGAACCCCACGAAGGTCGCCGGAGGGTCGGGCAAGGCGCGATTGCGCTCGTACTCGAGCCGCCTTCGTTGCACGCGAATAGCCACGCGCTCGTTGTCGGCGTGAAGCACGCGTCGAAGCTCCGTGACCGACAGAAAGAAGGCCGAGTCGGGTCCGGCTTCGGGCTCGCCCGACTCGATTCGCCGGGACGCCTCGAGCGCTACGCGTCGATACATCCCGAGCACCTCGACCACGTTGCCCCGTAGCCGCTCACGCATCCGAGTAAAACGACGCACGGTGTCGAGCAGTTTCCGGACTGCCGGCCGAAGTGGGATCGGGACGGCCTCCTCGACCTTTTTCTCTGCTCTGAGGCGCGCCCCACTGAGAACGTCCTCCCGAAGCTCCGGAACGTGCTCGGCTGCGAGATGTGAGCGGAGCGCAGCGAACATCAGCGTCGGGTCCTCGGCCCAGCGGGGCTCGGCGATCTCGGCTTCGCGCACGCCACGGTGCCCGAACTCGCGAAGGAAGCGCTCGAGGGCGTCACGCGTGGGGCCCTTCGGCAGGCGATTGACCGAAAGGCTCCGACGATCGGCGTCCCGGATCGTCTGCATGACTTCGGGTTCGTGCTTGGCCATGCGGGCAATCTGGACGAGGGCGAAACCGGGTCTGGCACTCTCGACGTCTTGAAGTCCGGACAGGAGATCCCGATATAGGCCGCTTCGCTCTTCGCGCGCGAAGGCCCGAAGAATCGCGAGGAGAACGAGTACGGCCGAAAGCAGGTTCGCGTAGGCGGTCAGCATCACCGAACCGGTCTCGTCGAGCAGGTGCTCCACGTCGCTGAGCATGCGATCGAGCCCGCTCGGCTCGAGGAGCCTCGGGTCTACCGAGTTCATGCGGATGCGTTCGTCCGCGAAGTACTCCTCGAACTCGCTGACGCGTGCCTGAAGCCGGAAGTTCTCCCGTACGTATCGCGTGACCGTTTGTGGAAGCCGAAGAAAGAACCCGGTGGAGCTTCGTCCGTCGAGGACTTCGTCGAGTTCGGCGGCGTAGGAGCCACCGCCGAGCCTCACCAACGTCGAGGGGTGGATCCAGGGGATCTGCGAAAGAATCGACGTGAACTCGGTGAGATTCAAATAGATGCGGCCGCGAAAATCGCCCACGAGCTCCGCATCTCGTGGCACCGTGCAGCCGAGCGCCCCGAACGCTCGACGAAACCCGAGGTCGCTGAACTGACTCAGCACCGACCACGTGAACGGCGTGGCCACGCCGGGAAGCGCCTCGCCGATGTTGGCGTTGCTCCAAACGATGGTGCGACGGTCTCGGGGGGCTTCGCGGTTGCCCCCTCGCCGTCCGCGCGCGTTCGGCGCCACGATGGGACGCGCCTGAAGTACGAAGATTTGTTCGCCCGCGATCGCCCACTCCACGTCGCGGTTGCTGCCGAAGTGTTCTTCGATGCGTCGCGCGAGGTCGGTGAGGTTGAGGAGCTGCTGTTCATCGAGGGAAGCGCGTTTGCGGTCGGCCTCGGGGACGTCCATCTCCCGAACACCCCCCGTTTCCTCGAGTGCTGTCCGCTGCGCCTTGCCGCCGATGACGGTGTCTTTCGCTTGGCCGGTAGCCTTGTCGATACGATAGGTATCCGGAGTCACGCGACCGTCGACCACTGAGGATCCGAGCCCGTACGCCGCATTGACGACGATCTCGCTCGCGTCGCCCGTGAGCGGGTTGCAGCTGAACAACACTCCGGAGACCTCCGCAGGCACCATCGCTTGAATGACCACGCCGACCGATACCGGCATGTCTTCGCCGAGTGTCCGAAGGTACGAGAGCACCCGGGGTTGAAAGAGACTCGACCAACACGTGTTCAAGCCGTCGAGCACCTCGTCGTCGCGATGGAGGTTCAGAAGCGTGGAGTGCATCCCAGCCGCAGACGCGCCCTCCTGGTCCTCGTGAGTGGCGGACGAGCGAACGGCGAAGCCCACGGCACCTTCTTCGCGCATCGCGAGCAGCGCGTCGCGAACGCTTTGAACGACGTCCTGGGGTAGGATCGCCTGGTGAAGTCGTACTCGGATCTCGCGAAGGCGCGCATCGGAAACGTGCTTCGCGCGCAGCAACGCGCGCGGCCGGTCCTCCACGTCGAGGACGCTCGAGAAGAACGAGTCGCCCACCCAGCCCGGCATCGCGTAGGCCGCCGGCACCGGAAACCCTGCGCGTGCGAGCGCCGCAAGCCCACGCGCTTTGCCGCCGTAGCCGGCGGCGCGTCGGGGCACGACGGACTCGATTCGCTTGAGGACCCGCGGCATGCCGGCGGGTTCTAGCGCACGGATCTCCGAGCTGCATGCGGGGGTCATGGACGTGGGGTGGCACCAGCGCTATGAAGCCCCCGTGTGGGTGATGGACGACGATCATTTTCATGATCAATGCGGTGTCTTCGGCGTTTTTGGGGCCGAAGAGGCGTCGAATCTCGCCTATCTTGGACTGCACTCGCTGCAGCACCGTGGGCAAGAAGCTGCGGGCATCGTGTCGAGCAACGGCGAGCAGCTTTTCGTGCACCGCGGCATGGGGCTGGTGCAGGACGTGTTTACCGCCGACCGCATTGCCAAGCTCCCCGGGGCGAGCGCCATCGGGCACGTCCGCTACACCACCGCGGGCGGCAGCCACATCAAGAACGCTCAGCCCCTCGCGGTCGACTGCGGGCACGGGTCGATCTCGGTCGCCCACAACGGCAACCTCACCAACGGCCTCGCCCTCCGCAACCAGCTCGAGCAAAGCGGGTCGATCTTCTCCTCCGACAGCGACACGGAGGTGCTCGTACACCTTGTCGCGCGTTCCAAGAAAGAAACCATGGTCGACCGAGTGGCCGACGCGCTCCATCAGGTCGAGGGAGCATACTCGCTGGTTTTCCTCTCGGCTGAGGAGCTGATCGCCGTCCGCGATCCCTTCGGGTTTCGGCCGCTGTGCCTCGGAAAGCTCAACGACGCGTTCGTCATCGCCTCCGAGCCGCCTGCGTTCACGCTCATCGGGGCGGAGTTCGTGCGCGACATCGAACCCGGCGAGATGGTCGTGATCGACCAGTGGGGGGTGAAGAGCCTACGCCCGTTCCGGACCGACCCCGATCAGCGGTACATGTGCATCTTCGAGTACGTGTACTTCGCACGACCCGACGCCACCTTCGACGGCATCAGCGTCTACGAAGCGCGCAAACGCATGGGTCGGGCGCTCGCACAGGACCAGCCCGTTCCCGCCGACGTCGTCGTCCCGGTGCCTGACAGCGGAGTCGCCGCGGCCATCGGATATGCGGAGGCCGCGGGCCTACCCTTCGAGCTCGGCCTGATCCGCAGTCACTACGTGGGCCGAACGTTCATCGAACCCGCACAGTCGATTCGCCACTTCGGAGTTCGCCTGAAGCTCCACCCGGTGCAGAACATCCTCGAGGGAAAACGGATCGTCGTGATCGACGATTCCATCGTTCGCGGAACCACGAGCCGCAAAATCGTCAAGATGATACGCGATTCGGGAGCCAAGGAAGTCCACCTCCGTATCAGCTCCCCGCCGACGAGCTGGCCTTGCTTCTACGGCATCGACACGCCGACGCGCGAGGAGCTCATCGCTGCCCACCACAGCGTCAGCGAGGTCGCCGACTACGTCACCGCAGACAGCCTCGGCTACCTCTCGCTCGACGGCCTCAAACGATCGGTCGGCGGTGGCAAAGGGTTCTGCCACGCCTGCTTCAGCGGAGACTACCCCGTTCCCATCACCGACGAATCCGCCCACCGTCGCCAGCTCCCTCTCGTCGGCGTGTAGCTTCCCGGTAGCAGCTGGCACGGGGCGTAGCGGAGCGCTCAGGCGGGCGGGAGACTCGGGGAGTGGGTTCCGAACCAGTCGGCGACCGCGGTGTTGACCTCGACGGGGCGCTCGAGGTGAAGGAAGTGGCCTGCCTCAGCGAGGTGAACCTCCTCGAACATCGACCCGAAGTACTTCGCCTGGCCTTTGCCGATCGCCGGGACCATGCAGCCGTCTCGCTCCCCATGCAGATAGAGCGTCGGCACGTTCATCGGGTCGTCGGCGAGAAGCGCGCGCATCGACCGAATCTGTTTTGGCGACCGAAGCGCACGATAGTAGAGCAGCGGCGCCGGAAGGCTCTCCGACAGGCAGGTCTTCAGCTCGTCCATGTAGTCGATCTCGGGCTCGAAGCCGGGGGACCATATCTGCCAGAGCTTCTCGACCATCGCGAAGCTGCGAACCCGAAGCGCCCGCTCCGAGACGAACGGCACCTGAAAGAACGCCATGTACGAGCTTCGAAGAAGCTGCGACGGGTGGTCAGGCCCGTTTTCCTCTACCGCGCGTAGGTGCGGTATGGCCAGCATAGCGGCGGCTCGAAAACGCTCGGGCTGCTTGTAGAGCATCAGATATCCACAGACTGCCCCCCAGTCGTGTCCGACGAGGTAGATCGACGAGTCGGCGCCCGCGATCTCGTCAGCGAACGCGAGCAGTCGATCGGCCACAGACACCGGGTCGAGCGGCGCAGCTAGGGACGACGGTGCATATCCGGGCAGCCACGGAGCGACGACGCGATAGCCCTTCCCGACGAGCGTTGCCGTGAGCGGATCCCAGGTGCGAGGGATGTCTGGAAAACCGTGCACGCAGAACACGACTGGGGCTCCGACATCGCCCGAGTCGCGGTACGCGATCCCAGCGGTCGTCGACTTCACGGGTAGCATCGAGCCGAGTCTATCCGAAGAAGCCGGCGAGCGCCCCCGCGAGCCGACCTGCGAAATCGTCTCGTACGATCAGGTCTTGGCGGGCTTCGATCTCGAGCGCGCGACGGCCGAACTCGACGGCATGGCGCACCGGCGAATAGGCGAGCCCGTCTTTCCCGGAATACGGTTCGTTGGGGGATGCAACGAAGCCCGCCTCGCGCAGGCGCGTCACGAGTGCCTCACCGAGCTCTTGCTCGGCGTCGAACAGAACGCCGACTTCGAGGCTCCGCGCGTTGCCCTCGTAGTTTGCGGTGAAGGTGTGTATTCCGAGCACGATCTCGGCTTGGCTTCGCCGCACCAAGTCGTCCGCCGCATCGTGATAGGGGCGGTAGAAGCCGTCGATCCGACGCTGACGCTCTTCGTTGCTGAGGGACACGTTGAGCCAAACCGGTTCCCCGTCCGCTTCGGATCGAAACAGCGTATCCGAGTCGAGCGGTCGGTTCGGGTCGACCAGCAGCCGCGTGAAGTTGGACAGCACGGCCGGCGCACGCGTCTCAATCGCGAGCCGCTCGGTGAAGGCGCCCGCGCCAATGTCGGACGCCCAGTGCGTGCCGACGAGTCGGGTGTCCGCTTCCGGCCAAACCCAAGGTGCTGGAAGCTCCGTGCCTGCGTGCTCGCACGTCAACACGAGTCTGCCGCTGAAGTCGCCGTCGAGTGTCGTTGCGGCGTGGTTCATTGCCATGCGCAGAATTGTAAGCGAACTCTCGAAAAGTCTAGCCGACGAGTGACACCGAAACCGAGCCCTGTATACTCGCCGCAACCCGTCGGGGGCGGTGAAAGGAATGAACTCGGTGCCACACCCCGATGATGACGCGAAAGCGCTGACGAAGGAGCGCCGCGCCACGCACCGACGGAGAAAACGACCGGACACCACCACCAAGGTCATCCGCGTCCGTCGTGACGCCCACCCGGACGATCGCCCGGTCGATCCCGATCTCTGGCCTCGCCTCGCGAACGATCCTCCAGCCCTTCCCGATCCCCCGCTTCGCCGCAACGCGCCGCCCCCAGCTCCGCTACCCTCGGAGCCCCTCGACGACGACTCCTACCCCCCGCCACTCGATGAGCATCAGCAGAATCGCCGTCGCATCGAAGAGGCCCTAGGCGTCATTGGACTCGCCGTACTGGTCACCGCCATGGTGATCGCGATGTGGCTCAGAATGACCGGCGGCAGTTGAGGCCCTGGCTACGTTCGCTCTAGAACTCGGGGCGGTCCTGATGCTGACCGAACACTTCCCGGAAGACGTCGCAGATCTCTTGTTCGGTGCAGTAGGCTTTGGCGGCTTCGACGATGAAGGGCATGACGTTTCGGTCGGACCTACACGCGGTTCGAATTCCGTCGAGCGTCCTCTCGACGGCGCCCGCATCGCTTTCGGACTTCACCTTCGCAAGCGACTCTTTTTGTTCGCGCTGAATCTCTTCGTCGATCCGCAACGTCGGAATCCGCTCGCCCTCGTCCTGAGTGTACTTGTTGAGACCAACTACGGTTTTCTCGCCACTTTCGATTTGCTGCTGTAGCCGATACGCCGAAGCAGCGATCTCCCGCTGGGGATACCCGCGCTCCACGGCTTCTACCATGCCGCCAAACTCGTCGACCTTGCGAATGTACTCCATCGCATCGTTTTCGACTTTGTCGGTCATCCACTCGACGAAGTAGCTGCCGGCCAGCGGGTCGATGGTGTTGGCGACTCCCGACTCCTCGGCAATGATCTGTTGAGTGCGAAGCGCGATGGTCACGGCTTCTTCGGTGGGCAACGCAAACGTCTCGTCGAGGCTGTTGGTGTGAAGAGACTGGGTGCCGCCGAGGACCGCGGCCAAGGCCTGAAGGGAGACACGCGCCACGTTGTTGTACGGCTGCTGCGCCGTCAGCGATACGCCGGCGGTTTGAGCGTGCGTGCGGAGCATCATGGACCGCGGGTTCTTCGGGGCGAACCGCTCCTTCATCAGGCGCGCCCACATCCGACGTGCCGCGCGGAACTTCGCGACCTCCTCGAAAAAGTCGTTGTGCACATCGAAGAAGAAAGAAAGCCGGGGAGCAAACTCATCCACGTCGAGCCCGCGTTCGACGGCCCACTTCACGTACTCGAGTCCGTCGGCAATCGTGAACGCGAGCTCCTGTGCTGCAGTCGAGCCTGCTTCGCGGATGTGGTAGCCGCTGATGCTCACGCTGTTCCAGCGTGGAACCTCCTTCGCACAGAACTCGATGCTGTCGGTGACGATCCGCATTGCGGGTCGCGGCGGCACCACCCAGGCGTGCTGCGCGATGAACTCCTTGAGGCAGTCGTTCTGGACCGTGCCGCCGATCTTGTCGCGTGGAACGCCGCGCTTGTCGGCCAGCGCTACGTAAAACCCGAGCAGGACTGCCGCTGGACCGTTGATCGTCATGGAGGTGGTCACGCGGTCGAGCGGAATCTCGTCGAAGAGGATCTCCATGTCGCGCAGGGTGTCCACTGCCACCCCGACCATCCCCACCTCGCCGAGAGAGCGCGGCGAATCGCTGTCGTACCCCATCAGCGTCGGGAAATCGAAGGCGGTGGAGAGCCCCGTTTGCCCTTGGCTGAGCAAGTAGCGAAACCGCTCGTTGGTCTGCCGCGGTGTGCCGAACCCGGCGAACATCCGCATCGTCCAGAGGCGACCCCGATACATGGTGGGCTGGACGCCTCGGGTGTACGGATACTGCCCGGGGAACCCGAGGTCGCGCTCGTAGCTGCCATCCGAACTGCCCGGGACGAGGAGGTCCGGGACGTCGACGTCGCTATGCGTCGCAAACCGCTCTTTTCGGAGCGGGTGCTTCGCCACTGCATCGTGCACGTCGCCCTGTCGCCATTCGGCCTCTTGCGTCGCGAGAGGTTCGGGGGCGACGTCGTGTCGGTTCTTACCAATGGGCTTGACGGGGTTCGAAGACATCCGGACCTTTCAGTTTTCTACCGTGTCCTCGGCGCCTGGGAAAGGCAACACCTCGCCCCGAATCACCTGAAGCATGCCCTCGACTTCGAGTGCAACCTCCAGCTCCGGGCCGGTTTCCAGATACTGCTCGAGGTAGCGTTTGGCCGCCTGGTTCTCGCCTTTTTGGAAATGCGCTGCGCCCACCAAAAACAGGGCGTCGCCGTCGGCGGCCTCCTTCGACAGGACACGCTGGCCCATCCGAATCGCTCGGTCGTACTCGCCCATCATGCGGAGCGTCTGCCCCGCGCCGATCATGGCGCCGAGATACTCCGGCGCCAGACGAAGGGCCTCGACGTAGCACTTGAGCGCTTCCGGGTACGCTTCCTTCTCGAAGTATGCGTGACCGAGAAAGTGAAACGCGATTTCGTTCTCTGGGTCGTCTTGCGTCACCCGCAGCAGCTCGCTGACGGCCTCGTCGACCTCTCCGTCGTGCAGCAGCTCGATGCCTTCTTCCGCAGCACTCCAACGTTCGGAACCATTGCCAGATGCGTTCACGTTCTCAGTCTCGGTTGCCAAAATCGATCGACCCGGCAGTGCGGCGGTCGCGCGGTTTCACTCCGGCACCGAGGGTCCCGAGCGCCATCACCAAGAAGAGCACTCCACCGATCAACAGAGAGGCCCCGACGAGCCTGCTGTCCTCGAGCACCCAGTGAGAGACAGCGGCACAAACAAGCGCGAGCACTCCGACAGCCGCGGAGCCGAGACGCCACCGCCTCCTGATGCGAAGCGCTTCGGCTGCAGCGGCTTCCTTGGCTTCCTTCGCGGCACGTGCGCGCTCTCGACGGGCCTCTTTCTGCCCGGACTTCTTCTTGGCCATCCGCGAAGTGTACTACTGAATCGCGCGTCGGGCCCGATCCGACAAATGGCCGTTTGGCCGACGTGCCAGATACTCCTCGTAGGCCGCCCGAGCGTCAGGCCAATTGTCGCGAGCAAGCGATTCTCCGAGGTAAAACCACGCCTCTGCGGGGGCCCGCACCATGGAGGTGGACTGGCGCAGCAACCGACGCGCGGCGTCTTGGTCACCCCACTCGTGCCGAACCCGACCCATCTGGTAGAGCGCTTCGGCCTCGAGCCCAGGTCGCGCATCAACCCCCCGGGCGTGCTGGAGCGCGCGCGTTGCGCTCCGCATGGCGTCTGTGTACTTCTCGGCCCGAAGATAGCTCCGGCCCACCGCAACGAGTGCAGGCGCGTAGTCCGGGTCGAGGTCGACGGCGCGACGATAGAAGCGCGCCGCGGCTGCGAGCTCCCCCTCCGCAGCCAGCTGGTCCCCTCGGTCCGTCGCGGTCCGGGCGTCGGACATGCTCGCTAGCTCCGCTTCGACGGCGGCTTCATCGACGACGGGCGGCGCCGCGGGCGGGCGACTCGACTTGGTCACCTTACGAGCCATGGGTCGCGTCTTCTTCGGACGCGCCCTCACCACGGGGCTCGTCGTGGATGTTGCGATCGCCGCCACGGTAGGTACCAAGCTTTCAGCAATCGGTGCCGGCGGGGCGAGCAGCGGGCTCGCGTCGTCTTCAGGCCACGCCGTGCCCTCGATCGAGGCGGCCGCCGGCTCCGGGGGTGGCGCCGGAACGGTCGGCTTCTCTGCCGGTACCGGAACGGTCGACTCGCGGTGCTCGGCAGGAGGAGGCGTCGTCTCGGCCGGCGGCTCGGGGGCGTCCGTCTCCGGACTCTCCGGCGCTGCTGCCGTCGCCGCGGGATCCAGCACGACAGGCTCCGACGTCGCACGCTCGAGAGCCATCGACTCGTCGGACGCCGTGGTAGACGCGGTCGCCGCGACCGGCTTCGTCGAGTTGGCTGCCGTTCCGTCGGTCGCCCCCGCCCGCTCGAAAGAGGGATCGTCCGGCGCGACCCAGCTCGCAATCGCCGACATGAGTCCACCAATGGCCAATACTGTGACCAGCATCAATAGCCACTGGCGCACGGCTGCGGGATTTCGCCGCCTCTTCTCTTTGCGTTCGGCAGACGCGATCAAGTCGGCATCGCCGCGCCCTTCAGGAACCTCGAGCGCTTCGGGCTCAGCGGGTTCGCTTTCGCCAAGACGCTCCGCCCTGCGGAACAGACGCTTCGCACGGTCGATCTCACCCCGTTCGAGCAGAAGTTCGCCCAAGAGCTGAAGCGGGCGCGGATCCGTCGGAGCCACCCGTGCCGCACCGAGAAGCGCATGCTGAGCACGCGGGGCGTCGCCCGCGGCAAACCACGCCTGACCGCAAAGCATCAAGTAGTCAGGGTCGTCGGCAAGGCGGGCGTGATGTTCGGCGAGAATGTCGAGCGCCGATCGCGGTTTCCCCGTAGCGATCAGATCGCGCGCCACCTGCAGCGGGTGCGATGTCCCCGGCGATCCGAGGTCATCCAGCGCAAATGCATCGAGGCCGAAATCCGACACGGCTCGAGCCTATCAGAGGGCCGCCGCGAACCCGGAATTCCCGGAGCAGGCAACCGGGCCGGGCCTTCCGCAGCAAAACAAGTATACTTCGGTCCGATGTTTGTCGTCGCCTGCTCGGGTTTCCCGGTTCCGGTGAGCCGCTACTGGCGTGAGTTCGCCGCCGTCGAGATCTCCGACACCGAGATCGCGATTCCTGGGGCGGGAACCGTTCGTCGTTGGATCCGCGAAGCACCAGAAGGCTTTGTGTTTTCTGTAGTTGCGCCAAAATCCGTCAGCGATTCTGGGTTTCGTCGAACCAAGGAGAACAAAGCAACCTGCGAGGCCGTCGCCCAGCTCGCCGCCGACCTGAAGGCCAAGGCGGTGGTGTTCCACGCCGACGAGAAGTTCAAGCACGGCAAAGCCAATCGAGCTGCGATCCGGGCGTTCCTCGGATTCCTGCCCGCCAAGATGCCGCCGGTCGTCTTCGATCTCGACGCCTGGAAGCCGGCCGACATCGTCGCCGCCTGCGGAGACCGCCCGGCGATCGCCGCCTACGATCCACTCCACGAGACGCCGCCCCCGCCCGCCAAAGTCACCTACATCCGCCTCGCGGGCCCGGCGGGTCATCGCTCTCGGTACGACGAAGGGGCCGTCGCCGACCTTGCGGAACACATTCAGGGGCTCGACCCCGAGCTCGGCATCTGCGTGTTCCGCAACATCGACATGCAGACCAACGCGCACCAGCTCATCAAGAGACTCGGGTAGCCGATGTCGGCCCCCGAGCCGACCGAGGTGGTGATTCCGGGCGATGCCGCGGGCGAGCGACTCGACCGGGTGCTCGCCAAGCTCTGCCCGGAGTACTCTCGGAGCGCTCTACAGCGCTGGATCGAGCAGGGGCGCATCGAGCAAGCCGGCGAGGTGGTGTCTCGGAAAACCAAAGCGACGGCAGGCGCCGAGGTCGTGGTGCATCCGGCGCCGCCCGAAGCGCTGAGCGCTGAGCCGCAGCCGATTCCTCTCGACGTACTCTTCGAGGACGACCACCTCATCCTCGTTGACAAACCCGCCGGGCTCGTCGTGCACCCAGCCCCCGGTCATCCCGACGGCACGCTAGTGAACGCGATTGCACACCACACGTCCGTCGAAGGGGGCTCGGACCCGACGCGGCCGGGCATCGTCCATCGGCTGGACAAGGACACGAGCGGCGTGATGGTGGTGGCCAAGACCCCAGCTGCACACGAAGGCCTGGTGCAAATGTTCCAGGACCACGCCCTCGAGCGGGCCTACCTCGCCATCACCGTCGGCCGTCCTCCGGCCAAGGTGACGTTCGATACCCTTCACGCGAGGCATCCGGTGCACCGCAAGAGATTCACTTCACGCGCGACGCGGGGTCGACGCGCCGTCACCCACATCGAAACCCTCGAACCTGTCCACGGCGGTGCACTGGTACGCTGCAAGCTCGAAACCGGACGAACTCACCAGATCCGCGTGCACCTCTCCGAGCAGGGTTTTCCCGTACTCGGGGATCCGCTGTACGGGAAGTCCATCGCCGATCCGCGCCTTCGACGTCTTTCGGAGACACTCGGAAGGCAGGCGCTTCACGCGACGCTGCTCGCCTTCACTCATCCCGTCACGGGGGAGGCGCTTCGATTCGAAACGCCGCCGCCAGAAGACTTCCGGCAGACCCTCGACGCGCTTCGGGATTGACGCCTCCGCTACGGAGGAACCAAGCCGGCGCACTCCTCGTACTGGCTGAGCTCGTCTAGGCACACCAAGGGGTTGCACATGAGTGCGACGGCCTGGCACTCGAGGATGTCCTCCCTCGTGGGAAGCGGCGCGAAGCTCAGGCAACATTCGTCGAGCGCAGTACAAACGAACCCAGGGTCTTCCAACACGGGGCAAATCGGCGGCTGTTGGCATTCCTCGAAGCCTGCCAGAAGCGCGTCGCACGCGTCCGGATCGCAGGCGTCAACCACCTCCTGACACTCGTTCCGAATTGGGGGGACCATATAGATCGAATCGCAGCAGTTCTCGAGCAGCTGACACCGCGCGAACTCCGCCTCTCGACAGATGGGATCCGAGGTCGCAGACCATGTGACCTCGCAGAGGCTCTCCACGGTGCCGTCGAGAAACACCCCCGCCGTCCCGTTCGCGCTGTCGAAGCCTGAGTCGAAGGCGATCGTGCCGGAAACCTGGAAGTCCGACTCACCCTCGGGGAACTGGAACGAACCGTCCTCGTCGATGGGAATCGGCTCGCCGATCCGAATGTCGAACGAGCAGGGTTCGCCGTCGCCATCGCTCCCCCCTTCGACCTCGATGTTGAACGAATACGCCGTGATGCCTTCGCGGTCGCAGGCCGTGCTCGGCACGAGCGCCGTGAAGTCTTCCTGGGCGTAGAAGCAGAGCTCGTATGTTTCGGCGAGCCGCCCGAAGAAGATGACGTCGTTGGCGGGTCCGGTCTTGGTGGGGTTGTCGCAGCCTGCGCCTCCCGCGGCGACGCTCCCCACGAGCGCCAACGCTAAGCAAAGCTTGGTCGTCGTCATGCCGGTGCGGGGCCTACCACATCGGCGACTCGACGTGAGCCTTCGACCGCACCAAGAGGTCGATGATCGCGCGGTCGTAGAGGTTCCGGGCCAGCAGATCCGGAGCCACACGGCTTTCAAAAAGGTCCCGTCCTTCCTGAATTTCGTCTTCCATCACCTCGAAAAGATTGTCGTTTCGGATGCCCTCCGCGATCTTCTCTTCGTTGTAGAGAGCCAGGTCGCTCGAGATGGCGCGGGCCAAGCGGCGTGCAGCTTCTTCGGTTTCGATCAGGGCCATCAGTCCTCCGTACGGCAAGAGTGACGCAGCGCGACCACCCCTGTCAAAGAGCCGTCGACCGAAGGTCGCGGGCGCCCTTGCCCGGCGCTGCCCCCGACGGCGCCGAAGGCCGTGCTCATGAGGCGCTTCGCGCGTGGTGCCCGATGTCGAGCCGGTGCTGCTTGCCGTCGAAGGTGATCTCGGCGGCGGCCGCATAGGCACGCTCGGCGGCCTGGTCGATGTTCTCGCCGATCGCCGTGACCGAGAGGACCCGGCCCCCCGAGGTCACCACCTGGCCCTCTTCAAACTTGGTCCCGGCGTGAAAGACCGTTACGTGCGGGACGTCCGACGCGGCGTCCAGACCGGTGATCGCCTTGCCCTTCTCGTAGCTTCCGGGGTAGCCGCCGGAGGCGAGGACGACGCAAAGCGACGACGGCGCCTCCCATGAGGGCGTGAGATCGCCGAAGTCCCCCCGTGCGGACCCGGCGATCAGCGGGAGGAGCGAACCTTTCCAACGGGTGACCAGGGTCTGACACTCGGGGTCGCCGAAGCGCACGTTGTACTCGAGCACCATGGGCTCCCCGTCGACGATCATGAGCCCGACGAACAGCGCCCCGCGAAACGGGTGTTCCTCGGCAGCCATCCCGTCGAGCGTCGGCCGGATCACCCGGTCGAGGATCTTCTGCTCGACGTCTTCGGTGACGACGGGTGGAGGGGAGTAGGCCCCCATGCCACCGGTGTTCGGGCCACGGTCGCCGTCGAACGCGCGTTTGTGGTCCTGGGCCGGGGCGAGCGCGATGAAGCGGCTCCCGTCTGCGACCACGTGATAGCTGACCTCCTGCCCCACGAGGCACTCCTCGATGAGCAGGCGATTGCCGGCGTCGCCAAACTCGCGGTCGCGCATGATGCGGTTGACGCCGGCCACGGCCTCCGACGCGTTCGATGCGACGATGACGCCTTTCCCTGCCGCCAGACCGTCTGCTTTGACGACCAGCGGCCGGCCTGCGGCCTCGATGTAGGCCGTGGCTGCGTCCGCATCGTCGAACACGGCAAAGCCGGCCGTCGGCACGTCGTGTCGGGCCATGAACTCCTTCGAGAAGATCTTCGAGCCTTCGAGCCGCGCGGCGGCGCGATCGGGGCCGAACGCCTGAATCCCGTGCTCGACCAGCGCGTCGACGACGCCCGCAACCAACGGTGCCTCGGGCCCTACGACGGCGAGGTCGACGGATTCCCGTTTGGCGAGCGCCACCACGGCCGCGGCGTCCGTCGGGTCGATCGCCACGTTGCGACCCAGCGCCGCAGTACCGGCGTTACCCGGAGCGGCGATGATCTCGACGCCCTCGTCCTTTGCGAGACACCAAGCGAGCGCGTGCTCGCGCGCCCCGCTGCCGACGACGAGAATCCGCATCGTCAGTGCCGGAAGTGGCGAACGCCCGTGAACACCATGGCGAGCCCGGCGGCGTTGGCGGCTGCGATCACTTTGTCGTCGCCCTTGGACCCGCCGGGCTGGACGACGGCGGTGATTCCGGCCTCGGCGGCCGCCTCGATGCCGTCGGGGAAGGGGAAGAAGGCGTCGGACGCCATGACCGCACCGTTCGAAAGCTCGCCGGCCTTACTCGACGCGATGCCCACGGCCGTGACCCGGGCCATCTGCCCTGCCCCTACTCCCACGGTGCGATCGGGCTTGGCAAACACGATGGCGTTGGACTTCACGTGCTTGCAAACCCGCCAAGAGAAGTCGAGCGCTCGAAACTCGTCGTCGGAAGGAGAGCGCTCGGTGACCACCTTGCCCGCCCGAACCTCGCTCGGCCCGGTCGCGTCGCGGTCTTGAACGACCAGCCCGCCGCCGACCCGCTTGTACTGGAGCGATGCATAGTCCGCCGGAAGCCACTCCCCGGTGGCCAGGATACGGAGGTTCTTCTTTTTGCGAAGCCGCTCGAGAGCGTCCGCGGCAAAGCTCGGCGCAATCACGCACTCGATGAAGGTTTCGGCGATCGCGTTGGCCGTGTCGGAATCGACTTCGCGGTTCAGCGCCACGATGCCGCCGAACGCGCTTTGCGCGTCAGCCTCGCGGGCGATCCGGTAGGCTTGCTCGAGGGTTTGCGCGCGCGCGACACCGCACGGGTTGGTGTGCTTCACGACGACGGCGGCGGGCTGATCGAACTCGCGCACCGCCTCGATGGTGGCGTCCACGTCGACGAGGTTGTTGAAGGAGAGCTCCTTGCCTCCGGCTCCGAGCGACTCGGCCACTGCGAGGCTCCCCGCAGGCGCATTGCGTTCGATGTAGAAGGCGCCCTGCTGGTGGGGGTTCTCGCCGTAGCGTACGTCGTAGGCTTTGGTGAAGCTGAGCGTTAGAGCGCCGGGGAACTTCGAGTCGGTCCCCTGCGACGTGAGATAGGCTGCGATGGCACCGTCGTACGCCGCGGTTTGTGCAAACGCTTTGGCCGCAAGCCGCGCACGAAGCTCGGCCGTGGGCCCGTCCGACGACGCGACGGCCTCGAGCACTTCGTCGTAATCACCGGGTTCGGTCACGACCAGTACGCGTGCCTGGTTCTTGGCCGCGCTCCGAACCATGGAGGGGCCGCCGATGTCGATGTTCTCGATAGTCTCTTCGTGCGACGCGCCGCGGGCGACGGTCTGCTCGAAGGGGTAGAGGTTCACGCAAACGAGATCGATCGGCTTTCCACCGATACCCCCGAGGGCGTCGCGGTCTTCGCCGGTGTCACGCATCAGGATGCCGCCATGCACCCGGGGGTGAAGCGTCTTGACACGGCCGTCCATGATCTCGGGAGACGCGGTGTAGTCGGACACGTCGACCACCGGAACGCCTCCTTCGCGAAGCGCGCGGGCAGTGCCGCCGGTCGATAGGATTTCGACGCCGCGCTCTGCCAACCCCTTGGCAAAGTCGACCACCCCCGTCTTGTCGGAAACCGAGATCAATGCGCGCTGAATCTGTGTCATGCCCCTACCCTTCGAAGGTCGGGCCATACCGCGCACCCAGAATTTCGTCAATCGAGGACGAACAAGATTTCGGGGTGGTTTCGAATCAATCGAGATGCTCTCCGATTTCGTCGTGCTCTTGCATGTACGCGAGCGTCTCCTCGAGCCAGAGGGCAAAGCCGCCGTTGCGAATCATTTCACGCGCTTTGCGCATCAGCGCGCCGTAGAAGTACAGATTGTGCAGCGAGAGGAGCCTCGGGCCGAGCATCTCGTCTGCCTTGAACAGGTGGCGAAGGTACGCCCGTGAGTAGATCGCGCAGACCGGACAATCGCACTTCTCGTCGAGGGGCTTGTCGTCGTCCGCGTGCCGGGCTTGACGCAGGTTGACGCGGCCGCCCCACGTGAGCGCCTGGCCGTTTCGGGCGTTTCGCGTCGGCAGCACGCAGTCGAACATGTCGATACCGCTTGCTACAGCCCGCAGTAGATCGGTCGGAGTCCCGACGCCCATCAGGTATCTCGGCCGGTCGTCGGGCATCGCCGGCCCGACCTCCTCGAGGAGCTCGTACATCTGCTCGGGCGGCTCCCCCACCGAAAACCCACCGAGCGCCACGCCATCGACGTCGAGCCCAGCGATGGTCTGCAGATGCGAGAGTCGGAGGTCACGCTCGACCCCTCCTTGGACGATCCCGAAACGGGCCTGCCCCTCGGCACGCGGTGACGCGAGGCTCCGTTTCGCCCAGCGAGTGGTCCGTGCCAAGGCCTGCTCGACGACCTCACGCGGCGCACCTCCTGGGGGGCACTCGTCGAGCACCATCGCCACGTCCGACCCGAGGAGCGCCTGCACGCGCATCGCTTCTTCGGGCGTGAGTCGGTGCTTGGTGCCGTCGAGGTGCGAGCGGAACGTGATGCCATCGTCGTCGAGGGTTCGGTGCTTGGCGAGTGAGAACACCTGATAGCCACCACTGTCGGTCAGAAGCGCATGCGGCCACTTCATGAACCCCACCACACCGCCGTGCCTCGACACCAGCTCCGCCCCGGGTCGAAGCCACAAGTGATAGGTGTTGGCGAGGATGATGCGCGCACCGGTGAAGGCGACCTCGTCGGGCGTGAGGGCCTTGACGGACGCCTGTGTCCCGACGGGCATGAATGTAGGCGTCTCGATGACAGCGCGCGGCGTCACGAAACGACCGGTGCGCGCCGCCCCTTCCTTCGCCTCGACCGAGAACGAGAACCCCTCCGTCGGGAGCGTCATGAAACCGCCCTCCGAATCAGCATCGCATCGCCGTAGCTGTAGAAGCGATAGTCGCGGTCGACGGCCGTCTGGTAGGCACGGCGAGTCAGATCGACCCCGGCCAACGCCATCACGAGAGCAAGCAGGGTCGACCGTGGAAGGTGAAAGTTGGTGAGCAGGTGGTCGATCACGCGGAACGAGTATGGAGGTTTGATGAACAAGTCGGTCTGACCTGAAGTGGCGCGCACGCGTCCCCCAGCGTCGGCCGCGGACTCGAGGGTGCGGACGACCGTGGTTCCGACCGCGACGACCTTCATGCCATCCGCGCGTGCACCGTGAATGGCGGCGGCGGTTTCGACCGAAACTTCGAACGACTCTTCATGCATCGGGTGCTCATCCAGATGGTCGACCTGCACCGGGCGAAACGTGCCCGGCCCGACGTGCAGTGTCACGAACGCGGTTCGGTGGCCAGCATCTTCGAGCGAGCGCATCACGCGATCGGTGAAGTGAAGCCCCGCGGTGGGCGCGGCGACCGCGCCTGGCTCTCGAGCGTACACGGTTTGATATCGCTCTTCGTCAGAGGGACTCGGAGCGCGACGGATGTAGGGCGGCAGCGGCACCTCGCCCTGAGCCTCGATCGAGCCGTCGATCGTGGAATGCTTCGCGGTGAGTAGCACCTCGAGTTCTCCACCCTGGTTCGCTGCCAGGACTTTGGCCTCGAGCGACCCATCTCCGAGTGTGAGCCTCATCTCAGGGCGGATGGCCTTCGAGCTGCGACCGAGCGCGAGCCAGCGGTCGTGCCTTTCGGTCAACGGGCGGAGGAGCAACAACTCCACCTTCCCGCCCGTGTCCTTGTGACCGTGAAGGCGCGCGTGAAACACCCTAGTGTCGTTGAAGACGAAGATGCTTGGCGGCAGCAGCGATGCGAGGTCGACGAACGCGGCGTGGCCGATGGTGTCCGCAGCCACGTCCACGACCATGAGCTTCGAGGCGTCACGCTCCGCGAGCGGCTCTTGCGCGATCCGCGACTCGGGCAGATCGTAGTCGAGGTCGGCAAGGCGCATTACGGAGAGGCACCCGAAATGAAGCGAACCCCGTACGTCTCGTCGGCCTGCGCCGGAGCTCCGGCCGTTTCTCCTGGGTCCGCAGAGACCTCAACGCAGAGCTGTCCGGCCTTGGCGTTCCGCCAGGTCTTGCTGGTCTCCGCACGATTGACACCGCTGGCGTCACGCTTCTCGCTGCGTTCCGAGCGTCGATCGACCACGCGAAGCACGAGGTCGACCCCTGCAAGAGCGCTGACCTGCGCCACGACACGGGGCGCATCCTCGGACAGGCAGAACGTGTCGACGTCCCGCGGCCAGCCAATCCACGCCCTACGCTCCTCCCCGAGGCGGAGCGCCTCTGCCTGCTCGAGAGAATCGTTCGGTTCGTTTTCGAACTCGGAGTCCGCCTCGCGAAGACGCCATCGCAGGTAGTACGGATCGGAAACGTTCTCGGTGGGACGATCGCTGCTGTCCTGGTGCTCCCTGACACGAATGAAGTACGTCCCCGTCTCGAGCGGAACATTCGGCAGCCTCTCGCCCTCCCCCACGCCGCCCGAGTCGGCGACGATGAATGGCTCTTCGCCGGGGCGGAGCAGCTCGAGTGTCACGTCCATGTTGGGAATGGCGCTCAGCTCGAACACCGCAGGGCTCAGCTCAGCGCCGACCCGATTGATCGCGAAGAGGTCTACGTCGCCTGTCGTTTCGTCGAGCCGCTGGCCGAGGTACCCTTCGATCTCCGTGTCCGGAGGCAGTCGGTTCGCCTGGACTTCGGTGTGGTTCGGCTCGCCCTCGACGGGACCGCGCGCCACGTAGCGCCACGTAGCCGCTGCCGCGATGGCTGCAACCACGACCGCGGCCGCCCACCACCAGCCTCGACGACGCGGGGCGAAAAGCGAATCGACAGGCCGCATCCCGCTCGACCCGGCTGCGGACCCGGACGCGCTCACTCGCCAGTTGTCGTCGCCGACGCTCGACAGATACGCGATCAGATCGAGCCGGAGCGCCTCGACCGACGAGTATCGGTCCTCGCGATCCTTCTCGAGGCACCTCATGATGATGGCGTCTGCCTCGGGCGGGACGGAAATGGGAGACCGGGACGAAGGCGGCAGCGGCTGCTCAGTCAGGTGCTTCGACAACACGCCCACCGGGTTCGGGGCCTCGAAAGGCGGTTTACCGACGACGCACTCGTACATGATCGCGCCCAGGGCGTAGACGTCACTTCGCGCGTCGAGTGGCTTTGCCTGAACCTGCTCGGGCGACATGTAGTACGGCGTTCCGACGATGGTGCCCGCGCCAGTGACTTGGGTTTCGGGGTTGCCTTCGAAGAGTTTGGCGAGCCCAAAATCGAGCACCTTGGCGAGTTCACCATCACGACCCTGGGTGACGACGATGTTCTCGGGCTTGAGGTCGCGATGGAGGATGCCCGACTCGTGAGCATCGGCGATTGAGCTCGTGACCTGCGCGCAGAGATAAGCTACCCGACCGAACGGCATCGCGCCTTGGTTGCGAATCAGCTTACCGAGGTCGTCGCCATCCACGTACTCCATGACGATGTAGAGCGCCCCCGATTCCGTGGTTCCGAAGTCGAACACTTGAACCGTGTTCGGGTGACTCAGACGCGACGCCGACTCGGCCTCGAAGTGAAAACGAGTCACGTTCTCCGGATTATCCTGCAGCTCGCGATGGAGAATTTTGACCGCAACGACCTTGCTGATCTCGACGTGTTCGGCGCGGTATACCGTACCCATGGCCCCGCGGCCGATCGATGCGACGACTCGGTACCGGCCGGCGATCGCGTCGCCCGGTTCCGGAAGCACCGCATCGAGCGCCCGACCGCACGCCCCGCAGAACTTCGACTCGGGCGGGTTGCGCTCCCCGCAGGCACTGCACACGACGAAACCGTCTGGTGCGATACTACCCATTCAGAAAACGGTAGATAAGCCATCCGGCAGACAAAGCAACGAGCACCCCGCCCACCATGAAGAGCCGCCGTCTTCGAATGGCTGCGAGAGGGGTCTCCATCACGCTGTCGTATCGAACGTGGGCACGCTGTCGCCCTCCGGCCTCGTCTGAGGTGCCGTCTTCGTCTTCAGGGGGCGGCGGGGGCGCCTCCGACGGCGGCTGCGGAAAATCGGGACGAGGAATTCCCAGCATGGTCTTCTGTGCTCCTCGTCGTTCCGCCCGCGCGGCCGCAAGAGAAGCGGGGGGCGGGGGCTCCGAGGCACCGGACTCCGGGGCGTCCGGACGACGCGATGCGGGGGGCATGCCGAGCACTGTACGCTTGCGTACCCGCGGCGACGTAGGGCGGCTAGGCCGCTCGTCCGCCGTGGGCGTCGGTTCCTCGTGGACTCGAATCCGGGAATGATCGGTGCGGTCCTCGACGGCTTCGTCGCGCATGGCGTAGCCACACTTCCCGCAGAAGGCGTCATCAGGCGGGACCTCGGCACCACATTGCGGACAGTTCATAGGTTGCGCCTACCGTATCAGAGCTAGCGTGGAATGCCCATGACGTCGGCCATGTCGTAGAGCCCGGCCGGTCGATGAGCGAGCCAATGCGCTGCACGCACGGCGCCTCGCGCGAAGATCGACCGGTCGGTCGCTCGATGGGTGAGCTCGATTCGCTCGCCCTCACCGACGAGGTAGAGCGTATGTTCACCCACCACGTCGCCGCCGCGGAGCGCCATGACGCCCACCTGGTCCGTGGGCCGGGCGCCCACCTGCCCGCTCCGCCCGTGGGTCACGGCTTCGCGAGCGAGCTTCTTCGCGTCGGTGACCACGTTGGCAAGCTGAACGGCCGTCCCGCTAGGTGAGTCGACCTTGTGGTGATGATGAATCTCGACGATCTCGGCGTCGAACCCCGGCCCGAGCAGTTCGGTCGCACGCGCGGCGAGAAAGTAGAGCGCGTTCACTCCCTGGCTGTAGTTCGGGGCGAAGACGATGGGCGTGTGCTCCGCCGCGCGCTCGAGCGAGGCCCGCGCCTCGCCGTCGAGGCCCGTGGTTCCGATCACCATGGGGATCTGCTGGCTGGCGCAAATCGGCAGGAGCTTGTCGGTGGCCCTCGCGATGCTGAAGTCGATCACGACCTGAACGTTGGCCAAGAACTCCTCGACGTCTGACGTGATCGGCGTTCCAACCGGCGTGCCTCCCGTCAGGGATGCAATGTCCTGGCCGACCAGCTCGGAGTCCGAACGGTCCATGGCCGCAACGAGCGTAGCCTCGGGATCGCCCTCGATGACCGAGGCGATGCTCTGCCCCATGCGTCCCGCAGCGCCGTGTATCGCGACCTTGAGCATCGGTTGTCCTTCGCGAGAGGGCATCGCAGATGCGACGTCGAGCGTCAATCCGTGGTGCTCGCCTCTCAGGAGTTGCGTCCAGCACTCAGCTCGACGAGCCGGTCGATCAAGAACCCGCTCTGTTCGAGCGCTTCGTCGGTGAAGTCGCCGAAGAACCGACGTACGTCCGCGAACACCTGGTCGAAGGCCTCTTGATCCCCAGCCTCGAGGATCGCGGCGAGCGACTCCGCCGCATCTCGGAATGCCTGCGTGACCCTGGCGGAGCCGGGGTT
Organism: Myxococcota bacterium; assembly: GCA_039177115.1. Classification (GTDB taxonomy): domain Bacteria; phylum Myxococcota_A; class Polyangia; order Polyangiales; family Houyiibacteriaceae; genus SG8-38. The sequence goes on from JBCDFZ010000018.1 coordinate 76,759, forward strand.
GAGCATCTCGATCGGCCCGTACAGCTCGGGCGACTGGGCGAAGTGGCGGCCGGTCACGTAAGTCTCGAGAAGATAGGCGGGCGACGTGAACCGAAGCGTTTCTTCGAGCGGTACGCCTATCCCGCTTAGGGCAAGCCCGAGCACCTGGGTTTTGAAGTGGTGGAGCACTTGAACGATGGCCATGACCGCATCGTGATCCTCAGGCGTCGCCTCGGTGATGACCAAGCCGCGAGCCTGGAACATCGTCCGAACCCAGTCGAGCCAGGCGTCACCGCGGCCTGCACACACGACGACCCGTTGCCCTTGGTACGTGTTGACGCCAGGGCCGAACATCGGGTGCGTTCCGAGAACCGAGGCTTCGGTGGATGCCAGCATTGCCTCCATGGGCTCGGTCTTGATCGACGTCACGTCCATCAGGAGAGCTTCCGGTCGAATGTGAGGGCCGACCTCTTCGATCACCGCGCGGGTCTCGCGGATGGGTACGCTGATCAGGACTACGTCCGCAACCTTGGCCGCTTCCACGGGGGTGAGAGGCGTCTCGAGGTCGGCGATCATCACCTCGTGCCCGAGGTCGGTGAAGAGTGTCTCGAGGGATTGCCCCATCCCTCCTGCCCCACCGATGATGGCGACTCTCTTCGGCTCGACGTCGGCCGGGACTTCCGCACGGAGCGCGGCTTGGCGCTCGCGGCTCATCAGCATCAGCTGCCGCCAGATCGATTCGATGCTGTCGGCCGGCAGACCCAGGTCGTTCGCGCGCGAGCATCGGTCGTCGAGGATTCGCCGCTCGCGTCCCAGATCGCGGATCGGCACGCGATGGGATCGTTTTTGCGAAGCAATGTCGGCCACGACTTCCATGCGACGAACCAGAAGCGCAAGCAGATCGTGGTCGATCCGGTCGAGCGCGGCCCGGAGCTCTTCGAGCGGACCTTGGTCTGGGTTTTCGTCGGTCATGGCTTTGTTTTACATCGAAGGAACCCGTCCGCATAATGCGCGCCGGTGAAGCGACTTCAACTCCATCATTGGATCTTGATCGCGATGACCGTGGGGGCGGCCTTAGGGCTTGGACTCAACTGGGCAGGCGGGCAGGGCATGGTCGATGCGGACAGCGTTGGCAAGGTGGCCGCCGTCGGCAAGGGCATCGGGGATCTCTTCTTGCGGCTGCTGCAAATGCTCGTCGTGCCGCTCATCGTGTCTTCGCTCATCACGGGAGTCACTGGGATGGGCGACCTCCGCACGCTGGGTACCATCGGCGGACGCGCGATATCGTTCTACCTCGGGACGAGCTTCCTCGCGATCATCACCGGTTGGGTCGTCGTCAACGTCATGCAGCCCGGCGCCGGCGCCGACCTCGCCCTGCTCGAGGAGGGCGTTACCGCAAGCAAACCTTTACTGGACGAAACCCCGGTAAGCGTAGGCGCCGTACTTTGGGAGCAGCTGAAGGCACTCATCCCGAAGAACCCACTCGCAGCGGCGACGAACGGCGACATGCTCCCGGTGATCTCGTTCTCGCTTCTGCTCGGCGTGTTCATCAGCGTTAGCGAGCACGCGCACGGCTCGGAAGATGCCCCGACCGTCCGTCGGTTCTTCTCGGGCCTGTTCGACGTGATGATGCGCATGACGCTCTTCGTCGTGAAGTTCGCTCCGGTCGGCGTGTTCGGCTTCACACTCTACGCGGCGGCAGGAAAAGGCCCAGCGGCCTTCCGAGTCCTCGGCCTCTACGTCCTCACCGTCTTCATCGCGCTCTCGTTCCACGCGCTGGTCACGCTTCCGATCATTCTCAAGCTCGTCGCCGGACGCTCACCCCGCGAATACGCCGGGAAACTGACCACGGCCCTCGTCACCGCGTTCAGCACGGCGTCCAGCAACGGCACCCTCCCGCTCACGATGCGCGGCGCCGAGGACGCGGGCGTTCGCCCCGAGGTGACATCGTTCGTCCTGCCGCTCGGCGCCACGATCAACATGGACGGAACCGCACTCTACGAAGCTGTCGCCGTTTTGTTCATCGCCCAGGTGTACGGCATTGATCTGTCGATGGGCCAACAGGTCCTCATCGCGGTGACCGCGCTGATGGCCAGCATCGGGGCCGCGGGGATTCCGCACGCGGGCATGGTCATGATGGTGGTCGTGCTGAACGCCGTGGGTCTCCCCACGAGCGCAGTTGCCCTGATCCTCGCGGTCGACCGAATCCTCGACATGTGCCGCACGACGGTCAACGTCTGGTCAGACTCGGTAGCCGCCGCCGTCGTCAATGGCCGCGAGCACCGAGTCGTCCCAACAAGCTAACCCCAGGGGACACGCTCCCCCCTTCCAAGCAACCGAACCCCAGGGGACACGCTCCCCCCTTCCAAGCAACCGGAACCGCAGGAGATCTGGCGGGAAGATCGCAGCGACGACTCGACCTAACCCCAGGGGACACGCTCCCCCCTTCCAAGCAACCGGAACCGCAGGAGATCTGGCGGAAAGATCGCAGCGACGACTCGACCGGTCGCCCGGCGTACTGAGTTCCAACCTGCGATCTTCGGCTGAGAAACGTATGGCTTTCGGGCGGTTGGAAGGGGGGAGCGTGTCCCCGCTACCGGAGCATGCGGCGGGCGGTCATGGTGCCTTCTACGATCATCCAGAGGAGGAGAACGAGCATCATGGATGCTAGGCCTGCGAGTGGGGCGTTGCCCTGGGCGATGAAGTCTTGGAGGTTGGTGAAGAGGGCGAGGCCCGCGACGGACATCACGAGGAGCATCGGGATCACGAGCGGCCACACGTTGCGCTTCCTCGCCAGGAAGTAGAGCGCGAGGGTCATCAGGGTGAGGCATGCCAGCAGCTGGTTGCTGGCGCCGAAGATCGGCCAGAGCACCCAGCCCACGGCCTTGGCCTGGCCGGTGGTGGGGTCCGGCGTTTCGGCGAAGGCCAGGTACATCGCGGGAAGGATGGCTCCGAGCGTAGCCACGTACTTGTTCGTCAGCGGTTTGATACGCATGGCGGCGCCCAGCTCGGCGAGAATGAAGCGCTGGATTCGAACGCCGGTGTCGAGCGATGTGGCGGCGAACGCAATGACCAGCACGGCCATCAGGGTGCGTGCGATGCCGGAGGGCAGTCCGACCGCTTCGAGAAAGGCGCCGCCGCCAAGCACGAATGCGGACGCCTTGTTGCCGCCTGCGTGCGCCCAGGTGTCGTAGTAGACCGCCCAGCTCAGGTCCTCCACGGCACCCTGGCCGGGAAGGTGGCAGGCCTCGACCAGCGCGATTCCCGCAACCGCCGCGAGCGTGGCGGCAAGCGCCAGTGAGCCTTCACCCAGCATGGCGCCATAGCCGATCACACGGGTGTCGCGAAGTTTGTCGATCTGCTTCGAGGTGGTTCCAGAACCGACGAGTCCGTGAAAACCGCTGATCGCCCCGCAGGCAATCGTCACGAACAGGATGGGAAAGAGCGGAGGCGCACCGTCCTCGGGAGACCGATACACCGGCGCATCGAATTCCGGATGCGCGATGAGCACGCCGAGGAACAGGAGCCCGAGGCCGACGAAGAGCTGGTGGCTGTTGATGTAGTCCCGAGGCTGAAGCAAGAGCCACACCGGCAGGAGGCTCGCGATCGCGGAGTAGACCAAGAGAAAAAAGATCCAAGCCGAGGTGACGGTGTGCTTGTCGTACCCCATCGCCACGAAGTCGACCGGCACCTCTGCGCCCACCCAGACGAAAAAGTAGAGCACGCCGAGCGCGATGAGCGACGGCACCAAGAGCTTGACCTCGCGCTTATAGACCAACCAGCCGATGATGATCGCCACGACGATCTGAACGTTGATCGGGATCACGCTCGTAGGTTGGCTAACGAACAGGCCCGCGATCGCCATGGCGAATACCGCGAGCACCAGCCAGATGAGCACCAGGATGAAACACATGAAGAGGATTCGAGCTCTTCCGCTGATGGTGTTGGCGGCGATGTCCGCGATGGACCGCCCCTTCTCACGAACGCTGGCGACGAGCGCTCCAAAATCGTGGACGGCGCCCATGAAAATCGTACCGAGCACGACCCAGGCGAGCGCAGGACCCCAACCCCAGTACGCCGCCACGCACGGCCCGATGATTGGCGCCGCGCCCGCAATCGACGTGAAGTGGTGGCCGAACAGCACGGCTCTTTGCGACGGCACGTAGTCGATGCCGTCGCGCATCGTGTGGGCGGGCGTCTCCAGGTCGTCGCCGTCGTGATAGATGCGCTCGCCGATGTAGCGAGCGTAGTAGCGATAGGCGAGTGAAAAGGCGACCAGGATGACTACTGCTGCAACGGCTGCCATCGTCCGCCGTTGGTGTGCTTTTTTCGTTTTGCGGTCAAGTACAAAGCCGCTTTCCTTTGCTTCGAAAAACGCTAAGGTCCCGACCATGAGTGGGCCTTTTCGACCCCATGGCGTGTGGACTGCACTCGCAACGCCCTTCGCACCCGACCGTCAAGTCGACCACGAGTCGTTTCGCCGACTCATCGATTTTCAGCTCGAGGAGGGCGTCGACGGGGTCGTTCCATGCGGAACCACAGGCGAGTCCCCTACCCTCTCTTGGCAGGAGCACGACGCCGTGATCGACGCTGCGGTTCGCGCGGTCGAAGGGCGCGCGGGCGTCCTCGCCGGAACCGGGAGCAACAACACCAAGGAAGCAATTCGCGGCACTGCCCACGCAAAGGAGGCAGGTGCCACGGCCGTCCTCCTGGTCGACTGCTACTACAACGGCCCGTCGAGCCTAGAACTTCGAACGGAGTACTACGAGGCCATCCTCGACAAGGTGCCGGACATCCCAATCGTTCCCTACATCATCCCGGGCCGGAGCGGCTGCGCGCTCTCCGCCGCCGACCTCGCCGTGCTCCACCTCAACGACCCGAAGCGAGTCCCCACCGTCAAAGAGGCGACTGGCGACCTCGACCGGATGCGACTCGACCGCGAGCTCGCGGGCCCCGCGCTTCGGATTCTCTCCGGCGACGACGACATGACGCTTTCCATGATGCGAGACCCGGTGATCCACGCGTGCGGAGTCATCAGCGTGATGTCCAACTTGGTCCCCGCGGCCATGGTCTCGATGGTGCGCGCAGAAGACGCCGACGACCTCGAGGAAAGCGACCGCCTCGCAAGTGCCCTCGCTCCCATCCTATCGCTCGTCACCTGCACCTCCAAGACCATCCGAACGCTCCCAAACGGCCAAACAGTCGAAACCGTCGACAAGTTTCGGAACCCGGTTCCGCTCAAGACCATGATGGCAGGGCTCGGGATGCTCGCCGCTGCCGCGCGCGCTCCGCTCGGACACATGAACGACGACGGAGTCAACCAGTGCCGCCAGGCTCTCCGGGAGGTCCATACGACCGACCCTGGCATTCTCGGACCCATCGAGGACGCGTTCGACGTACGGATCGACCAGCGCCTCGGAGACGACAACGTATGGTCGGCACTAGCCCGCTGAGAGGCTCGTGTACCGCGCGCTGATTCGCCCTCTGCTCTACTTGCTGCCGGCAGAGGCGGCGCACCATTTTTCGTTTGCGTGCCTTCGTTGGTTTGCAGCTATCCCAGGTGTGCTCTCGTGGCTCCGGCGGCGGCTTCTCGTGTCGAGCAAAGCCTCGGGCGTCTGCGCGCTCGGTCTCGAGTTTCCGAACCGCATCGGTCTCGCGGCAGGCTTCGACAAAGACGCCGTCGGGTTTGAAGCTCTCGGGGCGCTCGGATTCGGGTTCGTCGAGGTGGGCACCCTGACGGGAGAGGCACAGGCCGGAAACCCCAAGCCGCGCCTCTTTCGCCTCCCGGCCGACCGAGCGCTCATCAACCGCTTGGGCTTCAACAACCGCGGATCGGCCGACGCCATCTCACGGCTTCGCGCTCCACGCAGAACCATCGTTGGCGTGAACATCGGCAAAACAAAAGTCGTCCCGGAGAACGAGGCCATTGCCGACTACGTCGCGAGCGCCAAGCGGGTGGGCGCCCTCGCAGACTACGTCGCGGTGAACGTCAGCTCGCCCAACACACCTGGGCTTCGCGACCTACAGGCTACCGAGAAGCTAGCGCCTCTGCTCGTTGCAGTTCGTGAAGTACTTAATGAAGCGTCGCCCGACCGACGAGTGCCTCTCTTGGTGAAAATCGCACCCGACCTCGCCGATGAAGACATCGACCGCGCGGCGGACATGGCGCTCGAGGTCGGACTCGATGGCATCATCGCGACCAACACCACCATTCGACGCGACGGGCTCGATACCCCGGAAAGCAAGGTCGACGCGATCGGAAACGGGGGCCTCAGTGGGCCGCCCCTCGAGCAGCGCGCGCTTGACGTGCTGCGGCGCCTGAAAGCGCGGGTCGGGGACCAGCTCGTGCTGATCTCCGTGGGCGGCATCGAGAACGCCGACCAAGCCTGGGCACGCATCGAGGCGGGTGCCACGCTGGTCCAGGTGTACACGGCTTTCATTTACGAGGGGCCGCTTTTGCCGAAACGCCTCGCGTCTGGCATCGCGGATCGCGCCACTGCCAAGCGCTAGCGGCGTTCGCGCTACGACTGGCCGTGGAGCATCAGGTAGATGATGACGCCGGTCACGGACACGTAAAGCCAAAGAGGCAATGTCCACCGCGCGAGCTTCCGGTGGGTGGAAAAGCGCTCTCGCGAGGCAAAGTAGAACGTGGTCAGGATCATGGGAAAGACGACGATCGAGAGCACGACGTGGCTGATCAAGATGCTGTAGTAGACGGTGCGAATCGGACCGACACCTAAGTACGGGGTGTCGCCGTGGCTGTAGTGGTAAATCACGTAGCCCACGAAGAACACGATGGAAGCCGCGAATGCGGAGACCATCAGGAACCGGTGAATGTCGCGGCGTCCGTTTCGAATCGCAATGAAACCGGACACGAGCAGCGTCGCCGCGGTGGCGTTCAGCGCCGCGTTCACCCCAGGAATGAACGAGAGGTCGGAGCTTGCGCTGCCGCTGTCGCGCAGGAACAAGAGCCATCCAAGGAAGCCGACGGCTGCCGTTGAAAGCACCGCGTTGAAGATGAAGAAGCCGCGGTCGTCGTGCGGCGTAGTCGTGGACACGTGGCGCAGCCTAGGCTCAACCACGGACCGCGGCCAGTGCTCGGTCTACCGAGTCGAGCACCGGCGGAACCTCGTCCAAATGATTTGGCCAATGCGGGGAGAAACGCAGCAGGCCGTCGGGCGTGTTGCACACGACCCCCTCCCGACTGAGCGCGGCCGCGAACTCGCTCGGCGGAACACCAGGTGGCGGCGAGACGCTCAGGAGCGTCGACCGTGCGTCCAGGACGTCGCAGCGAAAGCTCTCGAAGCCGCGGGAGACGAGGCCCGGCTCGAGGAGGTCGAGGTACTGATTGACGTGACGGTGGATCGACTGGACCCCGAGCTCCGCGAGTAGCCCAGCGGACACACCGAGTGCGCACAGTCCGAGGGCGTTCTGGGTGCCGATCTCGAATACGCGGGCAGTCGACTGGAGCGGCTTGTCGTAGCGAAGAAGCGGAACGTCCCCACTCAGGAAATCGGCGGGTTTCTCGTGGCTGAGCCAACCGGCAAGTCGCGGTTCGAGCGCCTCGGCTCGCCGGCGCGACACGTACACCGCGCCCGCGCCTTCTGGCCCCATCAAATGCTTGTGGCTTCCCGTGCTGAGGTAGTCGATGCCGCAGCCGACATCGAGCGGGGTGGCGCCGAGGGCTTGAATCGCATCGACGAAGAGCTCGGCCCCGTGCTCTCGACACAGCAACGCGATCGACTCGACGGGCATGCGAAGCCCGGTCCTGTATTGAACGGCGCTCACGGCAACGAGTCGCACTCCCCGCTCGAGCTCCGCACGCAGGAGCTCGAGGCCCTCCTCGTGAGAGCGACGGAAGGGCTCGAGCGAAAGCCAGGAGAGCTCGAGACCGAACGTGCGAGCGGCCTGCTGCCACGGAGTGACGTTCGCCGGGAACTCGCCTTCGAAGAGCACGATGCGATCGCCCGGCTCCCAGCGAAGCCCAAACGCGATGTCGATCACGCCGTGGCTGGTGTTGCTGACGAACGCGATCTCGTCCGATTCCGCACCGATGAGCGAGGCGAGCCGGGATCGGGTCTCACGAAGTAGCGGGACACAGTGCCCAAACCCCGCGATCCCCCCTCCTTCGTAGGCGTCGAGCACCTCCCGGACGCGTTCACGGACCGGAGCCGACAGTGGCGCAATCGCCGCATGCGCCAGGTACGCCTCGCAGCGAAGGCCTGGAAACAACGATCGATCGCCAATAACTGCCAGCCCCATCCGTCAACCCTAGTGCACAACCAAAACGCCGCCTAGAGCGTGCTCTGAAAGAAACGCCACGCCGCGACCGCCGCGTCGATGTCGTGGCTAGTTCGCCCGACCATCGTCTCGGGCAGGTATTGCCAGCCGGAGGGCCAGGTGTGCCCCGCTCCTTGCACGGCGAAGAGCTCGACCTTGGTGCCATCCCGGCAGTTGGTTGCTTTGCTGCGCTCGATGCGGGTGCCGTCGTCGGGGGAGAAGTCCGGAATCATCGATACCTTCGCCTCGCCACAGGCGTTGTGTCGCGACCAGAACTGGAAGGTCCGGACGACGGGAATGACTCGACCGAGCTTCTTGTCCTCGAACTCCACCTCCCCGCCGTCCCAGGGGACGATCGGGTCCTCGGTCCCGTTGATCATGAGGACGGAGAGGGGTGCCTTGCCGCACCTCGACTTTCGACGCGCGACGTTTCGAGGCATCGCACCGATCACCGCGGTCACCCCGCGAAGCAAACGGTTTCGCTCACAGGCGAACCGGTGCGCCATCATCGCACCGTCGGAGACCCCCACGACGAATATCGCTTCGGGGTCCACCTGCTTCTTTGCGACCAGATCCCCGATCAGCGCGGTGAGAAACCCGACGTCATTCACGCGTTCGCGATGGGAGAGGTAGCTCTCGACGTTGCGACCGTCGTTCCAGTGCCCGCCAATCCCGAGCGGATAGGCGACCAAGAAGTCGTCGGCCGTGGCAAGCGCATTCAGCTTCCCGAAACTGAGGCTGACCGTATCGTCGTCTTCGCCGAGCCCCCCGTGAAGAACGAGCACCAGGGGCCGCAGCCGTTCGCTCGGATCGACGCGCGGATCGAACACACCGACGTCGCGCAAGAGACCTTCGTGCTTGAACACGAACGGCCGAACTTCGGAGGCGTCGGAGGCATCGTCAGGAGGCGGTGCCGATTTTTGGCAGGCCATCGCGCAAGCGAGTAGCGCCATCCCGAGAGCCAGTCGTAGAACCAGTCTGCGAGATGACTCACGCCTCACGTCAGTCTCCCGCGGGTCGTAGTCCGAGCAGCACGTCTCCCCGCACAACGTCGTCTCCGTCGGCCGGGACGACAGACTCGACGACGGCAACCTCGGGAAGGTCGTCACCCTGGTAAACCAACCGGTTGAAGGTCTTCATGACTTCGAGGAGACCCACCGTCTGACCTCGTCGCACGGTGTCCCCCGCCGAAACGAACGCGGGGTCGTTCGGCGACGGACGACTGTAAAACCGACCGCTCATGGGCGCCTCGAACGCGAGCGTGCCCGCGACGGCTGCGGCGGACCCGCCGAGCTCGGCCGCACCCCCGACGTCCACAGCAGCGGTAAGCGTGAGCAACGCTTCGCCGAACTGGACAGGAACCCGTGCCTTGCCGGAGCCCGCGATGGCAGAGATACGACCGGACACCCCTTTGGGGACCCGAAGGTCGCGCGACACTCCGAGCACCTCGAGCGTACCGACGTGCTGACCGGCCGTGACGACCTCGCCAGAACCGACGCGTGCGGTGAAGATGCCCACCGACGCCGACTCGAGGCGTGTCTCCCCATCGTCGCCGGGGCGAGCGCGCAGGACGACTCTGTCGCTCACGCCGGCCCCCCGCCCACCAGCACGTCGAGGTCGTGAAGACTCCAGATTCGAGGGTTCTTCACACGTCGGTAGCCGACGCCCTGGTAGCTCATCTCCACCAACGCGCGAATCCAGTCGCGGAGCTCATCCAGGCGCACGATCTCGTCGGTGTCGAGCTGCTGCGCGGCCACGTAGGGATCCATATCGGCGTCGATGCGTGCCTCGACCTCGGCCATCTTTCGCTCGAGCTTCGCTCGCTCCTTCGGATCCTGCGTCACGATCTCGAAGTCGTCGTCGAGCTTGCTGTTGTAGGTGGCGATCGCGAGCGTCCGTCCCTCCATCACGCTAAGCCTCGAAATCGGGGTGGAGAGCTGGACCACCGGGTCGTAGGGAAGCCCAGCCATCGCGTAGTACCCCGCGCCTGAGGCCTTCCGGAGCAGCACCGTGAACATGGGCGTTTCGTTGGTGCTGTTCGTGTAGATGAGGTTCGAACCGTACGCGAGGAGCCCGTGCCGTTCGGCTTCGGCACCGATGTCGAAACCGCTGATGTCCTGAAGCCAAACCAGCGGGATGCCGTCGCTGTTGCAGGCGCGGCTGAAGGTGCTGATCTTGGCGATGCCCTGACGGTAGAGAATCCCCGCGGGGCGCTGCTCGGACGGCGCTTCGGGATCGTCGATGAGTCCCTGACGGTTGAGAACGAAGCCCGCGTAGAGACCGCCGACGCGGCCCACCCCGCAGATCATCTCACGGCCGATGTCGGGCAGCACCTCCCAGAAGAGGCTCTGGTCGCAAAGACGCGCGACGACTTCCTCAGCGTCGTAGGCCTGGCGATGGTCCACCGGGATGAGCCCCGGCAGCTCGGCGGGCGAATGCGCCGGCTCCATCGACTCGACGCCGCCCCGGTAAAACGCCGCGCCCGACGTTGGCAACCGAGCGACCTCCTGACGGAGGCACCGAAGCAGCGTCTCATCGTCGGGCACCCGTACGTCGGCGCAGCCGGACTGATGCACGTGGACCTCAGGCCCGCCGATGTCGAGCGACGTGATGTGCTGGCTCTTCGCGCCTTTAATGAGGGCTGCGCCCGCGATGACCATGTACGCCTGCTCGGTCATGTACACGCGGTCGCTGATGATCGGCATGTAGCCGCCGCCGGCAATGCAGTCTCCGAAGACGCCGGCAATCTGGGGAACGCCTTCGGCCGAAAGCAGGCTGTTCATCTTGAAGATGTGCCCGGCCCCTTTGGCGCCCGCGAAGCTCTTGCTTTGCTCGGGCAGGTAGAGGCCGCTGCAGTCCACGAGGTACAGCGTGGGAAGGCGCAGACGCCGGGCCATCTCCTGCGCGCGCTCGATCTTCTCGGGCGTTTGTGGCCACCAGGCACCGCTCGCCACCGTGTTGTCGTTCGCGATGACGACGCACCAGCGGCCCTCGACCTGCGCGAAGGCGGTCACGACGCCCGCGGCTGGCGACCGAAGCCCTCCAAAATCGACTCCGTGGTTCACGAAGGTCCCGACTTCGAAGAGCTGGCTTCCCGGATCCTTGAGCTGCTCGAGTCGTTCGCGGGTTGTGAGTTTGTTCTTGTCGTGCACGCGGTCGACGTACTTGTCGCCCCAGCCGTGCCGTACCTCGGCGCGCCCCGCTTCGAGCTTGTCGACGAGAGGGCCGTGCCCCTCCCTCTGGCGATCGAAGGTCGCACGGTCGAGGACTGCCTCTCGGTCCTTACCAATCGGAACGACAGGGACGTGGGCCATCAGCTACTCCAACCTGGAACCGCGCGCGTGTCGTAGCGGTTGTTTCGGAAGTCCGGCGAGTCGAGCACCGCCAGATGCATCGGAACCGTCGTGTGGATGCCTTCACAGCGGAGGCCTCGGAGGGCTGCGGTGAGCCGGTCGCACGCGTCGTTGCGGTCGTCTCCCCAAGCGATGACCTTGCAAACCAGGCTGTCGTAGTGCGGCGGCACCTCGTAGCCGTCTTCCACGTGGGTATCCACGCGGACGCCCTCAGCCGCATCGACCTGCCACCGCTCGATCACGCCGGGGCTCGGGGCAAAGGCGTTGTTCGGGTCTTCGGCGTTGATTCGACACTCGATGGCATGGCCGCGGAGTGTGATGTCGCCCTGCGAGAACCAAAGCGGCTCACCGCCGGCCACCCGGATCTGCGCTTCGACGAGGTCGATGCCGGTGCGCATCTCGGTCACCGGGTGCTCGACCTGCAGCCGGGCGTTCATCTCCATGAACCGTAGCTCGCCTCCGTCGTCGAGGAGAAACTCCATCGTCCCCGCACCGACGTAGCCGATGGCCTGCGTGGCCGCGACCGCGGCAGCAAAGGTTTGCTCGCGTTCTTCGTCGCTCAGGACCAGCGCGGGCGACTCCTCGATGAGCTTTTGGTGTTTTCGCTGCACCGAGCAGTCTCGTTCTCCGAGGTGCACCACGTTGCCGTACTTGTCCGCCAGCAGCTGGATCTCGATGTGCCGGCCGCCCTCGATCAGCTTCTCGAGGTAGAGGCGGTCGTCGGCAAAGCACGCCTGGGCCTCGGCCCGCGCGGAGTCGTAGGCCTCGCGCAGCTCGTCCGACTCTCGAACCACGCGCATCCCGCGGCCGCCCCCGCCGCTTTCGGCTTTGAGCAAGACGGGGAGCCCGACTCTTTCGAGAATCGACTCGGCCTCACCGGGCCCATCGAGCACGCCGTCACTTCCCGGAATGAGTTTCAGTCCTGCACGCGCCATCGCCTTTTTGGCCGGGGTCTTCCGACCGAGTTTCTGCATGACCGACGCCGGGGGTCCGATGAAGGAGATGCCGTGGGCTTCGCAGAGCGCCGCAAAGAGGGGATCTTCTGACAAGAAACCCCACCCCGGATGGAGCACGCTGCAGCGAGTTTGTACCGCAGCCTGCACCACGCGCTCCCGGGCAAGGTAGCTCTCGCTGGCCCGTGACGCACCGAGCACCACGAACTCCCGGTCGCGAAGATACGGCGCGGTCTGGTCCGCATCCGACACCCCGAACACTGGCGTGATGCCGAGCGCATCGCAGGTCCGCGCGATCCGCGCAGCAACCTCACCTCGGTTCGCAATGAAAAGGCGCCGAAACCGCGTCACGGGCGCGCACCCTAACACCGTGATCGGGTCCTGAACAGCGGAGGAGGCAATCGAAAGGCCTTCGTGTCATGATGATTGGGTCATGTGCCGTCTTTTCGGCTTTCGAAGCGTCATCCAAAGCCAGGTCCATCGGTCCCTCATGGACGCCGACAACGCCCTCGGCTCACAGAGCCGCGACCATCGCGACGGCTGGGGTGTCGCCTTCTACGTCGACGGCGCGCCGCACATCACACGCAGCCCGACCACGGCCATCGACTGCGCCCTCTTTCAGCGCGTGAGCGGAATCGTCGCCTCGGAAACCGTGCTCGCGCACGTGCGGCGGGCCACCCACGGCGAGCTCTCCGTGCTCAACTGCCACCCATTCCAGTACGGCAAGTGGGTCATGGCGCACAACGGCGACATCCGAAACTTCGCCGAGCGTCGCGAGGAGCTCCTCCGCCGCGTCGCCCCGCGGCTCCGCCGCTACATTCTTGGCGATACCGACAGTGAAATCCTCTTCTTTTTGTTTCTCACGCACCTGTCCCAGCACGGTCCGCTCTCCGGGCGCATCGGCGTGGAAGAAACCTCGATGGCCCTCGAGGCCACGCTCGGGCAGGTACGCGGGATCTGCGACACGGACCCCGCTGACGAACCATCGCTCCTCACCACCATCGTGACCGACGGCACCACCATGGTAGCGGCCGAGGGCGGCAAAGAGCTCTTCTGGTCGACGTACAAGACGCGATGCGCGGATCGGGGAACGTGCCCAAGTCTCTCTCCCGAGTGCGAAGCGCCTTCAGAAAGCGGCTACGTCAATCATCTGATCTTCTCGAGCGAGGTGATCGAGGGCGAGAACATTTGGGTCCCTCTCGAAGCTGGCCAACTCATCGGCGTCGACTGGCGCATGAAGCTCCTGCAGACGCACGGGGCACGGCATCTCGCGGTCGTGAACTAGCGGCCGCACACCGCGTGAAACGGGATCGGTCACGGATGAACGCACCCATCGTATTCATTCACGGGACCAACGCCGGGCCTTGGACGATGGCGAACTTCGCGGAGTTCTTCGCGGACGAAGGGTTCGTCTGCCACTGCCGGCACACCGCCACCACGACCCAAGGCCGTCCGCCGAAAACGCCGCGATCACGACGAGCGGCGTAGGTTCTAGCCGTACACGCCGCGCTCGACGTCCATGGCGGTGTCGGCGACCGTATACAGCTCGAAGAAGTCCTCCGCGGATGCGTTTCGCGACATCGACTGAAGGCCGATCGTCATCGTCATCACGGCGGTGGCGAAGAGCTCGCCTCGCGCCGCATCACCGACGTACTCACCGCATACACGGGAGACGAACGCATGGCGTCGTTCATCGATTCGCTTCATCGCGGATTCGACGATCGGGTTGCTCTGGCCCCACGCTCGAAGCGCACCCTCGATGGCGTGAGGGATCTCTGCCGAATGCCTCTTGAGGACGTGGAGCCGCTCGACCGGATCCGGCGCCTGAACGGTGAGGTCGATAATGCGGTCGGTCTGCTCCTGCTCCCACCGAGCGAGTAGCCGCCAGACGAAATCGTCCCAGTTCTTGAAGTGGTGATAGAACGAGCCTTTGGTCACGCTGAGCCGGCTGACCACAGTCGCGATCGACAGTTCGCGGAAGCCGTCGCGGCCGAGGATATCGAACGCCACGGCGATGTAGGACGCCGGATCGGCGATCCGTGGGCGCCCTCGGGACGGGCGCTGGGCTGGCTGTGTCATGGCAATAACATACTTAAAGGTATGAAACTGTCAATCCATGAAGTTATTGAAACTCTTATAACAACTGTGTTTGACATACTTTGGCGTATGTCTTAGTACTCGCAGGCTGCCACCAGGAAAGGAGCCATCGATGCCGTCCATCTACTCGGTCGATCCCGACGAGGTCTCTTCTCCCCACGCGCCTCGACGCACCAAGCCGGGCGTGGAGACCAAACGCGCCCTCTGCGCAACGTGCGACGTCTCGTGCAACGTGGTCACGGAGGTGAAGAAGGGCCGAGTCGTACGGGTTCGTTCGAGCGACAATCCCATCTTCCGCGACAACATCTGCATGAAAGGCATCGTCGCACCCAAGGCCTTCGCGCATCCAAACCGCCTCATGCACCCGCTCAAGCGCGTCGGCGAACGCGGCTCAGGGAAATGGGAGCAGGTCAGTTGGGACGACGCGATGACAGACATCGCTGCGCGGCTACAGGCGATCATCGAGCGTGACGGACCTGAAGCGTGGGCGGTGTCGACGTCCCAGTGGAACACCGCAACCGATCACGGTCTCGGACGTCGCCTCATGAACCACGTGGGGTCCCCCAACTGGATCAGCGGCGTGGCGCTCTGCGCAGGCAACACCGCAGCGATCAACCGAATGACCTACGGCTGGTTCCCGTTTGCCGACTTCACCAACACCAACTGCATCGTCCTGCTCGGTCACAACCCGAGGCGCAACAGCTGGGTACCTGTCTACAACCAGATCCGTCGCGCACAGGCGCGGGGCGCCAAGCTGATCGTCCTCGATCCGCGAAAGAGCTCCAACGCCGAACGTGCCGACATCTGGCTTCCGCTCCGCGCAGGCACTGACGGCGCGATGCTGTTCGGCTGGCTGAAAGTCATCTTCGACGAAGGCCTCTACGACAAGGAGTTCGTCGAGAAATGGACGGTCGGGTTCGACGAACTTCGTGCCCGCGTCGATGAGTTCCCCATCGACCGCGTCGCAGAAATCACGGGATGCGACCCGGAGCAGATTCGCGCGGCGGCCCGAGTCTACGCCACGCACGGGCCGTCGGTCATTCCGTGGACACCAATCACCGACATGCAGCGAAACAGCACGTCGGCGATTCGGCTTCAGTCGATCCTGCGATCGGTCTGCGGCTACGTCGACGTGCCCGGGGGCGAAGCGCTGCAAGGTCTTCATCCGAGCGTGATCTCCGAGTCGGAAATCGAAGCGCACGAGGTGCTTGCAGAGACCCAAAAGGCCAAGCAACTCGGCACGGAAACCCACCCTGCCTTTACCTACAAAGGTCAGGCGGGGCTCATCGAGCACACCGAACGCGTGTGGGGGCACAGGTACACCAATCAGGTCACGGGGTGCTTCATGGCCAACCCCTCGGCCACGTTTCGCGCGATGGCGGGAGAGGGGCCCTACCCCGTCAAAGCGTTCTTCGCTCTCGGCAACAACACGCTCCTGAGCTTCGCCAACATGCCGCTCATCTTGAAGGCGATGATGAACCAGGACCTCATCGTCGTGCACGAGCAGTTCATGACACCAACCGCCCAGCTCGCCGACTACGTCCTTCCTGGCGACAGCTGGCTCGAACGGCCCTGGCTCCACGATTCGTTCGCATGGAGTTCGATGGTGCGGCCCTCGCAAAAATCGATGGAGCCACCCGGAGAGTGCGAAAGCACGTTCTCGTTTTGGAGGCGGCTCGCAGCGGCGATGGGTCGGGGTGACGTCATTCCTTGGAACACCCTCGAGGATTTCTACGACTACCGACTCGAGCCATCCGGCATGGACTGGGAAGAGTTCTCGGAGTCGTACGAAATCTTCTTCGGGCCACTGGAGTTTCGAAAGTACGAAAAGACGGGTTTCGCCACGCCGAGCGGCAAAGTCGAACTGAAGTCCTCGATCCTAGAGGGCTTGGGTTTCGATCCGCTCCCCTACTTTCGCGACGACCCGCCGCCCAACCCGGAGTATCCCCTGATGATGTTCACGGGCGTGCGCGAGGACGAGTTTTTTCAGACGGGGCAACGGCACGTGCCGGAGCTTCGCTCGAGAAAGCAGGAGCCGAGTCTCTTCGTCAGCCCTGGGACCGCGGAGCAGCAGGGGCTCTCGGAAGGCGACTGGGCGGAGGTCATCAACCCGACCGGTTCCGCCGCCATGAAAGTCCTGGTCAAGGAAGCCATGCCAGACGGGCTTGTGCGAATCCCGCACGGCTGGTGGAAGCCGGAAATGAAGCAGGGCCTCGGTCACCTGTCGGGCGCGCTCACCCACGCGGACGCGCAGCTTTGCCCCGATGACGAAGACTTCTTGGACCGCGAGCAGGGGATCCCCCACCTCAAAGGCATCCCGTGCCGCATCGAGCGCCTCGCCGCACCGCCGGAGGGCGCATCGTGAAACGATTCCTCGAGGACACGAAGGCGCGTTTCGTCCAATGGCTCGGCCAGCACGCGTCTCGCAACGTGAGCTTCCTCGACAGGCTATGCCGCCGCTTCCTCGACCGCGTCCTCCGACTCCCGCCAGAAAACGACTTTCTAAGGGACGACTGGGTCGACTCCGACATCGGCTTCGACCCAGACGAACTCGACCGCTACCAACGCGGCGAGCTCGAGTAAGAGCGCCAACAAGAGGGCGACTCGTGACAGGGTTTTCCTTGGGGGTCCTTGGGGGGACACGCTCCCCCCAGCCAACCGCCCGGAAGCGATGGGGTTCTCGCTCGAAGATCGCAGGTTGCAATCTAGTGCACCAGGCAACTCGTCGAGCGTCGTCGCTGCGATCTTTCGTTCAGATCTTTTGCGGTTCCGGTTGGTTGAAGGGGGGGAGCGTGTCCCCGAACCGAACGCCCCCTGCGGGGCCGGCCTGCTACTGCTCCTCTTCGAGCTTGGTCCAGTCTTGGTTGTTGACGGCTGGATCCGAGTTCGGGTTGTAGAAGAGGTCGTCTGACTTGATGTACTCGTCGTCGGCGTTCTTCCAGTACTCCTTCGACCCGGATTCGACCTTGTATCGGTCCCCCGTGTTTGGGTCGCGAACTGCTTGTTCGTCGCGAAGGTAGTCCGTGAACTTCTCCTGCCCCTCGTCGCGCATCGCGTTCCGCTCGCGCCAGCCGTTCATCATCGAGTCGTTGATGGCGTCGGTATTCTCCCGATAGGCTTTCTGTTGGGCGTCGAAGTTCTCGCGCTGGGTCCGCATTCTCTGTTGATGGGCGTCGAAGTTGCGCTGCTGTGCGCGCATGCGTTGGTTGTGCCGCCGCCAGCTGGCCTCTGCCTTCTGCTTTTCCTTCCGGTTGTAGTCGGCGATGAAGGCGCGGTTGTGCTCTGTGTTGAGCACCGCGTAGAGCAGGTCTTCTTTGGCCTTCTCGTAGGCGGACGGAGACGCCTCCAGCAGGTGGGCGTAGTAGCCCCAGCTCTCGAACCCCTGCGCCTTCGAGACGAACAATCGGATGAGGACTAGCGAAGGGTTCCCCTCTGCGTCTTGCCATTCGGTCGCGACCGCGTGAAACGCCATCTTGGTAGGGACCGCTTGATAGAGGAGACCCTGGTAGCGCTCGTCGTACTGCGCGAGCTCCGGCACGTCGAACTGGTTGACGAGGCGATTGCCTCCCTCCTTGGCCATCGGCACCAAGTCTTTTTTCACGACGTCGTCCATCGAACGAAAACGACGAACCTTCTGCCCAGCCTTTCGGTATGCGCGACGCATCCCTGGGTCCCTGGCGAACATGAACATCGCGGGAGGCACATCGG